>JAUMZD010000003.1 GCA_030528325.1 Lautropia sp. | reverse complement strand
GTTCATCCATCAGGCTGATGTCAGCACACGACAAACCGTGCAAGATGGATACCGTTCGCATCGCGGACATCCATGGAGACCCGTATCGGCTTGGCCCGGTTCCGACAGTTCTTATCATTATCCTTATCTGGCAGCCTGGCTGCCTGGCTGGCTGCCTGGCTGCCTGGCTGTCGGGGCCGGGTCAAGCCCTTTATCCAATGGCGAAGGGCCGCCTGATGACTTCAACCCCCCTTGATCCATTCGCCTCCGAGTTCGAGACCGAAGGCTCTGGCTCGACGGGCCGGCGTGCCGAAAATCGACAGGGTATGCAACAGACTACGTTCAATCCCATGCCTTGATGCGCAGCCAGTCGAATGTGTTGCGATAGTCCGGTAGACGAAGGCTGCTCATATTGGCTTGGCCTCTGCGATGACCTTGTCCCTGAACTTTATGGGCAAGTCACCCGGCGTCAGAAGATCGATGTTGGATCCAAGGATGCCCTGAAGGTCGTCGAAAAGGCCGCCGAGATCGAACAGGGTCGCTCCGGGTCGTTGTCGCAGCGAATGGTCCTGGGCTTGCCCTGTCATTCGGCGGGGTAATCCACCAACTTTTGGGCGGGGGAAGATGTCAAGCTTGCAACAGTCCCTGCGTCAGTCAGTGCCGACTGCCAACAGAGGCTTGTCTTGCCATTGGGAAGAGGTGGTCAACCGTCGGTCGAAGTGGCGAGGGGCGGGGCTTCGGGGGAGAAGGGCGAGCGGATGACCGAAGCCGATGAACAGCCATGGATTTTCAGGGCTTTTTTCAGGATGAGCCGGTTGGGGCGGGTTGCCGTTCGGCCATTGGTCGGGGGCTGATTGGTGGGAGGTGAGGTGTCGCTGCATAGTGTCAGCCATGGCGCAAGCCAACGCACGGTGTTACCGAACCAACCCGACAGTCAGGAAACGTCCACGATGAATGAAGATCGAATCATGGCAGAGATTCGCGAGGCGAATCTGTCCTATCTGATTCTGGCGCAGTCGCTGATCCGTACCGATCGGGTGCAGGCGCTCTATCGACTCGGCCTGTCGGAAGAGGTGGCCGATCTGATCGATCAGTTGTCTCCGGCGCAGCTGATGCGCATGGCGCAGGGCAACATGCTGTTGTGCCGTTTCCGCTTCGACGATGCGATGTTGTGGTCACTGCTGGCGGATCATGGGGAGGGCGGACGCGATCAGGTGTCGGATCGCAACGCCTCTCGTCTGCATGCGGCGATCCTGCGTTCCGGCAAGTTCGAGGAGACGTTGAATGAGCGCGCGTAGCCTGCTGGAAGACAATCGCCAGATCGTCAAGGCGATCCGCATGATCGAGCTGGGCGCCCGGTTGCAGATGCTTCAGTCGGAAACCGACCTGCCTTATGAGCGGCTGCTGAAGCTGTACAAGGAAGTGGCCGGCAAGAGTCCGTCCAAGGGCCAGCTGCCGTTTTCGACCGACTGGTTCATGACGTGGCAGCCGAACATTCATGCCTCGCTGTTCTACAACATCCATACCTATCTGATGAAGAGCGCGCCGATCGATGATGCGGAGGCGATCATCAAGGCCTATGAGCTGTACACGGCCGAGGTGAAGAGCTATGGGGTCGAGCCCATGCTCAGCATCACGCGTGCCTGGCGTCTGGTTCGTTTCATCGACAGTGGTCTGGTGACGGCCATCCAGTGCCGGCGGTGCAAGGGCATGTTCATCAATCACCCTTATGAGCTGGAAGACCGTTTCGTCTGCGGCTTGTGTGAGCCGCCGGCAAGGGCTGGCAAGGCCCGGAAGGCGGGCTCGATCCACTGAGTCCGGCCTCATGACGGGCGTGGCGGGGGGGTTTATCTCAACAGCGAGAGCACGTTGTTGGGCAGGGCGTTCGCCTGTGTCAGCATGGCGGTGCCGGCTTGCTGGAGAACCTGGGCGCGGGTTAGGGCCGCGCTTTCCCGGGCGAAGTCGGCGTCCATGATCCGGCTTCGGGCTGCGGCATGATTTTCTGCCTCAATCTGAAGGGTCTGGATGATGGCTTCAAAGCGGTTCTGGAGAACGCCAAACTCGGCACGAACGCTGTTGCTTTCGTTGAGCATGCGATCGAGTTTGCCCAGAGCATCCCGGGCACCATCAGCACTGCTGATCGGCGGCGGTGGCGTAGCCGTGTTGTTGCCCACGACATGGCTGAAATGGGTGCGCCCCAGTTGTCCCTGAAGGATCACTTCGATCTGGTCGCCCGCATCGGCGCCTACCTGAAAATCCAGCGCGATGCCTTGCCCCAGCACCCGAATGCCGTTGAATTCGGTGCCCTCGATCAGGCGCTTGATCTCGGTGCCGAGGGCCTGGTATTCCTCGTTCAGTGCCGCACGGTCGGTGTCGCTGTTGGTGGCGTTGGCCGATTGCACGGCCAGCTCGCGCATGCGTTGTCCCATGTCACTGATCCGGGCCATGGCGCCTTCCGCGGTCTGTAACAGTGAGATGCCGTCACTGGCGTTGCGGATGGCTGCATTCGCGCCCCGGATACGGGTGTTCATGCGTTCGGCGATCGCCAGACCTGCCGCATCATCCCGGGCACTGTTGATTCGCTGCCCGGTGGAGAGACGCTGCACCGATCGGGCCAGCATGTCGTGACTGCCAGCGAGGTTACGTTGTGCGTTCAGCGATATCAGGTTGGTGTTGATGATCTGTGCCATGGTTGTCCGAGACGTGACATTGAAACGAGATGCGGGGCGAGTCGTCTCACGGAATCTGTTCAGCTATCCCAGACTCGCGAAACCGTCTGCCTGCATGCGGTTCATTGGATCCATATCGGCTTGCTGTTGCATGGCTTTAACAGAACACGGCCAGCTGGCGGGTATAGACTTCCGCCCGTCCTGCGTGCTGGCTGGCAGGGGGTCGTACAATCACGGGAACCCCAAAGATGGTACCGATCATGAGACTGCTGCATTATCTGGAAATCGAGAATTTCAAGCGTTTCGGTGAGCGTCAGCGCATTGAGTTGGCGCACCCGGCCGTGCTGATCGGGCCAAACAATTGTGGAAAGACAAGCGCGATTCAGGCGCTGGCCCTCTGGGGGCAGGCAGTCAGAACGTGGTATGACGTTCGCAAGGGGTCTTCAGCCAGGGAGCGTCCCGCGACGGCGCTCAACCGCCTGGCGATCGTCTCGGTGCCTGTACAACGAACCCGTTACTTCTGGCATAACACGAAGGTACGTACTGGCAACCGGGATGTCTGGTTTGTCATCACTGTCGGGGTTGCCTGGAAGGGCGAGGTGCATGCCCTGCCAATGCGTTTCCGGAATCAGGGGGATGAACTGGTGTATTGTTCACCCGATCCCTCTGTCCTCGAGAACCTGGAACTCATTGCTCATGCGGCCGCTTTGAACATCGAGCTTCTCTATCCCATGTCGGGGCTGGACACGGAAGAGCCGGTACTGCAACCGACGCGTATCGACGTGCTGCTGGGGCAAGGACAAACCGCTCAGGTGCTGCGAAATCTCTGCCTGATGGTACTGAGGCAATCACCTGACGATTGGGCGCGCGTCACCCGACTGATGGAAAGATTGTTCAATGTCAGGCTGTCACTGCCTGAAGAGAACGCCCGGGGCAGCATCAATCTCAGCTATCAGCAGGCGAACGTCAAGGAGGCGCTTGACATTGCGTCGTCTGGGCGGGGTTTTCAGCAGATGCTGCTGATCTTTGCCTATCTGTACTCCCACAAGGGAAGTGTCCTGTTGGTGGACGAACCGGATGCTCACCTGGAAATTCTGCGGCAAAAGCAGATTTATGTGCTGCTGCGCGACATTGCGACAGAAAACGGTTCGCAGGTCGTGATCGTCACGCATTCGGAAGTGATTCTGGACGAAGCACTGGACACCAACCTGACCCTGCTGCTGGAGGGCAGGGCGGATGATCTGGCCAGAAAGAAGGATATCAGGAACAGCCTCAAGCATTTTGGTGCTGACAATTATGTGAAGGCTCGTGAACGCGGTTATGTGTTGTATGTGGAAGGAGGAACCGATATCGACATGCTCAGGGCGCTGGCCGAACGGCTGGATCATCCTGTTGCACGTATCTGGGACGAACGGATCAACTCTTTTTACGTTCAGGACAATTACCCCGACCGGAACCTGGACGCCGAGCTGGAGCGGGTGGAAGGCGGTTTTGGTATCACCCCAAGGGAACATTTCAATGGTCTGAGAAACCTCCTGCCTTCGCTGAAAGGGCTGGCGATTCTGGATAACGATGGTCGTGCCAACCGGGTGGAGATGGACGATGGGGCTTTATGCATCAGTTACTGGAAGCGCTATGAAGCCGAGAACTATTTCATCACGCCGGAGGTGTTGCGTCGATTTGCCATCGAAAAACTCACGGAAACCTCAGCCGAAGCTCAGGTTTTTTCGGGTGATCTGTTTGATGGCGTGGGCCGGGATATTGATGAAGTGCTGGATTCACTCATTCTGGAGCAGGTTTTCGACGGGGGGCAGCGTGATTTCGAGACCTGGAAGAACGCGCCATCCGATGCCGCGCGTCTGGTATGGCAGGCCAATACACGGCAGAAGAAGCTCAGCACCTTTGCAGAAGAGTTCTTCCGGCGGCTTGCAACCAGTCTCGGTGGCCAGATGCTTCTTCGTAAAGGTGAGCTGCATCGGCTGGTGCCCTATGTTTCACCTGAATCGATCGATGCCGAGGTAAGGGAGAAGCTCGACAGGCTGGCGGCGCTGTTCCAGACGACGGTCGCCTGATGGGGCGAACGGCTTTGGCGCTTGCGTGATTCCTGCCATCCAGGTGTCTGGTCTACGTGCCGATGGCGAACAGAAAAACCCGTTTTCGATCGGGCAGCCTCAAGGCCTGACGTTCATTGGCCCTCATCAGCCGTTGGGCAGAATCGGGGGGCGCGGCAGGGCGCGTGGCTCAAGAATCGGCGGGATCGTCCGAAACAAGGGTACGGCGCCATGGCCCGAAGGTGGGCTGAACAGGGCCTGTGAGCAGGTGTGTCCACCCGGGGGGCTTCGGCACCGGCGGGCTTCGGCGCGTGTTCAGCGGGTCTTGGGTGGCAGACGGGCCAACCAGTAGGGGAACATCAGATGTTTGTCATTATCGGCTATGTTGTGGTTCTGGGCTCCGTGATCGGTGGCTACGCGATGGCGGGCGGGCATCTGGGCGCCCTGTTTCAGCCGCTGGAGCTGCTGATGATCGGCGGCGGAGCCGTGGGGGCTTTCATCGTGGCCAACCCGGGCAAGGAGCTGAAGGCGACGATGGGTGCCTTGCCCACCATCTTCAAGGGCTCCAAATACACGAAGGAACGCTATCTGTCCCTGATGGCGATGCTCTACGACATCCTGAACAAGGCCCGCAAGGAAGGGTTGATGGCCATCGAGAACGATGTCGAGGCGCCCGAGAGCAGTCCGCTGTTCACCCGGTATGCTGATCTGGTGGCGGATCACCACCTGATCGAGTTCGTGACCGACTATCTGCGGATGATGATTTCCGGCAATCTGAATGCGCTGGAAATCGAGAATCTGATGGACAACGAGATGGAAACCCATCACCACGAGGCGATGGTGCCGGCACATGCCATTCAGAAGGTGGCGGATGGTTTGCCGGCGTTTGGTATCGTGGCGGCGGTGATGGGGGTGGTTCACACGATGGGCTCGGTAGGGCAGCCACCGGCCATTCTGGGGCAGATGATCGCGCACGCGCTGGTGGGAACCTTTCTGGGGATTCTGCTGGCTTATGGCTTCGTGGCACCGATTGCCGACCTGCTGACACAAAAGAGCAATGAGGCGGCAAAGGAGCTTCAATGCGTGAAGGTGACCCTGCTGGCCAGCATGCAGGGCTATGCGCCGGCGGTGTGCGTGGAGTTCGGACGCAAGGTGCTTTACTCGACCGAACGGCCGAAGTTTGCCGAGCTGGAAGGCCACGTCAAGCAGAAGAGGGCCTGAGCCATGTCGGCTGCATCCGCGAAGAAGACACAACCCATCGTCATCAAGCGCATCAAGAAGGGTGGGCATGGGCATCATGGGGGGGCATGGAAGATTGCCTATGCCGACTTCGTGACGGCCATGATGGCTTTCTTTCTGCTGATGTGGCTGCTGAGTTCAGCCAGTGAAAATGATCTGAAAGGGATTTCCGAGTATTTCCAGACGCCGCTGAAGATCGCCCTGACCGGGGGCAGTGGGGTGGGGGATCGCACGGCGGTGGTGCCCGGCGGTGGCATGGATCTGACGCGCAAGGATGGCCAGGTCAACAGCCGGGTGACGATGAGCCAGAAGCGTCGCCAGGAGCAGGAGAAGCTGATGGCGCTGCAAAAGCAGCTGGAGGAATCGATCATCAGGATTCCGGCGCTTGAAGCCCTGCGCGATCAGATCCGGATGGAGATGACGGTGGATGGCCTCTCGATCCAGATCGTGGATGCGGGCAAGAAGCCGCTTTTTGCCTCGGGCAAGAGCACGGTGCTGTCGCCGGCCATGCGCGAGCTGCTGCGTACCATCGGCAAGATGTTGAATGATGTCGAGAACTCGCTGAGCCTCAGCGGCCACACCGATGCGCTGCCTTATGCGGGCAAGGCTTCCGGCGGGTACTCGAACTGGGAGTTGTCGGCCGAGCGGGCCAATTCTTCCCGTCGCGAGATGGTGGTGGGGGGCCTCAACCCGGACAAGGTGCTGCGCGTACAGGGCCTGGGGCCGGTGGTGCCGCTCGACAAGACCAATCCGCGCGATCCGATGAACCGGCGCATTGCCATCGTGGTGCTGAACGAGGAGGCGAAGGCGCGCATCCTGTCGGGCTATGAGGTGTCGGCTTCGGACAAGACGAGTGCAGCCGAGGCGATTGGCGCTGCTCCCTGACAGCGCTTTCTGTAGTAGGTGATGAGGCGCCCAAAAAGGGCGCCATGCTTTTTTGTCGAACCGTCGAACCGTCGAACCGGTCAGTAGCTGAGCCGATGAGCCCATGAACGGTTGAGCCGATGGGGGCTGCATGGGGCAGGCCTGCGGCAGACGGCGGAGTGCGGGCGCTGGCGGCAGAGGTGCTTTCGTGTGCCACCGCCTGTCATGGCGGGGCAGCCGCTTGTCCTTCCCGCGCTAAAGTGCGTCGTTTCCCCCCTTTTTCGGGACATTCCCCCCGGTTCCGTTTGCTCATAATGCCGCCATCTGAAGCAATGCCTGCGATAGACAGATGGCCGACCAGCCGAGCAAAGAGGACAAGCAGTTACCCGCCACCGAGACGCGGCTGAGAAAGGCTGCCGAGGAAGGCAATGTGCCGCGTTCCCGTGATGCGGGGCATCTGCTGGTGGTGGGGACGGCGCTGTCGATGATGGCATGGCTGGGGCCGATGCTGGCCGACGATATCGGACAGGTGCTTGCTCAGTCTTTCCGCTTCGATCAACACGCCAGGGGCGACCTCTTCGAGGCGATGTCGCCTGCGATGGGGCGGTTCGTCGATCTGCTGTGGCCATTTCTGGGCTTTCTGCTCGCCATGTGCCTGGCCGCCCTGGCGGCGGGCGTCATGCCAGGCGGGTTCAACTGGGCGTCGAAGGCGCTTGGCTTCAAGGTCTCGAAGATCAACCCGATCAACGGCTTCAAACGGATCTTTTCGGTCAAGAACTTCGTCGAGTTCCTGAAGTTGGCGATCCTGGCGCTGGCGCTGGGGGCCATCGGCAGCTGGTATGCCGCCAGCCGCTTTCCGGCCTTTGCGACGTTGTCGCAGGGAACCTTGCGGTCGGCCCTGCCGGAGGCGGCCGGGCTGATCGGCATCGGTTTCACCTTGATGCTGTTGCTGCTGCTGGTGCTGGCGGTGTTCGATGTGCCGTTCCAGTGGTTCCGGCATCGGGCCGACCTGCGCATGACGCGGGAAGAAGTCCGTCGGGAAAACCGTGAGCAGGAAGGGGATCCACAGTTGCGCGGACACATACGCTCGAAGCAGCGTGAGGCCGCTCGTCGGCGCATGCTGACGGCCGTCCCGAAGGCGGACATCGTGGTCTCGAATCCGACCCATTATGCCGTTGCAATCAGATATGACGAGGCCGCCGGGGGGGCGCCACGCGTCGTCGCCAAGGGAATCGATGCGCTGGCGATGCGGATTCAGGCCATTGCCAGGGAGTCGGGGGTGCCGGTGCTGCAGGCACCGCCGCTGGCCCGGGCACTCTATGCCCATGTGGATCTGGAGCAGGAGATCCCCCAGGCGCTCTATGTGGCGGTGGCTCAGGTGCTGGTCTATGTCTATCAGCTGAAGAACTGGATTCCCGGTCGCGGTGTGGCGCCGGAGCCACCGATCGATCTGCCCGTACCTGAAGAGATGGATCCGAAACATTCCGAAAAAGGTGAACGAACATGAGCGCGCCGTTGACACCTGCCCGCCTGGGGACATTGGGCAGAGCGGGTGGCGGTTTGCGCCTGCCGGCCGCGTTGAAGCTGGGGGGGCATGAGATTCCGCTGCCGCCGTTGTCATCACTGGCTGTGCCGGTGCTGGCGATCATGGTGCTGGCCATGATGCTGCTGCCGTTGCCGGCGCCGATGCTGGATTTCCTGTTCACCTTCAACATCGCCTCGTCGCTGCTCGTGCTGCTGGTGGCGGTATACACAGTGAAGGCGCTGGATTTTGCTGTCTTCCCGACGGTGCTGCTGGTGACGACGCTGATGCGTCTGTCGCTGTCGGTGGCCTCGACACGGGCGGTGCTGCTGCATGGTCATACGGGCACCGATGCGGCGGGCAAGGTGATCGAGGCCTTTGCCAACTTCCTGATCGGTGGGAATTTTGCGGTCGGGATCATCGTGTTCGCCATTCTGACGGTGATCAACTTCATGGTGGTGACGAAAGGCGCGGGGCGTATCGCCGAGGTGTCGGCCCGTTTCGCCCTGGATGCGATGCCGGGCAAACAGATGGCGATCGATGCCGACCTGAACACGGGGCAGATCGATCAGGATGAGGCACGTCGTCGCCGGCAGGAGGTGAGCCGTGAGGCCGATTTCTACGGTTCGATGGACGGTGCGTCCAAGTTCGTGAGGGGCGATGCGATCGCGTCGATCCTGATCCTGGTCATCAACCTGGTCGGTGGCCTGTCGATCGGGATGTTCCAGCACAATCTGTCGGCCAGTGTGGCCGTGAACAACTACGTGCTGCTGGCCATCGGCGATGCACTGGTCTCCCAGGTGCCGGCGCTGGTGATCTCGGTGGCGGCCGGCCTGATCGTCTCCCGGGTGGGGGATGGCACCGACGACATCGGCAAACAGATTGCGACGCAGCTGTTCTCGTTGCCGCGTGCGCTGGCGCTGGTGGCGATGATCATCGGCGTGCTGGGGATGATTCCGGGAATGCCGCATCTGGCCTTCCTGTCGCTGGCGGCGATGCTGGGCTACGTTGCGTTCAAGCTTGGCACGATGGCCAGAAAGGCACCTGAACCGGTGGCCGATGAGGTGTTGCCCGCCAATGATGGCGATGCCACCTGGGAGGACGTTCAGCCCGTGGATGTGCTGAGTCTGGAAGTGGGCTACAAGCTGATCCCGCTGGTGGACAAGGATTCGGGCGGTGATCTGCTGATGCGCATCAAGGGGGTGCGTCGCAAGTTTGCACAGGAAATCGGCTTTCTGCCGCCACCGGTGCATGTGCGTGACCAGCTTGATTTGAGGCCAAATCACTATCGCATCGGCCTGAAAGGGGTGACGGTGGGCACGGGCGAAGCCTATCCGGGGCAATGGCTGGCCATCGACCCCGGGCATGCCAGCATGCCGCTCAATGGCACGGCCACGAAGGATCCGGCCTTCGGGCTGCCAGCCTACTGGATTCAGCCGGCCGAGAAGGACATGGCACAGGCGGCGGGCTACACCGTGGTGGATGCCTCGACGGTGGTGGCCACCCATCTGCACCATCTGATGCAGCTTCACGCCTGGCGATTGCTCGGCCGGGGTGAGGTGCAGCAACTGCTGGATCATCTGACACGTTTCATGCCGAAGCTGGTCGAGGACGTGGTGCCGAAGCTGGTGCCGCTGCCCGCCTTCCAGAAGGTGTTGCAGAACCTGCTGGAAGAGGGGGTGCATGTGCGTGACCTGAAGTCGATCGTCGAATCGCTGTCCGAGCATGGTGCCAAGGTGCAGGAGCCGGCTGAGCTGACCCGTGAAGTGCGGGTGGCGCTGGCGCCTGCCATCGTGCAGGGCATCTTCGGCTCGAACAATGACTTGTCGGTGGTGGCGCTCGACCCGGCGCTGGAAACGCTGCTGATGCAGTCGCTGGCGCCCGGTGCAACGGCTGCACTCGATCCGTCGGTGGCTGATTTTCTGGCGACCGAAGCGGCCCGCATCTGCCAGCAGCAGGAGTCACTGGGGCTGCCAGCCTGTCTGCTGGTACCGGATCGGATTCGCCCGCAAGTGGCTGCGATGGTGCGCAAGGCAGCGCCTCGTCTTCGCGTGCTGGCCCATGCCGAAATTCCTGATACCCACACTATTCGAATCGGTCATCTGATTGGGAGTCATCGATGAAAACCATGATCTTCAGCGGTCGTACCATGCGCGAGGCGATGGCTCTGGCCAAGCAGCGCTTTGGTGGCGACATCGACATTCTGAACAGTGATCAGGTGGGAGATGAGGTTCAGGTGACCGTGGTGGTGCCCGAGCCTGCCGGTGGTGCCCGGCGTCGCAAGGCGGTGGATCGGGTGTCGGCCGGTATCAAGGCGCTGGCCGATGGACCGATGAAGGGTGAGCGCATCCGGGCGCCGGTCAAGGGCATCGAGACGGCGGACATCGAGGCGCCGGCGGTGCAGCCAGCTGCCGTGGCGACGGTCGGCGTGGCCGGTGAAGGGGTGGATGAGGCGGCTGCTGGCAGGGCGCCCGGCAAGGCATCCCGAAGCACCAGGGCGGCCAAGGGGAGCAAGGCCGGTACGGGGCGCACGAGCCGCAAGACAGCCGGCACCAGGGGGAGCAAACCGGAGGCAGCCCGTGCAGACGGGCAGGCCGGGCGGCTGGCATGCGACACGGGGGATGAGGCGGAAGGAACCCATGCGCAGAGGGCTGCCGGGGGCGAAGCGGCAGGGACGAGGATTCAGAACGCCGGGGAGGATGAGGCAATCGAGGCGACGGCGGCTGTCGTGCCGGTGGACGCTGAAAAGGATGCCGGGGGCGATTCGGGTTCCGGACGTGATGTCCAAACCCCGCTGAGCACGCTCGATTTCGAGCGAACCCGGCGTAGCCGGGCTGAGCGGGATCGGATGGCGTCATCGACCGGGGACGGGGCAGCAGCACCAGTGGAGGCCCCGGCCCCGGCGGAGACACAGGGCAGCCTGCCTTCACAGGCTTCGTCGCTGGCGCAGGCGCTGGCTGAGGCCCAGCAGGCGACGGCTGCGCCGATCGTGCCTTTGCCGGCGAGCGTGTCAGGTGACGGCATGTCGCACGGGATGCCGGCCGTCACGGCCGGGCCAGCCGTGCCGATGACGGGGGGCGGTGAATGGAGAAGGACAGGTGAGCCACGGGAAGCATCGCCAGAGCCTTGGCACACCGAGCCGGCAGCCGAAGGACAGGCACTGGTTTCCGGAAAGCGTACGGCTGAGAAGGGGGCGACATCACGACTGTCGCTGGTGCTGAATTCGGCCCGCCGGATGTTGGGCGGCGCGCCCGGTCGCTGGTTGAGCAGCCGGTCGGATACCGCTTCGCCACCGGTGCCGGCGACCAGCACGCCGGTTGCACAGGTGGCAGGGGTGGTGGCGGGCCCGGTGGACGCGTCGGCGGGCACGGCCGCGTTCGGACAGGATGCACCGATGCCGCTTTCATCGTTGCTGCAGTCCGGGACGTCGGACTGGCCGTCGCTGAGCTGGCAGACGGAGGCAGCGCCGGTGCCGGCGGTGGGTGGTGCGCCGGTGGGCGAGTCGGGCAGAGGGTCCGACGGTGTCAGCCCGGCCGGTGCCGTGGACGGCGCCTCGATTCAGGCGCAGGGGCGGGCGCAGGAGAGCCGCTTGAATGGCGTCGGCTGGTTCGAGACGGCACGGCGGCGGCCGGCACAGATGCGCCTGCTTCGCAACCTGCTGTCGTGCCAGTTCTCGCCGTCACTGGCGCGAACCCTGGTCAGCCTGCTGCCCGTGGATTACAGCGACGTGCAGTCCGATGAGTGGCTGCGTCGGACGATGCTGCGTGCCCTGGCCGGCGTCAACGGCAAGGCAGGTCTGTTGCCCGGGCATGCCGGGCAGACGATCTTCGATGGTGGTGGCGTTTTCGCACTGATCGGCCCCACCGGGGTTGGCAAGACCACGAGCATTGCCAAGATCGCGGCCCATCATGTGCTTCGGCATGGCCCCAAGTCATTGGCGCTGATCACGGCCGATGTGTACCGGATCGGTGCGCAGGAGCAGCTTCGGGCCTTTGGCAAGATGCTGGGGGTGCCGGTGCAGGTGGCGCAGGATCGGGAGGTGTTGCAGTCGCTGTTGAAGGAACATGAGGATCGTCGTCTGGTGTTGATCGATACGGCTGGCATCAGCCAGCGCGATGAGCGGGTCACGCAATTGACGTCGGCGCTGTCGCTGGCTCAGGTCAGGCGGGTGCTGGTGCTGAATGCCGGCACGCAGCCGGGGGGCATCGAAGATGTGTTGCGGGCCTTCGGCGCGCGTGAAACGGTTGGCGTGCTGCTGTCGAAGGTTGACGAGGCCGTGGGGCTGGGGGCGTGTTTCGATGCCCTGATCCGTCATCGATTGCCGCTGATCGGTTACACCGATGGTCAGCGCGTACCCGAGGACTACCATCCGGCCAACCTGGGCGTGTTGATCGAATCGGCACTGAGTGATGAGGCAGCGAACCGGTATCCGTCATTGTCGATGACCGACAGTGAGATGCGTCATCTGTTCGAGGGCAGCCATGTTTGATGGCACGACTGATCAGGCAGCTGGGCTGCGGCGGCTCTTCCGGGCGCAGCAACGGATACTGATTCCGGCAGGGTGTCTGGTGGCGGAGCCGGTGGCCAGGCAGTTTGCCGGGCAACTGGCTGCCCAGATGCAGGCACAGGGCCATGCGCTGCAGGTGCTCGATCGTGACGGGCTGGGCCGGATGGTGATGGCGCCGCCCATCGATGATGATCCGGGCCTGCGGCATTATCTGTGGCTGGATGATCCGGTCGGGATGGCCCGTTGGTTGGACGAGCAGGCCGTCGACCGGATGTTGCTGATCCTCAGCCATCGGCGTGATGCGCTGACGATGCAATATGCCCAGATCAAGCGCATCGTGTCCAGCACCGGCATCCGTCGTTTCGGATTGATGTTTGCCGATCTTCAGCAGGTGGCTGGTGGCAGGCAGGCTTTTCTGGGGCTGGCGGGCTGTGCCGGGCGTTTTCTCGGCGTGCGGCTCGATGTGGTGCTGGGGGCCGGGGCGAGTGCGGCGGAGCTGGCCTTGTGGTCGGGGCTGTCGACGGCGATGTTGTCGGATTTTGAATGGTCGTCCTGGTCAGACATGGGTCTGTCATCCTTGACCAGTTCTTCAGAAGGGGTGACGCATTGAACGGTCGGACACAATCGATGTATACCCCACGAGGCGTGCTGGATCGGGAAACGGTGATCGAGCGTTACGGCAAGATGGTGCGTCGTGTCGCGGTGCATATGGCCTCGCGGCTGCCTGCGAGCATCGAGCTGGATGATCTGGTGCAGGCCGGACTGATCGGTCTGGTCGATGCCGTCTCCCGCTTCGACCCGGCTCAGGGGGTGCAGTTCGACACCTTTGCCATGCAGCGGGTGAGGGGGGCGATGCTGGATGAGCTTCGTCAGGCCGACTGGATGCCCCGATCGGTTCGCAAGAGCCAGCGCAGCATCGAGCAGGCGATCCATGCGGTGGAGCAGCGTCTGGGGCGCCCGGCCACCGAGCGCGAGATTGCCGGGGAGATGGATCTGTCGCTGGAAGACTATCAGCGCCTGCTGTCCTCGGCCAGGGGAGCACAGCTCCTGTATCTGGAGGACGTGGCCGGCGGTGAGGAGAGCGATGACAACAGGGTCGAGCATCTGTTGCCGGATGAGCAGCCGCAGCCGGATCAGCGTCTGGAGGACGCCCGTTTTCGGGAGGCGCTGGCGGCCGGCATCGAGGCGCTGCCCGAACGCGAAAAACTGATGATGAGCCTCTACTACACCGAGAACCTGACGCTGAAGGAGATCGGCGAGGTGCTGGGGGTGACCGAGTCCCGGGTGTCCCAACTGCATAGTCAGGCGGTGGCCCGCCTGCGCAGCAAGCTCGGCGACTGGCTCTGACAGGGGCCAGCGCGGGTACGAATAAGTGCATGACACGCTCTAGTGCCCGATCGCCGTCCCGTGGCCCGGGCCATGGGGCAAGCAGCGGGTGCAGAATGGGCCGGCGCGGCCGGTTTGCAGCCCGCGACTTTCCTGCCGCCCAAGCTCCCAGGCTTCCAGGCGCCTGGCGGCTGCGAGTCGGGAAGGCCGGGCATGCGTCGAAGGAAGCGCCGGCTTCGGCTACTTCATGTTGCGTCCACGTGGCATCGAACATGCAGGCCGGCTGGCCACAGGGGGTTTCAGCGGCTGTAGACCAGCGGTTCGGTGTTGAACAGCACTTTCAACGCGCGCTGATTGTTGTCCGACAGTCGAAGCATGATGTGGCGATTGTCGTTCAGCAACTGCTGGATGCGGGCCTGCGTGCCGGGATCCGGCCGGGGAGGCTGGGCGGCGAAGCGGCCACCGGCGAGCGGCAACAGTCGCTGAAGCAGCCCCTGAAGCTCGGCGTTGATGTGTTCGAGCCGATCGACAGCGTCCCGCGACTGGCTGGCGAGGGCAACCTGCTGCTGTTCGAGCAGGCTCAGGATACGCTGTAGATCATGGGGCTGAATCATGTTCGGGGTGGTATCGGCTTGGGGTGAACGTTTGCGAAGGTGCCAGCCCCGGATTCGGCCCGTGCCTGTCGGTCGGGTTCCCCGGTACTTGCTTCAGGGCTTTCCCCGGCGTCTTCTTCCATCGGATCGAGCGGGAAGCCGGTCAGCGTCTTCATCAGTTCGGAGGCTTCCTGCAACAGCTTTTCGGCGATCTGGCGGCTGTTGACGTGGTAGCGCTTTTCTTCGATGGCCTGCTTGAGCGCCTGAACCCGCTCCTGGCGGATGGCGTCCTGCTCATCGGCCTGGCCGGGCAACAGATGCAATCCTGGCTCCGACAGCAGAACCTTGTCGGTGGCGGGGATGGGCTTGATGTCTTCTTCCGAGCCGGTTGCGGCGGACACAACCCCGGCGGCGGCCGTGGTGACGGGCCGACTCAGAAGGGACACGGTGCTGATGAAAGGTGTCTTTCCGGTGATCATGGTGGAACTCCTTGCCATGCACGAGAGGTGTGCTTGAAGGCTTTATCGGAGATCATCGGAAAAACTTTAGGGTCGATCTGCCGATTATCGGAAAATTTTCACAGTTTTTCCTTCGACTTTGCCAGTGAGAACCTTGCCGCTGGCTGTTCGGACGCGAATGTTCTGTCCTTCGCTGGCTTGTGACAGGGCGATGGCGTCGGTGCTGATTCTAAACCCGTCGCCTTCGGCGATGGCCGCCACCGGTTCGCCAGCCCGGATGGCGGGCAGGGCGCGCAGATGATCGGCGCGCAAGGGCTGACCAGCGGCCAGCGCCCGTTGCAGCTGCTGTGTCGCCAATGTCGTGTCGAGCGCAGCGGGGGGATGCCGGTGCTGGCTCCACTCCACTTCCTGGATCAGGAAATCCTGGCGCTGGGGAACCTGGCCGGCGGCCAGCGGATGTCGGGTGACCAGGGCAGGGCCGAAGATGCGCAGATGGACGGGCTGCCAGCTCGTCCAGCGGGCACCGGCCACGCAGCGGATGCCGATGTTCAGTCGCCCCCATAGCCGGGCGCCCGTGGGCAGGAAGGCTTCGGCCTGCTGGCAGGGTGCGAGTTTCTGGCGGCCACGGGGGGGCAGCCATTCGATGTCGACACGCAGCGCCGGATCCCGGGGATAACCGGGCTGGCGTTGCAGCCAGGCTTGCAGCTGCGTGGCCGGCAACAGCGTCGGGGCCGGCGGCATGCCGTCCGAAGGCGTGTCGAGGTGCTCGTTCCGCGCGCCGGGCGAAACCAGCGCGAGCATCGGGGTGTCGGGGCTGGTCGTGGTTGCAGTGGCCGGCGTGGCTGCCACGGCGCCGTCATCCGGGGTGGCAGCAGGCGCACTGTGGGCGCCATCGCTCAGGCCGGCGGCGGCCAGTGCCGTCACCAGAATCAGCAGACGGCCCAGTTTGCCGCGTCGAATGGAAAAACCGGGATTCATGGCTCGAAGGGGAGATTCCTGGGGATCGACAGCATAGAGCAGGCGGATGCCGGCCTCTGTGAGAAGAAAGGGGGAATTTCTGCTGTTGTTCAAGCGATGCCGGCATGTGCCGATCGGGATAATCGTTGTCCGATGGCGGTGCCCGGTGGATCGCCCGATTGGTGCAGGGCGGGCCGGAAAGATGGGCCGCAGGAGATGAGTGATGCTTGATCGGTTGACGGAGTCGATCGATTTCCATGGGAAGGCACTGACATTGCGTGCCAACCGTCAGGAAACGATTTCTTCCAATATTGCCAACGCAGACACGCCCGGATTCAAGGCGCGTGATTTCGATTTCAGTGCGGCGTTGCGGCAGGCCAGTGGCATGCCGGAAGCCACGCGGGGTGATTTCGATCTGCGACCCGGTGCGGGCGGCCTGTCGACCGTGTCGCTGGCCAGAACCCGGGCGGGGCATCAGCAGCTGGG
The DNA here is from genome assembly GCA_030528325.1 of Lautropia sp. Lineage (GTDB taxonomy): Bacteria > Pseudomonadota > Gammaproteobacteria > Burkholderiales > Burkholderiaceae_E > Lautropia. Next base: position 119,698 of record JAUMZD010000003.1, on the reverse strand, counting down.
TGATCGGGTGTATTCGACGCAGGGGCCTGACATGAAATATGTGGTGCCCGAGCAGCCGTCGATGGATGGCAACACGGTGGATCTGAATCGCGAACGGGCGCAGTTCTCACAGAACGCCGTGGGCTATCAGGCCAGCCTGCGCTTCATCAACGGGAAGGTGCGGACGATGATGTCGGCGATCCGCGGCGAATGAGGGTGGCTGGGAGTGAGCGTGCCGAAAGGCACTGACGGAAGGTGAACGGGGTGCCGCCTGTCGGGTGGGCATCCGGAAAGAACGGGGAAAACGATGTCTGTGATGAGAATCCTGCCGCTGGCCGGCAGTGCCATGTCGGCGCAGAGCCAGCGCCTGAATACGGTGGCTTCCAATCTGGCAAACGCGGATACGGTCGCGGGGCCCGACGGCGAGGCCTACAAGGCGCGTCAGGTAGTGTTTCAGCCGGCCATGGTGGATGCCCGCCAGGCGGTGGGTGAGCGGCGGATGTCTTCACGGGCGACCTCGTCGCTGGGCGTGCGGGTGGTCGATGTGGTGGAAGACCCGACGCCGGGCAAGGAGATCTATGATCCGAAGCACCCGGCGGCCAATGCCGAAGGTTATGTCCGGCACAGCAACGTGAACGTGATCGAGGAAATGGTGAACATGATCTCGGCATCCCGTTCGTATCAGAACAACATCGAGATGATGAACACTGCGCAGCAGCTCGCCTTGCGGACGCTGCAACTGGGTCAGTAAGGAACAGGGAGGGGATGTCGATGATGGTGAAGGGATTGACCGGCGTGATGAGCTGGCCGGCAGCCGAGACGAAAAAGAAGCCGGACGCTTCGTCGGAGCAGCCGAACCGGCAGGGCTTCAAGACCGTGTCGGAGGAGCAGCAGGTGGGCACCAGTGCCTCGGCGGGTCTGATGGACAGTGTGAAGCACAACACCTCGAAGCTGGACGAGAGCACGGCCGATGGAACGGAGGATCGCTTCCTGAAGCTGCTGGTGGCACAGATGCGTCATCAGGATCCGATGAATCCGATGGAGAACGCCGAGGTCACGTCGCAGATGGCGCAGATCAGCACGGTACGCGGCATCGAGGCGCTGAACAGGTCGATGGAAGGCGTGACGGCCTCCAATGCGCAGAGTTCGGTGCTGGCCTCGGTGGGCATGATCGGCAAGCAGGTGCTGGCGCCGGGTGAGCGTTTCGAGTATCGGGGCCAGGATCAGGGTGAGGCCCGTCTGGGCTTCGAGCTGGCCGAGAAGGCCTCGAAGGCACGCGTCGACCTGATGAACGACAACGGTGTGCTGTTGTACAGCCACACCCTGGAGAACCTCGAGGCCGGCACGCACAGTCTGGCCTGGGATGGGACGGATGGCAATGGCGATCCGGTGCCGGTCGGGATGTACCGCATGAAGGTGACGGCGGTGGACGGCAAGACGGCGGTGGAGTCGACGGGGCTGGTGCCTGTGAGGGTCACGGGCGTGGCACAGACCTCGACCGGCGCGATGCTGGAGCTGGAACACGCCAAGCCGGTGTCGCCGGCCGACGCGCGACTGATTATTTGACGACGAATTTTCTGGGAGTTTGATTCATGGCGTTTCAACAAGGATTGTCCGGTCTGAACGCGGCCGCACGTCACCTCGACACGATCGGTCATAACGTGGCCAACGCGAGCACGGTCGGTTTCAAGGCATCGCGGGCGGAGTTTGCCGATGTGTATGCAACGACCGTCTACGGCGTCTCGAACGTGTCGCCCGGTATCGGGGCGAAGGTGGGCACGATCGCCCAGCAGTTCGCTCAGGGCGCGCTGACCACCAGCAGCAATTCGCTGGATCTGGGCATCAATGGCGGGGGCTTCTTTCGCATGTCGCATGATGGCGCCATCACGTACACGCGGGAAGGGCAGTTCAAGCTGGACAAGAGCGGCTATATCGTCAATGCCTCGGGCATGCGTCTGACGGGCTATCCGGTCGACAAGAATGGTCTGGTGGCCAACGGGGTGGCGCAGGAGCTGAAGCTGGAGTCGGCCGATGTGCCGCCGAAGGCCACGACGTCCGGTTCGGTGCGCGTGAACGTGGATGCACGGGCCAAGGCACAGGATCAGAATACCTCGCCCTTCAACCTGCTGGATGCGAAGACCTACGATGGCGCGACCTCGGTCAGCGTCTTCGATTCGCTGGGGCGTGAGCATGTGATGGCGCTGTATTTCCGCAAGACGGGCGACAACGAGTGGGAAGTGCGCGGGACGGTCAATGGTGAGCAGATCGGTGAAGATGCGCCGGGTGGCGGAAAACAGCCGCTGGGCACGCTGACGTTCAATTCGGACGGCTCGCTGCAGAACACGGGCGGAAACGGCAACGCGGGCGGCCAGGGCGTGTCGCTGAACATCTCGGTACCGGTCGGGCAGGATGCTGGTGGCAACCAGGCTGTCTCGCTGTCCTTTGCTGACACCACGCAGTTCGGCACGGCCTTCACCGTGGCGCATCAGGAGCAGAACGGCAATGGTTCGGGCAAGCTGGCCGGTTTTTCGGTGGGCCGTGATGGTTCGCTGATGGCACGCTATACCAATGGCATGACGGTGTCCAAGGGCAAGGTGGCGCTGGCGAATTTCACGAATCCGCAGGGCCTGCAGCCGCTGGGCAACAACCAGTGGGGTGAGACGGCCGATTCGGGCCAGCCGCTGGTGGGATCGCCCTCGACCGGCACGCTGGGCGTGATCCAGTCCGGGGCGCTGGAGACCTCGAACGTGGATCTGACGCAGGAGCTGGTCAACATGATCACGGCACAGCGGGTGTATCAGGCCAATGCGCAGACGGTTCGTACCAACGACCAGCTGTTGCAGACGATCGTGAACCTGCGTTGATGAGCAGCCTTACCACTGAGTGATCGTTGATGGGAGGGTAAACGCATGGATCGGATGATTTATCTGTCGATGACGGGGGCCAAGGCGCTGATGGAGCGCCAGGATGCCCTGAGCCACAACCTGGCGAACGCGGCCACCGATGGTTTCCGGGCCGACCTGATGACGGCTCGGGCAGTGCCGATCCGTCAGGCAGGCACGGCCACCACGCGGGTTTTCAATGTGGAGACCAGCACGAGTTTCAATCCGGTGTCGGGGCCGCTGCGGCAGACGGGCAATCCCTTCGATCTGGCGATCCGGGACCAGGGCTGGTTCGCCGTGCAGGCGGCCGATGGCACGGAAGCCTATACCCGGGATGGCGGTCTGGTGGTGGATGAGCAGGGCATCCTGCGCACGCGGCGCGGTCAGACCGTGCTGGGCGATGGGGGCCCGATCAGCATTCCGGTGGGGGCTTCCGTCACGGTGACGGACGATGGCGCGCTGATGGTGCAGGTGGGGCGCCAGAAAGCCTCACAGGCCGGGCGGCTGAAGCTCGTCGATCCACCGGCGGCCGAGCTGGAGAAGGGGGCCGATGGCCTGATGCGGATGAAGGATGGCTCGGAAGCGCCGGCTGCCGATCAGGTGCGCGTGGTACAGGGCGCGGTGGAGGGCAGCAACGTAAATGTGGTCGAGTCGATGGTGGGCATGATCGAGGTGGCCCGCCAGTTTGAAATGCAGATGAAGCTGTTGCAGAACGCCGAAGCCAATGAGCAGCGGGCCGCGCAACTGCTGTCCGTCAGATTGTAAGCGTTTGGGGCACCTGTCCGTCAGCGCGCCGGCGTCTGAGCCGCGTGTCGATGGCCGTGCCAGGGAGTATTGAGATGATTCGCTCGCTTTGGATTGCCAAGACCGGTCTGGATGCACAACAGACCCAGATGGACGTGATTTCGCACAACTTGGCCAACGTCAGCACCACGGGGTACAAGCGTTCCCGGGCCGTGTTCGAGGATCTGATGTATCAGAATCTGCGGCAGGTGGGGGCGCAGTCCTCCACCGACACGCAGCTGCCAACGGGCCTTCAGCTGGGCACGGGGGTGCGGACGGTGGCGACGGCCCGTCTTTTCTCGCAGGGCAACCTGCAGGAGACGAAGAGCAATTTCGACATGGCCATCAACGGTAACGGCTTTTTCCCGTTGCAGATGCCGGACGGCACGACGGGTTACACGCGTGATGGCAGTTTCTACCCGGATGCGCAGGGGCAGCTGGTGAATGCCAACGGCCTGCCGCTGTCGCCACCGATCACGCTGCCGGCGGGCACCACCGAGCTGACCGTCGCCAATGACGGCACGGTGTCGGTGACGATCGCAGGGCAGACGGGCTCGACCCAGATCGGGCAGATCCAGCTGGTGACCTTCCAGAACCCGGCCGGTCTCGATCCCCGCGGTCAGAACGTGTTCCTGGAAAGCGATGTGTCGGGGGCACCGGTGACGACGGCGCCCGGTCAGAATGGGGCGGGCCTGATCGAGCAGCGATATCTGGAGACTTCCAACGTCAATGTGGTCGAAGAGCTGGTCTCGATGATCCAGACGCAGCGTGCCTACGAGATCAATTCCAAGGCGATCCAGACTTCGGATCAGATGCTGGCCCGGGTGTCTCAGCTCTGATGCCGGGGTGGTGAGCAGGGCAGGGCACTGAGGGCGCGTCGAGTCAGCCAGCCCAGGACTGGGAGCTTGGGCGGCAGGCATCGCAATGTGGCTGGATGGCCAGGCGCCCATGCGCCGGGTAAGGTGGGCGACAAGGCAGCTGAGCGTGAATGGCGGAGTGAAGGGATGATGACAGGACGTGAACAAGATGCCGGGCGGATCGGCTGGAGCCTGCTGCTTGCGGCGTGGCTGGCCGGATGCTCGACGGTGATGCCGCCGGCGGCGAGGATCGACACGCCGGTGGTGGATCAGAACCGGTTGGCGTCGATGCGGCAGCAACCGATGAGGGTGGCCAATGGCTCGATCTTCCAGTCGGCGGCGCAGCGCGGGCTCTTCGAGGACAGGCGGGCCAGCCAGCCGGGTGACATGCTGACCATCCTGATCGAGGAACGGATGGTGGCCCGCCAGCAGTCCAACAGCAGCATCAACCGCAAGGGGGAGGGCAGCGCCAAGTTCGGCAGCCTGCCGTTCACGGGCGGGCGGGCGCTGGGCAAGCTGGGGCTGGATGCCAGTACCTCGAACACCTTCGAGGGCAAGGGGGCCTCCGGCAGTGAGAACCAGTTCTCGGGCACGATCACCGTCACGGTGGTGGAGGTGCTGCCCAACGGCAATCTGGTGGTCAGTGGCGACAAGCAGCTGGGCGTGAACCAGGGGGTGGAAACGCTGAAGTTTGCCGGCGTGGTGGATCCGAGCACGATCCTGCCGGGCAACCGGGTCAGTTCCACGCAGGTGGCCGATGCCCGGATGCAGGTGCGTGGACATGGAGATATCGACAAGGTGCAGACCACCGGCTGGTTGACGCGGTTCTTCCTGTCGTTCATGCCGATCTGAGGGCATGAGGAGATGGATGCCGGCGGGAAGATGGGCCTGCCTGCCGGCGAGTGAAGCGGTCTTGTGAGTGGCATGACCCGCCAGCCGCGACAGGCGCAGCTGGCGGGCTTTTGTGTGGAAGGAAGGGCGATGAACGGATATCTACCCACCCGATCGGGCAAACGGCGGCGGAAGTCGATTCTGCTGCTGGCGATGGGCTTTGGCCTGGGGATGTTGCTGGGCGCCGCGGCGCCGGTGAAGGCCGAGCGGCTGAAGGAGGTGGCGAGCATCCAGGGGGTGCGAACGAACCAGTTGCTGGGCTATGGCCTGATGGTGGGGCTGGATGGCACGGGCGATCAGACCACGCAGGCACCGTTCACGGCGCAGAGCATGAATTCACTGCTCTCGCAGCTGGGCATCCAGCTGCCGCCTGGGGTGACGCCGCAGTTGAAGAATTCGGCTGCCGTGATCGTGACGGCCCAGTTGCCGGCTTATGCACAGCCGGGTCAGGCCATCGATGTGACGGTGTCGTCGGTGGGCAATGCCAAGAGCCTGCGGGGCGGCACGCTGTTGCTCACGCCGTTGCGCGGGGTGGATGGGCAGGTGTATGCGGTGGCCCAGGGCAATGTGGTGGTGGGCGGTGCCGGTGCGTCGGCCGGGGGCAGCAAGGTGCAGATCAATCATCTGAGTGCCGGCCGGATTCCGAATGGCGCCACGGTGGAACGGGTGGTGCCCAATGACACGCTGGCGGGTGATTCGATCCGGATCGAGCTGAAACAGACGGATTTCTCGAACGTTCGGGCGGTGGCCGAGGCGATCAACCGTCGCATCAGGACGGCGCCGGGTGCCGACGGCCGGCAGGCCGTAGCTCTGGATGCACGGGTGGTCGAGGTGCCGCTGCCGCGCAATCCGGCCCAGCGGGTGGGTTTTCTGGCCGAGCTGGAGTCGATGGAGGTGTCGCTGGCGGCTCCGGCGGCCAAAGTGATCGTCAATGCCCGGACGGGATCGGTCGTGATGAACCAGGCCGTGAGCCTGGCACCGAGTGCCGTGGCGCACGGCAACCTGTCGGTCACCGTCTCGTCGACGCCGTTGGTCAGCCAGCCGGCGCCCCTGTCTCAAGGTCAGACCGTGGCGGCCGACATGGCAGATATTACCGTTCGCCAGGAAGGGGGCGCCGTGATGATGCTGCCGAAGTCTGCCCAGCTGAAGGATGTGGTGCGTGCACTGAACACGCTGGGCGCGACGCCGCAGGATCTGATCGCCATCCTGCAGGCCCTGCAGGTGGCCGGCAGCCTGAAGGCCGAGCTGGAGATCATCTAAGTGTCTGTGCTGTCCGACAACCTGATCCGCGCACGAAGCGCCGAAGCCGCCCAGGGCCTGGCCATCGATGGCCGCACGCTCGATGGGCTGAAAACGGCTGCGCCCGGCGACCGTGAGGCGATCCGTGAGGTGGCCCGTCAGTTCGAGGCGCTCTTCATGCAGCAGATCCTGAAGAGCATGCGCGATGCGACGATGAAAAGCGGCATGTTCGAGGGGCCGGGCACGGAGGTGTTCAACGGCATGCTCGACAGCCAGCTGGCCACGAAAGCCACCGGCAGGCCGGGCGGCCTGGCCGGGATGATCGAGCAGCAGTTGCTGGGCAATCCGGATGCGGTGAGTCATCCGCGGCAGGCAGGCCGGCAGCTGTCGGCGGCCAGGCCCTTTGAGCCGCAGGCAGGCTTTCTGGCTGGCTCGCCGGGGCAGGCAGCGATCGGTGGGCAGCCCCAGGCCGTCGATGGCGCCGGACAGGGGCGTTCGCTGGCCGATCTGGCCGAACTGGCGGCACGGAGCGCGCGGATGAAAACCGGGAAAGCGCCCGTGGGCCGGCTCGGGCCGGTTCAGGCGGCTTTCGTCGAGCAGATGTGGCCGCATGCGCGGGCAGCCCAGCGAAAGACCGGCATTCCGGCGGCCTGGGTGGTGGCGCAGGCGGCGCTGGAGTCGGGCTGGGGCCGTCGGGACATCCGGGATGCGGATGGCAACCCGAGCCACAACCTCTTCGGCATCAAGGCCGGCGGCAGCTGGACGGGCAGGACGGTGGCCTCATTGACGACTGAATACGAGGGTGGCGTGGCGCGCAGGTCGGTCGAGCAGTTCCGGCGCTACGACAGCTACGCCGAGGCCTTTGCCGACTGGGCGTCATTGATGGCGGCCAGTCCGCGGTATCGGAAAGTGTTGCAGGCACGGAGTGCCAGGGAGTTTGCCGATGGGTTGGCCGACGGGGGATATGCCACCGATCCGGCTTATCGGCAGAAGTTGTTGCGCACGATCGGTTCGATGTCGGCCTCGATGGCCGGCCGGGCATCGTAGTGGGCAGAAGGTGGGGTTGGTGACGGCTGGCGTCCCGACGGCACCGATAACCAGGGAAGGTGAAAGATCATGGCTGGTCTGGTTGGAATAGGACAGAGTGCGCTGGCCGCGGCCTATGCGCAGTTGCAGACGGCGGGGCACAACATTGCCAATGTGCACACGCCGGGCTTCGTGCGGCAGGATGCCGTGCTGGGGACGGCGGTTGGCCAGTATCATGGCAGCGGCTATATTGGCAATGGCGTCAACGTGCTGGATATCCGCCGGAACTATGATCAGTTCATGTCACAGGAAGTGACGCGCAACACGGCACTGGCCGGGGCCGACAAGGCTCGGGCCGGGGCGCTCGAGCAGATCGACCAGTTGCTGTCGGATACGGGTAGCGGCATCGGCACGGCGATGGACGAGTTTCGGGCAGCATTGGCCGATCTGGTCAATTCGCCGGCCGATGACAGTGCCCGGACGGTGATCGTGCATCGTTCGGCCGAGGTGGCCGGCCGCTTTTCGGAGACGGCGACGAAACTGGACACGATGCTGTCGGACACGAACCGCCGGATCGACGAGGCCGCCAGCTATGTCAACACGCGCCTCGAACACATCGCACTGCTGAACCAGCAGATTTCCGAGGCCAAGGTCAATGGGCACGAGCCGAATGACCTGCTGGACCAGCGCGACATGCTGATCGACGAGGTGGCCTCGCGCATTCAGGTCAGCCGCGATGACCAGGCCGATGGCACGGTGGATGTGTACACGGCCAGTGGGCATGGCCTGGTGATCTCGACACGGGCCGGCAAGCTGGTGTCCTATGCGTCGGATGACGATCCGTCCCGGCCGGCACTGGCGCTGGAAGTGAATGACACGAAGGTGATGCTGAACGCCGGTGCACTGGGCTCGGGGGAAATCGCCGGTCTGGCCCGGTTCCGGGATCAGGATCTGGCGGCCGTCCAGACGCGGCTCGGGCAGCTGGCCGCAGCCTTTGCCGGGGCTTACAACCGTCAGCAAAGCATGGGGGTGGATGCCAACGGCGCGCCGGGTGAAGCGATGTTCACGCTGGGAGAACCGCGCACGCTGGCAGGGCGGAGCAATACGGGCAACCTGCAACTGCGTGTCAGCATCGGGGCACATGAGGATCTGAAGCCGGCTGATTACCGCCTCTCTTTCGACGGTAGTGTCTACCGGATCGAGAACACGAGCGACCAGAGCGTGCAGGAGTTCGCCCAGTTGCCCCAGCAGTTCGACGGCCTGAAGCTGAACGTCGAGAGTGGTGCCATGGCGGCGGGGGATGTGATCAAGATCCAGGCCGCCTCGACTTACGCGAGCCGGATGAGCAGCACCCTGGTCAGTGGCGGACAGATTGCGGCAGCCTATGCGCTGGCCGCCGCGCCCGCCCCGGAGAACACGGGCGGGGTGAAGGTGGTGTCGTTCGCGCAGCTTGAGCCCGATCCGAAATCGCAGGATCCGGTGCAGCTGGAATTCGTGGCGCCCGACCGGGTGCTGCTGAAGGATGCGCAGGGGGGCTCGATGGGCGAGCAGGTCTATGCGCCCGGCTTCGAAATCGTGGCCAACGGCTGGTCGGTGGTGCTCGACGGGGTGCCGCAGGTCGGTGACAAGGTCGTCGTCGACCGTCTGGTGCCACCCAAGCGGGGCAACGCCAATGCCCGCGAGATGCTGAAGCTGCCGGATGCGGCGCTGGTCGATGGCAGCTCGTTCAACCAGAGCTTTGCGTCGTTGCTGTCGGATGTGGGCAGCCGGACGCTACAGGCGCGAACCTCCAGCAAGTCGGCCTCGGCCATGCTGGAAGGGGCCAAGGCGGTGGTGGCCAAGAGTAGTGGCGTGAATCTGGATGAGGAAGCTGCACGGCTGCTGCAATACCGGCAGGCCTATCAGGCAGCGGCCAAGGTGATCCAGACGGCCGATGAAATGTTCAATTCGATCCTGGCGCTGGCGAGGTGATCATGAGAATCGCAACCAACCAATTTCGTAATCAGGCCGTCACGACGATGATGGCGCACGAGGCCGAACTGGCACGCCTGCAGGAGCAGGCGTCGACCGGCCAGAAGGTGAATCGGGCCAGCGATGACCCGCTGGCCGTGGCCGAGGCTGAACGGCTTCGTTCCTCACAGGCCCGTTTCGACATCGAGCGGCGGATGATGTCCTACGCCAAGAACCTGATGGCGCAGGGCGAGAGCGTGCTGAGCAGTGGCATCGTCGCCTTGCAGGAGGCGCGCGATGAGGTGATCACGGCCCGCAACGGCATCCGGAGCGGCGACGACCTCAAGGGGATGGCCGAGAAGATCCGGCACATCCGAAGCGAGTTGCTGTCGCTGGCCAATCATCAGGATCATGAAGGGGGTTATGTCTTTGGCGGCCCGGGCAGCGACAATCCCCCTTTCTGGCCGGCGTCGTCACCGGAGTATGTGGCGGCACCGGGTAGGCGCCAGAATGGCCTGAACGTGCCGTTCACGCTCAGTCTGGATGGATCCCAGGTCTTCATGGGGCATGGGCCGAACGGTCAGGATACCGTGTTCGGTGAGCTGGACAAGATCGAACAGGCGTTGGCCAACCCGGGGGCCGATCTGGATCAGGTGCTGACCGATGGGCTTGACGCCATCGACAAGTCTCTGGGGCGCCTCACGATGACGCGCACCGCCCTGGGTGAGCAGATGCGGATTCTGGATGCCCGTGACCGGGTGCTGGGCTCGGGCGAGATGAGCACTGCGCAGCGCCGCTCGGAGCTGGTCGATACCGACTATGCCGAAGTGCTGTCCGACACGCAGTCACGCAGTCTGGCGCTGAGGGCGGCCATGCAGACCTATTCGCAGGTTTCCCAGTTGTCGCTGTTCAATTACCTCTGACCGGCAGGCACAGCCGGTCTTCGCTGAATCAGCCGGTGCCGTTCGAGGCACCGGTCTGCCTTTTCAATCCCCCGATGCGGGAGCTTGCTGATGTGTTTGTCCAGTCTGCTGATGGGCTATGGGCCATTGATCGATCGGGATCGCCGGATTCTGGCCCTGCAGTTGCGCTTCTCGCCCCTCGACGGTAAACCGCTGGCGCTGTCGACCCTTTACAGGAGCGTGGCGGGAGAGCGGCCCATTCAGGGCCAGACGCTGGTGATTTCGGCGCCGTGGGCCAGCTTCGATCCGGGCATGGACGACATCGAGCCGGTGCCGGGTCTGTGGGTCGAGGTGCCGGCCTGGCTGGCGGAGCAGTCCGCCCATGAGGGCATGCTGCTCCGCCTGCACGAGCGCGGCATGGGGCTGGTGCTTCAGGGCCGGCCTTCGTTGAAGCTGCCCGGGCGCCTGGTGCCGATCTTCCGTCTGGCGATGGTGGATGTGGCCGACGAGCGTCGCCAGCAGAGCGGGGGGCTTCGCGACGAGCAGGAGGACGGTTCACTGCGTCGTAGCATGGCCATCGTGCAAAGCGGTGTGAGTACGGTGGCCGCCATGGAACAGGCGTTCGAGGCAGGCGCTTACGCCGTATCCGGCTGGTTGATGCCCGAGCCTCTCGATGCACAGGCGGTGGCGGGTGGCGCCGACTATGCCGGGGTGCTGAGGCTTCTGAAGATGGTGGAGCGCGATGCGGCGCTGCGCGATATCGAAGCCGTGATCCGTCAGGAGCCGGAGATCGCTTTCCGTTTGCTGAAGCACATCGACTCGGTGGGCTTCGGCCTGTCGGTGCCGGTCCAGAACTTCCAGCATGCCGTGATGTTCCTGGGCTATCAGGGGTTGAGACGCTGGCTGTCGATGATGCTCGTGAGCGTCAGTCCCGATGAGAACCGGCGTCCGCTGATGCTGGCATCCGTCCGTCGAGGGCTGGTGCTGGAGAGGCTGGCAGGCCGTGGCGCAGAGCGCGAGGCTCGCGAGGAGCTGTTCCTGCTGGGGGTGTTCTCGCTGCTGGATCGGGCATTGGGCCAGTCGTTCGAGCAGCTGTTCGCCCAGGTTCCGGTGCCGGAGGTGGTGGCCGAGGCGCTGGTGCTGCGCACCGGGCCCTACGCCGCGCTGCTGGAAATCGTCGAGGCCATCGAGTACGGCCCCGATCCGGCCCTGCTCGTCCATCTGGAGAACTGCCACATTGCGCTCGAGGAGTGCAATGCGGTGATGCTGGATACGCTGCGCGTGACGACGATCTGAGTCACACCGGCCTGGTCTTGTGTCCCATGCAGCCCGCGACTTTCCTGCCGCCCAAGCTCCTCGGTACTGGCGGGAAAACAGGCCGCCCGGGCAGGGCTGCCGGAAGCGCCGGGAGCGACAGGGGATGCCCTGGCGCAGTCGAAGCCCGGTCAGGAAGGCTGTCCGGGCATCCGGTTTGTGCCGTTCAGGCCGACTTGCGGCGCGTGGCTGCCGAGCGCATGGTGGCAGCGGCTTCGTTGAGCTGGGCTTCGGCCATCTCTGCCACCTGACGGCTCGCCTTGTTGTACTGATCCACGACGTCGTTGGCCGAGTCGACGGCACTCTCGAAGATGGGCAGGACGTTCTTCATGCCATTGGGAACGGATCGGGTCATCGTCTCGACGGTGGCGCTGATCTGGCGGCCCTGTTCACCGAACTGCTTCTCCAGGACTTTCTGCATGTCGGCAGCGGTCTCATGGGAGATGTTGAGCAGGTGCTGGGTGTAGGAAGCCAGTTTCTCGCTGGTCGGCGTGAAGCCGCTGTTCAGCGTCTCCTGCAGGGCACGGGCATCGCGGGCCTCCAGAAGCGCGCTGGCGCGGGAGATCTGCTCTTCCCAGATGGCCTTGAAGGCCTGGGCGTTCAGGTTGAACAGTTTCTCCATCCCGATCATGGCGGCCAGGTTCAGTTGCTGGGCGGTTTCGAGGGCCTGCCGGTTGAGGTCGAAGAGCGATTGTGCCTGCGGGGGAACGGTAAGGGTCTGGGACTGGGTCATGGTGGCTACTCCTGAATCAGGGGGCTGATGATGGCGGGGATGGCTCGATGAGCATCGGGGAGACGAGGTGCATGCTGCAATGCACAAGGGTCAGTGTAGGCAGGGTCACGCGGCGCGTCAAACTATTTAACGAGTGCTGCCAGGGGTTATTGGGTAGTCAAGCTCCTAGGCCGCCTGTCGATGGTCTCTCGGATCGGCGAACAAAGGCTCGGATTCGACGCGTTGTTGGGAAAATCTGGAAAAAGACGTGTTTTTTTGGAAACAGTCGTCCGGTTTTTTTATCAGATGTAATCAGCCGTTAATCGGCAAGTTGAACCTGGGGCAGGGGCAGAATCCGGCTCGACCGGTTGCTGGCGCGGGACAAGCGGCGCTTCGGCGCCGAAGTGCGTGGAACAATCTTGATACGAAGCTGTAGGCTGGGAAGGTAACATATTGAATTATATCCAGATTGGCCGTTAGAATCCGTCGCGTCAATGGGAGGTCTTGGCAGATATGGGTGCTGTGAACTGGATGTCCAGATGGTTGCTGGGCGCGGTGTTGCTGGCAGGCGCTGCGCATGCTGATTGGGCATTTGCGCAAAAGAATTCCAGTACCGTTAGTGCCAAGGCGAGTGTCGCCAAGTCGAAAACATCCGCCAAAACAAAGGCTTCGAACAAGACTATTAAAGTAGTGTCTTCAGAAAGCGCTGCAAAACGGGCCGCTTCGAGGAAAGCGGCAGCCAGTGCGGCAACCGCGCGAATGGTGAAGGCATCGACAGCTGGCGTAAAACCCCGTGTGAAGTCCGCCGCGAGCCGACCGGCCGCTGTCACCAGCCGTACTGCGTCATCCCGTTCGGAAGCCGCGCCTGCCAGGACACGTGCCGCTGCCGGTGCTGTCGCCGGCCGGAAGGGCACGGCAGTCAGGACGGTCGCCGCCCGCAAGAGCGTTCGCTCTGGTGCGTCGCAGCAACCGGCTGCCAGGGGGGCTCGCAGCCAATCACGCCAGGTGCGTGATGGGGCCGCCCTGGCCTCGTCGTCGGCGGCGCGCAAGGCATCGGCTGCCCGCTCAACGGTGACCGCACGCAAGGTGTCGGTGGCGGCCAGTGAGCGAGTCCGTCCGGTCGCGTCGGCAGCCGCTGTCGTGCCGGCCGCCGTGATGCCGGCCGTGGCCAGTGGTTCGCTGGGCGAGGCGATCGGGCTGAACCGGATTCCTGATCCACTGTCGTTGCGCTCCAGTGTGGCGCTCGTCGTCGACCCGCGCAGCGGCCGCATCCTCTATGACAAGAATTCCTCGGCCGTGTTGCCCATTGCCTCGGTGACGAAGCTGATGACGGCGATGGTGGTTCTGGATGCGGGTCAGCCTCTGGATGAGAAGATCCGCATCGAACCGGCGGATCGGGATGTCGAGCGCTTCAGCAGCTCTCATCTGCCGGTGGGCTCGGAGCTGACCCGTGGCGAGCTGCTTCAGCTGGCCCTGATGTCTTCCGAGAACAGGGCCGCCAGCGCGCTGGCACGTACCTATCCCGGTGGTTTTTCGGCTTTCGTGGCTGCCGCCAATCGCAAGGCGCGGGACATCGGCATGTGGGACTCGGTATTCATGGATGGCACGGGCCTGTCGGCAGCCAATGTGTCCACGGCGCGTGATCTGGCCGTTCTGGTGGCGCGGGCATCGCGCTATCCGGAGATTGCCCGCTATTCGGTGGCACCGGCGCTGAATGTGCGTACCGCCTATGGCACCCGCACGTTCCGCACGACGAACCCGATGGTCGGCAACCCGCAATGGGGGCTGACCTTGCAGAAGACGGGCTTCATCAACGAGGCAGGCAATTGCCTGGTGATGCAGGCCAGGGTGGATGGCCGGCAGTTGATCATCGTGCTGCTCGATTCCCAGGGCCGTTATTCGAGGGTCAGCGACGCCTATCGTCTGCGTCGTTTCATCGAGGGCTGACTGGCGGCTGGCAGCCGTGCTGGCCGAGGGGCGTACCGCCCGGTTTCAGACCCGTGCCATCACGCCTGTCGCTGAGGGCGCTTGTCGCCGGTGAGCGCTGCCCGTCGGCCCCTCATCCCTTGCATGAGGGGGCCCCGATGGTTGTGTGCTGATCCTGTCAGCGAGAGCCGCTGCCGCGTGTTTCGTAGCCCAGTGAGGTGGAGATCTGCGCAGCCGTGTGGCAGAGCTGTTCGACCCATCCGTTCTGCAGGAAGTCGGCCGGCGCTGAAATGGACAGGCCGGCAACGAGCTGGCCTGCGTCATCCCGGATGCCGGCAGCGATGCAGCGCACGCCCAGCTCCAGTTCTTCGTTGTCTCGGGCGTATCCGCTCAGACGTACCTGCGCCAGTTCCCGTTCCAGCTGGGCGGGGTCGGTCAGACTGTTTCGGGTCTGGCCGGCCAGGCCGGTGCGTGTGATGTAGTTCTGCAGCGCACGCGGCGTGTCGCTGGCGAGGAAGAGCTTGCCGACGGAGGTCAGGTGCAGCGGGGCGCGACCACCAACGGCGCGAACGACCTGCATGCCGCTTCGTTCGGACAGCGCCCGCTCGATGTAGACGATTTCGTCCCCCTGGCGGATCGACAGGTTGATGGGCTGGCCCGTCAGACGGTGCAGCTCACGCATCGGCCCCATGGCGGCATCCCGGACGTTGAGCCGGGTCTTGACGAGGTTGCCCAGTTCCAGCAGCCGCAGGCCCAGCTGGTAGCTGCCGGTTTCGACGCGATCGACGAAACGGGTGCTCACCAGATCGTTCAGGATGCGGTGGGCCGTGGAGGGGTGAAGGCCGGTACGGGCAGCCAGCTCTTTCAGGCTGACAGCTTGTGGTTGCTGGGCGAGGACATCCAGCAGTGAGACCATGCGGTCGAGTACCTGGACGGTGGTCCTGCTTGCCGCTGGCCGCTGCTGGGCCGAAGCGTTCTGGCGAGCAGGTTGCGATGCGGGTGTATGTTTTTCTTGCATCTCGTCGGTGTCAGAGAACGGATGCCCCCTGGGAGCTTGGGCGGCAGGAAAGTCGGGGGCTGCAAACCGGCCGTGCCGGCCCATTTTGCATCCGTTTCTTGCCCCATGGCTCGGACCGTGGGGCGGCGAATCGGGCACGAACCGTGCTCGGCGGGGCCGATTTTCGCCTTCGCGATTCCTGCCGCCCAAGCTCCTGGGGCGGGGCATCGGTCTGTTAGTTTAGCTCATCGTTCAGGTACTGACGAACGGCGTGTCCGGCACTCGTAACAAGTGATGGGCCACGGTAGACGAGTCCGCTGTAGAGCTGCACGAGGTCGGCGCCGGCCTCCAGTTTGGCCACGGCGTCCTCTGCCGACATGATGCCGCCGACGCCGATGATCGGGTAACCTTTGGGCAGACCGTGCCTCAGGGCACGGATGACCCGGTTGGAGGCTTCAAAGACAGGGCGTCCGGACAGGCCACCGCTTTCCTGGGCATGCGGCAGGCCCTCGACGGCTGTACGGGAGAGCGTGGTATTGGTGGCGATGACCCCGTCGATCCGGTGCCGGAGCAGGGCGCCGATGATGGCCTCGATCTGTGTGTCATCGAGATCGGGGGCGATCTTGACGAGCAGGGGCGGGTTGCGTCCGAGTGAGGCGGCCAGCTGTTGACGCTCGGTATCCAGAGCCCCCAGCAGGCCGTCCAGTTCCTCGCTGCCTTGAAGCTGGCGCAGGTTGGCCGTGTTCGGTGAGGAAATGTTGATCGTGATGTAGTCGGCCAGTGGCATGACGGCTCGCAATCCGGTCAGGTAGTCCTGTGTGGCCGATTCGATCGGCGTGCGCGCGTTCTTGCCGATGTTAAGGCCCAGCAGAGGGGCGTCCGGGCGCCGGTGTTGCTGGCGGGCCTGTTCACGTTTTTGCCAGATTGCCGAGCTCTTTACATTCTGTACAAAGATTTCCAGCCCTTCGTTGTTGAACCCGAAGCGGTTGATCAGCCCTTCGGCGGCCGGCAGCCGGAACAGGCGGGGCTGCGGATTGCCGGGCTGGGGCAGTGGCGTGACGGTGCCCAGCTCCAGGAAGCCGAAGCCCAGGGCGGCCAGGCCGTCGATGTGGGCGGCATTCTTGTCGAGGCCCGCTGCCAGTCCGATGCGGTTCGGAAACCGCAGCCCCATCAGTTCGACGGGGGATGGGGCCTGCTGACGGGCAGGGTGCATCGACGCGGGCAGGCGGCCGATCAGGTCGATGACGCGCATGCCCAGATGGTGGGCCCGCTCTGGCGGCAGCAGGAAGAGGAGGGGCTTGATCAGTTCGTAGCTCGCAGCCCTCAGTTTGTCAGGGTGATCCATTGTCCGTCGATGAGTTGTTGGAGGGGACGAAAGTTGGTCTTGTAGCGCATGGCGCGAGCTTCCTCGATCCAGTAGCCCAGATAGAGGTAATCAAGCCCCAGGTGCTGGCAGAGTGCGATCTGCCAAAGGATGCCATAGGTGCCGAGACTCCCGCCCGGCAGTTCCGGTTCGAAGAAGGTATAGACGGCTGACAGTCCGTCGTCGAGATGGTCGATGATGGACACCATCATCAGTTGACCGTCTTCGGTACGGAACTCGACCAGCCGGGTATCGACGCGAGAGCTCAGCAGGTATTCCCTGTACTGGCTTTCATCCTCCTGATCCATCGCACCGCCGCTGTGGCGGTGGTGCTGGTAGCGGATGTACAGCTCATAGTGATCCTGCCGGAACTGGAGCGGCAGGAAGCGCGCCACCAGCGAGGCATGTCGCCGGGCCGTTCGACGCTGGCTCCGGCCCGGTCTGAACAGGTTGACGGGTACGCGGACGGGGATGCAGGCGCGGCAGTTGTCACAACGGGGCCGGTAGGTGAACAGCCCGCTGCGGCGGAAACCCTTGCGCACCATCTCGCCATAGTTGCCGGCGTTGATGTTGAGGGAAGGCTCGGCGACCTGGGAACGGGCAAAGCGGTTCGGCAGATAGCTGCAGGGGAAGGCAGCCGTCACATACAGCCGGACGAAGGGAGGGCGTGGGGGACTGGACTCGCTCATCGTGTCCCAACCATGCTTCGACTCGCGCCATCGGGCGCCGGCGGGGATTGCGACCAGTCGTGAGGCCAGGCGATCGTCAGCGCCGTCCAGTCGGGCGAGGGCTGTGTCAGAAGTGGCGGCAGCATGGCCAGAAAGTCCTGCCGGGACAGGTTTCGTCCTCCCAGGCTACTCAGGTGGGCCGTGGATTGCTGGCAGTCCACCATGACGAATCCCTGCTGTCGGAGCAGATGGATCAGTGCCGAAAAGGCACATTTGGACGCGTTGGGACGGCGGGTGAACATCGATTCGCCATAGAACATCCGTCCGATGCTGACGCCGTAGAGTCCCCCGACCAGTTCGTCCTGCTCCCAGACCTCGACGGAATGGGCCAGACCCTGGTGGTGCAGGTCGGTGTAGGCGCGGATGATGTCTTCGGTGATCCAGGTGCCGCCGTCCTCGTCACGAGGTTCGGCGCAGGCACGCATGACGGTCTCGAACGCCGTGTCGAGACTCAGACGCCAGGGCGACTGCCCCGACAGCGATTCCCGGTGCAGCCGCTTCAGCAGCTGACGCAGCGAGCGTGACGGCTGGAAGGTGTCGACGAACACGACCATGCGAGGGTCGGGTGACCACCACAGCACCGGCTGGCCCTCGCTGTACCACGGGAAGATGCCCTGCCGGTAGGCTTCCAGCAGCCGGGAGGCGCTCAGATCAGCCCCAAGGGCGATGAGGCCCGGATAGCCCGGGATGTCGTGATGGGGCGGCGGCAGTGGTGCATCCGGGTCTACCCAGTGCTGTCTCATGGTGCCTCCCGCTCAGCAAGCCGAAAGCGGGGACTGCTGGACGTGAGGGTTGACGCCGTTGGCGCTGCTGACACGGGGTCTGGCTTTCGACCTGCCCGGCGCAATGGCGCCTTCGTGGACGTCGAAGCTGCCACGGCGCCTGTCCTCGAGAAACCAGCGAAGCGTGGTTTCCACCGTCGTGAAGGCGATCTCGTCCCAGGGGATCTCCTCCTCGTCGAAGAGACGGGCCTCTAGGCTCTCGACGCCCGGGTCGAGGTCGGGCCTGTTGAGCCGGGCCAGATAGAAGATGTGAACCTGCTCGGCATGGGGCACGTCGATCATCGAGAAGAGTTGTGTGACGCTGGCGTCGGCACCGGCTTCCTCGACGGTTTCGCGGGTTGCGCCGGCCGAGACGGTCTCGCCGATCTCCAGGAATCCGGCAGGCAGTGTCCATTTGCCGTAGCGGGGCTCGATGGCTCGGCGGCACAGCAGGATCCTGTTCTCCCAAGTGCAGACGGCCCCGGCCACGATCCGGGGGTTCACGTAATGGATGGTGTGGCAGACGGTGCAGACCTCACGGGGGCGGTTGTCGCCCTCGGGCACGATGGTCTGGGTAGGGTTGCCGCAGGCTGAGCAGTATTTCATGAGCTTGAATGTACGCCAACCGACGGGAGTTGCAAGAGGTGGCGCGTCGGGGTGATGCAGGGGGATGAAGAAATTTTTGATGATGCGGCCTCACGGGCTTGCATTTCTGAAATCAATGGGGTTATACTTCTTTTCGCGGGGTGGAGCAGTCTGGCAGCTCGTCGGGCTCATAACCCGAAGGTCGAAGGTTCAAATCCTTCCCCCGCAACCATAGAGATATATCCCAGCCCCTGAGCGTTTCTCCGGGGCTTTTTTTTGCCCATTGAACCCGGGTTTGTCCTTGCGTGCTGCGACGCTGCCGTCGATACGCATCGGGCCTGTCTCCTCCGTGGCTGCCACGTACTGGAAAGCCCTGATGGGGATGGCCACAGGAAGATCCGGTTGAGTGGTTCTGATGCGCCGCATCTGTGTTACTTTGGCCGTTCTCTTAACTTTAAAAAGATATACACCGACACCTTGGGGGAGGGGCTGAGGTGCTTAAAGTTCAGGAAGCGTGGGAGCGGTTCGTCAGCGATGGGAAATTGCTGGAATCGCAGATACGCCCGGTCATCGCCCAGTCATGGCGACGCTCTGCCGAGATGAAGATCGGTGCAGGTCGCTGGCAGGCACCGCTGTTGAGCGAAGCCGAGCTTCACCAGAAGCGGGTTGGCAACGCGCGTCTGATGAAGGCGGCTGCCACGGCACTCGACCGTTCCCGGATTTTTCTGGAGCGTTCGCAATCCATGCTGATTCTGGCCGATCCGGACGGATGGATCGTGGCGACCGCAGGAGACCCTCGTGTCATGGATCACGGACGCGAGAACCACCTGGAGCCCGGGGGCAACTGGCTCGAGGATCGCATGGGCACCAATGCGATCGGCACGGCGCTGGCCGAGCGAAGCGCCGTCCAGATTCACGGGAACGAGCATTTCTGTTCGGGCGCCCAGGGTTGGACCTGTGCTGCGGCGCCGATCATCCACTCGGTCAACGGGCACATCCTCGGGGCCGTGGACATTTCCAGCCGGGCCGTGTCGTTCAACCCGCAAAGCATGGCGCTGGCCGTGTCGATCGGACACGAGATCGAGCACGAGCTGGACCGGCTGCTGCGGATGGAACATGAGCAGCTGCTCCGGCATTTCCTGACGAAACGCGTGGATACGATGCGTCAGGACACCCTGGTTCTCGATCGCCACGGCGCGATGGTTCACACCACCAGGGATCCTGGCCAGCGTGGACTGTGGGAAGAGAGTGGCATGAACGAGCTGGTGAAGCGTTGTGCCATCGAGACTTGGCAGGCCGAGCTGAAGCGGCGTGATTCCGGCATGGAGATCGAGCTGGTCAGGCAGGATGGCGAGGAGATCGGGGCCATCGTGCTGTTGAATCGCCCTTCGATCGCCCGGCGGGCCCGCACGGACACGGGCAGTGCCGTGGGGTTCGGCCAGGAGGGCCCGGCCGGCCGTGATGGCCCGGTGTCGTTCGAGGATGTGCTGGGCCACAGTCCGGTCATGGTGCAGGCGCGGGAGCTGGCCCTGCGTCTGGCGGATGCCGGGCTGCCGATCCTGATCGAAGGCGAGACGGGGACGGGCAAGGAGCTGTTCGCCAGGGCCGTTCATCTGAGCTCGCGGGGGGCGGGGCGGCCTTTCGTGCCGGTCAACTGCGGAGGCATCGCCCGGGACCTGATTGCCAGCGAGCTGTTCGGTTACAGCAAGGGGTCGTTCACCGGGGCCGATGAACGTGGCCGTACCGGCAGGATCGTGGCTGCCGATGGCGGCACGCTGTGCCTCGATGAGATCGGTGAGATGCCGATGGAACTGCAGCCCTATCTGTTGCGGGTGCTCGAGGACGGCGTCGTCTATCCGATCGGCTCGCAGCAGGGCAGGCGGGTGGATTTTTCCCTGGTGTCGATGACGAACCGGTCGCTGCAGGCAGAAGTGGCGCAGGGCAGGTTCAGACAGGATCTGTATTACCGGATTGCGGCGGCCACCGTGAAGATCCCGCCACTGCGTGAGCGGGGAGAAGATGTGCTGCTGCTGGCCGAGCATTATGCGAGAGAGGCCGCGCGGCGACTGGGAAAGTCGGCGCCTTCCCTCACGGCCGAGGCCCGCGAGGCCCTGTCCGCCTATCACTGGCCGGGCAATGTGCGTCAGCTTCGGAACGTGATGGACATGGCGCTGGCACTGGTGACGGACGGTTTCGTGCGACGGGAAAACCTGCCCGCGGAAGTGTGCGCGGGGGGAACCGCTTTTCCGGTGGCGGGTGAGGCAGGCGGAATGGTGTCGGGGCTCAACGAGATGCAGTCTCTGCTGCGCACCCGGCACCTGAATGATGGGCAGGCACTGGTGCCGGACATGGGGGTGTCTGCTGCGTCGGCTGCCGGTTCCCCGCTGACGAAAGCGGTGTTTCCGGTTGGTGGATCGGCCCAGTCCTTGCGGGAGAGCCAGCGCAAGGCCATCGTGGCTGCCATCGAGGCGAGCCAGGGCAACATGGCCGAGGCGGCCCGGCGTCTCGGCATTGCACGATCGACACTTTATGTACGCCTGAACGAGTTCGGCATTTCGAGGGGCGGGGCCGCTCAGTCCTGATCCGCCCCTGTCAGCCCTTGTGCGGGCCAGCCGATCATGGTCGCCAGCCTTCGTCCCGGGGATGAAGGCTGTTCTTTTGGGGGAGAGACAGGCTGTCCGCCCATCTGTCCGTCGTCGGACGGACAGGTGTCCGGGAATCGTCCGGGAATCGGACAGTGAGGCAGCTTCGCGGATCGAAGAAAAAAATAAATCTCCCTTTTTCAATGGGTTGTCATGTTGCGCTGCAGATGGCACGGGGATTGCTTCTGAAGGAGTACGGTCTGTTCACCAGTCCGGCTACCGAGAACAGGAGGAGCAATTGAATACGCAGAACAAGAACGTGAGAAACGTTCAGGTGCTCGGCATCGATGCCGGCGGCACCATGACCGATACCTTCTTTGTGGACAGCAAGGGTGAATTCGTCGTCGGCAAGGCGCAGAGCACGCCCGACAATGAGGCCCGTGGCCTGATCGAGTCCAGTATCGATGCGCTGGGGCTCTGGGGGATGGAGCTGGGTGATGCCCTGCCGGCCCTGCAGACGGGCGTCTATTCGGGCACGGCCATGCTCAACCGGGTCGTGCAACGCAAGGGTCTGAAGACGGGCCTGATCGTCAATGCCGGCTGTGAGGACTTCCACCGCATGGGCCGTGCAGCCCAGGCCTATCTGGGCTTTGCCTATGAAGACCGGCTTCATCTGAACACCCACTATTATGACGAGCCGCTGGTGCCACGCCGACTGACGCGCGGGGTGGTCGAGCGAACCGACATGTTCGGCACGGTGGTGATCCCACTGGACGAGGACAGCGCGCGCCGCGCCGCGAAGGAACTGATCGCCCAGGACGTCCAGGGCATCGTCATCAGCCTGCTGCACTCGTACAAGAACCCCACGCACGAGCGTCGGGTGCGCGACATCGTGCAGGAGGAAGTGAAGCAGAGCGGCAAGGAGATCCCGGTCTTCGCGTCCACCGACTACTATCCGGTTCGCAAGGAATCGCACCGTACCAACACGACGATTCTGGAAGCCTTCGCGGCCGAACCATCCCGCCAGACGCTCAACAAGATCACGTCGGCCTTCAAGGAAAAGGGCGCCAAATTCGATTTCCGCGTGATGGCCACGCACGGTGGCACCATTTCGTGGAAGGCCAAGGAGCTGGCGCGAACCATCGTCTCGGGCCCGATCGGTGGCGTGATCGGCGCGAAATACCTCGGTGAGGTGCTGGGCTACAAGAACATCGCCTGCTCGGACATCGGTGGCACCTCATTCGACGTGGCGCTGATCACGCAGGGTGAGCTGACCATCAAGAACGACCCCGACATGGCGCGGCTGGTGCTGTCGCTGCCGCTGGTGGCGATGGATTCGGTGGGCGCCGGCGCCGGCAGTTTCATCCGCATCGATCCCTACACCAAGGCGATCAAGCTGGGCCCGGATTCGGCCGGTTATCGGGTGGGCGTGTGCTGGGAAGACAGCGGCATCGACACGATCACCATCTCCGATTGCCACATGGTGCTGGGCTACCTGAACCCGGAGAACTTCCTGGGCGGTGCGCTGAAGCTCAGCCGTCAGCGTGCCTATGACGCGATCAAGGAACAGCTGGCCGACCCGCTGGGCCTGTCGGTGGAAGACGCCGCAGCCGGGGTGATCGAGCTGCTGGATTCCGATCTTCGCGATTACCTGCGTTCGATGATCTCGGGCAAGGGTTACAGCCCGGGCAGCTTCGTGTGCTTCTCGTATGGGGGCGCCGGTCCGGTGCACACCTATGGGTATACCGAAGGGCTCGGTTTCGAGGACGTGATCGTGCCGGCCTGGGCGGCAGGTTTCTCGGCCTTTGGTTGCGCGGCGGCCGATTTCGAGTATCGCTATGACAAGAGTCTGGACATCAACCTGGCGACCGATGCCAGCGAGGAAGAACGCATCGCGGCGGCGAAAACCCTTCAGGATGCCTGGAGCGAGCTGACCGAACGGGTGCTGGACGAGTTCAAGCTCAATGGCTACACCCCGGATCAGGTCGAACTGACGCCAGGCTATCGCATGCAGTATCGCGGGCAGCTCAACGATCTGGAAATCGAATCACCGATCAGGAAGGCTGCCACCGAAAATGACTGGCTTTCGCTGGAGGAGGCCTTCAACGACACCTATGGTCGTGTGTATTCCGAATCGGCACGCTCGCCCGAGCTGGGGTACTCGGTGACGGGTGCCATCATGCGCGGCACCGTGCCGATTCCGAAGCCCCGCATTCCGAAGGAAGAGCTGGGGCACGAAATCCCCGACCGGGAGGCGCATCTGGGTACCCGCAAGTTCTATCGCAAGAAGAAATGGGTCGATGCACAGCTTTACCGGATGGAGTCGCTCAAGCCCGGAAATCGGATCACGGGCCCGGCGGTGATCGAGTCCGACGCCACCACCTTCGTCGTGCCGGATGGCTTCGAGACCTGGCTGGATGGCCATCGCCTGTTCCATCTGAAGGAAGTCTGACACCGGTCGAGGGCATCTGTCGATGACTCTCATCCGACGCTACTGAACAAGGAATTTGCATCATGACGACATTCAATCCCAACGACGCCATGCGCGGTGTCGTCCGCGGCGGCGAAACCCTCAAGCAACACCGTGACCGCATCATGGCGGCGACGAAAAAAACCGGACACTACGCGGGTCTGAAGCAGATGACGCTGCGTGACAGTGATCCGATCCTCTACAACAAGCTGTTTTCGCGCCTGCGTGCCGGCGTGGTGGACGCCCGTGAAACCGCCAAGAAGATCGCGGCTTCCCCGATCGTCGAGCAGGAAGGGGAACTGTGCTTCACGCTCTACAACGCGGCCGGCGACTCGCTGCTGACCTCGACCGGGATCATCATCCACGTCGGCACCATGGGTGCGGCGATCAAGTACATGATCGAGAACGACTGGGAGAGCAATCCGGGCATTCAGGACAAGGACATCTTCTGCAACAACGATTCCCTGATCGGCAATGTCCACCCTTGCGACATCCACACCATCGTGCCGATTTTCTGGGAGGGGGAACTGGTGGGCTGGGTCGGCGGCGTGACGCACGTGATCGATACCGGTTCGGTCGGCCCCGGCTCGATGTCCACCGGCCAGGTGCAGCGCTTCGGTGACGGCTATTCGATCACCTGCCGCAAGATCGGCGCCAATGACGAGCTGTTCCGGGATTGGCTGCACGAAAGCCAGCGGATGGTGCGCACGACCCGCTACTGGATGCTGGACGAGCGGACCCGGGTGGCCGGCTGCCACATGATCCGCAAGCTGGTCGAGGAAGTGATCGAGCAGGAAGGCATCGAGAATTACTGGAAATTTGCCTACGAAGCGGTCGAGCACGGCCGTCAGGGCCTGCAGGCGCGGATCAAGGCGATGACCATTCCGGGCAAGTACCGTCAGGTCGGCTTCGTCGACGTGCCCTACGACCACGAGGACGTGCGGGTGCCGTCGGACTTTGCCAAGGTCGACACCATCATGCATTCGCCCTCCGAGATGACGATCCGCCCCGACGGCAGCTGGCGTCTCGATTTCGAGGGATCCAGCCGCTGGGGCTGGCACACCTACAACGCCCACCAGGTGAGTTTCACCTCCGGGATCTGGGTGATGATGACGCAGACGCTGATTCCGTCGGAAATGATCAACGACGGGGCGGCCTATGCGACCGAGTTCCGCCTGCCCAAGGGCACCTGGATGAACCCCGATGACCGGCGGGTGGCGTTCTCGTATGCGTGGCACTTCCTGGTCTCGACCTGGACCTCGCTGTGGCGCGGTCTTTCGCGGGCTTACTATGGTCGGGGCTATCTGGAGGAAGTGAACGCCGGCAACGCCAACACCTCGAACTGGTTGCAGGGCGGTGGCTTCAACCAGTATGACGAGATCCACGCCGTCAACAGCTTCGAGTGCGCGGCCAACGGGGTCGGTGCGTCGGCCTATGCCGATGGCATCAGCCATGCGGCCGCCATCTGGAACCCGGAAGGCGACATGGGCGACATGGAGATCTGGGAGCTGGCCGAGCCGCTGGTCTATCTGGGCCGCCAGATCAAGGCCAGCTCGGGTGGTTCGGGCAAGTACCGCGGCGGATGCGGCTGGGAAAGCCTGCGCCTGGTGTGGAATGCCAAGGACTGGACGATGTTCTTCATGGGCAATGGCCACATGAGCAGCGACTGGGGTCTGATGGGTGGCTTCCCGGCGGCCTCGGGCTACCGCTTCGAGGCGCATGACACCGGCCTGAAGCAGCTCATCGCCGAGGGCAAGCCGATCCCGCTGGGTGGCGACGTCGATCCGGGCGAGCGCAGCTACGAGAAGCTGATTCCGGATGCCAGGGTCAAGCGCGACAAGCAGGCGATCACCACCGAGGCCATGTTCAAGGACTACGACCTGTACCTGAACACGATGAAGGGTGGTCCGGGCTTCGGGGATCCGCTCGACCGGGATCCGAAGCTGGTGGTGGCCGATCTGGAGGGTGGCTACATCCTGCCACGCTTTGCCGAGAGCATCTACGGTGTGATCGCCAGGGAGAACAAGGATGGCACCTGGGAGGCCGATGAGAAGGCCACCGAGGCGAAGCGTGCCGAGATCCGCAAGGCGCGTCTGGCGCGTGCCGTGCCGACCCGGGAGTGGATGAAGGCCGAGCGCGAGCGCATCCTGGCCAAGGATGCGGGTACGCAGGTGCAGCAGATGTTCGCATCGTCCTTCCGTCTCGGCCCCCGTTTCGAGCAGTCGTTCCGTGAATTCTGGGATCTGCCCGAAGACTGGCAGCTGCGTGAAGAAGAGATCGGCATCCCGCACTACGGCTCGACGCACCACATGGACATCTCGGAACTGCCCGATGTCCGCGTCGTCCAGTTCGTCGAGGAGTGACGACGGGGCTTTCTTCCCTTGAATCCGACACATCGTGGGGCCCGGCCGGGGGTCGGGCCCCTGCAAGAATCAGGAGACCAACATGGCATATGAACGTTCCAAGATCGCCGACCTCATCGACGGCACCATCGACCGCGATACCCTGCACCAGATGCAGTCGACGCCCAAGGACCCGGAGCGCTTTGAAACCTACATCTCGATCCTGCAGGAGCGGGTGGCGTGGGACGACAGGATCCTGCTGCCGCTGGGGCCGAAGCTTTACGTGGTTCAGGAGAAGGGCACCAATCGCTGGGTCATCAAGTCCGAGGCTGGCCATGTGTTCTGCGACTGGAAGGAGAACTGGAAGCTGCATGCTGTGGTGTATGTGCGCGACACGCAGGAGAAGCTCGACGAGCTGTATCCGAAGCTGATGTCGCCGACGGCCGGCTGGCAGGTGATCCGCGAATACTATTGCCCGAAGAGCGGCGATCTGCTGGATGTGGAGGCCCCGACCCCGTGGTATCCGGTCATTCATGATTTCGAGCCCGACATCGTGTCGTTCTACAAGGACACCCTGGGGCTGCCGGTTCCCGAGTGCAGTAACGCCTGAATGCGTTGTCGGCCGGCCCATGGTTCCGATCGACGCCTGAGTCGATGGGGAAGCCCTGCGTGGGCAGGGCTTCCACCCCGGCGCCCTGAATCAGGTGTCTTCCGGTGCCGGCCGGCCGCTTCCTGAAGGGCAGGCGCCAGCGAGCCGGTGGCCAGCGTGCATGCAAGGTGTCCGCCGATCGGGGCGAATCGCCGCCCCGTCCCGCCAGCTCGTCCTGATTTCCCGCGCGGTCGGGGAAGTCCGCTCGGGCCCCTCCCAACCCCCAGTCGTGACAGGCGTCGTTTCATCGCCTGTCACACCCCCGAGCGGACTTCCCCGACCGCGTGGATCGAGACGGCTGCCCGCCCCGTGTCACGGGGCGCAGCGATCAGCGTGGCCACCGGTCAATTCGTGTGAGCACTGGCGCCGGGGCTCCATGGTGGCGTTTCTGGCGGCCGATTTTCGCCTTCGCGATGCCTGCCGCCCAGGCTTGCAGGCCGATCCGGTGGATGCAGGGCCGGCCAGTGTGGCGCATTGACCTCACTTCATGCCGTCGGACAGGGCGGGCATGGCGATCATGATGTCAGGGTCGAGAATAGGATGATCGTCCCATTCCGTGCAGAGGCATCATGTCCATCGAATCCGTGGCGGCCCAGTCCGAAGCGTCCATCTGGTCGAAGATTCAACCCTGGTTTGAACACTATCCCTGGCTCGAAGGCTCGCTGGGGCTGATGATCCTGGTGATCGTGGCACTGCTGGCCAGGTTCGTTGCGGCCCGGGTGATCCAGCGACTCATCCAGGGCATCAACCAGCGCTTTGCCGCGACGGCGAAGGGGCGGATGCTGATGGACGCCACCTTCCTGTCACGCAGTGCGCAGATCCTGCCGGCACTCGTGCTGCAACTGGGGGTCGATCTGGTGCCCGGACTTCATCCGGCCGTCTCGACCGTGGTGCGCAACGTGGCCATCGCGATGACGGTCTTTCGGGCTGTCCGGGCGCTCGATGCGCTGCTGACCGCCTTCCTGAATGCCCGCGAGCACAGTGGCAAGCGGGCCAAGTCGATCAAGGGCTATGTGCAGCTGCTGAAGCTGCTGCTTTACTGTCTGGCGGCCGTGGTGATCGTGGGCGTGCTGATCGACCGTTCGCCCCTGATCCTGCTCTCGGGTCTGGGCGCGATGTCGGCCGTGCTGCTGCTGGTGTTCAAGGACACGCTGCTGAGCTTCACGGCGGGGGTTCAGCTGACGTCTTCCGATACCCTGCGGGTGGGTGACTGGATCGAGATGCCGCAGGTGGGAGCCGATGGGGACGTGATCGACATCGCGCTGCATACGGTGAAGGTGCAGAACTGGGACAAGACGATCACGATGATTCCCACCTGGCGCCTGATGTCGGAGAGCTTCCGCAACTGGCGGGGTATGTCAGAATCCGGGGGGCGACGCATCAAGCGCACCCTGCGGCTGGACGTGACCTCCATCCGCTTTCTGGAGGCCGATGACATCCAGCGGCTGGCCGAGATCGAACTGCTGTCGGCCTATCTGGCCCGCAAGTCCAGGGAGCTGGAAGTCAGCAACCGGGAGCGCCTGGGGCGGCTCGGTGAGCAGCGGGCCAGACAATTGGCCAATCAGCGGCGGTTGACGAACATCGGCACCTTCCGGGCCTATGTGGATGCCTATCTGCGGGCCCACCCGGGCATCCATCAGGAGATGACGCTGATGGTGCGCGTGATGGAGCCGACGCCGGAAGGGGTGCCGATGGAGCTGTACTGCTTCACGAACACGACGGCCTGGGCCGTCTACGAGGGGATCCAGTCGGATATCTTCGATCATCTGCTGGCGATCATGCCGGTATTTGGGCTGCGCCTGTACCAGCAGCCCAGTGGCATGGATCTGCGCATCGGATTGGGGGATAGGGCCGCGGCTGCGACAATGTCGGCGCCCGTGGCGGAAGGGAAGGGATGAGGCAAGTGTGGAAGTGGGGTGTGGGCGGCATGTTCATGGCATGGGCGGCCACGGGGGCGGTGGCCGGGGGCGACCTGCAGCCGGATACTTCGGCAGCAGCCCAGGAACCAGGCGCCTGGGCGGCCCGGCTGGCGCAGGGCCCGGGTCTGGAGGATGATGACGGCAAGCCGGCGATCTGGCCCGATGAAAGCCTGCTGCCACGGCCACCGGTGTTGCCGGCGCTCGAGCAGGAGGAGAGCGTGATGGCCGATACGCCAGCGGTGCGAGGGGGGCCGGGGGGCTCCGGTTGCCGCCCCGTCCAGGCTTCGCAGCTGCGTTTCAAGATCGACAACGACCTGGCTTCGGGGCAGGACCATGGTTACAGCAGCGGGCTGATGCTGGAGGTGGCCGGGCAGCTGCCGGACGACGGGGGATTCCCGGCGGACGGGGAAGGGTGGTTGTGCCCGCTGTGGCGACTGATGGGCGGTGGAAGCCTGCCCCGGACCGTCTCTTTCCGGCTGGACCAGAATCTCTACACGCCGAAGAACAGTCGGGCGCGCTATCTGCTGACGGCAGACCGTCCCTATGCTGCCGTGCTGATGGCTGGCGTGGCAGCAGAGCGCTTTTCGGGCGGGCAGCATGTTCGCAACGAGATCCGGCTCGGTTGGGTAGGGCCGTCGGTGCGCGGAGAAGCCTCGCAGAATGCCGTTCACAAACTGATCAATGCGCCGCACTTCTATGGCTGGGACAACCAGCTGGGCGATGAGCCGCTGATCGAGCTGGCGCAGTATCGTGTCAGGCGATGGTCACTTGGGCGTGGCTCGGATCTGCTGGGGCACTGGGGCGCGCGGCTTGGCACCTTGCAGACCAGCGCCTACGCCGGCATGGAATGGCGTTTTGGCGATGGTCTGCGCGACGACGGTGGCTCGGCACCGCTGAGGCCGGGGGCAGGTGAGCCCTCCCAGGTGCTGTGGGATCGATCTGACGGCCCGCGCTGGACGGGTTTTCTGACGCTGGGCGCACGGTGGGTGGGCTGGGATCTGACACTGGATGGCAACCTGTCGCGGGACAGCCATTCGGTGCATCGGCGGCCGCTGGTACTGGATGGCGGGGCAGGTGTCTCGGTACAGGCTGGTGCCTGGGCTGGCCAGTTGATGTGGGTGCTGCGCAGCAAGGAGTTCGACGGGCAGCAGGTTCTGCCTTCCTATGGTGCGTTGCAGATCAGTTATCGTTTCTGATCGGTGGGCGGGGCTTTCCCGATGTTGCATTTGCCGTTCAGGTTATGTCATCCGGTTGAGTTGGGGTAGAATGCGCCGATAAGTGCATAACACGCTCTAACCGGCCGGCAGGTTTGCGGCGCCTTCAGGTTCAACAGGCGCCAGACATCGAAGGGCTCCCGTCGGGGAGGCCAGCCGGCTGTCGATGCTGGCTGCAGGTGGGCTGCCTCTGGTGATGGTGCTGTCCCCGGTCTTGCAGCCGGTCAGGAAAAGCGCTGAAGCCGTCTCACCCCCGGGCTTGCTCCGACAACGGTCGGGGTTCGGGCGCTGTTGCCGGAACCAGCCTTGACCGCCGGGGCTGTCGGTGCCGGGCAACAGGCTGGATCGTCATGATCACCGTCTGCCCTGTTCAGGGCGCAAGATCGTCTGGCGTGTTTTCCGCGTTCATGAAGTGGCTGTAGTGGCCCGGGCTTTGGTGCCTGGTTTTTGCCCTGTGTGCTCATCGACAGGGGTGTTCACGAGTTCTCGCCGTCGGCGCTGATGCCGGCCCGTGTCGGGGCATCGGCCCGTCATGAGGTTCTGCCTGCTTTTTCGGCCTATTTGTTTTCTGTCATCCCAGTGTCGGCTTGATGAATACCTCCGAGGTGAAACGGGTCATCGAAGGCGCGTTGCTGTGCGCAAACAAGCCGCTGACCATTCCTGAGCTGCGCCAGCTGTTTGCGGGCGATGTCGAGATCGGTGCGGACTCCGTTCGCGAGATTCTCGAAATCCTGCGAGGAGAGTGGATCGAGCGTTCGCTGAATCTGGTGTCGCTGGCTTCGGGCTGGCGTTTCCAGAGCGCGCCGGATATCGCGCGGTTCGTGACGCGGATGAACCCCGAGAAGCCGCCCCGTTATTCCCGGGCTGTGATGGAAACGCTGGCGATCATCGCGTACCGTCAGCCCGTCACCCGGGGTGATATCGAGGAGATTCGGGGCGTGACGGTTTCGTCCCATATCATCAAGACGCTCGAGGATCGGGGCTGGATCGACCAGATCGGGGTCAAGGACGTGCCGGGAAGACCGGCGCTCTTTGGCACGACCCGGCA
This sequence comes from Lautropia sp., assembly GCA_030528325.1. Classification (GTDB taxonomy): domain Bacteria; phylum Pseudomonadota; class Gammaproteobacteria; order Burkholderiales; family Burkholderiaceae_E; genus Lautropia. Next base: position 88,579 of record JAUMZD010000003.1, on the reverse strand, counting down.
GTTTCTGGATGATCTGAATCTGAAGGCGCTGGCCGAGTTGCCGCCGCTGGATGACGAGGCGCTGCCGGCCGATGTGCTGCAGGCGCTGGTGACACCTGCGGAAGAAGTGCCGGTGAACGAGACCGCTCCGGAAGAAGGGGCACCGGATCAGGAGGCCGAAGCCGCCGGGCATGAGGCAGCCGGTTCACCACCCGGCCCGTTGGGCGGAGAAGATCATGTGAAGGATCAGGTCCCACCGCTCGGTAGGGATATCAGGGCGCATGAGGCGCCAGAGGCTGTCGACGGTCAGCAGTTGGCCGATACGACGGAAGAACGCTCTGCGGTGGCGTCCGCAGATAACGCTTAGTGATGTGGCAGTTGCATGAATAGCACGCACCAGGAAGATAATGTTGTGGCGACCGGTACCTACGAAGGTGATTCGTTGCCAGATGATCTGTCGCCTTCTCAGGGAGGTGTGGCAGGTGGGGATGATGGGGACAATCGCCGCCGTGGGCGTCGCCGCGGTTTCATGAGACGGCAGGGGGCACCCCGGGCTGCGTCGAGGCGCCGCCGGGCCGAAAACGGTGATGGCGCGGAGGCAGTCACGACAGCCGGCGAGGCTGAAGGCGCGCCCCGGTCCGACGCGTCCGCTTCGCGCCGGTCAGCGGCTGCGCGGATGGCCGGTGCAGGCCAGAGCTTGCCGGTGGATGAGGATGCCGTTCCGTTCTTTGCCCGTCAGGCGGCCATCGGGTTGCGTGCGGGTGCGGCTCGTGGCGGCAAGCGCGGCCCGGCGCCGGCTGCGGAGGCCGAGAAGCTGCACAAGATCCTGGCGGATGCGGGTATTGGTTCGCGCCGTGACATGGAGGAGCTGATCATTTCCGGCCGCGTGTCGGTCAATGGAAAGCCGGCTCATGTCGGGCAGCGCGTCGGTGCCAGCGACGTGATCCGGGTCAATGGCAAGCCCCTGCCGCGCAAGCGCGTTGCGACGGCTGCCGTGCCGCAGGTGCTGCTCTATCACAAGCCGACGGGTGAGCTGGTCACGCGGGACGATCCGGAAGAGCGCCCGAAGGTGTTCGACCGGTTGCCGAAGTTGCGCGGAGCGCGCTGGATCGCGGTCGGACGGCTGGATCTGAACAGTGAGGGTCTCCTGATCTTCACGACGTCGGGTGATCTGGCCAACCGGCTGATGCACCCCCGTTACGGCTGGGAGCGTGAGTATGCGGTTCGGGTGCTCGGCCGTGTCGATGACGAGGCAAGGCAGCGGCTGCTGACGGGGGTCAGTCTCGACGATGGGCCGGCCATGCTGCAGTCGATCGAGGATATCGGCGGCGATGGTGCCAATCATTGGTATCGCGTGGTGATTCTGGAAGGGCGCAACCGTGAGGTTCGCCGGCTGTTCGAGGCGGTCGGCTTGACGGTCTCCCGTCTGGTGCGTATCCGCTTTGGTCCGGTGGCCCTGCCGCCCCGGCTGGTTCGCGGGCGTTTTCAGGCGCTGACCGAGGATGAGGTGCGTCAGCTGCAGCAGCAGGTTCGCAAGAACGCCGGTACGCCAGTACCGGCTGAGGCGGGTACGGCAGCGGCCAGACCTGCTGGCAGGGGACGCGCTGCAGGTGCTTCTTCGGGGGGAGCCCGTCATCCAACACGGCGTCGCCTGCTGCGGGGAGCCTCGCGTGCCGCCGCAGCCGGGGACGAGAGCCTGTCCGACGGGCGGGCCGTCACGCCGGCGGGTGAGGTACCGGAACAGCCGCAGGCGCCGAAGCGTGGTCGTGGTGCGCCGCGTCGCAAGGCTGTCGAAGGGGGTGAGGCTGCGTCGGCACGTGCGCCCCGTCGCCGAAGCGGGAGCAGGCGTGCAGCCGACGGGGCTGCCGGGGCAGAAGGTGCGGCACCGAAGAAACGGGCAACTGCCCGTCGCGTCCGTGCAGACGAGCGTGGGTCGGCCGCCGAGGTCGAGGCGCCTCGCATGGTGTCGGTCAAGGTGCTGGAGCCGACGGCCGAGAAGCGGACGCTGACGGTCAGCGAGCGTCGTGGCTGGACGGAAACGCGTTATCTGCCGCAGGCCGTGTCCTACAGCGGCGACACGGACTGGTCGAAGGTGGCGCGTGAGAGCGTGCTGCCGGATCGTCGTCCACGCCGGATGAAGCCCAGGGAGCGCAACGGGAACGTGGCGCCTCGTACCCGGGTCGCACAGCCTGCCCGCCGGGTGAACTATGAGGATGACAACTGGCAGCCGACCTCCGATACGGCGCACATGGAGGGGATCACCCGTTCGATGCGTCGTGATGGTCGCCAGGAGCGCTACGGTGCCACACCGGGGTTTGCTGCCAGGCTTGGGCAGCCGTGGGATCCCAATGCCGGGAGCGGCCGTCAGTGGCCGGGTCAGTCCCGTACAGCCAGCCGGAGTGAGCGTGAGGTGCGTGGCAAGCGCAGCGTCGCCTCGACCGCCGGGGCCGGGGGAGCGGCAAGGCCAAGGCGCAGGGCTGCTGCAAAGGTGCGCTGAATCGCCGGGGGTGAGGCGGGGGATTCATCTTGAGTCTTTGCCCCTCATCGGTTATCATTACCCTCTTGGCAAGGCTTGGGTTGACGCCTGTCGGCCGTCCCGTTCATCGGGCGGCGGTGGGGGCCGGTCTTGTCATGGTTCGGAGCTACTCGGCTGGCCGCATCCTCATGGACGGCAGAGTCTGCTTCCGGCAGCTCCCAGTGGCTGATGCTCGCTGTAGGGCGGCATGCAGACCGCGCTCTGGCGCTGCCTCGTCAAGGGTGGCTGTTGTGCGAAATGGGCTGGGTATAGCCCATTTTTTTTTACCGGATGAAAGTGCTGCGGGTGGCAGCGTGGAGAAGTCTCTGCCAGTTACCGGGGCTTCGGTAGGGCGGGCCTGATCGGCAGGGGCGGATTTGAACAGGGCGATGAAGGTGGGTGCCAATCCAGCAGAAGCAGGCAGTGGCCTGGAAATGATGGTTGACCCGGTCGTGCAGGCGATGGGGTATCAGGTGGTGGACGTGGAGTTCGCCCAGGGCGGACTGCTGCGCATCACGATCGAGAATACGGATCACGACACGCCGATCACGCTGGATGATTGCGAAAAGGTCAGCACCCAGCTGTCCTATCTGTTCACGGTCGAGGACGTCGATTACGACCGCCTGGAAATCTCGTCGCCCGGTCTGGACAGACGTTTGCGCAAGCCCGCCGATTTCGAGCGTTTCGCCGGTGAGGAAGTGAAGTTGTGGCTGCGCCTGCCGCAGGCCGGTCGGCGCCAGTTCCAGGGTGTGCTCGTCCCTGCGGTGCCGGCATTGGCCCGTGCGCAGGCGCTTCTGGGGCCGGATGCCGCGTTGCCTGCCGTGGCGCAGGCAGGCGGGGCTGCCCCGCTGGATACGGACTGGCTGCTGCTCTGGCGGGAGCAGCCGGTCAAGCCTGGCCGTTCTTCGCGCGGTGTGCCGGGACGGCGCCCGCCAAAGGCCAGGCCGTTGCCGGCCGATCCGGTCGAGGCTGCGTTGCAGTCGGCCGATTGCCACTGGCTGCGATTTGGATTTGAGCAAGTAGACCGGGCGCGCTTGGTGCCGAAGACGGTTTTCTAGGGAGTCATTATGCAGGGACGTGAATTGTTGCTGATGGTCGATGCGCTGGCGCGTGAAAAGAACGTCAGCCGCGACGTGGTGTTTGCTGCGCTGGAAAGTGCGCTCGCGTCGGCAATGAAGAAGCGTTACACGGATGAAGTCGACATCCGCGTCACGATCAGCCGTGAGGATGGCAGCTATCGCAGTTTCCGTCGCTGGCAGGTGGTGCCCGATGGTGAGCTGGACGATCATGATCTGCAGATCATCCTGACGGAAGCGCGCAAGGTCTCGCCGGACATCCAGCTCGAAGAGTACATCGAGGAAGAGCTGGAGGAAGTGGAGTTCGGCCGCATCGGTGCACAGGCTGCCAAGCAGGTGATCCTGCAGAAGATCCGTGATGCCGAGCGCGAGCAGATCATCAACGACTTCCTGGCACGGGGTGATTCGCTGCTGTCCGGCACGATCAAGCGCATCGATCGCGAGGGCGCGATCGTCGAGTCCGGCCGCATCGAGGCACGGCTGCCGCGCGACCAGATGATCCCGAAGGAAAATCTGCGCAACGGCGACCGGGTTCGCGCCTGGGTGTCGAAGATCAACCGTGAAGGACGTGGCCCGCAGCTCTTCCTGTCCCGGACGGCGCCCGAATTCATCATGAAGCTCTTCGAGCTGGAGGTGCCGGAAATCGAGCAGGGGCTGCTTCAGATTCGTGCTGCTGCGCGCGATCCCGGTGTTCGGGCGAAGATCGCCGTGTACACGGCTGACCGCCGGGTCGATCCGATCGGCACCTGTGTCGGTGTCCGGGGCTCGCGGGTTCAGGCCGTGACGCAGGAGCTGGCGGGCGAGCGTGTCGACATCGTGCTGTGGTCGGAGGATCCTGCCCAGTTCGTGATCGGTGCGCTGGCACCGGCCAACGTCTCGTCGATCCTGGTCGATGAAGAGCGTCATGTGATGGACGTGGTGGTCGATGAGGACAATCTGGCGCTGGCCATCGGTACGGGCGGGCGGAACGTGCGTCTGGCTTCCGAGCTGACGGGCTGGCAGATCAACCTGATGTCGGCCGAGGAAAGCGAGAGGAAGCAGGAAGACGAGCGGATGGCGATCCGCACGGTCTTCATGGGCAGTCTCGATGTGGATGCCGAAGTGGCTGACATCCTGATCGACGAAGGTTTCACCAGCCTCGAGGAAATCGCCTATGTGCCGCTCGAGGAAATGCTGGAGATCGAAGCCTTTGACGAGGAGACGGTCAATGAGCTGCGCGAGCGTGCCCGCAATGCGCTGCTGACCCAGGCTATCGCGACGGAAGAGAAGCTGAACTCGACGGCAGAGGATCTGCTGTCTCTCGAGGGCATGGATCGTGAGCTGGCTGTGAAGCTGGCCGAGGCCGATGTCCGGACCCGCGACGACCTGGCGGAACTTGCGGTGGATGAATTGATTGAAATCACGGCGCTCGACGAGGAGCGCGCCAGGGCCCTGATCCTGAAGGCGCGTGAGCATTGGTTCGTCGATGGCGACAATGCGTGACGGTGTGGCTCGGGCAAGCCTGGAGCGCGTCGATACCTTGCCCCGGTCGGGGAATTCATGGACGGCGCGCGTGATGAATCGGTAGTAGCGGAAGGAACTAATGGCCAGTACGAACGTTGAGACATTTGCTGCGGAACTGAAAGTACCTGCTGAGGTGCTGCTGGAGCAGTTGCGCGCGGCAGGTGTGGACAAGAAACATCCTTCCGATTCCCTGACGGAATCGGACAAGGAGCGTTTGCTGTCGGCACTGCGCGCCTCGCATGGTGGCGCTGAGACGCACAAGCGTCAGAAGATCACGGTGGTTCGCAAGCAGACGTCTGAAATCAAGCAGGCGGATGCCACCGGCAAGGCACGAACCATCCAGGTGGAGGTTCGCCGCAAGCGCACGTTCGTCAAGCGTGATGCGGCCGATGCTGCCCCGGGTGCTGTGCCTGTGGTCGAGCAGGTTCCGCCACCGCCGGTGGCACCGCCGCCCGTTCAGTCGGCCCGTTCCGTCATCGATGAAGAGCAGCGCCGCCTGCGTGAAGAGGAGGCTCGCCGCCAGCAGGCGCTGATGGAGCGCCAGGCCCGTGAGCTGCGCGAGAAGACGGCGCGTCTGGAACGCGACCGCCAGCGCGAGAACGAAGCTGCGGCTGAAGCCTCGCGTCGCGAGGAAGCGGCGCGTGCCGAGCGCGAGCGGCTGGCGAAGATGCAGGCGGAGGCCGAGCGTGAGGCGGCTGCGGCCCGGGAGATGCAGCGCAAGCTGCGCGAGCAGCAGGGTGCTGATCAGGCTGCCCGCCAGCAGGCCGAAGAACAGCGCAAGGCGGCCGAACAGAAGGCCGCTGCAGAGCGTGCTGCCGCCGAGGAGGCCGCGAGGCTCGCTGCCGAGCAGGCGGCCGAGGCTGCCCGTCGCGCGAAGGAAGAGGCCGCGGCCTCGGCGGCCGCACGCAAGCGTGCCGAGGCGGAAGTGGCTGCCATCAACCGGTTGCTGGAAGCCAGCCGTCGTCCACCGCCGCCGCCGCCGCCAGCACCTGCTGCGCCGGCTCAGGCGCCTGCGGCTCAGGGGGCATCCGCCTCGGGCGACAAGGCCCGTCGGGGTGGCACGCTGCATCGTCCGGCAGCGGGCGCGCCGGCTGCTGGCCAGGGGGCTGGTAGCGGCGGTGAATCGGCCGGTTCGCGCAACAAGAATGCCCGGGGTGAGAAGCAGTCGGGTTGGCAGGATGATGCGTCCAGGCGTCGTCGTCCGGCCAAGGGGGGCCGCAATGACAGCGCCGGTGGCGCAGGCGCCGGCTGGCGCACCCGTGGCCCGCGTCGTGGCAACGATCGTGGTGGGCGAGGTGGGCATCATCAGCCGAGCCAGCCCGAGACGCCGATCGTGCGTGAAGTGCATGTGCCCGAAACCATCACGGTGGCCGATCTGGCTCACAAGATGGCGGTGAAGGCCACCGAGGTGATCAAGCAGCTGATGAAGCTGGGCCAGATGGTGACGATCAACCAGGTGCTGGATCAGGAAACCGCGATGATTCTCGTCGAGGAAATGGGTCACACGGCGATCGCGGCCAAACTGGATGATCCGGAGGCGATGCTGGACGAGGTGGCACACGAGGACGTCGGCCCGCTGTTGCCGCGTCCGCCGGTCGTCACGGTGATGGGTCACGTCGACCACGGCAAGACCTCGCTGCTCGACTATCTGCGTCGCACGAAGGTGGCTTCAGGCGAGGCGGGTGGCATCACGCAGCATATCGGCGCCTATCACGTCGAGACGCCGCGCGGTGTGGTGACCTTCCTCGATACCCCGGGTCACGCGGCCTTCACGGCGATGCGTGCGCGTGGTGCGAAAGCCACCGACATCGTGATCCTGGTGGTGGCTGCCGATGATGGTGTGATGCCCCAGACGATCGAGGCGATCTCGCACGCCCGTGCGGCGGAAGTGCCGCTCGTGGTGGCCATCACGAAGATCGACAAGCCCGAAGCCAACCCGGACAGGGTTCGGCAGGAGCTGGTCGCGCAGAGCGTGGTGCCGGAGGAGTATGGCGGCGATGTGCCCTTCGTCGGCATCTCGGCCAAGACCGGTGAGGGCATCGATGACCTGCTGGAGAACGTGCTGCTGCAGGCCGAGATCCTCGAGCTGACCGCGCCGGAGAAGGCGCCGGCACGGGGTCTGGTGATCGAGGCGCGTCTGGACAAGGGCCGTGGCCCGGTGGCGACCGTGCTGGTGCAGTCCGGCACGCTGTCGCGCGGTGACACGGTGCTGGTCGGTTCCACCTGGGGGCGTGTCCGGGCGATGATGGACGAGGCCGGCAAGGCGGCCACGTCGGCGACGCCGTCGATCCCGGTCGAGATCCAGGGTCTGAACGATGTGCCGCAGGCCGGCGAGGAGCTGGTGGCACTGGCCGACGAGCGCAAGGCGCGCGAGATCGCGCTGTTCCGTCAGGGCAAGTTCCGTGATGTGAAGCTGGCACGCCAGCAGGCTGCGAAACTCGAGAACATGTTCGACCAGATCGGCGAGGGCGAGGTTCAGACGCTGCCGCTGATCATCAAGGCCGACGTGCAGGGTTCGCAGGAAGCGCTGGCGCACGCGCTGCTCAAACTCTCGAACGACGAGATCAAGGTGCAGATCGTGCATGCGCAGGTGGGCGGCATCACCGAGAGCGACATCAACCTGGCCATCGCCTCGAAGGCCGTGGTGCTGGGCTTCAACGTGCGGGCCGACATGCCGGCACGCCGGATGGCCGAGTCGAATGGTGTCGACATCCGCTACTACAACATCATCTACGACGCCGTGGACGATGTGAAGTCGGCGATGGAAGGCATGCTGTCGCCCGAGAAGCGCGAAACCGTCATCGGTCTGGTCGAGATCCGTCAGGTGTTCCGCGTCACGAAGGTGGGCACGGTGGCTGGTTGCCGCGTGATGGAAGGTCTGGTGCGTCGCGATGCCGAGGTTCGCCTGCTGCGCGATTCCACGGTGATCTGGACGGGCCGCATCGATTCGCTGAAGCGCTTCAAGGACGATGTGAAGGAAGTGAAGGAAGGCTTCGAGTGCGGCATTTCGCTGGTGAACTACAGCGATATCCAGGAAGGCGACCAGCTGGAAGTGTTCGAGGTGAAGGAAGTGGCGCGTACGCTGTCGCTGCCGACCTCGGTCTGATCCGGAGAAGGGCCCCTGTCCGGCCGGCTGAAAGCCTGGCTGGATCGGCGCTGATCCGACGGTGCTGTTCGACAAAGCGCCTGGGAGCCTGGGGCGCTTTGTCGATGATGAGTTGAGAAACGGATGAAACGAAAGCCAGGAGCGACCCCGGGACGTGCGCTGCGCGTGACGGAGCTGCTGCATCAGGAGCTGGCCGAGCTGATCCGCTCGGAAGTGAAGGACCCGCGTCTGGGTCTGGTGACGGTGACAGGTGTGGATCTGACACCAGACTATGCGCATGCGACGGTCTGGTTCTCGGTGCTGCCGGATGATCCCGAGCATGTTGCGCAGACCTTGCAGGGTCTGCGTGCCGCGTCGGGCTTCCTGCGCTCGCAGATCGGTCGTCGGGTGCGCATTCACACGACACCGGAGCTGCATTTTTCACACGATGCGTCGACGAAGCGTGGCATGGAAATGAGCCGCCTGATCGACGAGGCCAATGCGCAGCGTGCGGCCGATGATCCGGTAGACCCCGTTTGAAGGTTCACGGTCTGTTGCTGCTCGACAAGCCCGTGGGCCTGTCCTCGAATACGGCGCTGCAAAAGGTCCGCCGTCTGCTGTCAGCCGACAAGGCCGGTCATGGGGGCACGCTCGACCCGATGGCCAGTGGTGTGCTGCCGCTGATGTTCGGTGAGGGCTGCAAGCTGGCAGGCGCATCGCTGACCCATGACAAGGCCTACGAAGCCGAGGTGCGCTTCGGTATCCGTACCACCACGGATGATGTGGAGGGCGAGGTGCTGAGCCGCTCGGACCAGCGTCCTGGCGAGGCTGATCTGAAGGCGGCACTCAAGTCCTTCGTGGGGCTCATCATGCAGGCGCCACCGGTGTATTCCGCGCTGAAAGTGGGCGGCAAGGCGATGTACCGTCATGCCCGGGAAGGGGCGCCGATCGAGGCGCCACCACGCCAGGTGCGCGTCGATTCGATCGAGCTGCTGTCCTTCGACGGTGAACGGGTCCGTCTTCAGATCGTTTGTGGCAAGGGAACCTACATCCGGTCGATTGCACGTGATCTCGGCGAGATGCTGGGCTGTGGCGCGCACCTGTCGGCGTTGCGTCGTACGCGGGTGGGTGACTTCGACGTGCGTGATGCGGTTCCCCTGCAGCAGCTCGTCGACGGAGGCCCGGCGGTGGCCGCGGCGTATCTGCAGGGGCTTCTGAACCTGGTCGATGGCTGGCCGACCGTGACGCTGGGCGATGCCGCTGCTGCCCGATTCGCACAGGGGCAGGGTGTGCCGGCCGACCGCTTCGAGGCGGCCGAAGGATTCGGGCCAGCTGCGACGCAGCTGGCCGTGCTGCACGATGGACGCCTGCTGGGGCTGGCCCGATACGGTACGCTGCCAGATGGTCTGGCCGCTGCCTTGCCGGTGCGGGTCATCGTGGATTGATTGATAACAACCTCTTTTCTTCGAGATAGAGCGTGTCTGACTCCAAAACACATACATCGGTTCAGCCGATTCGCAATATTGCCATCATTGCCCACGTTGACCACGGCAAGACCACGCTGGTGGATCAGCTGCTGCGGCAGTCGGGCACGTTCCGCGCCAACCAGCAGGTCGATGAGCGTGTGATGGACTCCAATGATCTGGAGCGTGAGCGCGGCATCACCATTCTGGCCAAGAATTGCGCGGTCGAGTACCAGGGCACGCGGATCAACATCGTCGACACGCCGGGACACGCGGATTTCGGCGGCGAGGTGGAGCGTGCGCTGTCGATGGTCGATGGGGTGCTGCTGCTGGTCGATGCGATGGACGGGCCGATGCCGCAGACCCGTTTCGTCACGCGCAAGGCGCTGGCGCTGGGGCTGAAGCCGATCGTGGTGGTCAACAAGATCGACCGTCCGGGTGCGCGGCCGCATTGGGTGGTGGATCAGACCTTCGACCTGTTCGACCGTCTGGGTGCCACGGAAGAGCAGCTGGATTTTCCGGTGGTCTATGCCTCGGGCCTGGCTGGCTACGCGGTGCTGGATCTGGATGATGCAGAAGCGGCCGCGGCGGCTCAGCCGCCGTCGATGGCGCCCCTGTTCCAGACGATTCTGGACCGGGTGCCGGCGCGTGCCGATGATGTGGATGGCCCGTTGCAGTTCCAGATTTCGGCGCTCGATTATTCGAGTTATGTGGGCCGGATCGGGATCGGCCGGATCAATCGCGGCACGATCCGGGGCAGCGAGCAGGTGCTGCTGATGCACGGTGATCGCACGCCGGTGACGGCGAAGGTCAATCAGGTGCTGCGTTTCCGTGGGCTGGAGCGGGAGGTGGTGCCGTTTGCGCAGGCCGGTGACATCGTGGCGATCAACGGCATCGAGGGCATCGACATCGGTTCGACCCTGTGCAGGGTGGGCAACCCCGATCCCCTGCCGCTGTTGCGCATCGATGAGCCGACGCTGACGATGGAGTTTCTCGTCAACACGTCGCCGCTGGCCGGGCGCGAGGGCAAGTTCGTGACGAGCCGCCAGATCCGAGAGCGGCTGGAGCGGGAGCTGCAGGCCAACGTGGCGCTGAAGGTCGAATTCACGGCCGATGCCGACACCTTCGTGGTGTCGGGTCGTGGTCAGTTGCACCTGACGATCCTGCTGGAGAACATGCGGCGTGAGGGCTATGAGCTGGCGGTATCGCGGCCGAAGCCGCGCATGCGCATCGTCGATGGCGAGCGTCAGGAGCCATACGAGCAGCTGACGATGGACCTGGAGGAGAACCACCAGGGCGCCGTGATGGAGATGCTGGGCACCCGCCGTGGCGAGCTGCAGAACATGGAGCCGGACGGCAAGGGCCGGGTTCGTCTGGAATACCGCGTTCCGGCGCGGGGCCTGATCGGTTTTCAGAGTGATTTCCTCAACACCACCCGGGGCACCGGCATCATGAGCCACGTCTTCGAGGATTATGGCCCATGGGCGGGCGAGATCGAGGGCCGCCGTCAGGGCGTGCTGATTTCGCAGGATGATGGTGCGGCCGTGGCCTATGCGCTGTGGAAGCTGCAGGACCGTGGCCGGATGTTCGTCAAGCCCAACGATGCGCTGTACGAGGGGATGATCATCGGCATCCATACCCGCGACAACGATCTGGTCGTCAATCCGATCCGGGAGAAGAAGCTGACGAATATCCGGGCTTCGGGCAAGGACGAGGCCATCAACCTGACGCCACCGATCGAGCTGACGCTGGAGAAGGCCGTCGAGTTCATCGCGGACGACGAACTGGTGGAAATCACCCCAAAAAGTATCCGTTTGCGCAAACGCTTTTTGAAAGAGCACGAGCGTCGTCGTGCTCAACGTGAGGGAGAAGCGGGCTGAGGGCTATGATCGCCGGTGTCTGGGCGCCGGCGATGGCTGCCCCTGACCTCTGAGACAACGACAACCAATAACAAGGAAAAGTGATGACCAACAGCACGAAGTCGGCTGAATCCGACAAGAAGCCGACCGCAAAGCGGGCACCGAGCGCCGCTTTCATGAAGGCTCTGAAGCCAAGCGAAGCACTGGCTGCCGTCGTGGGGGGAGAGCCGCTGCCCCGCACGGAAGTGACGAAGAAAATCTGGGCGTACATCAAGCAGCATGATCTGCAGAATCCCCAGAACAAGCGGATGATTCGTGCCGATGACAGGCTTCGGGCCGTCTTCGGTCAGGATGAAGTGTCGATGTTCGAGATGACGAAGCTCGTCAACCAGCATCTGTCGGCGGTGTAACTGCCGACTGGTCTCCGACGGTGCGATCAGGCTGGTCGTTGCTGGCGCGCCGTCCTGAAAAAACCCCTGCGAGGTTTTCCTGCAGGGGTTTTTTCATGGGGGCCGGCGGCAGCCGGCCCGTCTGCTCATTCGCCGTTACCCACTTCCCGGATATAGGCGCTCAACTGCGCGACGTCTTCATCGCTCAGGGCGATGTCCTTGTGCGCCTTGATGGCGTCTGGCAGTGTCTGCGCGGAACCATCGTGGAAGTAGGGGGCGTTGTACCAGGCGTCTCGAAGCCCTGGCGTGGCGATGCCGGTCAGCGGTTCTCCCTGAACCTGGCCGCTGACGCCCGGCTCGGCTTTCAGCGTGCCGATGTCATCGAGCTTCGTGCCGTCGCCGCCCAGATCAGGGCTGCTGTGGCAGGTGGCGCAGGTCTTGCTGTCGAACAGCGCTTCACCTGCCCTGGCGGCCGTGCTGAGACTGCGGTCGGGTGCGCGCCAGGGGCTCGGGGCGTAAGTGGTCAGGCTGTCCACATAGGCGGCCAGTGCATCCAGATCTTCGGAGGCACCGGCTTTCGGGTATCCCAGCGGGTCGTTTCGCCGGCCGCGGAACTGGGCATCGGTCATCAGACCCTCTCCGCCGGACAGGGCACGGATCTGCTGCTCGAAGTCCTGCACTTCATCGAAATTGCCGCTCCAATGCAGCCGCTCCTTCTTGCCGCCGTGGCCCCGCAACGAGATGGTCTTGCGCAAGCCTTCGCCGAAACCGCTCATGTCCCAGACGCGGCCATCGCCATAACCGTCGTTGTGGCAGGCGGCGCAACTCATGTAGCGATCCGTGGCAAGGCGGGGGTCGAAGGCATCGTAGAACAGCTGCTTGCCCCGGAAGATCTGGGCAGGGAGCTTCTCCGGCGTGCTGAGCGTTTCGACGCGAACGTGTCCGGGCAGGACATTGACGCTCTGCGGGTCTTCGGTCAGTGCACTGAGATCGAAGAAGCTCACATCGCGGCTCATGAAGTTGGCGACGGCGGCCTGCTTGCCGTCGGCCGAGATGGCGACGCCCTGCGGTGCAAATCCACCGGCCATGATGAAGCGCCGTATCTCACGACCGGTCCTGGCATCCATGATCGCCATTTCACGCGAGGTTTCGAGTGCCACGAGCAGGTATCTGCCGTCCGGTGTGTAGGCCACGGCACTGGCCAGGCTGGTGTTGTCCAGGTCGAAGCGGGCCTCCAGGTTCTCGGTGGGCCTCTGGCCGTCCAGGTTCACTTTCGAGACGATGGCGCGAATGGTGTTCTGGAACTCCAGCGGTAGCCCGTCACGCTTCCTGCCGCGCTGGATGTTGTCCTGTTTGGACGGAATCCAGGCGGTCCTGCCATCGGGCGAGATGGCGGCGGCGCCCACGTAGTTGGGCAGGCCGCGGCCCGTGATGGCGCTGTCGGGCACCTCGCTGACGGCGAGCGGAATGATGCTCTGCAGCTTCGGCTGCGGCTGGTCGAGGCGCACCACCATGACTTCGCCACCGCGCACGCCCTCTCCCTTGATGCGCGGCGTGAAGGTGTTTTCATCCGGCAGCGGCGGGGAGATGAAGCGGCTGGCCAGGAGCATCCTGCTGTCAGGGGTGATGGCCAGATGGCGGACTTCGGGGCCGACGCCGATACGCTGCTTCAGCTGACGGGAGACCGGATCGAACTGCATGATCTCCTGATTGCCGATCAGGCTGACCCAGACGCCACTGCCATCCGGCGCATTGACGACGCCGTAGGGCTGAGCCGAGGGAGACAGGTTGATGGTGGTGACCACTTCCAGCGTGTCGGGGTGGATGATGCTGAGGCTGCCGCTGCCCCGATTGCTGACCCAGACGTAGCCGGCGTTGTCGATGGCCAGTGTTCGAGGGGCCGTGCCGACGGGGATTTCCTTCAGAACAGCGTGGCCCGCGCTGTCGAGCACCGAGACGCTGTCCTGATCGGGGTTCACCACCCAGACGCGCTGTGGTGTGCGCTGGTCATAGGCCACCGGTGACGATGCCTGGGATTGCAGCACGGCGGCTGGCTGGGCGGCCGCTGCCACGCCGGCAGCCTGTCCTTCGACGACGGGGGTGATGGCCGGTGGCAGCTCGAACTTGATGCTGACGTCGGGCTGGACGGGTGGCGGGGTCGGTTTGCCTCCACCGCCGCCGCCACTGCCGCCGCATGAGCCGAGGGCTGCGCACACGAGCACCGTCAGCGCCGTCTGGCGGATGGATGGAAAACATCGAGCCGTGTGGGTGGCGGCCCTGAGTGAGGATGGAGATGCAGACACGGGAACCTCCGCACGAGATCGTTTAAAGAAATCTTACTAATTTGTTGTGAGAAAACAATAGCTGGTGTGTTATATGACACACCATTCTGGCTGATGCAATGAAGAAATGTATGGAAATCCGACATGAAGGCCGGACGGTGGTATCAGCCCGTTGCGGGTGTGCGCTGCATCACGGAGAGGTGTCCGCCGGCAGCTGACGCAGCCGCGCAGCGGTGTGGTCGATCAGCGCACGCGAGATGCTGATGCCGGCTGGCGGGAGATCGGGCAGGTTTTCGGGGTCGAACCAGCGGGCATCCGCGATTTCGCTTCGATCGGGCTGAACCTCGCCCGACAGCCATTCGGCCGTGAAGGCGATCATCAGTGAGTTGGGAAAGGGCCAGCTCTGACTGCCAAAATACCGCAATTGGTGAACCCTGAGACCCACTTCTTCATGAACTTCACGATGGATGGCGGCTTCGATCGTCTCTCCCGCCTCGAGGAAACCGGCGAGCGCACTGTAGCGCCCCGGCGGAAACTGGACGTTGTGGGCCAGGAGCATCTGGCGGCCACGCGTGATCAGAACCATCATGGCGGGCGAGATGCGGGGGTAGCTGGTCAGAGCACAGCGGGGACAGCGGACGGCCCGTTCATGGCCGACCCGCAGGGTCGGTGTGCCACAGGCACCGCAGAAACGGTGGGTGCGCGACCAGTCGAGCAACTGACTGCCCTGCAGCGCGATGGCGGCATGGGTGTCCGGGAGCTGGCCGAACCACTGGCGCAGGCCATCGGCCTGCCAGCCGTCCGGCAGCGAAGGCATCGGCAAGGCCGCTGGCAGCGCGATGGCCAGATGGAGCTGACCCTCGTACTGGCCGATGATTTCGCAGTGGCTGTGGCTGCCGATCAGCTCACCATAGTCCTGCCGGCGCAAGGCGGGCTGGCCGTGGATGCGCTGGATCAGCCGATGGCCATGAAAGAGGTGGATGATGCAAGCCGTTTCCGGGAAGCTGGCCTGGGAGCCGCCAGGAATGAAGCCGGTGGGCAACTGGAGCATGATCGGAGAGGTTCGGAAGAGGGGCCGCCGTTTGCTGCCAGGGCTGCTGTTGCTGAGGGTAGGATATGACTGAAGACCGAAGCAGCCTGTCAGCGCGTGTCGGGCCGCTGGAACAGCGCGTTGAGCTGTGACAGCGCATCGGCCGTGGCATCTTCCATCACCGGCGGGGGGGTGGTGATGCGGGTCTGGGTCATCGGGTATTCTTCGGCGATCCGGTCTTCCCAGAAGCTGGCAGGATTGGGTGCGGCAAAGAAGCGGCGTGCCACTCCGGCCGGCAGGTTCCGGTAGCTGCGCAGCAATCCCTCGTGGAATGCGATCTCCAGTGTCTGCCTGTTTTCGTCATAGACGGCCGAACGGATCTTGCCGGCGTTCAGGGCGCGATGAGGCGGCTGGTTTTTCATCGGTCAGAGTCCTGCAAAGGGTATGCTCATGATAGCGTCTGTTCATCCGCCGGGCGGATCATCGGCGTCTTCCTGTGTTCCCGGCCAGTGGGCAGCCTGTCTGCTGCGTGCTTGCCCGTGATCCCCGGCAGCCTGTATAACCGCTCTTCCCGATACATGACGTGTCCCCTTTTCTGGAGGTTTGTACGATGTCCGATTCGTTGCCCATGGGCCTGCCCATCCGGGAGCAGCGCCGTCTGCTGCTCGATGGCGGGCGCTGTCTGCTGGACGAAGTGGCGCAGCTGCAAGCGCGTGCGGCCGGGGTTCAGCATCTGAATCCTCTCGCATGGGTTGATTGGACACGCGCGCGCGAGCAGGCGCAAGCCTTGACCTCCACATTGCGTAGGGCCGATACCGATAGCGGCATGAAGCCGCTGCTGGGCACCTGGATCAGCGTGAAGGATCTGTTTCAGCTGGCGGGGGCGCCGACACGTGCCGGAACCAGGGCCAGCCTGCCTTCACTGGGGGTTGGGTCTGCCACCGTGGTGAAACGGCTGGAAGCGGCCGGTGCGCTGGTGTTCGCCAAGACCAACATGCACGAGATCGCGCTGGGGGCGACTGGCGAGAACCGCTGGACCGGGGATGTGTGCAATCCTTTCGATCCGGCCCGGCAGTCTGGCGGCTCGTCCAGTGGTTCCGGTGTCGCAGTGGCTACCGGGCTGGGCAGTGTCTCGATTGGCAGTGATACCGGTGGCTCGATCCGCATTCCGGCTGCCTTCTGCGGTGTGGTGGGCTTCAAGCCGACCCGGGGACATGTGCCGCTGGATGGGGCGCTGCCGCTGTCCTGGACCTGTGATCATGGCGGCCCGTTGACCCGCTCGGTGGCGGATGCCGCGCTGGTCTATCAGGTGCTGTCCGGACATGGGCTGTCTCACGGCCGTCTGGCCCGCAAGCCACGCTTGGGTGTGCCACGTCAGTGGCTGGCGGGCAGGCTGGATGCAGGCATGCGTGAGCATTTCGACCGGCTGCTGGGGGCTCTGGCCCCAGAGGTGACGCTGGTGGATGCCGAGCCGGAGGACATGGATCGTTCGTGGCGTTTCTATACCCCGATCGTGCGAGCAGAGGCGGCCTGGGTTCACCGGCAGGCTCTGGATGAGGGGGGGAAAGGTTTTTCCGAGGCCGTGCTGGGGCCACTCGATGCCGGCCGGGCGCTGCCGGCGCAGGATTACATCACGGCCATGCAGGCGAGGGAGGTTTTCTCGGCTGATCTGGATGCCGCGCTGGCTGGTGTGGACGCCATGCTGTTGCCGACAACGGCCATCGTGACGCCGCGACGCGGGCAGGAAGAGGCCGAGACGCTGGTGGGCACGATGAGTGTCCGGCAGGCGGTTCTGGGGCAGACCTTGCCGTTCTCGTTTGCCGGTGTGCCGGCGATCAGCCTGCCAGCGGGGAAGGTCGCCGTGCCGCAAGCCGCGGGAGGTGCGTCCGTTCAGATGCCGGTCGGGGTGCAGCTGGTGGGCCGCCGGCATGCAGATGCGAACCTGCTGGCGCTGGCTGCCTGGCTGGAAACGAGGCTGGCCGAGCTGCAGGTGTCAGCTTGATGCCAGCGGGGGGCTGACACGCGGGCCATGAGGGCAGATGGTTTTTTCCCTCATGCCTGCGTCTTGCGCGTCTTCTGCACCACTGCAGGAGACTTGGGGAGGGGGTCAGCTGGCCAGTGCCTTGAAGATGCTGTCGCGGATTTTCTCGACCGAGCCCACGCCTTCCAGGCTGTGATAGGCCGGTGCGATCGGATCACCGGTGGCTGCCCACTGCTGGTAGTAATCGACCAGCGGACGGGTCTGGCTCTGGTAGACCTCAAGCCGCTTGCGAACCACTTCCTCCCGGTCGTCGTCACGTTGCGTCAGCGCTTCGCCCGTCACGTCGTCCTTGCCCTCGACCTTGGGCGGATTGAAGCGGATGTGGTAGCTGCGGCCGCTCGGCAGGTGGACACGGCGACCGCTCATGCGGTCGATGATGTCGTCATCCGGAACCTTCAGTTCCACCACGTGCTCGAGGCGAACACCCGCGCTGCGCAGGGCTTCGGCCTGGGGGATGGTGCGGGGGAAGCCATCGAACAGGTAGCCATTCTGACAATCGGGTTCTTCAAGGCGAGCCTTGACCAGGCCGATGATGATGTCGTCGGAGACCAGCTTGCCTTCGTCCATCACCTTCTTGGCGGCCAGACCCAGTTCGGTGCCTGCCTTGACGGCAGCACGGAGCATGTCGCCGGTGGAAATCTGGGGAATGCCGAAGCGTTCCTTGATGTAGTTGGCCTGTGTGCCCTTGCCTGCGCCCGGTGGGCCAAGAAGTATCAATCTCATGGGGGATCCTGTTTGAAAACGATCGTCGGCGGATGAAACCGATGATGGCCGCGAACCGGTGCGGCACCTGCTCATGTCGGGAGTGAATCGTCCGTGCCAGATCCGTACCGACTGCCTTGTCCGTACGGTAGAACCGGTCTTCGACATGGCCGAAGAAGGGTGATTTTAGCCGCAGTTGGGCATCAGGGCTGCAGTCGGGAGGAAAACCCTAGGAGCTTGGGCGGCAGGAATCGCGCAGGCGAAAATCGGCCCGGCGGGCAAGGCCGGCGATGGTGTCGGCGTCCCGATGACCGGTTCAGCCCGCCAAGCGCTGGCGCACGGCGGCCAGGTCTTCCGGGGTATCGACACCGGCAGGGGGCGCCTGGTCGGTGATCAGCAGCTTGATCGGATAACCGTGAAAGAGCACGCGCAGCTGTTCCAGTGCCTCGATCTGCTCCAGCCGGCAGGGGCTGAGTCCCGCGTAGTGGGCAAGAAATCCGGCGCGATAGGCGTAGATGCCGATATGGCGCAGGGGCCGCGCTTCGTTGAAGGCCTGAGCCAGGCCGTCCTGTCCGGCCATCCCGGCCAGTGGCTGGCCGAAGTGTGCCCGGTGCCAGGGAATGGGGGCTCGCGAGAAGAGCAGGGCACGGTTGTCATGATCGCCGATCACCTTGACCACGTTCGGGTTCAGCCAGTCTTCGGCGCTCTGAACCGGATGGGCAGCCGTGGCCATCGGGTAGAAAGCGTCGGCTGCCAGCCGTTCGGCCAGTGCGTTGATCAGTGCCGGCGGCATTTCAGGCTCGTCGCCCTGGACGTTCACCACGATGCTGTCATCGGGCAGCTGCAGTTGCTGGACAGCCTCGCCCAGCCGTTCGGTGCCGGAGGCATGATCCTCGCGGGTCATCACGACATCGTGGCCATGCGATCTGGCCACGTCGGCGATCTCGGGGCTGTCGGTACAGATGGCCACATGACCGGCCGCAGACTGTCGGGCCTGATTGGCAACCCGTACCACCATCGGTATGCCGGCGATGTCGGCCAGTGCCTTGCCCGGCAGCCGGGAGGAGTCCATCCGTGCCGGAATCAGGACGACGAAGGGAGAGGGGTTGATGTCAGCCATCGGGGTGTGGGTGCGCTGCAGGCGGTGGGGCGGGTGGGATGGGTCAGTGTGTTGCCGGGCTGTTGGGGCCGGCAGAGGCGGGCGGGTTGGCTGGTGAGGCGGCCGACGGTGCATCCAGCGGGGTGGCCTCGTCTTCGATCATGACAGGCACGCCGTCGCGGATCGGGAAGGCCAGGCGATCAGCCTGGCAGCTCAGGGTTTGCTGCTGGCGGTCGTAGGTGAGCGGGCCTTTGCACAGCGGGCAGACGAGAATGTCGAGAGCCATCATGATGATCGGTGGGGGGCGAGTTCAGCAATCAGCCATTCTACCAGCGCGGTATCGGGCACCGCCTCGATGTCGAGCACCAGGCAGCGATCACGCAGTGAGGGGGGCAGTTCATCCAGCTTGACCGCATCCTTGGCCGTCATGATGATCCAGCGTCCGGGCAGCCCGGCCAGCCACCGGGGGTCGAGCTGGGCATGGTCAGGTAGCGGGTGCGGACGGATCGAGAGCCCAAGTCCGGTGAGCGTGTCGAAGAAGCGTTCGGGTCGGGCGATGCCGGCGACGGCATCGAGCTGCGCCTGCCGGAATGCCTGGGCAAAATCTTCCGGGCGCCAGTGCTGGCGGCCATCCAGTGTTCGGATGCCGCGGATGCGCGTGTGGGTCGGGAAGCAGCGGGGCGCACCGGCGGGTGCATCGTGCTGGTCCGGGAGCCTGGGGGCGGGCAGCAGCACGGCGTCCACGCTCTTGAGCCGGTCGGCGGGCTCTCGCAGCGGGCCGGCGGGCAGGCAACGGGCGTTGCCCAGTCCCTTCGCGTGCATCACCACCAGTTCCAGCCGGCGGGGCAGGGCCACATGCTGCAGACCATCGTCGGAGAGGACCACATCCAGATCGGGTACGTGCCGGGTCAGCAGGGCCAGCGCATCGGCGCGACGGGCACCCACCGCGACAGGTCGGCCGGTGGCACGTGACAGCAGCAGGGCTTCGTCACCGGCTTCGGCCGCTGTCGTGGCCGGCGCGAGGAGGAGAGGCTCGTCGCCCGTGCGCCGGTAGCCCCGGGCGAGCAGGCCGACCTTCAGTCCCTTCGCGGACAGGGCCTGACACAGGGCGATGACGAGGGGGGTCTTGCCGGCGCCACCGGCCACCAGGTTGCCGACGATGATGACGGCAGGGCGGGTGGCATTCGACATGCGTTTCAGGTGCCTGCGCCTGCGGCGGGCCAGAAAGGCGACCAGCCAGGATAGCGGTCGCATGAGGGGGGCCAGCAGGACTTCGAGCAGTCGGTCGGTCGTCGAGGCTGGCCCGAACCAGATCCGGAGCAGCCAGCCTTCAAGGTGTTGGCGGAGCCGTTCGCCGGTCAAGGGGTCTCTCTGGTCTGCGTGGCGAAGCTCACCCGGGGCAGGCCAGCGACCCGGGCGCTCTCCAGCACGTTCACCACGGCCTGATGCGAGGCGGCCGCATCCGCGTAGATGACGATGACGGGGTTGGCCTTGTCGGCCGCGGCACGGCCCAGCTCGGTGGCCAGCGTGGCGATGTTGGCGGGTCCGACCGATTGCTGGTCGATACGGTAATGACCCTCTGCCGTCACCGCCACCAGGATCTGCACCGGCTGTTCCGGGGTGGGCTTGCCACTGGCCGATGGCAGGTCAACGGCCAGTTCCCGGAAGCGGTTGTAGGTGGTGGTGACCATCAGGAAGATCAGGATCACCAGCAGCAGGTCGATGAGCGGAATGAAGTTGATTTCCGGCTCTTCACGCCGGATCGAGCGCCGGAAGTTCAATGCCGTGCCCCTATGCCTTTGATCACGTCCACGAGCCGCAGCGACTGCTGCTCCATCTCGACGAGGAAGTCGTCCACCCGGGCACGGTAGGCGCGGTAGGCCAGCAGGGCCGGAATGGCCACGCCGATGCCGAAGGCGGTGTTGTAGAGCGCCACCGAGATGCCGTAGGCCAGCTGGGTCGGGTCATTGCCGGCGGGGGACTGCGAACCGAAGATCTCGATCATGCCGATGACGGTGCCGAACAGGCCGAGCAGCGGGGCCACGGTGGCCAGCGTGCCCAGCGTGGGCAGGAAGCGTTCCAGGTCATGCGCCACGGCCCGACCACTCTCTTCCATCGCATCCTTGATCATGTCCCGAGACTCGAACTCGTGACGCAGGCCGTTGGCCAGCACGCGGCCGAGGGCCGACGAGCGTTCGACACGGCCCAGCATCTCGGCATTGAGCTGACGGTTGCGATGCAGGGTGACGACTTCTTCCAGCAGGCCGGGGGGAATGATCTTGCGGCGTTGCAGGGTGATGGCTCGCTCGACGATCAGGGCGACCGTGGCGATGGAAGCGATGATCAGAAACCAGATGGGCCAGCCAGCGGCCTGGATAATGGAAAACAAGGGATCACTCCGGGTCGATGTTTTCGCAGAGGTGCGGAACGCTCGGATTGTCGGTTTTTTTGACCGGAATCGGCAAGTCTGGCTGCAACGGGGCACCGGTGTGGGGAAGGTTGTGGATAACCTTGTGGTGATCATGGACTGACCTCTGTAATTACAGGCTCACCCGGTGTCGTGCAGTGCCTTGGTCATTCTGAATGACAGCCAAAAACGCTATATCATTCAACGACTTGTGCTGCCACTGCCGGATAGCCGACAGGTTTGCGTTCTTGTGGTGCTGATACAGAAAGTGTCGGCTTTTGTGTGGATAAAAGTACCGATGAAACAACAGCAGCGGCTTGTTACAGCCGGGATGGATGTGGAAGACCTGCCCGATGTGCTGACGGTCGGCCAGTTGAACCGGATGGCCGGCAGGCTTTTGCAGGCCCATTTCGGTGTGCTTCGCGTCATGGGTGAGCTGTCGAATGTGACCCGGGCCGCCAGTGGCCACTGGTACTTCACGCTGAAGGAGGCCGGGGCCAGTGTCCGGGCCGTCATGTTCCGCATGGCCGCACAGCGGATCGATTTCTCCCCGAAGGAAGGCGATCGGGTCGAGGTCTGGGCACGTGTCGGCATCTATGAGGCGCGTGGGGATTTCCAGCTGGGGGTGGAGCGGATGCAGCTGGCAGGCTCGGGCGATGTCTGGCAGCGTTTTGCGCGGCTGAAGGCGATGCTCGAGAAGGAGGGGCTGTTCGATCCGGGGCTGAAGCAGCTGCTTCCGCCGGTCGTCGAAACGGTCGGCATCATCAGCTCGCTCAAGGCTGCCGCCCTTCAGGATGTGCTGACCACGTTGCGCCGCCGGGCGCCGCAGATCCGGGTCATCATCTACCCGGCCTCGGTGCAGGGCAGGCAGGCGCCGGCCGAACTGATCGCCGCCCTCGATGCGGCGGAAGGCCGGCAGGAATGTGATGTGCTGCTGCTGGTCAGGGGCGGGGGATCCTTCGAGGATCTGGATGCCTTCAATCATGAGGGCCTGGCCCGTCGGGTGGCGGTCTGTCTGCTGCCGGTGGTGAGCGGTGTCGGGCATGAATCGGATTTCACGATCTGCGATTTCGTGGCCGATGTGCGGGCCCCGACGCCGACGGCGGCGGCCGAGCTGGTCAGCCCGGACCGGGCGGACAGGCTTGCACGCCTGCGCCAGATGCGGGCGCGGTTGCAACTGGGCATGCAGCGCCATGTCGACCGCCTCGGGCAACGTCTGGACATGACGGAGAGACTGTTGAGATCGCCGGCGCAGCAGATGGCACACCAGCAGATGCGCCTGTCCCGTCTGGCGGAGCGACTGCAACAGCAGGGGCGCTGGATGCTGCATCAGAACAGGCTGCGATGGGAGCGGGCGCAGCAGGCGTTGAATCCGCCGGACACTCAGGTGGCGGATGGGCGGCTGGGCCTGCTGGTGCAGCGCCTGGGGCAGGCGATGAGAACGCAGCATCAGGCGGCCCAGACCCGTCTTGGGATGGCAGAGAACAGTCTGACGCTGATCAGCCCGCTGGCCGTGCTGGCGCGGGGCTACGCGATCGTCCGGGATGGGCAGGGGCGTGTGCTCCAATCGGCCAGCGCCGTGGCCGAGGGTGAGCGGCTCGATATCCGCCTGCATGAAGGCAGCCTGGTGGCCGCGGTGGAGACGTGTCTGCCGGATTGTTGTGCCGATGACACACCTGGGCAGGCGGTCCCGAAAGGCCCACGTCGTGCGACCAGGGGGCGCCGCGAGGGGGGGAGCTGAGGGATCACTTTAAAAAACCTCGCTTGCTGGTCGGGATTCTTGCCTGAAAAACCGTCCGTCAGCGCCCTGTATAGGCAGGGCAAACCCGAAAACTGTGGGATGATCGCCACGTCCGGGGTTGTCCTGTCTGCAGAACTGTGTGCGGGATGACCTTGCGATCGGGTGTTTCGATGCCCCGGATTGGGTCCCTGTGGCGCCAGGTCGGTGCTATCCGGCCGACGTGCAGGGATTGTCTGTTTTCATGCTTGAATCAAGGAGCACGACACGATGATTGCTTTCGTACAGATGCTGGTGGTTGGTTTCATCGTGGGCCTGCTGGCCCGCGCGATCATGCCTGGCACCCAGGCCCATGGCTGGATCATGACGATCATTCTCGGCATTGCCGGCTCGGCCGTCGCGAATTTCCTCGGTGGGGCCTTCGGCTTTTACCAGCCGGGCGAGACCGCTGGCTGGATCGCTTCGGTGCTGGGTGCCATCCTGGTGCTGTTCATCTACGGCAAGTTGAAGAAGGGCTGAGCCTGATCGACCCCGACTGATACCAGCGAGTCCATTCAATTTTCAGGCGCCATCGGGGTGTGCAGTGGCGTGTACACGATGCCGGCAGATGCCGGCATCGTTCATTGGGGAGGCTTCGGCAGCCCCATGATTTCGTGGCCGACGCCAATCTTCCGCTGCACGAACCAGCCCTGGTTCACTTCCAGGGCATAGCGAACGGCCTTGCCGGGGCAGTGACTGCGCTCATCCCGGGGGGCCATGTCAGCCAGGTCGGTGATGATCCCGTCGTCGTCGATGAAGGCGATGGACAGCGGGATCAGCGTGTTCTTCATCCAGAAGCAGTACTGGCCCGGTGAAGAGAACACGAAGAGCATGCCGTGATCCTGCCCGAGGCTCTGCCGGTACATCAGCCCCTGTGAGCGTTGTGCTTCGGTGCTGGCGACTTCGGCCTGAACCTTGTGCTTGCCGAGCTTCAGCTCGACGGTGGGCAGATTGAAAGGTGTCTGTGCCTGGAGGGGCAGGGCGGTGCCTGCCAGCAGGCAGAGGCCGACAAGGGCTTGTCCTGCCCTGGCTATCCTGGGTTTCATTGAGGGGTTTCCCTGATGAAGCGTGATCGGGACGGGGTTAAGAGTTTCGGGCGTGTAACTGGCATAATTTACTCTTTCCGTTGCGCAGCCGTCGCCGTCGGGGTGGCAGATGCGCTTCCCACAGCTATCGGTTTCGTGCCGTACAACCTGGACACCGTTCATGTACAAACATATCAAGGTTCCCACCGAAGGCCAGAAGATCACCGTCAACCCGGATTTCTCCCTGAATGTGCCGGACAATCCGATCGTGCCGTACATCGAGGGTGACGGCACGGGCATGGACATCACGCCGGTGATGCTGAAGGTGGTCGATGCGGCCGTCGAGAAATCCTATGGCGGCAAGCGCAAGATTCACTGGATGGAAATCTACGCTGGCGAGAAATCCACCCAGGTCTACGGCCCGGATGTGTGGCTGCCCGACGAGACGCTGGACGTGCTGCGCGACTACGTCGTGTCGATCAAGGGCCCGCTGACCACGCCAGTCGGGGGTGGCATCCGCTCGCTCAACGTCGCGCTGCGCCAGCAGCTCGACCTCTACGTCTGCCTGCGGCCGGTCCAGTACTTCGACGGCGTGCCCTCGCCGGTGAAGGAGCCACAGAAGACCGACATGGTGATCTTCCGCGAGAACTCCGAAGACATCTATGCCGGCATCGAGTACGAGGCCGAGACGCCGAACGCGAAGAAGTTGATCGACTTCCTGCAGAAGGAGATGGGCGTCGACAAGATCCGCTTCCCCGAGACCTCGGGCATCGGCATCAAGCCCGTCTCGCGCGAAGGCACCGAGCGCCTGGTGCGCAAGGCCATCCAGTACGCCATCGACAACGACAAGCCCAGCGTGACGCTCGTGCACAAGGGCAACATCATGAAGTTCACCGAAGGGGGCTTCCGTGACTGGGGCTATGCACTGGCCAAGAACGAGTTCGGCGCCGAGCTGCTGGATGGCGGCCCGTGGATGAAGCTGAAGAACCCGAAGACCGGCAAGGACATCATCGTCAAGGACTCGATCGCCGACGCCTTCCTTCAGCAGATCCTGCTGCGCCCGGCCGAATACTCGGTGATCGCCACGCTGAACCTGAACGGCGACTACATCTCCGACGCGCTGGCCGCCCAGGTCGGTGGCATCGGCATCGCCCCGGGGGCGAACCTGTCGGATTCGGTCGCCATGTTCGAGGCCACGCACGGCACGGCGCCGAAATACGCCGGCAAGGACTACGTGAACCCCGGTTCCGAGATCCTGTCGGCCGAGATGATGCTGCGTCACATGGGCTGGACCGAAGCGGCCGACCTGATCATCTCGTCGATGAAGAAGGCCATCGCCTCGAAGAAGGTCACCTATGACTTCGCCCGTCTGATGGAAGGCGCCGAGCAGGTCTCGTGCTCGGGCTTCGGTCAGGTGATGATCGACAACATGTAAAGCTGTCGGGGCGTTGCCGCCCCATCTCCTTGCTCAGGGCGCCACCATCTTCAGGGGATGGGGCGCCTTTTGTTTTTCTCGTTGCTCAGGGGCCTGGTTTCATGCTGGTTGAGCCAGGGCCGCTTTGGCGTCATCCCTGGAACCTGTCAGTCTTGCCTGCAGGTTCGGTTCATAACACGCTCTAATGGTTCCCGATCAGGAAGCTGTGTTCCGTCAAGTTTTGATGACGATAGTGCCGACTCATGATAAGATGTCGTCAATGTCGCATTCGGAGGTGGCAAGGATGAGCATCGAGTTTCTGGAACAGCCCGGTGTCACTGCTCCACCGGGTACCCGTTATGTGCCGGTAGGTGTGCCTGCCGATGCCGATCCTGCCGTCGTCGCGTCTGCCATCGAGGCGGTGGAGAAGGCCTTGGTGATGTTGGTGGCCGCCGGGCAGGAGCAGTTGATCAGTCGGGCCGATCATCTGGCCGAAGTGGCCACCGGCCTGCTGGAGCCGGGCAGCGAGCTGCTGGAGGAACGGGTCAGGCGCATGCAAACCCTGCGTCAGGTCTTCGCCGAGGGCGACTGGCTCAGTGCCGACCAGATCAATGCGTTGCAGCCGCAGCCGCCACGTAGTAAATCGCAGCCGGCCAGTGACTGGAAGCGGCGTGGTCGCATTTATGGCGTGTCGTATGGCGGGCGAGAGTTCTTCGCTCGTTACCAGTTTGACGCCATGTACCAACCGTTGCCGGTCATGCGAGATGTTCTGGGGGCCTGGGGAGAGGTGTCGGATCCTTGGGCGTTAGCAGCGTGGTTCCATTACCCCAACAGCTGGTTGGCCGATGAACAGGGCAGGCCGTTGGCGCCCAAGGACGCGCTGGGCCACCGGCAGGCTTTGCTGCGCGCCATCGAAGCGCGTCAAAGCAGTTATGTGGCCTGATAGGGGCGTGCGACATGACCGTCGAGAAGCAGCCGGATGATGATCATGGTTTGCCGGCCGATGCTGTGTGCAGGCCGTCTGTGCCTCGACCCGGGCCAGCGGAAGACTTTGCCGTCCGGGAGCTGAGCCATGATGACGTGGCGGTCTGGTACCACGTTTTTTGCACGCGCCACTACCCGCAGACGCGGGCCGACACTTTTTCCGAAGGTTGGGGTGATACCCGTTTTGCGCCGATCCTGAACGAGCAAGACATACCCGTGCACACCTATTATCTTGCCAGTACGGCCGAGGCTGCCTTTATGGAGTCGATTCTGCATGACGTGTGCCTGTCTCCACCCGGCCTGTTCGAGTTGCCATCCTTGAAGCATTTCCACCTGGCACGGATCCGGTTGCCACACAGGTTGCGCTACGTCAGCTTCCACTCTCCGTTCTTGCCCAGACTGGGCCTCGAACGCGGCCAGCTGATCGACACGCTGGCAGCCTGTTACCCCCAGACAAGGTGTTGGTCTCAGGCCGCCTACCGTCAGTGTAGTGATGCCCAGGCCATCGGTTACGGTTCGCGTCGTGACGATGCCGCCCGGTGCTTGATGCTGTTTCGCGACCGTCTGCCGAGCCCGCCGCTGGAAGTTCTGGCGGTTGAACCCCTGGCCTCTGGCCCTCGCCGTGCCCAGCTGCTGTCACTGGTGAGGGCGCTGAAGTTGCACGAGGTTTGACGAGGGCTACCTAGAGCGTGCATGCCGTGCCCAGCCCCATCAAGACTGCCAGGGGCTGGGCACGGCAGCACGCGCCGGAGGCCGGCACTCAATCGCTGGCCTGCTGCTGCCAGCGCTGCAGGTGGCCGTTTCCGCCGTCGAAGCGGCCGCTGCACGTGCTCAGCGACCGGCCTTTCTGCGCTGGTGGATCAGCAGGCCCACGAAGACCAGCCCGGCCGCCATCGAGAGCTGGGCGACCCAGCTCACGAGCCCCATGCCCGCGCCGTGTGCCTGTATCGACAGGGTCAGGGCTGACGCCAGAAAGCCCCAGCCGGAGCCACGCAGCAGCAGGCTGATGCGCGTGGTGAGCAGGCGTCCGCATACGTCTTCCTGATGGCGGGGCATGGCGAGTGCCAGCAGCAGGAAGCCGCCGACCGACAGCAGCAGCGGGATCAGATGGCTCAGGTGCGGGTTCATGGCCGGGCTCGTCCGGCTGGGAGGATGGGGGTTTCAGGGACAGCGTTGCCGCCCGTTGCTGCCTGCGTGGTGCCGGTTCCGGTGGCGGTGCTGGTGCGAGTGCCCGCCGCTTGGGGCTTGCTGGCGCCCTTCAGGTTCTTCCTGCCCTGGGGGCCGGGCACACGCGGCTGATGCCGTGCGGTGCGCCAGGCGAAGCTGGCGGTCAGCGAGGCCAGTGCGAGCATGGCCAGATCGAAGCCGGCGAACACCCAGTCACCGGCCAGCAGGCTGCCGGGCAGGCCGCGGTCGCTGGTCAGGGCATTGAGAACCGGCATCAGGGCCAGCAACAGCGTGGCGAGCGCCCATTGCTCGATCCACGCACGTCTGGGCGGCCGAAGGCAGGCATGGAGGGCCATCAGCGCCCATATCAGAAAGAACAGATCCACTTCCCGGGTGGCGCGTGCCGCCAGGTCGGTAGGCAGCAGACGGGTGCCCCAGAGGAAGGCGCTCATGACCACCGGCAGGCCGGCCACCGTGGCGATGTTCAGGCGTTCGACCAGCCGGAAGCCGAAGTGGGGGCGTGTCGGGTCGGGCAGCTTCGCTCGACGCTTGACGATCCACAGCACGAGGCCGGTGCCGATCATCGCGGTGCCGCCCAGTCCCAGGATCAGGTAGAACCAGCGGATCCACTCATCGGCGAAGCGCCCGGTGTGAAGCGCGAGCAGTACGCCACGGGTTTCGGCGGCATGACCGACCGAGTCCTTCTCCTCCAGCAGACGGCCACTCACGCCGTCGAAGACCAGATGGCGCGGGCTTTCCGATACCCTGCCACCGTCACCACGGCGGATGATGATGGTGGCGTTGCTGCGCCCGGGGTTGTCGATCGTCAGGCGCTCGACATGAGCATCGCCCCAGCGGGCCTGCGCCTGTCTGACCAGATCGGCGACACCGGTGAGCGGCGCCTTTTCTGCCGACGGGGGTTTGGCCTCACGGAAGCTGCTCAGTTCCGCCCGCAGCGTGTTCTGCTGCGCGGACGTCGGGAAGGCCTTTTCGGCGCCCCAGGGCATGTACATCAGCATCAGCGCGAGCAGACCCGTGTAGGTGATCATCAGATGGAAGGGCAGGCCGAGGACCGACAGGCCGTTATGGGCGTCGAGCCATGAGCGCTGCCCCTTGCCCCAGCGGAAGGTGAAGAAGTCGGCGAAGATCTTCTTGTGGGTGATGATCCCGCTGATGATGGCGACCAGCATGAACATCGTGCAGAAACCGACGATCCATCGGCCCCACAGCACGGGCAGATAATGCAGGTTGTAGTGGAAGCGATAGAAGAAGTCGCCACCACGGGTGTCGCGCAGGTCTAGCCTGTCCCCGGTGTACGGGTTCAACGAGGCACGCTGCTGGGCACGTCTGGGCCTGTCGCCGGCTTGCACGGGCGGGTTCCACGAGACGCTGGCCAGCGGTTCACGTGCCGAGGGCAGGGTGATCGTCCATCGCCCGGCCTCGGGTGCGTGCCGGGTCTGCATCGCATCGACGAGGCGTTGGGCCATGGCTGGCCTGTCCGGCAATGTGGTTGGCCGGGCAGCAGCCTCGTGGCGGGCGGTGAGCCGGTTCTCGCGGGCGATCTCGGGGGCCGCTGCACTGGCCAGCACAGCAGCAGGCGCCGCTGCAGGTGGTGGTACGGTGATGGCAGCCTCGGGTCGTGTCCAGCGGGAGATTTCATCCCGGAAGTAGCTGACGCTGCCGGTCAGAAAGATCGCATATAGCAGCCACCCCACCAGCAGGCCCGTCCAGATGTGCAGGTCGGACATGGTCTGCCGGATGCCGCGTGGGCGGGCCGCGGCGGGCTGCTTTGGCGGGGTGGACGCATGTCGGCTCATCAGGCGCCTCCCCGTCAGACGCTGGCGGTACACACCAGCAGGGGCAGCGCCGCCAGCCCCAGTCCGGCCCAGGCGCGGGTCGCCGTGCCGACGGCAAATACCCAGATCACGGCCCCCGCATGGACCAGGAAGCTCAGCAGCATCCCCGTGATGACGGCCTCGGTCCGGGCGATCGGCAGGGCCAGCGTGGCGACCGAGGCAAGCGCTCCCAGTGCATAGCCACCGAAGAGAGCCGCGATGATACGTGACAGTAGCGGGCCATGTCGGTGAAGGGCGCCCGCCAGGCGGCGCGGATTCTCGGGAGCAGGTGTCTCGTCCCTGTCGTGAACGGCTGCGTTCGGTACAGTGCGGGATGCCGCAGGGGGGCGAGGGGAGGCCATGAGCAGCAGGGCGGGGAAGCGGGGGAACGGGGGAAACGGGGAAGAAGGGGCTTGGGCGGCAGGAAAGTCGCGGGCTGCAAGGCAACCGCGCCGACATCATTATAAGATTGAAGTGACTTTGATATTGAAAACGATTTTTCTTCATAAACCAACCTGGTTCTTGGATGCTGTTCGGGCGAGGCCCGGTTGATGATGTCCGGCAGCGCCTTCGGCTACCGCTGGTGAATAGGGGAGTGCCGAACAGCAACTATTCATGCAATGAACAGTCCAGGGTGGTATCCTTGGAGATGAAGGAGATTTCAGTGGTTTTTCTGATATAAAACATTCAGGAGTCGAATATGCTGTCCCCCGCCAAGGCTCGCCCCCTCGCCTGGACTGGTTTCACCACCGGTGACTGGGAAAACACGATCGATGTACGAGACTTCATCCAGAAGAACTACACGCCGTATGAGG
The DNA here is from genome assembly GCA_030528325.1 of Lautropia sp. Lineage (GTDB taxonomy): Bacteria > Pseudomonadota > Gammaproteobacteria > Burkholderiales > Burkholderiaceae_E > Lautropia. The sequence goes on along the minus strand of JAUMZD010000003.1, from coordinate 58,132 downwards.
GGGATGGCGACTTTCTCGCGTCAGCCACCGATGCCACGAAGCAGCTCTGGGCCGAGGTGATGGAGGGCATCAAGGTCGAGAACCGCACCCATGCCCCGTACAAGATCGACTCGCAGACCGTCTCCACGATCACCAGCCATGCGCCCGGCTATATCGATCGCAAGCTGGAAAAGGTCGTTGGCCTTCAGACGGATGAGCCGCTCAAGCGCGCCATCATGCCCTTCGGGGGCCTGAAGATGGTGCAGGACTCCTGCAAGATCTACGACACGCCGCTGAACCCGACCGTGGTCGAGACGTTCAGCCAGTATCGCAAGACGCACAACCAGGGCGTGTTCGATGTCTACACGCCCGATATCCGCCGCTGCCGCAAGTCGGGGGTGCTCACCGGACTGCCCGATGCCTATGGCCGTGGCCGGATCATCGGTGACTATCGCCGTGTGGCCCTCTATGGCATCGACCGCCTGATGGCCGACAAGACCGAGCAGTATCACTCGCTGCAGGCCGACCTCGAAGCGGGCCGCAATCTCGAGGCCGTCATCCGTCGCCGTGAGGAGATCAACGACGAGCACAAGGCGCTGGCCGACATGAAGACGATGGCGGCCAGCTATGGTTTCGACATCGCCGAGCCGGCCGGGAATGCCCGGGAAGCGGTGCAGTGGACCTATTTCGCCTATTTGGCGGCCGTCAAGTCGCAGAACGGTGCTGCGATGTCCTTCGGACGGGTGGCGAGCTTCCTCGACATCTACATCGAGCGGGATCTCAAGGCCGGCACGCTGACCGAGTCCGAGGCCCAGGAGTTGGTCGACCATCTGGTCATGAAGCTGCGGATGGTGCGCTTCCTGCGCACGCCCGAGTACGACCAGCTCTTCTCGGGTGATCCGATCTGGGCCACCGAGTCGATCGGCGGCATGGGCCTCGATGGCCGCACGCTGGTCACGAAAAACAGCTTCCGTTTCCTGAACACGCTCTACACGATGGGCGCTTCGCCCGAGCCGAACCTGACGGTGCTGTGGTCCGAACAGCTGCCCGAGGGCTTCAAGCGCTTCTGCTCGAAGGTGTCGATCGACACCTCGTCGATCCAGTACGAGAACGACGACCTGATGCGGCCTGACTTCAACAGCGATGACTATGCCATCGCCTGCTGTGTCAGCCCGATGATCATCGGCAAGCAGATGCAGTTCTTCGGTGCCCGTGCCAACCTGGCCAAGACGCTGCTGTACGCGATCAACGGTGGTCGTGACGAAGGCACGAAAGAGCAGGTCGGGCCCGTCACCGAGCCGATTCTCGATGAGGTGCTGGATTACGACACCGTGATGGCGCGGATGGACAGCTTCATGGACTGGCTGGCCACGCAGTATGTGACGGCGCTCAACATCATCCACTACATGCACGACAAGTATTCGTATGAGGCCGCGCTGATGGCCCTGCACGATCGAGACGTGGGGCGGACGATGGCCTGTGGCATCGCGGGCCTGTCGGTGGCGGCCGATTCGCTGTCGGCCATCAGGCATGCGAAAGTTCGGCCGGTGCGCGACGAGCACGGCATCGCCGTGGACTTCCAGATCGAGGGCGAGTACCCGCAGTTCGGCAACAACGATGATCGCGTCGACAGCATCGCCTGCGATCTGGTCGAGCGCTTCATGAAGAAGGTGGCCAGCCATCCGACCTATCGGGATGCCGTGCCCACGCAGTCGGTGCTGACCATCACCTCCAACGTCGTCTATGGCAAGAAGACGGGCAACACGCCGTGCGGTCGCCGCGCTGGCGCGCCCTTCGGGCCTGGCGCCAACCCGATGCATGGCCGGGACGTCTGCGGTGCGGTCGCCTCGCTCAGCTCGGTGGCGAAGCTGCCCTTCGAGTTCGCGAAGGACGGCATCTCGTACACCTTCTCGATCGTGCCCGGCGCGCTGGGCAAGGATGAAGCGAGCCGTGAGCGCAACCTGGCCGGCCTGATGGATGGGTATTTCCACCATGAGGACGGGGTGGAGGGTGGCCAGCACCTGAACGTCAACGTGCTGAACCGCGAGATGCTGATGGAGGCGATGAACGATCCGGAGAAGTACCCGCAGCTGACGATCCGGGTCTCGGGCTATGCCGTGCGCTTCAACTCGCTCACGAAGGAGCAGCAGCAGGACGTGATCACGCGAACCTTCACGGCCTCGATGTGAGATGTGGAGGCCAGGGCGGTCGCGAATAGGTTCATGACGCGCTCCAGGAGGGCGCGTCACGCGACGCCCGGTTCAGCGTATCCCCAGGAGCTTGGGCGGCAGGAAAGTCGCGGGCTGCAAACCGGTCGTGCCGGCCCGCTGTCGTCGTGAATGTTCATGGTCTGCCGGGAAACTGCATGAATTCATCGTCCAGTGCATCATCCAGCGCGCCGGCGGTGCCGATCCGGCCCGCTGGTTCGCCGATCGACCTGAGGCTTCATCGCCGCCACTATCACGGTACTGCCACCGTGCATTCGGTCGAATCCTGCGGCACGGTCGATGGCCCGGGCCTGCGCTTCGTGCTGTTCCTGCAGGGCTGCCTGATGCGCTGCCTGTATTGCCACAACCGCGACACCTGGGACATGCACCCGGACACGGCCCGCGAGATGAGCGTGGACGAGGTGATGAAGCAGGTACTGTCCTACCGTCATTATCTGAAGGCCACGGGGGGCGGTGTCACGGCCAGCGGCGGCGAGCCGCTGCTGCAGGACGAGTTCGTGAGGGACTGGTTCAGGGCCTGTGCTGCACACGACATCCACACCTGTCTGGACACGAATGGTTACGCGCGCCACTACGACCACATCCTCGACGATCTGCTCGATCACACCCGTCTGGTGATGCTGGATCTGAAGCAGATCGACCCCGAGATCCACAAGGCGCTGACGGGCATCCCGAACACGAAACCGCTGCGCTTTGCCCGCCATCTGGCCGAGCGGGGGCAGCCGGTGCGCGTACGTTACGTGATCGTGCCGGGCTACACCGATGACGACCGTTCGGCTCACCGGCTGGGTGAGTTCATCGGAGACATGCCCAATGTCGGGACGGTGGAGCTTCTGCCGTACCACGAGCTGGGCGTCCACAAATGGGCGCATGTCGGCGATGAATACAAGCTGGCTGGCGTGAAGCCGCCACCGAAGGCGCGCGTGAAGGGCATCGCCAGCATCCTGCAGGGCTACGGCAAGCAGATCATCGTCTGAGCGGCCGTGAGTAGCCGGGCAGGGGCCGGGGTTGCGGCGTAGGTGCCTGCATCCGTGCCAGGCATCACTGCCTGTAAAATCCGGTGCAACGTGGCCTCGCGGGACTTGTCCAGAGTATCCTTTTCACGCTGATCGTGGCGTGAGGCCATTCCCTTTGAAACGGACATCCCCGCCATGAGACTTCTTCACACCATGCTTCGCGTGGGCGATCTCCATCGCTCGATCCAGTTCTACACCGAGGTGCTGGGCATGACGCTGCTGCGTCGCTCCGAGAATCCCGAATACCGGTACACGCTGGCTTTTCTTGGTTACGAGGGCGGCAACCCGGCGCAGGCCGAGCTGGAGCTGACCTACAACTGGGGCACCACCGGGTACGAGATGGGTACGGCCTACGGCCATATCGCCATCGGCGTGCCTGATGCCTATGCGGCCGTCGAAAGGATCAAGGCTGCGGGCGGCAACGTCACGCGCGAAGCTGGCCCGGTGAAGGGCGGCACCACCGTCATCGCCTTCGTCACCGACCCGGATGGCTACAAGGTCGAGCTGATCCAGCGCCCGGACGATGATGGTGCCGGTCAGGGCCTTCGCTGAAAGGGCCCGGGGCAGACATTCACCGTCGATGACGGCAATAGGCCATCATCGTTGCCCGGCCTGGCCCGTCCGTCGGGAAGAGGCCGGGACATGCCCGCTACCCCGGGCAGGCGGCCTGCGGGCAGACTTCCGTACATGAGCAGAGAGCATGAGCGCAGCATTGAAAGACCGCATCAGGATGGTTTTCTTCGACATCGACGACACGATCTACAGTCGGTTCAACGACGAGGTGGCCGATGGTGTCGAGTGGGCCTTTGCCAACCTGAAGGCGCGAGGCATCATCCCGGCCATTGCCACCGGTCGGGCACGCTACATCTTCCCGGACAAGCTGAAGGCCGTCCTGGCGCGCGTGGGCATCGACTATCTGGTCACGATCAACGGGCAGTTCAACTGGCGGGGCAATACCCAGGTGTCGGCCTATCCGACCGATCCGGCGGCCGTGAGGCGCATCACCGACTATTTCGATGCGAAGGGCATTGCCGTGGGCTATGCCGGTGCCGAGTACATGGCGGTCACACAGCTGACGGGGGCCCTGCATCGGGCGCTCGATCCGATCACGCTGAATTACCGGGTCGAGCCGGCCTTCCCGCAGGACAACCCGGTCTACCAGCTGATCGTCTTTCATGACGAGGCCGAGAACGAGCATGTCGAACGCTCGGGCATTCTGGACGGGGGGCGGTACAAATCGGTGCGCTGGGCGCCCGAGGGCACCGACATCCTCGACACACAGGGCTCCAAGATCCGGGGCATTCACGATGTCGTGACATCGCTCGGCCTGACGCTGGACAACGTGATGGCCTTCGGTGATGGGCCGAACGATGTCGAAATGCTGGCCAGTGCCGGCTTTGGCGTGGCCATCGGAGACGGACATCCTGACGTCCAGAAGCACGCCGACTACGTGAGCCGGCCGGCGATGGAAGGCGGGGTCTATCACGCATTGCTCGATCTGGGCCTGATCGAGGCGAAACCCTGAGAGTTTGAGGGCGTCAGGAGCCTAGGAGCTTGGGCGGTAGGAATCGCGAAGGCGAAAATCGGCCGCGCCGGCCCCGTCCGGCACCGGGTGTCTGCCGCCCTGTTGGGATTCGACCGACATCTCAAGCCTTGCCGGGGCAAGGTACTCACGAATCCTGTTCTTGGTAGATAATAGGAATTAAAATCAATATCTTTGACTGATTGCTGTCCCGTCGTGCCTGAGCGGGGATCATGGCGAAGCAGAGGAGGCCGATCTGATGAGAACCATGAGCATGAGCCGTCAAGCCAGCATGGCGGCAGAGTTGAAAGCCCTGCGTAACGAGTACGCGGCGGCGCAGCTGCGATGCAGTAGCACGATCGGGCAGCTTCACGCGCGCAACGTCGAACTTGAAGCCGAGGTGCTCCGTCTGCGCGCAGCCGTCGTGGCGCGAGACACGGCCCTGCAGTGGGCGCGGGAGGATCGTGCGAGGCTGTTCGGTGCCTTGCCTGACCTGTCGGCCCGCTTGACACTCGCCGCGCGAATCGAGGCGCTGGGTGCCCGGGTACAGGGCCTGCTTCGGCAGCTGCTCAGGCTGGAGGCCCGGATCGTTGCCGAGCCTGCGGATGCAGACCGGTCGGCCAGGACGGCTTCGCATCCCCAGGCGCCAGCGATGGCGCCGCACGCGCCGCCGGTTTTGGTGCCGGCTCACGCCGAAGCCGGGTCGGCGGAGGCCCTGCCGGCAGCATCCGAATGGGATGAGGATGAGGCGGCCCTTGAAGAACGGCTGGTCGAGGCCGATCTGGTGATATGTCAGACGGGTTGTCTCAGCCACAAGGCTTACTGGCGGATGCAGGATCATTGCCGCCGGCACAACAAGCCCTGCGTGCTGGTCGAGCAGCCGGAGGCGATCCGGGTGATCCGGATCCATCAGCGTCAGGAGGTCGTGGCGTCGGCCGTGACGGCGGCGTCGGCTTCTTCGGACACCAGTGCAGAAGTGGCTGGAATGCTGGATACTACAATGTCGAAGGTCATGATAGAAAAAGTCGATGCCGACACAGCCGCCGGGCAGCGTGTGGTGCAGCCGCCGATTTCCCGGCCGGAAGGGCCTTGATCGTGATCAAAGTCAAAACATGCGTCTTCTGCCCAGTCAAGAATGGCGCAGAAGATACGCCCTGCCGGGGGCTGAGCGCAGCCTGTTCGCTCGGCTCGGGCAGGCAGCTTTCATCTCGGGAAGATAAATGAATACGCAGGATCAGGAGTTGCGCAGCGTGGGCCTGAAGGCCACACTGCCTCGCATCAAAGTGCTTGAAATCATCCGTGGCAGTGACGAGCGTCACCTGTCGGCCGAGGATGTGTTCCGTCGTCTGCTCGAACAGGGCCACGATGTCGGCCTGGCCACGGTCTATCGTGTGCTCTCCCAGCTCGAAGGCGCCGGCCTGCTGAGCCGCAATGTCTTCGATGGCGGCAAGGCCGTCTTCGAGATCAATGAAGGGGATGAGCATGACCATCTCATCTGCGTCAGCTGTGGCCGGGTCGACGAGTTCACGAACCCGGTGATCGAGAAGGTGCAGTACGAGGTGGCCGAGGCCCACGGCTATGAGCTGGCCGAGCGTCGGCTTGCGCTGTACGGGATCTGCCCGGCCTGTCGCAAGAATTCGCCGCGGGGCCGGAACTGACCGATGGCAGAGCAGTCACACGCCCCGGCGCAGGGCCTGGCAGCCGTCGAGGCACTGATGGGCCGGCATTCGGCCTGGCCGCTGGTCGAACCGGCGCCCTCTGGCGAGGAGCTGGGTCGCATCCTCGATCTTGCGCTCCGGGCGCCTGATCATGGCGGGCTGAAACCCTGGCGTTTCGTCACGGTCGAAGGCGACGCGCGCGAGAAGCTCGGCGAAATCCTGGTGTCGGCTGCGCTTGCCCGGGGAGAGGAAAATCCCGAGCGTTTCCGGGCCAAGGCGCTCACTTCACCTCTGGTGATCGTGCCGGCCGTCCGGCTTGTCGAGGCTGCCAAGGTGCCGGAGATCGAGCAATGGATGTCGGGGGCAGCCGCCGTCATGAACATCCTGAATGGACTGTATCTGATGGGCTATGGCGGCTTCTGGGCCACCGGTGCCAATGCCTTCGATCCTGTGGTGCGCGATGCGCTGGGCTTTCAGCCCGACGAGCGCCTGCTGGGCTTTCTCTACGTGGGCACCCCCGGCCCGAAGGTGGAGCCGAAGAAGCGCCCGTCGCGCGAGGCTTTCGTCCGAACCTGGCAGGGCTGAGCGCGTCCGGGCGACGGCTGCCCGGGCGCTGCGCAACGCTTCCTGTCGTCCCGCCCGGGCGGCGGACCAGGCTGGTGGCGATGCAGCCGGAACCTGCGGCTTCCGGTTCGCTAGCCGCCGTTTCGTGGATCATTCAATGAGGAAGATGTCGATGATGGAAAATCACGCCCGCGCCGGTGGCAAATCGCAACCGGCAGTCACCCGTCAGCTTGCAGCCGCTCCCCGCGCCCGGGGCAGGGCTGTGCCGGTGCTTCGATGGCTGATGGTGTCGGCCGTGATGGCGGCAGCCACGCTGGGGCTGACCGGCGTGACGCAGGCGCAGCATGCAGACCATGCCACGGACACCACGGCCCGGGCTGCCGGTGTCGTCATCCAGCGGGCCCATACCTTCCCGTCCCGTCCCGGAGTGCCGAATGTGGCGGTCTATTTCGACGACGTCCGCAACACGGCTTCTGCTGCGGATGAGCTGGTCTCGGCCTCGACCACCGTGGCCAAACGGGCCGAATTGCATGAAATGGTGATGGAAGGGCAGGTGATGCGGATGCGTGAGCTGCCGAAAATCGATCTGCCGGCAGAGGCCAGCGTCGACATGGCGAAGGGCAGTGCCTACCACGTGATGCTGATCGGACTGCACGAGCCCCTGAAAACGGGGGACAAATTCCCGCTCACACTCCGCTTCAGGCAGGCCGGAGAGCAAACCGTGACGGTTGAGGTTCTGGGCGTGGGCAACGGAGGCAAGCACCAGGCTGGCCATGACCATCATCATGGTCACGGGGAGCATCACAAGCACTGAACAGGGCAACAAAAAAGGCTGGTTCCTTTCAGAACCAGCCTTTTTCATTCACCCTGAAGCAGGGCCAAAGCGATCAGGCTTCGGGGCGAATGTTGGAGGCTTGCTTGCCTTTCGGCCCTTGAACGACATCAAAAGATACTTTCTGGCCTTCTTTCAGGGTTTTGAAACCCTGGGTTTGCACCGAGCTGAAGTGAGCGAACAGATCTTCGCCGCCTTCGTCGGGGGTGATGAAGCCAAAGCCTTTTGCGTCGTTAAACCACTTGACGGTCCCCGTTGCCATACTTGAGAAATTCCTGCTTATAAAACTTTGAGGCCATGCGTTGAAACTTTGCAGTGATCGGGGGCGCGGGCCATGATTACCCCGAAAACCATGGGAACGCTATTCTTGGTGAAAGCGCCAGTTCAAGTCAAGCGAAAGGGGGCCAACGGTAGTTTTTTCAGTGAAGCTGGCTGGATTTTTGATGACGGTTTTTGTGTCCCAAGCTGTTGGGGTACCTGTGGAGTCTTGCTTAAGTGATCGTTTGATATCAGGAAAAAAGCTTCGAGACATTCTTTTACGTTTATATGATATTGGTAAATGTCTGAATGACTGCCGGCAGCAGCGCCTCAGGCCAGGCTTCAGGAGGGCTGGTGAGGCAAGCCCCGAGGGTTGTTCCGCCCCCCCTTGCCGTGGCGCTTTCTGCCGTGGCGGGCTCCGGCGGTCGGGGCGTGAGGGAGGGCCGCTCTCCTGAGCCCCGATGAGGAGGGGCGATGGCTGTCGGACGCCGTCGTCTGCCGTGGAGTGAGCTGCTTCGCCACGCGGTCGTCGGACGGTCGATGGCAAGGTATGGGCGGCGTCACGGCTTGCAGCATTACTGTTACGCTCTTGGGAGCTTGGGATACGCTGAACAACGCCACGCGGACGCCGCATCCCCGACACGGGTGCATGCCTGCGTTGGCATCTGTCGTCAATAGTGGTGCTATTGACGACAGATGCCGCCTTGTCCTGCATCCCGTGTCGGGCGTTTCGTCTCACGGGACTTGTTCAGCGTATCCCTTGGTTTTCCTGCGGCGGACCGCATAGTAAGATGAATCGTTACTGCTGGCAGTTTCTCTGACAGCTGATGGGCGTAGCCTGACAGCAACCGGGACAGCAGGCCGATGCCGTGGTTCAGCCGTCCCGGGCCGATCAGTGGGCATCCACCCCCTTGCCCGTCCCGGCGCAATCGCTAGAATCGACAAGATGACGACATCCTCTGATCCTTCGATCGTTCTTGAGCGGCAGCAGAGCATTGCCAAGCCGCCGCCCATGTACAAGGTGCTCTTGTTGAATGATGACTTCACCCCGATGGACTTCGTGGTCATGGTGCTTCAGCGCTTCTTCGGCATGAACCGCGAGAAGGCGATGGAGACGATGCTCGAGGTTCATCACAGTGGCCGTGGGGTCTGTGGTTTGTTTTCACGGGACATCGCGTTGACGAAGGTGGAACAGGTCAGTGGATTTGCCCGTCAGCATCAACATCCGCTTCAGTGCGTGATGGAGGAAGCATGATTGCCCAAGAGTTGGAAGTCAGTTTGCATATGGCCTTCGTCGAGGCCCGGCAGCAACGGCACGAGTTCATCACGGTCGAGCACCTGCTGCTGTCGCTGCTCGACAATCCGTCGGCTGCCGAGGTGCTGCGCGCCTGCGTCGCCAACATCGACGAGCTGCGCAAGAATCTGACGGGCTTCATCAAGGAAAACACCCCGGTGGTGCCCGGCACCGAGGAGATCGACACGCAGCCCACGCTCGGGTTCCAGCGCGTCATCCAGCGTGCCATCATGCACGTGCAGTCCACGTCCAACGGCAAGAAGGAAGTGACGGGTGCCAACGTGCTGGTGGCGATCTTCGGCGAGAAGGATTCACACGCCGTCTACTATCTGCACCAGCAGGGGATCACGCGGCTGGATGTGGTCAACTATATCTCGCACGGCATTGCCAAGGCGCCCCAGCCGAAGGAAACCGTCAAGGAAGACGGCTCGGAAGGCGAGGGCGATCAGAATGGCGCTGGCCAGCAGGGTGCGCTGGAGCAGTACACCGCCAACCTGAACGCGGCGGCCAAAGAGGGGCGCATCGACCCGCTGATCGGGCGTGACAGCGAGCTGGAGCGGGTCATCCAGGTGCTGGTGCGCCGTCGCAAGAACAACCCGCTGCTGGTCGGTGAGGCCGGGGTCGGCAAGACGGCCATTGCCGAAGGTCTGGCCTGGCGGATCGTGCAGGGCGACGCGCCCGAAGTGCTGAAGAACGCCACGGTCTACTCGCTCGACATGGGTTCGCTGCTGGCGGGCACGAAGTATCGGGGCGACTTCGAGCAGCGCCTGAAGGCCGTGCTGAAGCAGCTGCGGGCCGATCGCCATGCGATCCTGTTCATCGACGAGATCCATACGCTGATCGGAGCCGGTTCGGCCTCGGGCGGCACGCTGGACGCGTCGAACCTGTTGAAGCCTGCGTTGTCCTCGGGTGAGCTGAAGTGCATCGGTGCCACGACCTTCACCGAGTACCGGGGCATCTTCGAGAAGGATCACGCGTTGTCGAGACGTTTCCAGAAGATCGACATCAGCGAGCCGACGGTCGAGCAGACGGTGAAGATCCTGCGCGGCCTGAAGTCGCGCTTCGAGGAGCATCATGGCATCCGCTATACAGGCGCTGCGCTGACGGCGGCGGCCGAGCTGTCGGCCAAGTACATCACCGACCGGCACCTGCCGGACAAGGCCATCGACGTGATCGACGAAGCGGGGGCGGCCCAACGGGTGCTGCCGGCCGATCAGGCCAAGAAGATGATCGGCAAGGCCGACATCGAGGCCATCGTCTCGAAGATCGCGCGCATCCCGCCGACCTCGGTGTCGAGCGATGATCGCAGCAAGTTGCAGTACCTCGAGCGGGATCTGAAGAACGTCGTGTTCGGCCAGGATCCGGCCATCGAGGCGCTGGCCGCTGCCATCAAGATGGCGCGTTCGGGCCTTGCACGGCCGGAAAAACCGATCGGTACCTTCCTGTTCTCCGGGCCGACCGGGGTGGGCAAGACCGAGGTCGCCCGGCAGCTGGCCTTCACGCTCGGGATCGAGCTGGTGCGCTTCGACATGTCCGAGTACATGGAGCGTCATGCCGTCTCGCGCCTGATCGGTGCGCCCCCCGGCTATGTGGGTTTCGACCAGGGAGGCCTGCTGACCGAGGCCATCACGAAGAAGCCTCACGCCGTGCTGCTGCTGGACGAGATCGAGAAGGCCCATCCGGACATCTTCAACATCCTGTTGCAGGTGATGGATCACGGCACGCTGACCGACAACAACGGGCGCAAGGCCGATTTCCGCAACGTGGTGCTGGTGATGACGACCAACGCTGGTGCGGCCGACCTGCAGAAGCGCTCGATCGGCTTCTCCGACACGCGTGCACCGGGTGACGAGATGGCCGAGATCAAGCGGCTGTTCTCGCCGGAGTTCCGCAATCGTCTCGATGCCATCATCAACTTCCGTCCGCTCGACGAGGAGATCATCCTGCGGGTGGTCGACAAGTTCCTGATCCAGCTGGAGGATACGCTGCACGAGAAGCGGGTGGAGGTCATCTTCACCGATGCCTTCCGCAAGTATCTGGCCCGCACCGGCTTCGATCCGCTGATGGGTGCGCGGCCGATGCAGCGGCTGATCCAGGACACGGTTCGCAAGGCGCTGGCCGACGAGCTGCTCTTCGGTCGCCTGCAGCATGGTGGTCGCGTCACGGTCGATCTGGATGCCGAGGACAAGGTGCTGCTGGAGTACACGGAATCCTTCGATCCACCGCCGCCCGAGCCGGAAGAGGGCGAGGAAGAGGTCGAGACCGTCGAGAGCTGAGCGCTTCCGAACCGGGGGCCTTCTCCGGTGGAGCGCCGACTCGGGCACAAACCGTGCTCGGCGGGGCCGGTTTTCGCCTTCGCGATGCCTGCCGCCCAAACGCCTGGGGCAGGCCTTTCTGTAGTTGGCGCCCGGCGATCATCGAGGCCCCTGCCGGGGACGTGTCTGGGGCAGGGGATGTTCGCCGCTGATGCCTTGCCGCGGATGTCGTGAGGTGTTGTGTGCTGTTGCAGCCCATTCACGGATTTCGGTTTTATGCAACGGGCGCTTCACCGCTGATCCGCAGGCGTTGTCCACGTATCCAGGGCAGCCAGAGTACCGCCGTCGACCGACCGATCATGAGGGCTACTGGTCGAAACGGGGTTTGCTCGATGTCGAGATATACCATTACTCAAGCCGCTGCCGAGCGCATGCTTCGGGATCTGGAAATTGCAGTCGTCAAAACCATGAGCCGGGTCGTGGCCGACGCTCGTGATCATCTGTGGTTGCTGGACAATATTGCGACGGCCGACGTGGTGCAGGATGCCGATTTTCAGCGCCGTCTGTGCCGGCACGTGGGCATGCGCGGCAAGCTGCGGATGCGTCGTGAAGAACTTTTCCTGATCCTGGACGGTATCCGTCGCGTGCCGCATCGCAATTATCCGGATGTGCTGATGCAGATCAGCGAACTGACGGGGCAGGTGGAAAAGTCGGTTGCTTCCGAAGTGCTGGCCCTGCTGGAGCCGGACCAGCCCACCATCGACCGTGAGGTTCGTGAGCTGATGCCACGCTACGGTTTCTACCCACTGCCCGAATCGCCCGTCTTCGATGAGTGTGTGGCCTATCACACCTCGCTGCGGCAGGCGATGATGCAGGTGCTCGAGATGCCACTGTGCCGTTCGCTGACGGCCAGGCTCGATCAGGCCATCGGTGACGGGGCCGAGCGCCTGTCGCCGCTGCGGAAGCTGAATCTGCTGCTATCCGGCTCCTACCGGACGGTGGCACTGCTACCCAATCTGGAGGCCGTCCGCCGGGCCATTCCGCGTGCCCAGAGCATGGTGCCCGATCCGGTGGGTGCGGTTGCGAACAATCCGGCCGTCATCAATACCCGGCCTGGTGTTCGGCTGCATCTGTGCCGTTGAAGCCCGATCCGAACCCCGTGCCTGAGCCCCGATCCTGATCCCGGCGTCATGTGTGCCGGAATGCTGGACCCCGTCGGGGCTGCTGATCGCCGAAGGCCAGCCGGGGCGGGGCGGATCAGGGAGGGGCTGGTTGCCTGATCCGTCGGGATCAGGTCGGCAGTTCGCCGATCACCAGGTATTCCAGAAGTGCTTTCTGCACATGCAGGCGGTTCTCGGCCTCGTCCCACACGACGGACTGGGGGCCGTCGATGACGTCGGCCGTGACCTCCTCACCGCGGTGGGCCGGCAGGCAGTGCATGAACAGGGCGTCCGGGTTGGCACCGGCCATCATCCGGCTGTCCACGCAGAAACTGGCAAAGGCCTTGCGGCGCGCCTCGTTCTCGGCCTCGAAGCCCATGCTCGTCCACACGTCGGTGGTGACCAGATCCGCATGGCGGCAGGCCTCGTTAGGGTCTTCGAAATAGCTGAGGTGCTTCTGCTCGGCCGGCGAGATCAGGCTGGTATCGAGCGCATAGCCGGCAGGCGTCGAGACGTGAACCTTGAAGTCCAGCAGGCGGGCAGCCTGCACCCAGGTGTAGCTCATGTTGTTGGCATCGCCCACCCAGGCCACCGTCTTGCCCTGGATCGAGCCACGGTGCTCGTTGTAGGTGAAGATGTCGGCCAGTACCTGACAGGGATGGTATTCGTTCGTCAGGCCGTTGATGACGGGCACACGCGAGGCGGCGGCGAAACGCTCGACGATGCTCTGCTCGAAGGTGCGCATCATGATGATGTCGCACATGCGCGAGATGACCTTGGCCGCATCATCGACCGGTTCGCCCCGACCCAGCTGAGAATCCCGCGTGTTCAGATAGATGGCGGCGCCACCCAGCTGGTGCATGCCGGCCTCGAAGGACAGCCGGGTGCGGGTGGAAGCCTTCTCGAAGATCATCACGAGCGTGCGATCCTGCAGCGGATGGTAGGGCTGGTAGGTCTTGAAACGCTTCTTGATGTCTTTGGCACGTTTCAGGACGTAGGCGATTTCTTCGCGGGAGAAATCATCGAACTTCAGAAAATGCTTGATGGCGGTCATGAATGGTTCCTGAGCCGGATGGCAGGGGTCTTTGTCTTGTCGGAAGCCTCAGGCGGCTGGGCTGGCCAGAAAATCGCGGATCAGAGGCAGCAACCGGTCGGTCAGTTCGGCTGCGTTCTCGTCGGTGAACACCAGCGGGGGCAACAGCCGGATCACGCTGTCGGCGGTCACGTTCAGCACCAGCCCGGCTTCGAGCGCACGTCCGACCAGCTCGCCGCAGGGGCGATCGAGGGCGATGCCGAGCATCAGCCCCTTGCCCCGCAGCTCGACGAAGCCCGGGGTGTCCTGAAGTTCGCGCTGGAAGGTGTCGCGCAGCAGGTTGCCGATCCGGGTGGCGTTCTCGACGAGCCCGTCGGCTTCCATCACATCGATGGTGGTCTGGGCAGCTCGCATGGCCAGCGGATTGCCGCCGAAGGTCGTGCCATGATGGCCTGGGCGGAACAGCTCGGCCGCCGCCCCGTGGGCCACGACGGCACCGACCGGCACGCCCGAGCCCAGGCCCTTGGCCAGCGGCATGACGTCCGGCGTGATGCCGGCCCATTGGTGGGCGAACCAGCGACCGGTGCGACCCATGCCGCACTGCACTTCGTCGATCATCAGCAGCCAGCCACGTTCATCGCAGAGCTGGCGCAGCTGCTGCAGAAATTCGATGCTGGCAGCCGTGATGCCGCCTTCGCCCTGGATGGCTTCGAGGAAGACGGCGCTGATGTTCGGGTCCTGCCCGGCCAGCGCCTTCAGTGCACCGATGTCGTTCAGCGGCAGGCGCGGAAAGCCCGGCACCAGCGGCTCAAACCCTTTTTGCACTTTGGGATTGCCGGTGGCCGATAATGTGGCAATGGAGCGTCCGTGGAAGGCCTTGTCGAAGACCACCACATGCGGCTCGGTGATGCCTTTCTGGTGACCGTGAAGGCGGGCGAGCTTCAGGGCCGCTTCATTTGCTTCCAGGCCTGAATTGCAAAAGAATACGTTGCTCATGCCCGAGAGGCGTACCAGGCGGCGGGCGACCTCTTCCTGAAGCGGGATCTCGAACAGGTTCGAACAGTGAATGAGTTTGCCGACCTGATCCGACAGGGCTGCCACCAGTGCGGGGTGCGCATGACCGAGCGTATTGACGGCGATACCGCTCAGACAGTCGAGGTATCGTCGCCCCCGGGTATCGAACAGAATGGAGCCTTCGCCCCGTTCAAAGGCGACAGCTTGTCTGAGATAGGTCGACATCAGTGGAGATGGCTTGGTCATGGGGCACACGCTTTTTGAAACAGAAGGCTGAACCATTGTAGGGGATCATGAACATTATTCCATGCAGCACGAACCATTGAATTCCTCTTCTGCAGAGCAGGAGGCAGGGCAGCTGACACAGGTCGCCCGGACAGGAGACGGGGGCCAGCCGAGCGATCCGCCGGGCATGGTCTTGCCAACCGAGGCTGATCCGCTGGCGCATGTGCGTCGCGCCAGGCGTTTCGTCATCATCGGCCAGACCGCAGATGGCAGGACCTTCCGCCCCAGCGACTGGGCGGAGCGGCTGGCCGGCGTCATGGCCAGCTTCCGGCCCGGACGTCCTTCGTCGGCGCGCGCACCGCGCACGCAGGCACATCTCAGTTACTCGCCTTATGTGTTGCCATCGACGCATGGCGGCTTCAAGTGTGTGATCGTGGACGCCCGTCTGCATGACATCGAGCCGCTGGCCCACCATTTCGTGCTGAGCTTCGCACTCGACAATCAGCTCAGGGTCGAGGTGCTGGCGTGATGCCGGGTTCGGGTACGGCTTGCGCTCGTTCCGGAACCGTCACCGGTGGCAGCCGGCACTGCCGGAGCAGGTCGCTGCGCCCGGCATCGCCCTGAAGGGCTTTCGGACTTGCCGGCGTGTTGATGCCGCAACAGAGGGGCCTTCAAGCGGCATTGTTACGATTTCTGCTGGTCAAAAAGCTACAGTTCTGTTGCAGGGTAAACAGCTAAGTCCATGAATCTATGAATGTTTTGCAAAGCTGGTTTGCATGGACAGGCTGTTTTCTGATTACATAGCGTCGTATGTGGACGACGCCCTTCAATCCGGTCGGGACAACTGACCCGACACCCATGCCGATGGCCCCACCGGAAGTATCCCGGCGGGTGTTTCGCGTGGCTGCGTTCGGCCTCAGTCAGCGCTTTCTGCGCATGCTGGACATGATCCTAGATCATGACCATCAGGATGGCGGCCACCGGTATCAGCTGGCCGACACCCGCACGCCCGGTGAGTTCGACATTGCCCTGGTCAACCTGACGGTGCCTGGTGGCGTGGATCTGGCCCGCCGGCTTCGAAGCCTGCCGCGTGCCTTGCCCGTCATAGGCGTCGGGCGTCGTGCCAATCGCCGCCGGGGGGCCGATGACCTGCTGTTCTCGTCCTTTGCCCAGGACATCCTGGTCGTGCTGAGCCGTGCGGCCGACACGCTGGCGGCGCGTGCCCAGCAACGGGCAGCTTTCTCCCGCAACATGCTGTCGCCGCTGGCTTCCAGTGCCTTGAAGCCGGCATGGGATGAAATGCTCAGCCGTGCCCAGCTGCGCGTGCTGATCATCGATCCCAGCCCGTCCAGTCGCAGCCATGTCGCCGTCGGCCTTCGACAGCTGGGCATCGACGCGGAGGGCGTGGGCAATCTGGTGCAGGCAGCCGATGTGCTGTCGATGCGCACCTATGACCTGATCATCATCGACCCTCGGCAACCGGACGGGGACGGACTGGAGATGCTGCGCCGTTTCAGGCGGGCCACCGGTTCATCCGTGCCGGTCGTCGTCCTCAGCGAGCAATCCACGCTGTCCGAGATGCTGCGTTCGGCCCTTGCGGGTTGCAGCGGCTATCTGGTCAAACCGCTGTCCTTCCCGGCGCTGCATGCCACGGCACGTCGGATCCTGCTGCGGCATCTGCATCGGCGGCAACGCAAGGCCATCGGAGCAATCCCCATGGCCAGCAACATGGCCGGACGCGTCGTCGTGCCGCGCCTGTCCTGGCGCCTGCTGGTGGCCTCGATGCGTACCCGGTGTGTGGCTGGTCTGGCCGCCATCTACGGGAAGTTCGTGTCAGCCTCGTCGTCGGAGGCCTCGCTGGCGGAGGAGGTGCCCTTCGTACGGTCGCCGTCGGCGGCCGTGCCGGTTTCTGCCTCCCGGGCATCCCCCCGTCCCAGTGGCGAGGGGGGTGACATCGATTCGGGGCTGCTGAGCCCCACGGCCGTGCCGGTCTGGCGTCCGGGCAGTACGCATACCGCGCTGGATCTGACGGCTGCCGTGATGGGCATGCCGTCAGGCGGCGCCGTCAGACCCGCCGCTTCCGGGCAGCCAGCCAGAGGGGCGGTACAAGCGGCCGTGGCTGCCGTGCCGTCCAAAGGCTGTGAACTGGCGTTGATGGACTGAATACCGGCACTTGCCTTTCAACGGGAGACCCGACAAAAAAACCCTCAGCATCGGCGATGGCACAAGCCATGCCGATGCTGAGGGGTTTTTTCGATGCGCGGGGAGAGTGCCACCGGTGGGCGGGGGCGACGTCGATGGATACCCCCATCCGCTCGCCGTGTCGGGCGCGTGGTCGCCCCCGGCCAGGTTCAGGCGCTGATCAGGCCTTCACGCGGCTGCGATATTCGCCCGTGCGGGTGTCGATCTCGATCTTGTCACCGGTATCGACGAAGGCGGGAACCTGCACCTCGAAGCCGGTGGGCTTGATGCGGGCCGGCTTCAGCACCTTGCCGGAGGTGTCGCCACGGACGGCGGGCTCGGTGTACTCGACTTCACGAACCAGCGTGGTGGGCAGCTCGACCGAAATGGCACTGCCGTTGTACATCACCACTTCGCAGGGCATGCCTTCCTCGAGGTAGTTCAGGGCGTCGCCCATGTTCTCGCCGTCCACTTCGTACTGGTTGTACTCGGCGTCCATGAACACGTAGGCCGGATCGGAGAAATACGAGTAGGTGACTTCAGTGCGCTCCAGCACCTGAACTTCAAATTTCTCGTCGGCGCGGTAGACGCTTTCGCTGCCGGAACCCGTCAGCAGGTTCTTCATCTTCAGCTTGACGACCGCAGCGTTACGGCCAGATTTGTTGTATTCGGCTTTGACCACGACCATCGGATCGTTGCCGATCATGATCACGTTGCCAACGCGCAGTTCCTGTGCGGTTTTCATCGGTGAGATTTATCAGGTTTGGCTGAAACCCTCGATTGTAGCCTGTAGTCCCCGCTCATGCTGAAGATTCGGCGCGCCGGCTTTGACAGAAAGCGACCAATCGTGAAGCCAGATCCCCGCTGTGGGCCGCCACGGTCGTGCCCAGCCGCCGGGCCAGACCGGCTGCTGCCGGCAGGTCGGCCAGCCATGAGACGATCTGCGCCGTGTCATGGTTCGGAGCGCGGTTCCAGGCGCACATGGCCTGCTGCCACCGTGTGAGCCTGCTGGGCGTCGCGGGCGTGAACGTCGTGATGTCGGGGGGTGTCTGCCTGTCAGCGCTGCTCAAGCCGGTTGCTGCCTCGTGCCGGCTCAGGTCATCCTGCATGCGTGCCAGGAAGGCCGACAGCTTGTCCAGATGGGCATCTTCACTTTGCGGGTAGGCCTGCCACAGCCACGGCCGGCCGGCCCAGAGCGCCCGGATCCACGAGTCCTCGCCACGTACGAGATTCACGTCACAGCTCCAGAGCAGATGGTCGAACTCGGGCTGGGGCAGGAAGGGCAGACGGCTCAGGCGCACACGGGGCCTGCTGGCAGAAGCGGGGGCTGCGGCACCGGAGGGCGTCGCGCTGTGCGCATCCATCGGGGTGTCCGGCTGGCTGAGGCTCTCCACCCACTTCAGGTCAGCCAGATGAGTCTGGGTATCGGCGCCAGGCGCCAGCAGATGCAGGCAGCGCCCGCCCGTCAGCTGGGGATGTGCCAGCCAGCTTCGAAGCAGCGCTTCGAGCGGGGCGCTGGCATAGCAGAGCAGGCTGACGAGGATCTCGTGCGCCTCGATCCGGATGCCGAGTGAGGCGAGCCATCGAGTCCGGTTGGCCGGGTCGGCCATGAAGCGGTCACGCTCGGTCAGCAGCCCGCGTTCGAGCAGCAGGCCACCGGTTCGGGGGCCGAAGCCCGGATGGAAGAAGGTCTCGCGCAGGCCGTCCGGCGACAGGCAGGGCAGGGCGTGACAGTCTTCGACCCAGCTTTCGGCGCTGAGGTATTCCAGCTGGACCAGCTGGGGCCGTCGCGCCTGCGGGGCGGCCAGCCACGCCCGGCGCGCGGCATCGGGCAGACGCACCTGAAAGCCGAGGACGACCATGTCTGCGCCGGTTCCGATCGGGCTGCTCTCGTCGAGTGCAAAAACCTGGACGGGGGGTGTGGCGTGGGAGGGTGTGGGGTGCCGGGACGGTGATCTCGACGGTGACGGCTCGCAGATCGGGGCGCCCGCTGCCAGCAGGGCCGACATGGGCTGGCCGCCATCCGGCGCCAGTTTCAGGAGGGCGCCCACGTCGTCGATGAAGAAGCTGATCCGGTAGCCCCATTCATCGCGCAGCTGCCGGGCCAGTCGCCACAGCACGCCCACATCGCCGAAGTTGTCGATGACCCGGCAGACGAGGTGCCAGTGGGGGGCGGTAGGGCCGGAGGGGGATGGGGCGTCGGCAGGAGGCATGTCGGTGTCGGTGGTCTATGACGGACCCTGCTGCTTCAGCAGGTCTTCGAGGCGCCCGATCTTCAGCCCGAAGCGCCGGTCGGCGAACTTCCGGGCGGCCAGCAGCGCCTTGTCCTTCGACAGCAGCCAGTCCACGCGGTGGGCCACGGCCAGGTCCAGGAACTTCCGGTCATCCGGGTCGCGGCAGCTGAGATTGCAGGCCGGTGCTGCCGCTTCCTGTTGCACGAGCGCGTCCCAGCGGGCCAGTGCCTGCTGTTGCTGTGCCTCGTCCTGGCGGAACTGCGTGCGTCGCAACACGGCCGCCAGCTCGTCGCGCATGTCCTGGGTGCCGAGGGGTTGCCAGCGACCTGCGGCCAGCGCATCGCGCAGCGGGTGGGCGCGCGGGTCGTCGAAGACCAACAGGTCGAGCCAGATATTCGTGTCGATGACAAGGCGAAGCATGAAGGCAGGGCAGGGGAGCTATCTATAATCGGCGGCATGAAGATCGTACTATCCCCTGCCAAATCCCTCGATTACACCACGCCCGCCGTGGAGGTGCCTGCCAGCCTGCCGATGTTCCCGAAAGAGACGCAGGCACTCGTCGACATCATGCGTGGTTACGACGAGCAGGCGCTGCAACGGCTGATGTCGATCAGCGAAACGCTGGCGGCCGAGAACGTGGCCCGCTACCAGCGTTTTGCCGACGAGTACACCGACGAGAACAGCCGGCCGGCGCTTTTCGCCTTCAACGGCGATGTCTACGATGGCCTCGATGCACGTCAGCTGACGGCGGAAGGTGCCGAGCGGGCCAACCGCCTGATCCTGATGCTGTCCGGCCTGTACGGGGTGCTGCGCCCCTTCGACCGGATGCAGCCCTACCGCCTCGAGATGGGCACGAAACTGCCAAACCCGGCCGGCAAGGATCTGTATGCTTTCTGGCGTGAACGCATCACCGAATACCTGAACGTGCAACTGGATGCCGACCCGTATCCGGTGCTGGTCAACCTGGCTTCGGACGAGTACTTCAAGGCTGTCGATCCGAAGCGGCTGCGCCACCCCGTGCTGAAGATCAGCTTCGAGGAATGGCGGGATGATCCCAAACTGCCCGAAGGCGGCAAATGGAAGATCATCAGCTTCAACGCCAAGCGTGCCCGTGGCGAGATGGCCCGTCATGCCATCGACATGGCGGCAGAGGATCCGGCCGTGCTGAAGGGCTTCGACCGCGAAGGCTACCGGCTGGACGAACGTGTATCGAGCGAATGGCACTGGGTGTTTCGTCGCCGGGACTGGCCGCCGGCGGGAGATCGCTGACCACATCGCCATGACGTACTGGTCTGATGCGAGGGCACGTGATCTGTTGCGCGCCCTGTTCGATGCCGCTGTGGCGAGTGCCGATCCCGGCGCGGCGCTTCTGCGTCATCTGCCGCCCAGGCCCGCCGGCCGGTGTGTGGTGGTCGGGGCAGGCAAGGCATCGGCCACCATGGCGGCCGCGCTGGATGCGGCCTGGCCGGACGTGGATCTGTCGGGGGTCGTCGTCACCCGCCATGGGCAGCAGCAGTCGGCGGGTCGTATCGAGGTGCTGGGGGCTGCGCACCCGGTGCCGGATGCGCACAGCGTCGAGGCAGCCAGACGGATGCTGGCAGCCGTTCGGGGGCTGGGGCCGGACGATCTGGTGGTGGCGCTGATCTCGGGAGGCGGCTCGGCGCTGATGGCCTTGCCGGCGGGCCGGATGACGCTTGCCGACAAGCAGGCCGTCAACCGGGCCTTGCTGGCCAGTGGTGCGACCATCGGGGAAATGAACGTCGTGCGCCGGCAGCTCTCCGGCATCAAGGGCGGGCGTCTGGCCGCTGCGGCGGCCCCGGCACGCATCGTGACGCTGATCGTGTCCGACGTGCCGGGTGATGATCCTGCCGCCGTCGCGTCGGGGCCGACCATGCCCGATCCTTCCTCCCGGCATGAGGCCAGGGAAATCGTGGCCCGTTACCGCATCGACCTGCCGGCGGCGGCGAAGGCGGTGCTGGCCGGGGCCGAGGGGGATGCGCCGAGGGGTGAGGTGATAGACGTCCATTCAAGTTCGTTGGCGAACGGTCAGTTAACTGATGATGAGTTGTCCGATCGTGTCTCGAAAGTGGATGTCACCTGTCGTGAGGGTGACCGCCACTGTGGAGGAGTCGGCTCGCAGGCGAGCATCATCGCGGCGCCGATGATGGCGCTTGAGGCAGCAGCCGAAGCTGCGCGGGCTGCCGGGCTGACCCCCCTGATTCTCGGTGATGCGCTGGAAGGGGAAGCGCGGCAGATGGGGCAGGTTCTGGCTGGTATCGCCCGCTCGGCGAAACGTTTCGGGCATCCGGTGGCCGGATCTGCCGTCCTGCTCTCCGGGGGGGAGGCTACCGTGACCATCGGCCCGGATGGGGCGGGGCGGGGAGGACGCAATACCGAGTGTCTGTTGTCGATGGCGCTGGCGCTGTCGGCCGAGCAGGGCGTCTGGGCGCTGGCCTGCGACAGCGATGGCATCGACGGGGTGCAGCCGGCCGCGGGCGCGATCATCACCCCCGACACGCTGGCCCGGGCGCATCAGGCCGGGCTGGACGCCCGGCAGCTTCTGAGCCGGCATGACAGCTTCACGCTGTTCGAGCGGCTCGGCGATCTGGTGATCACCGGGCCGACCGGCACGAACGTCAACGACATCCGCGCCATTCTGGTGGCCTGATCCTGATGGCCGATCCGGCTGCCCGGGGGCGCCGGGGCACCGGGTGGCCCGCGCGAAGACGGGGCAGGCTGTATCGCTCCGTCCGGCACGTTTGCCCTGTCGGCCTGCCTCAGTGCAGGGCCAGATGGGCGCAGGCCGCGAGTGCACCGCCCACCATCGGCCCCAGCCCCGGGACGATGGCATAGCCCCAGTCCGGATTCACCTTCATCGGCAGCAGCGTCAGCACCAGTCGCGGCGGCAGATCGCGTGCCGGGTTGATCGCATAGCCGGTGGTACTGCCCAGACTCAGGCCGATCACCCACACCAGCAGTGCGACCGGCAGCGCGCCGATCGAGCCAAGGCCGATCGGCGTCTCTTCGGTCTGGCCCGGCAGCGTGATGCTGCCGTTGCCGATGATGTAGAAGACGACGAACACCAGCACGAAAGTACCCACCACTTCGCAGAAGAAGTTCCTGGGCAGGTTGCGGATTGCGGGGCCCGTGCAGAAGCAGGCGCGCTTCGCGCCTTCGTCTTCGGTCGCGTTGAACTGGTCTTGGAAGTACAGCCAGACCAGCAGCGCACCGAGGGCGCCGCCCAGCATCTCACCGGCAAAATAGGTGGGCACGTCGGCCCACGGCGTCTTGCCGATCATGGCGAGCCCCAGCGTGACGGCCGGATTCAGGTGCGCACCGCTGTATGGCCCGGCCACGGTCACGGCGACGAACACGGCCAGCCCCCAGGCGGTGGTGATCACGATCCAGCCGATGCCGACGCCGGTGGCATGGGTGTGCTTCAGCGAGCAGCTGGCGACGACGCCGTTGCCGAAAAGGATCAGCAGGGCGGTGCCAATGATTTCTGCGGTCAGAATGTTCATGGATGGCACCTCCTGTCATGCATGGCAGAGGATGTTCATGGGGCTCATGTCCGGATCCCCCGCTCATTCCTCGATCCAGTGCCGGGCAGCGCGCACGGCCTTGTGCCAGTAGTGCAGCATTTCTTCCACCCGCGCCGGGTCGAGCTTCGGCTTGAACACCTTTTCCACCTGCCACTGGTCATGCAGGGCGTCGAGGTGCGGCCAGTAGCCGGTGGCCAGCCCGGCCAGATAGGCAGCACCCAGTGCGGTCGTCTCGATGATCTGGGGGCGAATGATGTCGAAGGCGAACAGATCTGCCTGCGTCTGCATCAGATAATCGCTTTTCGAGGCGCCGCCATCGACACGTAATTCCGTGGTCGGATGACCGGCATCGGCTTCCATCGCCTTCACGATGTCATAGACCTGAAAGGCGATGCCCTCCAGCGTGGCACGGGCAATATGCCCATCGGTGGTGCCGCGGGTGATGCCGAGCAGTGCGCCGCGTGCATACTGATCCCAGTACGGGGCGCCGAGGCCCGTGAGCGCCGGCACGAAATACACGCCACCATTGTCCTCGACGGTGTTGGCCAGATTGTTGATGTCGGCCGAGGTGCGGATCAGCCGTGCCCCGTCACGCAGCCACTGAATGGCTGCGCCGCCCACGAACACGCCCCCTTCCAGTGCATAGGTCACCTTGCCATCCCGTTTCCATGCGATGGTGGTGAGCAGGTTGTGCTGTGAGGTGACCGGGGTTTCACCGGTGTTCATCAGCAGGAAGCAGCCCGTGCCATAGGTGTTCTTCAGCATGCCCTTTTCGGTGCAGAGCTGGCCGAAAAGGGCTGCCTGCTGATCACCGGCGATACCGGCGATCGGAATGCTGCATTCGGTGTAGCGGGTCGACGTCTCGCCATAGACTTCGCTGGAGCTGCGAACCGCCGGCAGCATCGCGCGCGGAATGTCGAAGAGCTTCAGCAGCTCTTCGTCCCAGTCGAGGGTGTGGATGTTGTAGATCATCGTGCGGCTGGCGTTGCTGACATCCGTGACATGCACCTTGCCGCGCGTGAAATTCCAGATCAGCCAGGTATCGACCGTGCCGAAGCACAGTTCGCCCCGCTCGGCGCGTGCACGCGCTCCGTCCACGTTGTCGAGCAGCCATTTCACCTTCGTGGCCGAGAAATAGGCATCCAGCACGAGCCCCGTCTTTTCACGGATCCGTTCACCGTGTGCTTCCCGGATTTCATCGCAGTAGCGGGCCGTCCGGCGATCCTGCCAGACGATGGCGTTGTGGATCGGCTCGCCCGTGTTGCGATCCCAGACGACCGTCGTTTCACGCTGGTTGGTGACACCGATGGCCGCGATGTCTGCCGCATCCAGACGCGATTTGGCCAGCACCTCCGTCAGCACCGCCACCTGGGTGGCCCAGATTTCCTTCGCGTCATGCTCGACCCAGCCGGGCTGCGGAAAATACTGGTTGAAGGGGCGTTGCGCCACCCCGACCGTTTGCCCGTGCTCATCGAAAATGATGGCGCGTGACGAGGTGGTGCCCTGGTCGAGGGCCATGATGTAGCGTGCCTTGTCGTTGGCCATGACAGTCTCCGTGGTTCTTGCACATCCAGCCCATTGTCAGAGACAGTGTCATCCTGCGCAGGAAAATGCCGGTCCCGTACATGGGGCTTTCCGGATGCGGTCGGCCGGCTTGTGGCAGTTATGGCGGGGGCCATCGCCGCGAAGCCGCGTCAGGGTCAGCGGATGATCACCGGCTCCGGATGCAGCGGCACGCCGAAGCGCTCGAAGACGCTCTGCTGGATGCGTTCGGCCAGATGCAGGATCTGCTGGCCGGTGGCGTTGCCGTGGTTGACGAGCACGAGCGCGTGGTGGGGCGAGACGCCGGCATCGCCGTCCCGGTAGCCCTTCCAGCCACACTGGTCGATCAGCCAGCCAGCCGACAGCTTGAAACTGGTCTGGGCGGTGCTGAGATCGCCCGGGGCAACCGGGGCGGGTGAGGTGCCGACGGGGTGGGGCGCAACATGGGAGCTGGTGTGGGAGGCAACCTGGGCGCCCGGTGCAGGGGTACTGGCCTGTTCGGTCGGGGAAGGGGATGATGGGGGCTGACGGCGGGCAGAATCGGCAACCGCCGGCGTCGTCGGATGGGCCGGCATGTCCGGGTGCTGGCTGCGCAGCCGTTCGACGGTTTCGGCCGACACGACCGGGTTGTGGAAGAAACTGCCGGCATTGCCCAGTACGGCGGGGTCGGGCAGCTTGCGGCGGCGGATGGCTTCGACGGTATCGGCCACGAGCTGGGCGCTGAGCCTGGCTGTTGGGCCAGCTGGCCTGTGGCCGGCTGTGCGCCCGTCGCTGCCATCGCTGCCCTGCTGCATCGACGCAGGCGGCACGCCGAGGGCAGCAGCCAGTTCGGCATACGCCAGCCGGGGCTCGAAGCGGGTCGAGAGGCGCAGGCGCACCGAGACGATCAGCCAGTTCCGGCCTTCGGCGGTCTTGAAGAAGCTCTGCCGGTAGGCGAAGGCACAGTCGGCACGGCTGAAACGGCGGCGCTCGCCGGTGTTCAGGTGGATGGCAGCCACCGAGTCGATGCAATCACCGGCCTCCACGCCGTAGGCCCCGATGTTCTGCCACGGCGCAGCGCCCGCGCGGCCCGGGATCAGTGCCAGGTTTTCCAGCCCGTAATAGCCCTCATCGAGCGTCCAGCGCACGATGTCGTGCCAGACCTCGCCCGCCGCCACGTCGATCAGCACCTCGTCCCCCTGCCGGTCCACGAGCTGCCGGCCCCGCGTGCGTACCAGCAGCACCGGTTCCGTCAGGTCGCGGGCCAGCAGCAGGTTGCTGCCACCCGACAGGATGAGGGGGGGCTGCCCGGCAGCGTCCTGCTGCTGCCTCAGGGCCGCCAGTACCTCGTCCACGGAGCCAATGTCGTCCAGTGTGTGAACCGAATCGGCGGTGGCGGCGATGCCGAAGGTGTTGAGCGGTTTCAGGTCGAGCTGTCGCCAGACCGTGAGGGGGCTGCGCTGCCCGTGCATCCTGCGCTGCCCGCCCAGCGTGCCGGGCTCGTCGGTCGGGGCTGGCACAGGTGGGCTTTGCGGGCCGGCCGATACGGGCACGCCTGCGTCGGACTCGCGGGCAGGGGCCACGGATGCTGCAGCAGAAGGAGGCGCGGAGGGGGACGTAGCAGGGGGCACTGGGGAGGGTTCGGAGAGGGGCACGGCAGACGGGACGGCGGGTGGGACAGCGGGCGGGACGGACATGGAGCCGTGGCCGCCGGCATGCGGGGATGCCGGCGAGAAGGCCAATCAGAGGGCTTCAGCTGGGCAGGTACGACAGCCGCACGTAGATCGGGGCGAAGGCTTCGGCCTGCGTGATCTGCAAGAGGCTTTCACGGGCCAGCTCCAGCATGGCGACGAAGGTCACGACGACGACGGCCGTACCCTGTCCAGGGTCGAACAGCTCATGGAATTCGGCAAAACGGCGTGTTTGCAACTTGCGAAGGATGACGGACATATGTTCGCGCACCGACAGTGATTCACGCTGAACCTGGTGATGCTGAACCAGACGGGCGCGGCGCAGTACCTCGGCCCAGGCGGCACGCAGGTCATCGGGCGAGACATCGGGCAGGCGGATATCGGCCGTGTGATCCAGATGCACATGGGCCGGCACGAAGTCACGGCCGACGACGGGTAGTGCATCGATCTGGGCTGCGCCATATTTGATGCGTTCGTATTCCAGCAGGCGGCGGGCCAGTTCGGCACGCGGGTCTTCCACTTCCTCGTCGCTGTCGGCCTTCTTCACCGGCAGCAGCATCCGCGACTTGATGTCGATCAGCATCGCGGCCATCAGCAGATATTCGGCCGCCAGCTCCAGGTTGCGGCTGCGGATCTCGTCCACATAGGCCAGGTACTGGGCCGTGACCTGCGCCATCGGGATGTCGAGGATGTCGAAGTTCTGCTTGCGGATCAGGTAGAGCAGCAGGTCGAGCGGCCCCTCGAAGGTGTCGAGCAGCACTTCCAGCGCATCGGGCGGGATGTAGAGATCGTTCGGCAGCCGTCGCAGCGGCTCGCCGTGAATCAGCGCGATGACCGGGAGATCGGCATGGGGGTCGGCCTCGGGGGCCTTCGTGTCCTCGCCTCCGGCCGTGTGCTGATCCCTGGTGCCCTTGCCTTGTGTGGGACTCATCCGGCGCGCTCAGTGGGCGTGGTCGGACTGCAGGTCGATGTTGGTCTGATAGGGGTAGGGCTTCTGCATCACCCGTGACTCGTTTTCTTCCCGGCGGCGATCCAGGTCGATCGGCGCCTTGTCCCACCAGATGGCACGGCCGCGCTGCTGCTCGGCTTCGAGGGTGGGCCGCTGGGCCTTGAGCTGGTTCAGGAACAGGGTGGCATCCGACTGGTAAAGGGCCATGACTGCAATCCGTTCGGGGGCATTGATCGATCACGTCATTGTAATGGAGGGGCTTGACCATGCGAGCCGGTGTTTGCCCGTCGACTGGCAGAGACAAACCGCCCGTGGCGTGGTTGCAACCGGGTATCGGACGGGACATCCTGCGTTGGTCTGTTGCAGGGGCACGGCACAGGGAGCAGGGGGACGACACACAGCGGGAAACAGGTGTGGTTTGGGACACGGCATCTTTCCCGATCTCCTGATCCGTCTTTCCGGCTCATGCTGCCGCCTGTTCAGGGGGCGCTGTGCCGGATCAGGCGATCGCCGAACATGAAGATGACCAGTCCCACCAGCATCACGCCCATGCCGGCGAATTTCCACCACGGCACCGGTCGCACGGGCATCTCGATCAGGCCGAAATGGTCGATCAGCATGCCGGTGCACAGCTGGCCGATGATGATGAGAAACATCATGTTGACGATGCCGATCTTTGGGGCCATGAAGACGGTGGCGGTGACGAAGCCTGCGCCCAGCAGACCGCCCAGCCATCGCCACCAGGGCTGCTGCCCCAGACTGGCAGCAACGGATGGCCAGTCGCTCATGAAAAAGGCGACCACGGCAAGGAACACGGTACCGACGGAGAAGGAGATCAGCGAGGCCACGAGGGGCTGGTAGCCAAGGCCGGCACTGAGACGGGCGTTGATGGCGGCCTGGATGGCCACCCCGATGCCGGTGGCCAGGGCGATCAGGCCATAGGACAAGTTCATGAGATGTCTCCTCGCGCGTTCAGGCCAACTATTATGCGCCGGGCTTGCGCAGGTATCGCCCCGTGTTTCATCGGGACGCCGTAGCCAGACCCTACCGCCCAAGCTCCTGAGGATGCCGTGACCTGTCCCCGATGGGTGAGGGGCACGAGCTGCTGCAGCTCCGGAGAGGGCTGTCGCGACGCCACATCCGTTCATGACAGGCACCAGACTCCGGTATGCTGTGAGTCTGTTCAACGGCCCTGTTTCCGACACCATGCCCTGTCCCTCCTCTCACGATCCCGTGCCCTTCGTTTCCGGCCCGTCCGTGTCCGGCCCGCAGCAGGCCGGTTACAGACTGAAGGGTGAGACGCCCCCGTCGGATCTTTCGGCCCGTCGCAAGTTGGGCAAGGGGGCCCAGGTGCCTCCCCGGGGCCGTCGCACGCCGCTGGCCTGGTGGTGGGCAGTGTTGCTGGCACTGGCGCCGATGGCGGCCTGCGATGGCATCGCCGAGCACAAGCTGGTGGCCGGCCAGCACACCGAGGCCGATGTCCGCCGCTGGATGGGGCAGCCCGAGATGGTCTGGGAGGACGAGGACGGTACGCGGGTGCTGGAATACCCGCGCGGCCCGGCTGGCATCCAGACCTACATGGTGACGATCGCACCCGATGGCCGCTACCGCCAGATGCAGCGTGCGTTGACGGACGAGAATTTCGCGCGTGTGAAAACGGGCATGGATCGGGATCAGGTGCGCCAGATCCTGGGCAAACCCACCACCGTCGAGCGTTTCTCGCGCCTGAAGGAAGAGGTCTGGAGCTGGCTGCACGAAGCCCATGACACCCGCAAGATGTATTTCAATGCCCATTTCGACCAGCAGACCGGGTTGCTGAAGAAGGTGTCGCGGGTGCAGGACTGGCGGGACGGGAACCGGTGACGCAAGCGCGCCTGCCCTGATCCGGCAGGAACGGTCTGCGCCCGGATCGTGAGGCTGGCCTTGCCAGGCCCGATCCAGTGTGGGTTTCCGATCTCAGCCTGCCTGTGCGGTGGCCGGTGGCGGTCGACGCGCCCCGGATCCCGTTCTGGATCGACCGGGGCCAGCCCGGAGGGAAAGCCCCTCTGGACGCACAGCTTCGTGCGCCTTACATACCGGCGCACCGTTGCCAATCCCTTGAAGCCATCCAGGATTCTGCGGGCTTGGCGCCTTGTTCTGCACGCCCAGAGGGGCTTGCGCGGGGACGAATAAGTTCATAACACGCTCTGAAGTTCCCGGTACACATCCGAGAGGGTGGTGAACAGGTTTTCCGGCCCCAGTTCCTCGAGGAAGCCCGAGCGCCGGAACAGCGACAACGGTTGCTGGTTCGGCGCCACGATGATCAGGCGGCCCCCGTCTTCCGTGATCACGCGGTTCAGCGCCTGCAGCGCATCGAGCCCGGTGGTGTCGAGGTTGATCAGCTGGTGCATCTCCAGCACGACGACATCGGGCAGGGGCTGGGGGCTGGCCGTCATCGCCTCGATCTTGCCGATGCTGCCGAAGAAGAGCGAACCGAAGACCTGCCAGACGCCGACACGGCGCCCATCGGGTAGCTGGGCGACCTCATCCGGCACCGGCTGCCGTTCGACCCGGGTCAGGGACGAGACGCGATAGATGAAAAACAGGCTGGCCAGCAGCAGCCCCACCTCGACCGCCACGGTCAGGTCGAAGATCACGGTCAGCAGGAAGGTGCTGACGAGGATGGTGCGGTAGTTGAAACTGAAGAGCCTGAGCCGGGCGAAGGCACGCCAGTCGCCCATGTTGAAGCCGACCGACATCAGGATGCCGGCCAGCACGGCCATCGGGATGTGCACGGCCAGTGGCGCCAGCAGCAGCATGAAGACGAGCAGCGTGACGGCATGGATGACGCCTGCCACCGGCGTCCGGCCGCCGCTGCGGATGTTCGTGACCGTGCGGGCGATGGTGCCGGTGACGGCGATACCACCGAAGAGTGGTGTGGCGAAGTTGGCGATGCCCTGGGCCATCAGCTCCTGATTCGCGTCGTGCTTGTCATGCGTCATGCTGTCGGCCACGCGGGCGCACAGCAGTGATTCGATGGCGCCCAGCAGGGCGATCGCCAGCGTCGGCATCAGCAGCATCCGGGCCGATTGCCAGTCGAAGCTCGGTAGTGCGGGGGTGGGCAGGGTCTGCGGGATGCCACCGAAGCGGCTGCCGATGGTTTCCACCGGCATCTTCATCAGGAAGGCGGCCAGCGTGCCCGCCACCAGCACGACGAGAGGGGCGGGAATGCGGGCGAGCAGGGCACGCAGCTGCTCGCCCGCCGGAGTGGCGGCCACCACCGCTGATACCGGTTCGGGGGGCGATGGCTGCGGGGCTGCCGTGGAGGGCGTGTCGCCAGGAGCTTGGGCGAGGGCAGGTTCGGCTGGGCCGCTGTCCGGGGTTTGCTGTGATGCGCCACCGGGCTGTGGCGCATCGGCTTCCATGTGCAGCACCTTGCGCCGCTGCTTGCCCAGCTTCGAGGATTTTGGCCAGATCGCCAGGCCGATGAAGGTCAGCACACCCAATCCGAAGGCGTAGGGATTGATGCCCTCCCGGTAATGGGCCAGGGTGTCGATCATCGAGAAGAAGTCGGCCGGCATGCTGTCGATGCGCAGCCCCAGGAAATCCTTCAGCTGCGACAGCATGATGACGACCGCGATCCCGTTCGTGAAGCCGATGACGATCGAGATCGGTACATAGCGGATGATCTGCCCCATCCGCAGCGCCCCCATCAGGAAGAGCAGCACGCCGGCCATCATCGTGGCCAGCAGCATGTTGGCCAGCCCGTACTGCAGGCTGATGCCGTAGAGCATGGCGACGAAGGCGCCGGCTGGCCCGCCGATCTGCACCTTCGAGCCGCCGAAGATCGAGACGAGTGCGCCACCGATGATCGCCGTGATCAGGCCCTGTTCGGGTTTCACGCCGCTGGCGATGCCGAAAGCCATCGCCAGCGGCAGCGCCACGCAGGCCACCGTCAGGCCGGCACCCAGATCCGCCGTGAAGTCATGGCGCCTATAACCACGCCAGGCGTCCAGCAGGGCGGGGCGGAAATGAAAGCCTTTGAAGAGATTGAGTCGCATGTGGGGGAAACGGACGGCAATTCTGGCGGGGTCGAGCCATGCACGGCTTCACCCGTCAGTCTAGCGGATTCAGGCCGGGTGGTTGGCGACGGTGCCCGATGCAGGGGCGTCTTCGGGGTTTCCACCGGGCGGGGCGGTGGATAGGCCGGATCCCGGCGCAGGCTTGGCTTGTGCGGCGGGGCAGGTGCACGCTCAGGCCGCTTCACGAACACGCATGTCGACATGAAGTCCGATGGCGACCAGCATGTTGACGAGTGTGTCGATCGAGAACAGATTGATTTTGCCGCGCAGCAGATCCGAGACGCGAGGCTGCGTCACACCTAGCCTGCGGGCGGCTTCCGCCTGGGTCCACCCCTTGGCGCGGATATGCTGCTCCAGCGCCATCATCAATGCCGAACGGATCTTCATGTTCTCGGCCTCGGCGGGCGTTTCCTCGATGGCATCCCAGACACTGGCGAAAGATTCCTGGCTCATCGGTTCAGTTCCTTGACGAGTTCGATATAGCGTTTTCTGGTGAGTTCCAGATCCGTCCGGCTGGTTTTCTGGGTCTTTTTCTGAAAGCAGTGCAGCACATAGACGGTATCTGCGAACTTGGCGACATGAATGATCCGGAATGCACCGCTTTCATCCCTGATCCTGATTTCCTGAACCCCGGAGCCGATGGTGCTCATGGATTTCCAGTCAGCGGGCGTGAGGCCATTCTGAACCCTGTCGAGCTGATAGCCGCCTTCTCGTCTTGCGGATTCGGGGAATGCACGGAGATCGTGAAGGGATGTTCCTCGGAATTGAAGACCTTTCATAGGTCGATCATACAAAATCTTATATACCTCTACAATATCGTCCCTATATCCAGACGATTGACGTATCTCGCGCCTGGGTGCCTCGCCTCATGGGACGTGTTCAGGGCACCCCGCTTGCCCAGCCCAGGCAGAGCGGCACGGTGATGATGGCCAGCAGGGTCTGCACGGTGATCAGCGAGGCCATCAGTGGGGCATCTCCCCCCATCTGACGGGCCATGATGTAGGCGTTGGGGGCGGTGGGCAGTGCGCAGTAGAAGCAGGCCAGGAGGGTGATGTCGTCGGGTAGCGCCAGCGAACGGGCCAGCAGCAGGGCGGTGGCCGGCATCAGCAGCAGTTTCAGGCCGGAGGTCAGCAGCAGCGCAAGTGACCCAGGAGCTTGGGCGGCAGGAAAGTCGCGGGCTGCAAACCGGCCGCGCCGGCCCAATTTGCACCCGCTTCTTGCCCCATAGCACCGGCTATGGGGCGGCGAATCGGGCACAAACTGTGCTCGGCGGGGCCGATTTTCGCCTTCGCGATTCCTGCCGCCCAAGCTCCTGGCGTCGTGGCGCTCGAAGTTCAGGCCGGCTCCCACGCACAGCAGACCCAGGCACAGCGCGGCGCGACCCAGGATGTCGAGTGTGCTGCCCAGTGCCGCCGGCAGTGGCAGACCGAGTCGGCCCCAGAGCAGGCCCGCCAGCGTCGCCACGATGATCGGGTTGCGCAGGATGGCCCAGACCACCCGTCCCATCCCCGGGCGATTGCCGCCCCACCACGACAGCGCCACCACGGCCACCAGATTGACCACTGGCAGGCAGATGGCCAGCGCCAGCGCCAGCAGGCTGGTCAGCTCGTGCGGGAACAGCAGGCTGCCGACGGCAAGACCGAAATAGGAGTTCGGGCGCAGCGCCCCCTGCAGCACCGACGAGCGGGCCGGGTCGGGCAGCTTCGGGGCCAGCCGCAGGCCGATCAGTGTCAGTGCCATGATGATCAGCCCGGGAAGCAGCGTGCCTGCGGCCAGCTGGGCGGCCTGCCAGCCCTGAAAATCCAGCTTCACGGTGGCCGAGAACAGCAGGGCCGGAAAGGCGATGTGAAAGGAAAACTTTTCGGCACCGGCAAAAAACCCATCCGACAGCCAGCCGCTTCGGCGGGTGAGGATGCCGAGCAGGATGATGAGGAAGACGGGGGTGATGGCGGCGAGCATCATGGTACGGGGCGAGAGAACAGCTGTTGCACACGGGCGATACGTTGGTGTCAACGGATATCGGGGCAGCCTGGCCGGCGGGAGGGATCACGCTGATTTTCGAGGTGGGCGGTGGGGCAATGTAGCGGCGTTTCACCCAGCGTGGAAATACGCTTTTCGTCTCATCGTGATAGCCGGTTCATGTCTTGCGTCCTGCCTTTGGGGTCGGGGAGAATGCCCGGATCGTTCGTCTGGAGAATGGCTGTGACCCGACATGACCTGCGCCGTCTGCGCTATTTCGTGGCGGTGGCCGAGGAGCTGAATTTCGGCAGGGCCGCCCGGCGCCTGCATGTGTCCCAGCCGCCGCTCAGCCAGCAGATCCGGGCGCTGGAGGCGGATCTGGGGGTGCAGCTCTTCGAGCGGGACCGGCACCGGGTGAGCCTGACGGCGGCCGGGCACAGCTATCTCGAATACGCCTATCTGCTGCTGCGCACGGCGGATGCGGCCGTGCAGGCGGCCCGGCGTGCTGCCGCAGGGGAAGTGAGGGAGTTGCGTCTGGGCTATTCGGCCTCGGTGATGTACTCGGATGTCGTGCTGTCGGGCATCGGCGGCTTTCGGCGAGCCTGCCCGGCGGTGTCGCTGGTGCTGGTGGAAGGTCGCACGCATGAGCATGCCGAACGGATCGACCGGGGAGAGATCGACCTGGCCCTCGTCCGGGCGCCGCTGCCGGCCTTCGTCGACGCCTGGCCAGCGTTGCGGCGGGGTCTGCTGAGCGTGGAGCGGCTGGTGCTGGCCCTGCCGGCCGGGCACCCGCTGGCTGATCGGTCATCGGTGCCGTGGCCGGCGCTGGCAGGTGAGACTTTCGTCTGCCTGTCCCGCTCGCTGAAGACGGCACTCAATCGCGTGATCGATGGTCTGCTGGCCGAGCGGGGGATTCAGCCTTTCGTCGCGGTCGAGACCTGGGACATGGCCTCGTTGCTGGGACTGGTCAGTGTAGGGGCGGGCATGGCGATCGTGCCCGAGACACTGTCACGCAAATATCAGGGGACCGTCCGGTTCCGGCCCCTGGCCGATGAAGCTGCGCGCAGCGAGTTGTGGTGGCTGGCCGGCCGGAAGGCCCCCATCGCAGCGGGCAGGCTGGTGGCCATGATGTGTCCCGAGGGGGCTGCGCCTGTGTGAGGCGGGGGCCATCCCCGCGCAGGCCCTGCGAACGAGGGGCTTTGCCGGAGGCCGCCAGGCCGCCGGATACGCCACTCAGCTCACCCGCATGCCTGGCGTGGCACCTGAATCGGGTGACAGCAGGAAGACGCCTCCCTTGTCGTCGGGGTTCGAAGCGGCCAGCACCATGCCTTCGGAGACGCCGAACTTCATCTTGCGCGGTTTCAGGTTCGCCACGACGATGGTGAGGCGGTCGACCAGCTGGGCCGGATCGTAGTGGGCGGCGATGCCCGAGAAGACCTGGCGGGGCTTGCCATCGCCCAGATCGAGCATCAGCCGCAGCAGCTTCGTCGAACCCTCGACAGCTTCGGCCGAGACGATGCGGGCGATGCGCAGCTCGGGCTTCAGGAAGTCGTCGATGGTGATGTAGGCGTCGTCCGCCTGCGCCGAGGCACCGGCTGCGCCCCTGGTCTGGGCATCACCGGCCTGCTGAGCGTTGGTCGCCACCGCCTGGGCGACGGTGGTTGCCTTGCCGCCAACCTTGCCAGTGTCCTTGCCGCCGTTCTGGCCCTTGCCCGAAGCCTTTTTGCCGGTGCCGTCGGTTGCTGCGTCCTGATCCCGCCCGAACAGCGCGTCGAGCATTGTCGGATCGACCCGCTGCATCAGGTGCCGATAGGGCTGGATGGCGTGACCGGCTGGCAGTGGCTCGTCGAGCGCGTCCCAGCGCTGGGCGTTGGGCAGGTTCAGGAAGTCGGCGGCACGGGCGGCGGTGTCGGGCAGCACCGGTGAGAGCATCAGGATCAGCGTCGAGAAGCCACGCAGGGCGTCCGAGCAGACCTGGTGCAGCCGTTCGACCTGTTCCGGCTGCTTGGCCAGATCCCAGGGCTTCTCGGTGTCGACGAACTGGTTGATCCGGTCGGCCAGACCCATCAGGGCGCGCATGGCCTTGGCGTACTCGCGCTGCTCGTACAGTCCGGCGATGGCGGCGGCACCCGGCCAGCTGTCGGCAAAGGCGCGCATCGTGTCCGGATCGGGGGCTGACAGTCTGCCCTCGAATCGCTTGGCGAGAAACCCGGCCGAGCGGCTGGCGATGTTGACGAGCTTGCCGATCAGGTCGCTGTTGACGCGGGCGACGAAATCCTCGGCGTTGAAGTCGACATCCTCCACGCGGTTGTTGAGCTTGGCGGCCAGGTAGTAGCGCAGCCATTCCGGGTTCATGCCGAGTTCGAGGTACTTCTTCGGCGAGAGGCCCGTGCCGCGGGATTTCGACATTTTCTCGCCAGAGACGGTCATGAAGCCGTGTACGAAGATGTTGTCCGGCACGTGCAGGTCGGCAAAGCGCAGCATGGCCGGCCAGAACAGCGTGTGGAAATAGATGATGTCCTTGCCGATGAAATGCACCTGACGATAGGGGCGCTTCGGATCCTCACCGGCCTTCGGGTCGATGAAGGCATCGAAGTCCAGTCCCCGCTGCTCGCACAGTGCCTTGAGCGAGGCCAGATAACCGACCGGGGCATCAAGCCACACATAGAAATACTTGCCCGGGGCATCGGGAATCGGGATGCCGAAATAAGGCTCGTCGCGCGAGATGTCCCAGTCGGCCAGCGGATTGCTGTCGCCGCTGTTGCCGGTCGTCCCGGCAGGGGTGCCCTCCGCTGCGGGAGCAGGCGCATCGCTCTCGCCCAGCCACTCGCGCGCCTTGTTCGCCACTTCGGGCTGGAGCTGCCCGTTGCCGATCCAGTCGCGCAGGAAGGTACGGCAGCGCGGGTCGGAAAGCTGGAAGAAATAGTGTTCGGACGAGCGGATGACCGGGGTGCTGCCGCTCAGTGTCGAGTAGGGCTCGATCAGGTCGGTGGGCGCGTAGACGGTGCTGCACACCTCGCAGGCATCACCGTACTGATCCTTCGCATGGCACTTCGGGCATTCGCCCTTGATGTAGCGGTCGGGCAGGAACATCTCCTTCACCGGATCGAAGAACTGCTCGATGGTGCGGGTGGCGATCAGGCCGGCGGCCTTGAGACGGCGGTAGATCTCCTGCGACAGCTTGGTGTTCTCGGGCGAATGGGTCGAGTGCCAGTGGTCGAAACTGATGTGATAGCCGTTCAGATAGTAGGGGCGCTCGGCGGCGATGCGGGCCACCAGGGCCTCGGGCGTGATGCCTTCGGCCTCGGCCTTCAGCATGATCGGCGCGCCATGGGCGTCGTCGGCACCGACGAAGAACACTTCCTTGCCCTGCATCCGCTGGAAGCGCACCCAGATGTCGGCCTGGATGTACTCCATGATGTGGCCGATGTGAAAGGAGCCGTTGGCGTAGGGCAGGGCCGTGGTGATGAACAGGCGCTCGGGGGCGGTGTCCTGCGGGGAGGCGGGCGCGACGGTTGCGTGCGCGTTGGCCTGGGGCATGCTCATGGGGATCTGTCGAGGGCTGAAGCGGACTGGGGATACTTCTGAACAAGTCCACGCGGACTTGTTCAGCGTGGCGCTAGTTTAGCAAGGCAGGCCGGGCATGGCCGTGCGTGGTGGTCGCAGCTGTCTGCCGGGCAAGACGAATGGTGAGGCGGCCGGCCATGATGCCCGGCGGGTCGGCTCACTGTTGTTTTTGAGTGCCCGGTTCATACTTTCATCCATTGTTGACAGGACGCAGGCTGCCGGCCGTCAAAAGCGGGCAATAATCCTGTCCATCGATGATGACCGATCGGCCGTGCCGATTT
This sequence comes from Lautropia sp., assembly GCA_030528325.1. Lineage (GTDB taxonomy): Bacteria > Pseudomonadota > Gammaproteobacteria > Burkholderiales > Burkholderiaceae_E > Lautropia. The sequence goes on along the minus strand of JAUMZD010000003.1, from coordinate 21,108 downwards.
CCCCTTTCTTCCTGTTTTATGAGTCTTACCGTTGAAAACGTCACCCAGGCCCTGTCCGGGGTGGTCGATCCCAATACCGGACGTGATCTGATCAGCAGCCGCTCGGCCCGCAACATCCGCGTCGATGACGGGCATGTCAGCCTGGACGTGGAGCTGGGCTATCCGGCGCTCAGCCAGCTGGCACCGATCCGCACGGCCGTCACGCAGGCCATCGAGGCGCTGCCGGGCGTGAAGGGCGTCAGTGCCAACGTTCACCAGAAGATCATCGCGCATGCCGTCCAGCGCGGGGTGAAGCTGCTGCCGCAGGTGCGCAACATCATCGCCGTGGCCTCGGGCAAGGGCGGTGTCGGCAAGAGTACGCTGACGGCCAACCTGGCGCTGGCGCTGGCGGCCGAAGGGGCGACGGTCGGTGTGCTGGATGCCGACATCTACGGGCCGTCCCAGCCGCTGATGTTCGGCATCGAGGGCCGCCCCCAGACCACCGATGGCAAGTCGATGGAACCGATGGAGGGGCACGGGGTTCAGGTCAGTTCGATCGGTTTCCTGATCGACACCGACACGCCGATGGTCTGGCGGGGTCCGCTCGTCACGCAGGCGCTGGAGCAGCTGCTGCGAGAGACACGCTGGCGCGACCTGGATTACCTGCTGATCGACATGCCGCCGGGTACCGGCGACATCCACCTGACGCTGTCGCAGAAGGTACCGGTGACGGGGGCCGTCATCGTGACGACGCCGCAGGACATCGCGCTGCTCGACGCCCGCAAGGGATACAAGATGTTCGAGAAGGTCGGCATTCCCGTCATGGGCGTGGTCGAGAACATGGCGATGCACGTGTGCAGCCAGTGTGGCCATGTGGAGCACATCTTCGGTGCCGGCGGGGGTGAGCGGATGGCCGACGAGTACGGACTGGAATATCTGGGCGGCCTGCCGCTCGACATCCGCATCCGCGAGAACGCCGACAGCGGTCGTCCGACCGTGGTGGCCGACCCGGATGGCGAACTGGCGGCACAATACAGGAAGATCGCCCGACGGGTGGCGGTTCGGGTGGCCGACAAGGCCAAGGACATGTCGTCGAAGTTCCCGACGATCGTCGTTCAGAACACTTGAGGCAGAGCATGAGCATCAAATCAGATCGCTGGATCCGGGAGATGGCCGAGAAGCACGGCATGATCGAACCCTTCGAGCCCGGACAGGTCAGGGCCGTGGACGGACGCCGGGTCGTCTCCTATGGCACGTCCAGCTACGGTTACGACATCCGGTGTGCGCCCGAGTTCAAGATCTTCACGAACATCAACAGCACCATCGTCGATCCGAAGAACTTCGACGAAAAGAATTTCGTGGACTTCGTGGGCGATGTCTGCATCATCCCGCCCAACTCCTTCGCACTGGCCCGCACGGTGGAGTACTTCCGCATTCCGCGCAACGTGTTGACCATCTGTCTGGGCAAGTCCACCTATGCCCGCTGCGGCATCATCGTCAACGTCACCCCCTTCGAGCCGGAGTGGGAGGGCTATGTGACGCTCGAGTTTTCGAACACGACGCCGCTGCCGGCCAAGATCTACGCCGGCGAAGGCTGTGCCCAGGTGCTGTTCTTCGAGTCGGATGAGGTCTGCCAGGTCTCGTACCGTGACCGGGGCGGCAAGTATCAGGGCCAGCGTGGCGTGACGTTGCCGAAGGCCTGACGTGGTGTGACAAAGGCAGGTATAATCCTTCGGCTTCGACCGTATCCGTTCGCGGTCGGCATCCACACGGCCCGCTTGCCAGGCGGGACCGCAGGTCAACCCAAACTTCTGAAAGGGACATCATGGCACTGGAAGCCGCCGACAAGGCAAAAGTAGTGGCCGACTACCGTCGCGCCGAGAATGACACCGGCTCGCCGGAGGTTCAGATCGCGCTGCTCACCGCCCGCATCAACGGGCTGGCCCAGCACTTCAAGGACAATGCCAAGGATCACCACTCGCGTCGTGGTCTGCTGCGCATGGTCAGCCGCCGTCGCAAGCTGCTCGACTACCTGAAGCGTACCAATCTGGACGCCTACCGGACGCTGATCGAGCGTCTCGGCCTGCGCAAGTAAGCGCATCGCGCCACTGATGGATGCCCGCCCTAGCGCGGGCATTCTGTTTTCTGTGTCCTGGCCCCCTGGGGAGCGCCACAGAGTCTTCCGAACACGCACGCTTTGCACCCCATTCCCTCCGGATGGACGTTCCTGTGAGGGGCGTGTTCAGAACATTCTGAAAGATGTTGAGGGCGGGCCGTGCCGCCGATCGATTGCACGGGTTGAGTCAGGCACCAGGGGTGCAAGGAAAATTACCGATGTTTGAAATCGCCAAGAAAACCTTCCAGTGGGGCAACCACACCGTCACGCTGGAAACCGGGGAAATCGCCCGCCAGGCCAGTGGTGCCGTGCTCGTCACGATGGACGACACGATGGTGCTGGCCACGGTGGTTGCCGCCAGGGAGCCGAAACCGGGTCAGTCCTTCTTCCCGCTGACGGTCGATTACTTCGAGAAGTTCTATGCGGCTGGCCGCATCCCGGGCGGTTTCTTCAAGCGTGAAGGCCGTCCCACCGAGAAGGAGACGCTCACCGCCCGCCTGATCGACCGTCCGATCCGTCCCCTGTTCCCCGAAGGCTTCATGAATGAAGTGCAGGTGGTGCTGACGGTGCTGTCGAGCAATCCGGAAATCGATCCCGACATCCCGGCCATGATCGCCGCGTCGGCCGCCCTGGCGATTTCGGGTGTGCCTTTCGCAGGCCCGGTCGGTGCCGCCCGTGTCGCTTACATCGACGGCAACTATGTGCTGAACCCGACCATTTCCCAGCTGAAGGAGTCGAAGCTCGATCTGGTGGTGGCTGGTACCGACCAGGCCGTGCTGATGGTCGAGTCCGAAGCGAGCGAGCTGTCCGAGGACGTGATGCTGGGGGCGGTGGTGTTCGGCCACGAGCAGATGCAGACTGCCATCCAGGCCATCGAGGAGCTGGTCGAGGCCGGCGGCAAGGAAGAGTGGGACTGGATCGCGCCCGAGAAGAACACGGCGCTGATCGACAAGGTCACGGCCCTGGCCGGTGACCGTCTGCGCGAGGCCTATCAGTTGCGCGTCAAGCAGGAGCGCTCGCAGCGCATCAAGGCCATCGAGGCCGAAGTGCAGGCCCAGCTGGCCGCCGAGGAAGAGGCGCCGTCGGCCGCCGATGTCTCGGATATCCTGTTCGACCTGCAGTCGGGCATCGTGCGTTCGCAGATCCTCTCGGGCGAGCCGCGCATCGACGGCCGCGACACCCGTACCGTGCGCCCGATCTCGATCCGCACCGGCGTGCTGCCGCGTGCGCACGGCAGCGCACTGTTCACCCGGGGCGAAACCCAGGCGCTGGTCGTGGCCACGCTGGGTACGGCGCGTGACGAGCAGATCATCGACGCCATCACGGGTGAATACCGCGAGCGTTTCATGATGCAGTACAACATGCCGCCCTATGCCACCGGCGAGACCGGCCGCATCGGCACGCCGAAGCGCCGCGAGGTGGGCCATGGCCGTCTGGCCAAGCGTGCCATCACGCCGCTGGTTCCCCCGGCCGAAGACTTTGCCTACTCGATCCGCCTGGTCTCCGAGATCACCGAGTCGAACGGCTCGTCGTCGATGGCCTCGGTCTGCGGTGGCTGCCTGGCGCTGATGGATGCCGGTGTGCCGGTCGAGCGCCATGTGGCCGGCATCGCGATGGGCCTGATCAAGGAAGGCAACAAGTTCGCCGTGCTGACCGACATCCTGGGTGACGAGGATCACCTGGGCGACATGGACTTCAAGGTGGCCGGCACCGAGCAGGGCGTGACCGCGCTGCAGATGGACATCAAGATCCAGGGCATCACCCGCGAGATCATGCAGGTGGCGCTGGCCCAGGCGAAGGAAGCCCGGATGCACATCCTCGGCAAGATGCAGGAGGCCATCCCGGCGGCCCGCACCGAGCTGTCGGACTTCGCGCCGCGCATGTACCAGATGAAGATCAACCCCGAGCGCATCCGTGACGTGATCGGCAAGGGCGGTGCCACCATCCGTGCCATCACCGAAGAGACCGGCACCACGATCGACATCCAGGACGATGGCTCGATCACGATCGCTGCCGTCGATGCCGAGGCCGCCCGCCGTGCCCAGCAGCGCATCGCCGACCTGACGGCCGAGGTCGAGATCGGCAAGATCTACAACGGCACGGTGCTGAAGATCCTCGAGTTCGGCGCCATCGTCCAGGTGCTGCCGGGCCGCGATGGTCTGCTGCATGTCTCGCAGATCGCCAACGAGCGCGTCAACAAGGTCGAGGACTACGTGAAGGAGGGCCAGAGCGTGCGCGTGAAGGTCATCGAGGCCGATGACAAGGGCCGTCTGCGTCTGTCGATGAAGGCGGCGGCTGCCGAGGAAGGCCAGCAGCAGGCACCGGCCGAAGGCGCCTGAGCAGCCGTCGTGCGGGGGGTGGAATCGCGAAGGCGAAAATCGGCCCCGCCGAGCACGGTTCGTGCCCGATTCGCCGCCCCATAGCCCGAGCTATGGGGCAGGAAGCGGGTGCAACATGGGCCAGCGCGGCCGGGTTGCAGCCCGCGACTTTCCTGCCGCCCAAGCTCCTGGGGCTTTGACGTGTTCCGGCATGCCGTCTTCCCGTTCCCGTTGCCCCGGCGCCTGCCTGACCGGGGCCCTTCGATGAAGCCTGGTGTGGCCTGATGGGGAGAGGCCCCGGCTCGGGGGCAGGCGCGACGAAGCGCGTGTTTTTCTTGTGGCTTCGCCGTCTCGGGCCCATCCGTGTCCGGTTCTGGCCATTCGTGATTTCCCCGCCTTGCCGTGAGTGACGGCGAGGTCGTGTTAAAGTTGCCAGAAAACAACAGGGCAGCATGAAGCTGCCATCTTTCGCCTCGACCCCATTGCTGGGGGTCGAATGTCCCGAGGCAGGGCGCCCCCGCATGGGCTGCCCGTCATGCCTCAGTCGAGCTTTCTTCTGCCGTTGGCCCTGGCCGCCAGCACACGCCCGTACGGGTGTTTTGTTCTGCGGAACGAAGGCAAAAGAAAGCTCTCACTGGTCGTCCGCAGTGCTTCGGTGCTTGCGGTCGGCGTTCAGAGGAGAGTCTTGCGATGTCCGATGCGACTGACCTTGCGAAACCACCGAAGGCCCGTATCCTGGGTCCGGTGTTCTATCCGTCGGCGGGTCTGATCCTGCTGCTCGTGGCCTTGTCCTTCGTTGCCCCCAAGGAAAGCGAAGCCCTGTTCCGGGCTGCGCAGAACTGGGTGGCGGCCGATGCCGGCTGGTTCACCGTGCTCTCGGTGGCCGGTTTTCTGGTCTTCGTGGTGGGCGTGGCGATCAGCAGTTTCGGGAAACTGAAGCTGGGCCCGGATCACAGTACCCCCGATTTCAGCTATCTGACCTGGCTGTCGATGCTCTTTGCGGCCGGCATGGGCATCGGTCTGATGTTCTTCGGCGTGGCCGAGCCGGTGATGCACTACGCCTCGCCACCGGAAGGCTCGCCGGCGACGATGGATGCTGCCCGTCAGGCCATGCGGATCACCTTCTTCCATTGGGGCATCCATGCCTGGGCCGTCTATGCGGTGGTGGCGCTGTCGCTGGCCTATTTCGCCTATCGGCACGATCTGCCCCTGCGCATCCGCTCCTGCCTGTACCCGCTGATCGGCGAGCGCATCCACGGCCCGCTGGGCCATGCGGTCGACACCTTTGCCGTGCTCGGCACGATCTTCGGTCTGGCGACCTCGCTGGGTCTGGGGGTGATCCAGATCAATTCCGGTCTGAACTACCTGCTCGGTGTCGAGGTCAGCGTCACGACCCAGGTCATCCTGATCATCGTCATTTCGCTGATCGCCACCGCTTCGGTGGTCACCGGACTCGAGAAAGGGGTGCGTCGACTGTCCGAGCTGAACATGCTGCTTGCCACGTTGCTGATGCTCTTCGTGCTGCTCACGGGCCCCAGCGTGTACCTGCTGCAGACGCTGGTGCAGAACACCGGCATGTACATCTCGAACGTCTTCGAGATGACCTTCAACCTCTATGCCTACCAGTCGGCAGCCGGCAGCGGTGAATGGATCGGTGGCTGGACGCTGTTCTACTGGGGCTGGTGGATCGCCTGGTCGCCGTTCGTGGGCATGTTCATCGCCCGGATCTCGCGTGGCCGTACCGTGCGTGAGTTCGTCGTCAGCGTGCTGTTCGTGCCGCTGGGCTTCACCTTCATGTGGATGACCTTCTACGGTAATACCGCGCTGCACATGATCATGGCCGATGGCATGGGTTCACTGCTCGAGGCGGTGTCGGCCGACAGTTCGGTGGCGCTGTTCAAGTTCCTGGAGGCCCTGCCGCTGTCGGTGGTCACCAGCATCGTTGCCACGCTGCTGGTCGTCTTTTTCTTCGTCACCTCGTCCGATTCGGGTTCGCTGGTCATCGACATGCTGACTTCGGAAGGCGAGGAAATGTCGCCGCTCTGGCAGCGGATCTTCTGGGCGCTGCTGAGCGGGGTGATCGCCATCGCCCTGCTGATCGCTGGTGGCCTGAAGTCACTGCAGGCTGCCACCATTGCCAGCGCCTTGCCGTTCACCATCATCATGTGGCTGATGTGCTGGGGCATGCTGCGGGCCATGCGTCTCGAGATCACCAAGCGGACGGCAGCCCGTCAGGCCAGGATCGCGCCGCCGGCCGGTAGCAGCGATGGCGAATGGCGTGCCCGTCTGCGGGCGCTGACGCACCAGCCGCTCAAGCATGAGGTGCTGGCCTACATGGGCTCGGTGGTGCAGCCCGCGCTCGAAGAAGTGGCGGCCGAGCTGCGCAAGCAGGGCATCGAGGTCGAGGTTCGCCACGAGCGTGGCGAGCGGGTGTGGTTGCAGGTCGGGCACGGCGAGGAGATGGATTTCTTCTACTCGGTGCATCCGGTCGTCTATCAGCCGGCCAGCTTCATGCTGGAGGACCCGCGCCGCAAGGTGAAGGACGATGACCAGTTCTACCGGGCCGAAGTCTTCCTGCTGGAAGGCGGGCAGGGCTATGACGTGATGGGCTGGAGCAAGCACGGCCTGATCCATGATGTGCTCGACCAGTATCAGCGGCACATCCACTTCCTGGATCATATCCGTTGATCCGGCTCCGGGAGCGGCCGCCATCCAGGTGCTGGATGGCGGCTCGTCCATCGGCATGACCCACTCCCGGGGCCGCCCCCCGGGAATACGCTGAACAGATCCACGCGGACGCCGTATCCTCCAGCGTATCCCTTGTGCTTCCGGAGCCAGACAGGCGCCGGAGGCTTCAGGCAACCAACGTGCGCCAGCCCTGTGGCAGGGCAAAGCGTTCGCCATGGGCGGCCTCCAATGCCGCTGCCCGTTCGGCAAAGGCCTCGACGCCCTGTTTCGCGACCCCGGCCAGTGGTTCGTATCCCGCTGGCCAAAGGCCGCTGGCTGTCACGATGTCTCGGGTTCGATCCGCTGCGTCGGCGCGCGGTGCTGCTGGCGAGGCCTTCTGTGAGGTCAGCAGCCGGAGCAGTTCGATGATCGGTGCGAAGCGCAGACGATCCATGACGTCGCTGTCGGGCAGATCCACGCCTCGACGCACGAAAGCCTTCAGACCGGACCACAACTCGCGGTCGCTGTGCTCATCGTCCTCGTCGTCATAGTCATAGAAACCGCCGCCCGCTGCTCGGCCCATCCGCTGCAGACCGTGCGCCATCTTTTCCATCACGTAGGCGCCTTCCTCGGTCAACCGGAACCACGAAACATTGGCGTCACTGTCGTTGCCGTGCCCGTGGTGGTGATCATGCCCATGGTCGTGGTCGTGGCTGTGGTCGTGATGATCAGGCACCTGACCATGCCGGCAATCATGGGCGTGATCCTGCCCATGCTGGCATCCCTGCGAAAGCCCGTGCTCATCATGCCTGTGCCCATGTCCATGCTGGTGCTTGTGGCCGTGATGGCAGCAGCCCTGACCACCGTCAGTCTGCTTTTCATCATGATGGCTGTGTCCATGTCCATGTCCATGTCTGTGCCCGTGCCCGCATGCGTGCGAGTGGGCATGGTGTGCGCTGTCGTTGCCGCCTGCCACGCAGGCTGGCTCCCCGTGTTGGTGATCGTGGTGGTGGCCGTGATGATGATCATGGCCGCAGCCTTTCCCCTGTGAGGCCAGCCACTGGTGATACAGCTCGTCGGTGCGGGCCAGTCCTTCGATGTCGAGCATGGCCAGTGGGCCATCGACGAAACCGGCTTTGAGGGCCATGGCTTCGATGGTTTCAGCGGCCATGCCCTCGCCGAGCAGCGCCAGTGCTTCGTTGAACCAGGCGTGCCGGATCCGTTCAACCGCCAGCCCGCTCCCGTGTGTGGTGTTCGGGCTGGCATGGCAGGCGTGTCGATGTTGTTTTGTCGTCATATGCTGAATTCCCTGATGTTGGTACCAGGCGACAGAGCCAGAGGCTCCCCGGGGGAGCCTCTCTGCCATGACTGGTCTGTGACATTGTATTGGTTGACCGCACGGAGGCGCCGCAGTTTAAATCGCGGTCTGTCTGCATTGGGAAAATGATGAAGGCTCTCGTTCGCCTGGGAAAGTTGTTGCGATCACCCGCTGCCGAGTGGCGGGTGATCGATCAGGAACACCAGCGTGTCTGGTGGCTGTATCTGGGTTGGCAGCTTCCGATGAGCCTGCTGGTGGTGGCAGGCATGCTGCTTGGGCTTCGTCTTCATGAAGGTGCTGCTGGAGGCATGGCTCATGCCCTGAGTCGTGAACCACTGGCCTGGCTGCTGCTGGGGACGGTATTGCTCTTTGTGCAGGTCACGATACTGGCGGGCATCACGAACTGCCTGGCCCCGTGGTTTGGTGGGCAGAGAAACCTTCGCAAGGCGCTGGCTCTGATAGCCTTTTCGATGGCAGGCATTCAGGTCGGTCTGCTGCTGCAGCCCCTACTCATCGGTCTTCAGCCGCTGCCCTCCCTGTTGGGAGCCGGCTGGTCCGTTTACCTGCTGTATGGTGGCATGCAGGTACTGATGAAGGTGCCAGCCGACAAGGCACGAAACCTTGGTGTGCTGCTGGCCGTCAGTTTCCTGCTGATGAACATGCTGATGGTGCCGTTGCTCGACGAGGGAAGGCGTCGGCTCATCGCGGCCGATGAGCGGCCTGCCACGTTCGTTGCGCTCTTCGGTGAAAACCGGGAAAAGGCCCATTCGCCGATCTCCCAGCAGAAGATCCAGCGAGCCGATCATGAACTGAACGCGGCGGCCCGCCGTGCGGGTGATGCCGTCGAGCAGAACGACACACTGGCCGCGGCCCAGGCAGCCCGGGATGCCGTCTCGGCCATGGCAACCACTGTCAGCGGCGGCAAAGAGCGCAAGCCCTTCTCGGAGGCCCGCCTGAAGCGGTGGTTTCCTGCGACGCTGCTGGGCATGTCTCGGGAAGTGCTGGTCGTCGAGCCCATCGGCGGTACCTCGTCCCACACCGTGCAGGCCAGGGCCCAGTACCAGGGAGAGATGGGCTGGAGTGTCGCGCTCAAAGTGGTCGATACGGGCAGTGCAGCGGCGCTGCTTGCCGCGTCCGCCGAGGTCGATCCGGGGGGCTCCCATCAGGAGACCGCTGAGACGATCAGTCACAGCTATCACGACGGCAAGCGTCTCGTGTCCGTACTGCGGTGGAAGAACAGCCGGCACGTGGAGATTCAGTACATGCTGAGCAATGGTCTGCGCGTGAGCGTGGACGCCATCAACGTCGAGGCAGATGTCCTCGATCGTGCGATCAGACGGCTCGGACTGGAAAACCTGGAGCAGTAGCGGCGCCGGTTCATGAGCGCGAAACCGATACGGAAGCGGCGATGATGCGGCGGGATGCCGCAGGCTGGCGGGCACCTGCCCGGTCAGTCGGCTTCTTCGGTGGCCTGAAGCCGGTAATTGACGCCGACGGCCATGGCACCCGGCACGATGTTCGGCTTCACGATGCGGATCTGCACCCAGGGGGCCCTGAACTGCCGGCACAGCATGTCGCACAGGTGGTGGGCCAGGCGCTCCAGCAGCGAGAATGACTGTTGCAGCGCTTCGTGGCGGATGGCCTCGGCTACGGCAGCGTAATCGATGGTGTCGGCAAACTCGTCCGATGTGAACGCCCGCCGGGAAGGCAGCCCCACCTGCACATCCAGCGTCAGCGTCTGGGTTCGCAAACGCTCTTCCGGGTAGACACCGATCAGGGACTGAACGGTCAGTCCCTGCAGGAAGATGGACGGAGATGCGTCGGGCATGGTGATCGGGAGGATGGTCGGCGCACTCGTCGTGTGATGGACGCACGAGAGAAATGGCGCCTCCGGCACGAATCGAACGTGCGACCCTCCCCTTAGGAGGGGGATGCTCTATCCACTGAGCTACGGAGGCGTGAGGCGGTGATTGTACCGGAGAGTGGCACTTTCTTCTCAGCGATGCGTCCGGTCGTCACGAACACTGATGAAGCGCATCTCCGGCCGGTCGACTGGTGGGGTCAGCAGCCTGAAGCGCTGGTTGATCACCCAAGCGTGCATCGGATGACGCAGGGGGAGATAGTAATACTGCTCCTTCACGATTTGAAGGGCTTCCTGCAGAATCTGCAGCCGGGTGTGCGGATTGCTTTCCAGCCGGGCTCGGTCGATCAGCCGGTCGAGTGACGGATTGCTGATGCGGCCGGCGTTGTAGGCGCCGTCGAGCTTGCCCGAGCGGGTGTAGGTGAGTGACAGAAGGCTGTGCAGCGCGTCATAACTGGGGCTGCCCCAGCCGATCATCCACAGGCTGCTGTCGAGCGTTTCCAGCTTCGGCACGAAGCTGGCGAACGGCAGCGTGTTCACCTTCACGCGCACGCCGATCTGACGCCACATCGGTACCAGTGCCTGGCAGATTTCCTGATCGAAGGCGTAGCGGTTGTGGGGACAGTCGAGCGTCACCTCGAAACCATCCGGATAACCGGCACTGGCCAGGAGCTGACGCGCCTGGGCCAGGTTCCGGGCAGGGCGCTTGTCCAGAGCTTCCGACCAGCCGTGCACACCGGGGGAGACGATGGAGCCCGCCGGGCGGGAAAGGGTGTGGGTCACCCGGTAGAGCTGGCGGTTGTCGATGGCCAGTGACAGAGCCTGCCGGACCCGGACGTCCCTGAACGGGTTGGCACCGCCGGCATGGCCATGCATGAGTCGGGGCGAAAACTGGTCCATGCCGATCATCAGCGTGCGCTGGGCGACGCTGGTGGCGACCTTCAGGTTGGCCGCTTTCTGGAGAGGAGGAATGCGCTGGAGCGGGAGGTCGGTCACCAGATCGACCTGCTGGCGCAAAAGCGCACCGATCCGTTCCTGATCCTCGGGAATCGGCTGGTAGACCACGCTGCGGAGGTTGCCGGGAAAGCCCGCCTCGTCCCACCAGGCATCGTGACGGCGCATCATCAGTTGCTGGGACGGAATCCAGCCTTCCACCTGGAAGGGGCCGGTGCCATTGGCATAACGAGAGGCGTAGGTGTCTTCGTGAACCTTCAGGTTCTGGGCCTTGAGGGACTTGTGCTTGCGGGCCCAGCGTTCACTGAGGATGCGCACGTCGACCAGATGGCGGGGCAGCAGCGGCAGCGGCTTCTCCAGCAGGATGTCGACCGTGAAATCATCGACCCGCTTCACGGCCCGGATGCCGGTCAGCAGCGCACTGGCCGGAGAGTTGGCTTCTTTCAGTCGCTCGATCGAGAAAACCACATCCTGGGCGCTGAGCGGTGAGCCATCGTGAAAGCTGACGCCCTGCCGGATGAAGAAGCGCCATGTCAGCGCGTTGCGTTGCGTCCAGCCGGTGGCGAGTGCCGCCTCGACTTCACTGGTGGCGCCATAGCGGGTCAGCCCCTCGTAGACCTGCTGCAGCACGGTCTGTGTCTGCGGGTGGTTGTGGGCGTGCGGATCGAGCGTCAGGATGTCACTCTGACCGGCCCAGCGCAGTGTTTCTGCACGGGCAGGCGCATGGAGACCCGTCATCAGGGCAGCGATCAGGCAGGCGGCCTTCATGCTTCGCAGCAGACGGGCGGGGGCCAGGCCGTGAACGCGTGATGCCTGACAGAACCGGGACGATGGGGCTAAGGCCATGTTAAGGCTGATGCCTATGCGGTTTTGCGTGAAGTAATCGTTATGTATCCTTATTGTTGCAATTTAACACGACCGGCGTCAGCCGGCCAGTGTCACAGCTGTTTTCGGCGCTAGTTTTTGCCAGATAACCGACGGTTTGGCGCTCAAGTACGCCGGATGTATTCGGCGATGGCGTAGCGGACACCGGTTTCGCTGGTGGCGGGCTGGTACGAGATCCGCTCCCACACGGCTGGATCCGGCGCGGGCAGGAAAGCATCGGCCTCGGGTTCCAGCTCCACCTCGGTCAGGATGATCCGGTCGGCCAGCGGCCATGCCTCGGCGTAGATCTGGGCGCCACCGATGACGAAGAGTTCCGCTTCGTCTGCATGCTGGCCGATGGCTTCCTGCAGGCTGCCTGCCAACTTCACGTCGGGGGGCAGTACCAGCTGCTGTCGGCTGATCACGACCATTCGGCGTCCTGGCAGCAGCCGGTTGATGGAATCCCAGGTCTTGCGTCCCATCAGGATGGTGTGGCCCGTCGTCGTCGCACGGAAGTGGCGGAGGTCTTCGGGCAGGTGCCAGGGAAGCTGGTTGTCATGGCCGATGGCGCCATTGCGGGCGCGGGCGGCGATCAGGGTCAGGCGTGGCATGTGGCAGGGGTCTTCAGACGGCGATGGGGGCCTTGATGCCGGGATGCGGGTCATAACCCTCGATCTCGAAGTCCTCATAGCGATAGTCGAAGATCGAATCCGGCTTGCGCAGGATCTTCAGGCGGGGCAGGGGACGGGGCTCCCGGGCCAGTTGCAGCCTGGCCTGTTCGAGGTGGTTCAGGTACAGGTGGCAGTCGCCGCCCGTCCAGATGAAGTCCCCGACCTCCAGGTCACACTGATGCGCCACCATGTGCGTGAGCAGCGCATAGGAGGCGATGTTGAACGGCACGCCGAGGAAGATGTCGGCACTGCGCTGATACAGCTGGCAGGACAGCTTGCCGTCGGCCACGTAGAACTGGAACATCGCATGGCAGGGCGGCAGCGCCATGTCGGGCAGGGCCGACACGTTCCAGGCCGAGACGATCAGGCGCCGCGAGTCGGGGGTTCTGCGGATGCCGTCGATCACGCGGGTGATCTGGTCGATGTGCTGCCCGTCGGGCGTCGGCCAGCTGCGCCATTGCGCACCGTAGATGGGGCCGAGGTTGCCATGTTCGTCGGCCCATTCGTCCCAGATCGTCACACCGTTTTCCGTCAGGTAGGCGATATTGGTATCGCCTTTCAGGAACCACAGCAGCTCGTGGATGATGGATTTCAGGTGCAGTTTCTTCGTCGTCAGCAGCGGAAAGCCCTCGGCCAGCGGGAAGCGCATCTGCCAGCCGAAGATGGAGAGCGTGCCAGTGCCCGTGCGATCGGTCTTGCGGGTGCCGTGTGCTTCGACCTGGCGGATCAGATCAAGATAGGTCCTCATGCCCGCGATGATATACCGGGAGGTCATGCCGGGAGGATGGGCCGGCATCGGAGGGCCTTCTACAAACGTGAAAGTCCGTGTGGTGGGGGCCGGGCTGGTCGGGGAAAGGCGGGCAGGATGGAGGGGTACAGCGGGGCAGGACGTATCCCCGCTGTTGCCCGGATGCTCAGCGGTTCAGTTCGTGGTCGATGGCGCGCTGCTGTTCCTCGAGCAGCTCCGGATCCACGGCACCGTCCAGGGGCAGGTCGTCGGTGAAGGGCTGCTCGCCATAAGCACCCTGCTCGCCGTAGGGATCCTGGCCGCCGTAGGGGCCCCCCGGTGGTGCATTCTGACCGTCGAACATGATGCTGCCCCCGGGGCCGGTCATGGGCGCGCCCGGGTCGTATTCACTGGCGTCGGGTGGCATGCCCATGTCATGCAGCGGCTGGCCCTGGGCGTCATAGGCTTCTCCGGGCGGAGGCATCATGCCACGACCCACCGTGGGGCCACCCAGCGAGTGGTGCATCAGGCGGTCGAGACCCGGGGGCATGACGCCCTGCAAGGCGTCGGGTGCCAACGCCTCCTGGTCAGGTAGTCCACCATCCTGATAGGGAGCGGACTCCTGGTAGGGGGCAGGCGTGCCGCCTGCGGCAGGGTCTGATGCCTCGGGGGCGGCCTCGTCTTCCCAGATCTCCTCGTCACCCGCCTCGCCGATGCCATTGGGCGGAGAGGATTTGCCCGCGTTGCTGGTGAGGATGTCGAGGCTGTAACGCGAGGGCGCCTCGGCCTCGATGCGCTGGCCGCGGTGCTCGATGACGACCTTGTCCGCATGAACCTCCTTCAGGGTCGAGCCATCGCCCACGCGCTGGTTGACCCGGAAGGCCTTGGCCGGCTTGCCGTCGATGGCGAGGATGGCGACGCCGCGGCGGCCTGCCTCGACGATGCCGCTGACCTTGATGTCGACCGGTGGGGGGGCATCAGGGGCGCCGCTGGCCTGGCGGGCGCCGAAGAGCCTGGCGGCCACCGGCAACGGGGGGCGACTGTTGTCTCCGAGGGCATCGCCTGGGGCAATGGCGGCACGGGGGGCGAGCAATTGCATGGCCCAGTAGGTGCTGATGCCGATCAGCACCAGAAACAACAGCAGAGAGAGCAGCCGGATGGCTACAGAGGAACTCCGCATGGATCTGACTCTTTTCTGTGAGGGAAGGGAAAACCGAAGCCGTCAGGTGGGCTTGCGGGCCTTCCTGGGACGATAGTCGTGGCTACTATCATACAAGCCTGCCGGGGCAGCTCAAAGAATCGGCGCCAATCGTCCGATGCTAAAAACGGACAGGATAGTCTGCGATAAATTACAGACTATATGAGTACGAACACACGTATCACCGTAGGGAGGGCGAACGTGACAACTGAATGGATGTCTGCTCCGGTGCAGTTCCGAGCCAATCTGTCCAACCGCATCGGCCGCCGTCGTTCGGCCGGCTTCACGCTGATCGAGCTGATGGTCGTCGTCATGATTCTCGGCGTGCTGGCTGCGCTGGTGGTGCCGCGCTTCATGGATCGTCCGGATCAGGCGCGTGCCGTGGCGGCCAAACAGGACATTGCGCAGATCATGCAGCAGCTGAAGCTCTACCGTCTCGACAACGGCCGCTATCCGACCACCGAACAGGGCCTGGAGGCGCTGGTCAGCCGTCCGACCTCCGGGCCGCAGGCCAACAACTGGAAATCCTACCTGGACAAGATGCCCATCGACCCGTGGGGCAAGCCATATCAGTATCTGAACCCGGGCATCCGCAGCGAGATCGACGTGTTCTCGCTGGGCGCCGATGGTACGGCGGGTGGCGAGGCCGGTGACGCGGACATTGGCAGCTGGGATCTCTGATTGTTTATGGTGATTCGCCGGCGGCCGTGCCGGGATGGCAGGCTCGGACGGGGCGGGCCGGATGGCGTCCGTGCCGGGCGTCGTCAGCATGGCTTCACGCTGATCGAGCTGCTGGTTTCGCTGATCATCATCGGCGTCGTGCTGTCGATGGTCGTCGTTTCGGGCACGCCCAATCCGCTTCGGGCGCTGGAGAGTGACGCCGAGCGCCTGACGCAGCTCTTCTCGCTGGCGCGGGAGGAGGCGCAGATCCGTGGCGCCCCGATCCGAT
The DNA here is from genome assembly GCA_030528325.1 of Lautropia sp. GTDB lineage: Bacteria > Pseudomonadota > Gammaproteobacteria > Burkholderiales > Burkholderiaceae_E > Lautropia. The sequence continues at coordinate 5,486 of JAUMZD010000003.1, read as the reverse complement.
TCGTGACCGAGGGGGATCGCTATGGTTTCGTCATCTTCAAGGATCGCCAGTGGCGTCCGATCGAAGACGACACCTATCTGCGCATGCGCGAATGGCCGGTGAAAACCCGGGTTCAGGTGCAGCGGGCCGACGGTGCCCGCCTGCTGGAATTCGGTCGCGACATGATCGAACCGCCTTACCGGGTGCTGCTGAGCCGGGATGTGGGCTCGATCGTCATCGCGGGCAACGGGCTGGGGGCTTTCGAAGTGCTGCGTGAACCGCTGGACGAGGGACGTCGCTGATGAAGGAGCATCCTGCCATCCAGGACGCACGGCCTCATCCGGGGGGCGTGCAGCCGTTCGTGCAGCCGACAGGCGGTAGCCGGCGCGAACCGACGAATGGTCGGCGGTGTGGGGCGTCTGCCACGCTTGCGTTTCCATTATCGGACGGTGTGGCATCGGCAGAACGCACGCCGCCCAGGCGCTTGGGCGGCCGGTTTGCAGCCCGCGGCTTTCCTGCCGCCCAAGCTCATAGGAGCTTGGCCGGCTTCACGCTGATCGAGGTGCTGGTGGCGCTGACCATCATCGCCATTGCCCTGATGGCCTCGCTGCGGGCCGTTGGATCGATCACGGCCGGTGCCGATGATCTGCGGGCCCGCACGCTGGCACAGTGGAGTGCCGAAAACCGCCTGACCGAAATCCGGGTCCGGGGCGAGTTTCCGGCGGTGGGCCGGCGCAACTACGACTGTCCGCAGGGCGATCTGCTGCTGGTGTGCCAGGAAGATGTCCATTCCACGGCCAACCCGAATTTCCGGCGCATCGAGATGCAGGTGTTCGATCCGACGCGCAGCGAGCGTTCGGTGGGCGGTGCATTGCAGGGCGGCCGGCTGGCTCGCCTGCTCGGCTTTGCCGTGGCTGGTGGCACGGTGGGGGGCTGAGGCATGAGGGATTCGTCCGTCACCGGTGCGCGCGTCGCTTTATCCGGGCGTCATTCCGTTCCTGTTCGGGCGGATGATGCCGATCCCGGTCATGCTCTGGCCAGGACGTCGGATGGCCGGCCGCGCAGACCCCATTCTCGCCGTCCTGCCGGTTTCACGCTGATCGAGCTGCTGGTGGCCGTGGGGCTGCTGGCGATCCTCGCCGTGCTGAGCTGGCGTGGCCTCGATTCGGTGTTACAAAGCCGTGACCGTCTGGTGCACGAATCAAACGAATTGCGATCTTTGACGCTGGCACTGGCCCAGCTCGAGGAAGACCTGCTGCAGACTTGGCCTGTACGGAGCATGGGGAGCCGCATCGTTCCCGTGCAGGTGCCGCTGGGTCAGGGAACCCGCGGGGCGGCCAGTCAGTCGATCGTGCTGGTGCGTGAGGTGGCGCGTCGGGGCCTGCCCACGCGGCTGCAACGGGTGGTCTATCAGGTGCGCGATGGCCAGCTGGCCCGTGGTTTCAGCGAATGGCAGCAGGGCAGTGGCGGCTCGGCCGGCGCCACCGTCGGTGGCGCCGTACAGACCTTGGTCTGGCAGCCCGTGCTGCAGGATGTCCGCTCGATCACGGTGAGGGGCTGGGCCGGCAATACCTGGCTGGCGGGTGAGCAGCTGGCCAGGCTCACTTCCTCGAACGAAGTGGACGTGAATGGCAATCCGTTGCCCGGCATCACGAGCACCACGCCCGATGAAGTGAGGGACAATCTGATGCGGCAGCGCGAACTGTCGATGGTGCGTGGCCTGGAAGTGATCATCGAGCGCACGAATGGCCAGCGCTTCGTGCGAATCTATTCGACCCAGGATTGAGGGCCGTCATGACGCTGCTGGATCATCCTCCGTCAAGGGAAACACAGGACTGTCCCCCCGGCCGGGGTGGTGCCGTCCGAACCCGCCCCGGTGCGGGGGAGCGGGGCGCGGCGATCGTCACGGCGCTGCTGGTGGTGGCACTGGTCACGGTGATCGTCAGCAGCCTCTTCTATCGGGAAAGCGTGGCCGTGCGCTCGATCGAGAATCGGGCCACACTGTCGCAGACCCGCTGGATCGAGCGGGCCGTCATCGACTGGGCCAAGGTCATCCTGCGCAATTCACCCCGTGATGTGGATTCGTCCAGCTCGATCTGGGCCACGCCGGTCGTCGAGACGCAGCTGGACGAGACGGTCACGGGCGGGGCGAAGATCGGCGATGCCGAGCGAAAGGTGTTCCTTGCAGGTCGCATCCATGACGCGCAGTCGCGTTTCAACGTCAATGCGCTGCTGAGGGAAGGGCTGGATCTGCGCAACCCGGATGGACGACAGGGCAATCCGGGCGGACAGGGAAATCAGGGCAACCCGGGCGGGCAGGGGGCTGGCAATCAGCCGGGTACCCGTAGCGAAGGCGACCGGCAGGGCACGGACAGTCCATCCGGCGGCGCCCGGGAACGGCAGGACCCGATCCTGTCGGCCGAGCATGTGCAGGCGATGAAGCGGCTGATGGGCCTGCTGTCGTTGCCCGAAAGTCTGGTGGATCAGATCCTGTTGCGCCTGAGGCGTGTTGCGGCGCAGAATTCAGGAGGAAGGGCCGACAGCTGGGTGATGCCGCTCGTGCGCCTCGATGATCTTCGTGATCTGCCTGGTTTCACCGACGAGGTGATGCAGAAGCTGGAACCGCATCTGACGATCCTGCCGGCCGATGCACGCACGGTCAACGTGAACAGTGCGTCGGTGGAGGTGCTCTCGGCCATGGCACCCGAATGGTCGCAATCCTCGATCCGCAGTTTCGTGGCGGGCAGGGATCGGCGACCGGCGCAGGCGATCGATGATGCTGCGTTGCATATCGGCGGCAATACCACACTTCCTGCAACGCTCGTCGACGTGAAGTCGGCATATTTTCTGGCAGACGGCATCATTCGCTACGATCGGGTCGAATCCCATACCGAAACCCTGCTCAACCGCTCCCCAACAGGCCAAGTGAAGGTGATATGGCAACACCGCAATTGAAACGGCATCAGGCCATCGTCTGGCTGCCGCCACGCAGTGCCGGCGAGTCCGTCCTCAGCGGCGCACGTGCGGTGCTGTATGCACAGATGGGCAGTGATGCCGAACCGGAGCTGCGCCGTGTCTCTCTGGATGCGCTGGAAGGCATCCGTCAGGTGTGGCTGGTGGCCGATGCCCGTGATGTCACGCTGATCACGGCTGCGGTGCCGCCACTGTCCGGCAAACGTCTGCGGCAAGCCTTGCCGAACGTCGTCGAGGAATATCTGCTTCAGGACCCCGCCCGCTGCCTGATCGTGCCGGGGCCGGTGCTGGCCGACGGTCAGCGCGTGATCGGCGTGATCGACAACGAATGGGTCGACAGCGTGCTGGCCGCGTTCAAGCAACGGGGCATCAGTGTGGCAGCCCTGTGGCCCGCCCAGCTGATGCTGCCGTGGAAGGAAGGGCAATGGTCGATGATGGCCGCTCATGACTACCTGACCGTGCGCACGGGCGAGTGGTCGGGCTATGGCTGGGCCGCCGGCGAGAGCGAGGCGTCGCATCGCGAGACGGCGTTGGGGGTGCTGGCTGGCAAGCTGCTCGGCCAGACACCCGGACAGATCGAGGTCTGGCTGGCTGACCCGGACTGGCGATCGACCCTGAAGACGGCGGCGCGCCCGTCGGAGACCACCCTGAATTTCGGGAAAGTGCCGCTCGTGCGTTCGGCGCCGCTGGATTTGCTGTCGGCGAAGACCGATGGGCTGAAAAACCGCCTGAGCAGGGTGGACTGGCGCCTGTGGCGAGGGGTCGGGGCGCTGCTGGCCGCGATCCTGGTGGCACTCCTGCTGGGCCTGAACCTGCAATGGTTGCAGCTGCGTGCCGAAGCCGACGACCTGCAGGCCGCCATCCGGGCGCGCTTCAAGGACACGTTCCCGAATGCCGTCATCGTCGATCCGGCGTTGCAGATGAAGCGCAGCGTGAATGAGCTGCGTGTGAAAAGCGGTCGTCCCGGGCCGGACGATTTCGTCCCGTTGCTTGCCCGTTTCGCGCAGGCGGTCGGTCAGCGCGCCCAGGGCACCATCGAGGCACTGGAGTATCGGGAGGGCACGATGAAGATCCGTTTCTCGGCCGAGTCGGTAGGGAGCCCCGAGGCGCGGGAGGCCCTGGTGCAGGATGCGACCCGCCTGGGCCTGACACTGGCATTCGACAATCCACGAGACCCGACGGCGCGTCTCAACACACAGGGGCGCTGAAGCATGCTGGAGACTTTGCTGCAAAAATGGGCGGGCCTTCCCCCGCGTGACCGCCGGATGCTGATGATCGCCGGCCTTTTCCTGCTGGTGATCGTCGTCTGGCTCGTGCTGTTCGAGCCGGCCTGGCAGGGCACGAAGCGGCTGGAAAAGAGCCTGCCGGGCCTGCGTGCCGATCTGGCCCGGATGGATCAGCTGGCCGATGAGGCCCGTGAGCTGTCCCGTGTCACCAGTGCGCCGCCCGAGAATTCGGCCCAGCTGAAGGTGCGCCTGGAACAATCGCTCCTAGCCCAGGGCATCAACAAGGAGATGGCAACCGTCGAGGCGCACAGCGACATCCTCGAAGTCCGCTTCCGTCAGGCGCCGTTCGAGGCCTGGGTGTTCTGGCTCGACGGGGCCGTCCGTGAAACGCGAACTCGGGTGGTGGATCTGTCGATCACCCGTGAGTCGGCTGGTCTGTTCAGTGGCCGTCTGGCCTTGGAGGTGCCACGCCGTGGCTCGTAATCCCCGTCGTTCAAAAGTGCTGGCGCCCAGCTGGTTCGGCCCGTGGCCTGCCGGCCGCATCGCGCTGTGGGCCTTTCTCGCCTTGCTCGTCAGTCTGATCGTGGCGCTGAGTTTCGCACCGGCCTCGATGGTCGACTGGGGGCTGAAGCAGGCCACGCAGGGCCGTGTCCGGCTGGCCGATGCGTCCGGCTCGGTCTGGCGCGGTCAGGGCCGGGTCGTGCTGGTCGATATTGCCGCCGAAGCCGAGCGGGAGCGTCAGGGCAAGACCGGCACGCTGCCGCTGCCCGGTGTGCTGATCCCTGGCAGCATCCGCTGGCAGATCCAGGTGCTGCCGCTTTTCATCGGCCGCATCCAGGCGCTCGCACGTCACGAGAGCATGAATCAACCCCTCGAGATCAGCGGTACTTTCCAGTCACCGCGCTTCTCGGGCGGTAGCATCCGGTTGCCGGACGTGAACCTGTCCCGTCTGGGCTCGCCGTGGAGCACGGTGCAGCCGACGGCGTCGCTCGCGGTCAGCTGGCAGCCTTTCGACATCGTCGATGGCCAGGCCCGCGGCATGGCCACCATCGAACTGCGTGACGTGGCCTCGGCATTGACGCCGGTGCGTCCGCTGGGCGCCTACCGTCTGGAGATCGACGGCCGGCAGAACGATGTCACCCTCAAAATGTCATCGCTCGAAGGCCCGTTGCGGCTGACGGGTGATGGCGTCTTCAATCCGCGTCAGGGGCTGCGTTTCACGGCCTGGGCTGACGTGGACGAATCCGAACGTCTGAAACTGCAACCATTGGTCAGCCTGCTGGGCCGTCGTGATGGTTCCCGTACCAT
>JAUMZD010000027.1 GCA_030528325.1 Lautropia sp. | reverse complement strand
GAATACCGGCCTGTCACGCCGGGGGTCGCGGGTTCGAGCCCCGTCCGCTCCGCCATATCATTCAGCGATCAGAGCCTCAAGGGTTCATAAATCAACCACCTTCGGGTGGTTTTTTTGTGCCCGCAGAATCCAGAAGCTTGGGGCGGCAGAAAAGTCGCAGGCTGCAGTGAAAAAAATGCCTGCCCCCGAAGGGACAGGCACCGAGGCAGATGTGCCCGTTCATGCAGGCACGATCAGAAGATCAGAAGAAGTGACGCACGCCCAGCGCGACGCGGCGGGGTTTCAGGTCATCCTGACCTGCTGCCGTCTCGATCTTGCCGATACCGACGCTGCCATACAGGTAAGTGCGCTTGCTCAGACCATGGGCATAGCTCAGGCCGATACCGTTTTCGAGGTTGTTCTCGCCAGCCGGGTCTTCACGACGATAGCTGAGATAGACCGTGCCGGCGTCCGACACCTGGAAACGGGTGCTGGCCGAGTAGCCCTTGTTCTTGATGCTGGGCAGGCCGTTCTGATGCTTCTGCTGCGACTGGACGGCGCCGACACCAACGCCGAAACGCTCGAAGTTCAGACCCAGCGCCACACCCAGTTCATCGGTCGACTTGATGTTCTCGATACCGGCACCGTCGTTGGACTGATAGCCCAGACCAATCGCGAACGGGCCGATTTCACCACGAGCCGACACCGAATACAGGTCATTCTGCTTGTTGAGGTCGGCAGCAGTGGCTGCACCAGCAGCTGCTTCGGCCTCACCAGCCGCATAACTGGCATACAGCACGAATCCACCCAGCTCGGGCGTTTCATAGCTGATCATGTTGTTGCGCGTCTGGATGAAGCCAGCCAGGCCGTCACCGTTGTAGTACCAGCTACCTTCGGTCATGTCGCCCAGGCTGTCCAGCGCCAGTTGCAGCGCCGTGTCCTGACGACCGAAGCGAACGGCACCGAAGCCACCTTCCAGACCAACCCATGATTGGGAAAAGAAACGGTCTTCGTTGGCCTGCGCACCGTTGTCGGCATTGACTGCCATTTCCAGCTTGAAGATGCCGGACAGTGCTTCACTGATCTGTTCCTTGCCTTCGATCTTGACCTTGGAACCACCCCAGACGCCATCGCTCACGTGCAGGTCGCCTTTCTCGCCCTCATTGGCATCCTTGTTCAGGCTTTCCAGCGAAACATCGACGCTGCCGGTCAGCTTCAGGCTGGTCTGCGCATGAGCAGCCGGCAGGGCAGCTGCCAGCATGAGTGCCAGAGCGGTTTTGTTCATCGTGTTCATACCTCTCCTCTTGCTGAGTGTTCGTTTGATGCCTGAACGGGGCGCTGTTTTCACCGGCAACCTTGATGTTTTTCGACGTCGCGACCAGGGAAACGCTTCCAGGCGTTTGGGCGCCTTTCCCGTCATCAGGCGGTTGTTTTCATGACGCATTGACGATTATCGTCCTGAAAGGGGCGTCTCAAGCGAATAAATGAAACTCAGTCCGTGAGAATGGATGAACTTGTTGCCTCAAGACAACACTTGACTCCTGAAGCGCACGGCTTGCACACCACTATGGACGACCAGTGCCGCCTTGTCCTGCATCCCGCTTCGGGGCGCCTCGCCCCAGGAGCTTGTTCAGCGTATCCCCGGCTCTCCTTCCGAATCGTCGCTTCATCAAGCCCCAGGTCTTGCCCTGAAGCGGGCGGCCAGCATCCACAGCAGGATGCCAGCCAGCAGCCCCGCGAGGTGTGCCCAGGCCAGCGCCTGCGCGCTGTGAAAGACCCGAGGCGCCACAAAGGCCGAGACCAGCGAGAAGAGGCCCATCTGGACGAAACTCTGCATGGATGCGGCCACACCCCGCATGCCCGGAAAATTCGACAGCGCTGCCACCGTCATGCCAGGCAAGGCCAGTGACATGCCGAAGGTATAGATCCCCAGGGGCAGCACCGCAAAGGGCAGGGCCGGCACGAAGCTTTGGGTATACAGCACGTTGAGCGCGCAGGCTGTCAGCATCACACCAAGACCCGCCCGTGTCAGGCGCTCGGCGGGCACCCGGCGTGCAAAGCGCCGTGCCATGCTTGAGCCCAGCAGGATGCCGGTGGTCATCGGGATGAACAACCACGCAAAATCCGTCTCGGTCAGGCCCAGGATCCCGAGCACATAGGCCGAGGCTGAACTGACGTGGAGCGCGATGCCGGTGAAGACCAGGCCGATGCTCAGCACCATCAGCATGAAAGGGCCATGACGCAGCACCATGCCGTAATTGTTCAGAATCCTTCCCGGCTTCAAGGGCACCCGCTGCCCGGCAGGCAGGCTCTCCTGCACGCCCCGGTGGCACAGGGCCCACAACGAGATCCCATACAAGGCCAGCATGGCGAACACGGCCTGCCAGTCGAAGGTGGTCTGCAGCCAGCCGCCCACGACGGGCGCCACCGACGGAGCGATGCTGAAGACCATCGTGATCATGGCCATGACCCGTTGTGCTTCCGCGCCCGAGAACAGATCCTGCACGATCGTTCGCGACAGCACCGTCGTCATCCCGGCGGCGACCCCTTGTAGCGCACGGGCAACGATCAGCGTCTGAATGTCCCCGGCCATCATGCCCAGGACGGAAGCGGCAGCGAACAGCAGCACGGCCCCCAGTACCAGCGGCCGACGCCCAAGGCTGTCTGAAAGCGTGCCGGCGAACAGCACCGTGATCGCCATGGCACCGATGTAGACCGACAGCGTCTGCTGGACCAGCACGGGCGATGCCTCGAAGCGCTGGGCGATGGCCTGAAAGGAAGGCAGGTAGGCGTCGATTCCCCAGGCCCCCACCATCGACAACAGGGCAAGAACCAGGGGCAGGGTGCTTTTGCTCAACATGACAGGGATGTGCTGAATGGATGCTCGGAAGAAGCCCCGCAGATGGGCACGCGCTAGGCGGCAGGAAAGTCGGCTATTGTGCACCTGCCGGACATCGCTGGACAAAAGGCTTGCAGCACGATGAACACGCGCCGACAATCGCGCTGCAACCGATGCTGCCTCCCGGTGCGCATGCGTGCCAGCCAATTCATGGCCTGCGACGCTCCTGCCGCCCAAGCGCCCAAGCTCCTGGAGGTGGCCGGGCGGCAGCCATCGCCGATCAGTCCTGCCTTCCTTGTTCATGCCAGCCAGTCAAGACGCTTTTCCGCCCAAGGCTTCGGCCGTCCAGCATGCCACCCGTCTGCTGTTCCTGCTGGCGGGTTTCGGCACCGGCGCCTGGGCCTCGCTCGTGCCAGTCGCCAAAGAGAACGCCGGGCTGGATGAAGGCCGGCTCGGCATGGCGCTGTTGTGCCTGGGCATCGGATCGATCCTGGCCATGCCTCTGTCTGGGGCACTCAGCACCCGCCATGGTTGCCGCAGGGTGCTGGGCATCAGCGGCGCGCTGCTCTGTGTGTTGCTGCCCGCGCTGGCCGTAGCCGACTCGATGCTGAGTCTGGGTCTGGCCCTCTTCATCTTTGGCGCCTTGATCGGGCTCTTCGATTGCGTGATGAACATTCAGGCCGTGATCGTCGAGCGTCAGTCCCCGGTCCCATTGATGTCAGGATTTCATGGTTTCTACAGCCTGGGCGGGATCCTCGGCGCCGCCGGTACCAGTGGCCTGATGCTGGCCGGCCTGCCGCCATTGGGCAGCATGCTCGCCTCGGGCGGGCTGATGCTGGCCATGCTCGTCCAGGCCTATCGCCACCTGCTGCCATACGGCAACCCGGCTGAAGGCCCTCCCTTTGCCTTGCCGCGCGGCACCGTGCTGTTTCTCGGCCTGCTGTGCTTCACGGTCTTTCTGGTCGAAGGATCGATGCTGGACTGGAGCGGCGTCCTGCTTCGCGAGCAGCATGGGATGAGCTTGGCACAATCCGGCTTCGGCTTTGCCTGCTTTTCACTGACCATGACGGCGGCTCGCCTGACCGGCGACCGGATGATCGCCCGTATCGGCCGCCGCCGGATCCTGATTCTGGGCGCCCTCATCGCCGCGAGCGGCATCCTGATGGCCAGCCAGACCAGTGCCTGGCCCCTGGCACTGATCGGTTACGCCCTGGTCGGGCTGGGATGTGCCAACATCGTGCCGGTGCTGTTCAGCGCCGTGGGGCGGCAGACGAGCATGCCCCAGCAGGCGGCCGTACCCGCCATGTCGACCCTCGGATACACGGGCGTCTTGACCGGGCCGGCCGGTATCGGCTTCATCGCCGACCACAGCAGCCTGCCAACGGCCTTCCTGGTGGTGGCCGTGCTGATGCTGGGCGTGGCCGTGAGTGGCCGGTATCTGAAACTCTGAGGAGCCCACGGCGCCGGCCCGTAGCTCCTGCCCGGGCGGGTGGCTCATTCGCAGCAGAGCGGATGCGTAGGACTGCGCTCGTTCAGCGCCAGACGGCCGGATCGATCGTGCGATCCATCACGCCTTCACAGCCCGTGCCACCGTCCTGACGGGGTGAGAGGAACACGGGCAACATCTGCCAGAGCTGCAGGACGAAGGCCGCCGCCCACGACAGACCGGCCGCGGCCATCAGCAGCGGCTCGGGCCAACCGGCACTGAGGGCACGCAACAGGGCCCCCACCACCAGCAGGGCGGCCCCGAGCTTCACCCACGGCCGCCCATCCTTGTCGAGACCGCTGTGGGTGTAACCCGCGATGCAGATCACGGCATAGATCGCCAGCCCCAATGCGCCAGCCGTCAGCAGATGCACGCCGGCACTGGTCAGCGGCGACTCGGCCAGGATGGAAAGCCCCAGCACCCCGTAGCCCAGTGCCATCAGCCCATAGACCAGATACAGCATCAGCGGCCAGCGCCGCCACAGGGCGCGGCCCACATGCCAGTCGTTGAGCAGGTTCAGCATGGCGGCCGAACTGGCCAGCGCCAGCCAACCGGCCAGCCGGTCGTTGGGGTCGATGAAATAGGCCAGCGCGAACAGGCTGGTGCAGAACACGGCCATGTGCCGCCGCGGAGGGCGGGCCAGATAGGAGGCAGGTGAATCGCTCACCGCCATGTCTGAAGCGCCTGAAACGCCCGAGTCGTGCGGCTGCGGCATCTTCTGTAGCCGTTCGTCGATGCTGTCATTGACGATCGCCATCGAGATACGGCTCATCGACACGATGATCAGGATCAGCAGCACGCTGACCGTGGCATGCAGCCAGGGCAACGGCAACAGGGAAAGGCAGGCCGACAGATAGAAGCCCGCCACCGTCACCCCCAGCGTGATCAGCCCCCACAGGAAACCGAGCTGTCGGCGCCCGCTCTCCTGCCACAGGCGCGGCGCCACCAGCCAGATCAGTTGGCCCATCAGCATCAGGTGGGCCAGACCCGCCACCGCCATCGCGGATACCGGCCACCAGCCGGACAGCCAGAATCCCACGCGTCCCAGCAGCCACCAGCCCACCAGCTGCCGGACGGGCCCCTGGCCGAAACCCGGTGTGCCGGTGAACTCGGGCACGGCCGTCAGCACGAAACCGGCCACCGCCGCCAGCCCCATGCCCATGATCAGCTCATGCGCATGCCAGACCACAGGCCCGCCGGGCACGACAGGCAGCGGCCAGCCGTGTCCGAGAAAGGCCAGCCAGAGCAGCATCATGGCCGGTGCCATCAGCACCGTCAGTGCGAAGAAAGGACGGAAGGGGCAGAGCCAGAGCGGGTGCGTCGCACGCCCGATGGCAAACAGGTTCAGGGATCTCAGCATCGGCCGGCAGGACGGGCAAGGGGAGTTGAGAGGACGATGGGTTCACCGGCATGAACGGTGAAGGAGCCGGGCATGGGTGCTTCGACGGCGAATGGCAACGGGGAGGTCGATTCATGGGAAAGGCCGCACTGAGAGACCGGCCCATCCGGCATGCCCGGGGGCGGCGCGGGCAGGGCGGGCAGCCCGAAGGCTTCGCGCACGACCCCCTGTGCCATCAGTGCAGCCGTGTGCCGATGGATCCAGGCCTCGTGACGCCGGGTGGCCGGCAGCGGCAGATCCATGCGCCAGACCAGCCGGCCGGGCTCTGCCGCCATGACGAGCACCGTGTCGGCCAGCGTCACGGCCTCACCCAGGTCGTGGGTGATCATCAGGACCGACAGCCGGCGCTGCTGTTGCTGTTTCAGCAGCAACTGATGCATCTGTGCCTTCAGACCGATGTCCAGCGCCGAGAACGGCTCGTCCAGCAGCAGCGCATCCGGTGACAGCACCAGTGCCCGTGCCAGGGCCACGCGGCTCTGCATCCCGCCCGAGAGCTGATGCGGAAACTGGGCCAGTGCGATCTCGCTGAGTCCGACGATCCGGCCCATTTCCCGGCTCCTCGCCTCCCGTTCGGCCCGCCCGACCCCCTGGGCCTTCAGGCCCAGCGCGATGTTGTCGAGCGCCGTCTTCCAGGGAAGCAGATGCGGTTGCTGGAAGAGGGTGGTCGTCCGTGCAAAGCCGTTGGTGATGTCACCCTGCTGCAGGTCCAGAAGCCCCGCACACAGATGCAGCAGGGTACTCTTGCCACAGCCGGAGGGGCCGACCAGGGCCACCGTACGGCCGGCCGGCAACTCAAAGGAAATGTCCTGAAGCACGGTGCGCATCGCAAAGGCATGCTCGACGTGATGCACCCGCAGCCCCGGTTGATTCGAAGTATCCAATCGGTCTGATCTGGTTGAGGAAGGGTTGTCATTCATCCGGCCTGTGCGGGCCTAGGAGCTTGGGCGGCAGGAAAGTCGCGGGCTGCAAACCGGCCGCGCCGGCCCATTTTGCACCCGCTTCTTGCCCCATAGCACCGGCTATGGGGCGGCGAATCGGGCGCAAACTGTGCTCGGCGGGGCCGTTTTTCGCCGTCGCGATTCCTGCCGCCCAAGCTCCTAGGCGCTCGGTCCACGCACACCGTGTGTCGTCAGAAAACGGGAAGGCTAGCCATTAGCCTGACCACTGTCACGCCAGCGCTCGATCTCCCGCTTGATCGGCTCCAGGATCAGGTATTCGAGTGCCAGCAGCGTGATCACCACGGCCCCGATCCATGCCAGGGTGGCCGACATGTCCAGTTGTGCGCGGCTGGCCGCCAGCGCAGCGCCCACGCCGTTGGGCGTGGACATCAGCTCGGCCATCACCACCACCTTCCAGGAGCTGCCCAGCGCCACGATCCAGACCGGAAACAGGTAGGACAGCACATGCGGCAGATACAGATCCGTGATGCGCATGCGCCACGGCAGCTGATAGGCTCTGGCCAGATCGTGCCAGCGCCGGTCCAGCGTGCGAGCGCCCTGCATGCCGCCGGCAAAGACCACCGGAAAGGCAGCGATGAAAACGGTGAACACCGGCGTGCCATCGCCCGGGCCGAACCACAGCATGGCCAGTACCAGCCAGGCAATGGGCGGCGTGCCCAGCAACACCGTCACCCAGGGCCGTGACATCATCGCCGCTGTCATCGACATGCCGGCCACCACGCCCGCCACACTGCCCAGCACCAGGGCCAGACTCAGCCCGAGAAAGGCACGTCTGGCCGTCGTCCACAACTGGGCCCACAGGGAGTCGGCACCACCACTGCCCGCAAAGTCCAGCAGCTTCGCCGCAGCCTCCAGCGGCGGTGGCAGCACCAGTGAACCATGGTGGGCAGCCAGCGCCTCCCACAGCGCCAGCCCGAGGATCAGGCTGGCGATCGCCCCCCAACCGCTCCAGAGGTAAGCGGGCAGGGCGCGCAACCAGGCAGCCAGAAGTTTCATGCGCGCCTCCCTGACCGTGGCAACATCACGGGGACGGCTTGAGGGGCTGGGGTGCCGCCTGCCCGGCGGCACCGACAGTGCTCAGGCAAAGGGCTGATAGAAATCTGCGTCGGGCAATTTGCCACCGATCAATCCCGGTTGATATTCAAGGAGTCGCTCATAGAAGAACCGCAGCTCGGCCTCGGCGGCCTCGGCGCTGACGATCTCGGCCTGGTCGAGGCGAATGGCATCGGCCACCCCTTCGGGCGTCAGCATCTCGACACGCCGTGCCACCGCCCGACCGCAGGCATCGGCGTTATTCTCGCACCATTGCAGGGCCTCCGTGCAGGCCGCCTGAAAACGGCTCATCAACGCCCGGTTGCCCAGGTGCTGACCCATCATGACGATCCCGGCCTGCGGGATGCGCGGCGGCCGCTTGAAGGCACGCCCCCCTTTCGGCCTGCATGTCCACCCCCCGATGCAGTTCCGGCGCGACCACGCTGACCGGGAAGGAACGGGTCTTGCGCAGCCCCACCGAAGCGGCCGGTTCGGCCAGCAGCGCGAGCACCGCCCGGCATCATCGCGCCCAGCTATGCACGATTCTCAGTTAGATTCACATTGCTTTTGGTCAAGTTCCAGCGCTGCCGGCACGCAAATCAGCATGCATGAACACTCCCCCGACGATGCCGGGCGTTCAGGCACAAGTTCATCACATGGCTTTACACTGTCGAATCGACAGACATGCGCCGAGGGGCAGGCCGCTGCCCGGCATCATGGCCGGGGCACACCGCAGGTATCGAATCGGCCCAGCCACGCCGGCAGCGGGAAAGCGCGATTTGTCCTTCCCGAAGATCAGACCCGAAATCATGGAACAACAAGCTCAACGTGCCCCGCTGATGACCGGGGTCTCCTCGCTGCTGCTGGCAGCCAGCGGCATGCCGATGCTGATCTTCTATGCGATCGGCCTGCTGGGGCCGGACCTGATGGTCGACCTGTATCTGAGCCCGATCGGCCTGGGTGGCCTGGCCGGCATCGCATTCGGCGTGGCGGCCGTGCTCTCGCCCTGGGCGGCCAGTTGGACCCGGCGGCTGGGCACCCGTGCCTCGCTCGTGGCCCTGTTCCTGCTCACTGGCGTCTCACTGTCGCTCATCGCCGCCATGCCGGGCGTGAGCGGGCTGATCCTGGGCGGCTTCGCCGGCGGAGTGGCCCTGGCCCTGGCCTCCCCCGTCGGCTACCAGAGCATCGCCGATGAAGTGCCTCCCCAGCGGGCCACCCTGGTTCTGTCCTTCCAGCAGGCAGGGCTGGCCGCGGCTGCCGTGCTGGCCGGGTTGACCTTTCCGGGGCTTGCCTTCGACTGGGGCTGGCGCAGTGCGCTGGCCATCTGGTCACCCGTCGCGCTGCTGCTGGCCATTCAGGTCTTCACCTGGCTGCCGGCCCGAGACGCAGGCAGCAGCCTGCCCGGATTGCACCGCGTTCAGGCGCCGAACATCCGGCTGCTATTGCTCATGTTGATGCAGTGCTGTGGCGGTTTTGCGCTGGCCGCCTTCGTCACCTTTTTCGGTGTCTACACGAACCTCCTCGAGATCGACGCCGAGCGGACGGGTTTGATGCTGGCCGCCTTCGGTGCGGCCGGTCTCGCATCGGGATGGCTCTTCAACCGGGCCGCCCGCTCGCTGGAGGACGAGAGCATCATCATCGCCATGCTGTTCTCGCTGGCCGGGCTGGCCATCGCGCTGATGCGACTGGCCGATCTGGAAAGCCTTTGGCTGCTGTGGCTCTGCGCCATCGCCGTGGGCCTGACGCTGTGTCCCACACAGGCCATCGCGATGAACATGCTGATCCGCGACCCCCGCTTCGGTGGGGCCAGTGCGGTTCGGGGCCTGCTGTCGATGGCCTACCTGGGGGGCGCTGCCGCAGGGCCTGCCTGCTTTGGCTGGGTCATGACCCATGCCGACGGTTTCGGCAGTGCCTGGCTGATCCTGATCGCCGTGCTGCTGCTCGGCTGCCTGCTCGGCATCCGGCTGATGCATGTGCGAAAGCCCGGCCTCGTGACGGTGGAATGACCGGCCCTGAAGACTGTCCGCCCGACGCTGACCCAGGAGCGCTTGGGGCGGTAGGAAAGTCGCGGGCTGCGAACCGGCCTCCCAAGCTCCCAGGAAACAACCCGATGTCCGATTCCTCGCCCATTCCCGATCTGCCTGCCACCGCTTCACCCACCCGCACCCGGCACGACCAGCATGGCCGCTATCCGAAGGCCAATACCCTGGACGATCTCCGTCACAACCTGGCCCTGATCCATCAGCGGATCGAGGCCGCCTGTGCCAGGGCAGGGCGCAACGTGAATGAAGTTCGCCTGTTGCCGGTCAGCAAGACGATCGACGAGGCCCGTATCCGGCTGGCCTATCAGGCCGGCTGCCGTCAGCTGGGCGAAAACAAGGTGCAGGAAGCCTACCGGAAATGGGAGGCCATGCAGGAGCTGAAAGACCTGCACTGGTCGGTCATCGGCCATCTGCAGACGAACAAGGCCAAACTCGTGGCCCGCTTCGCCAGCGAGTTCCAGGCACTCGACAGCCTGCGCGTGGCCGAAGCGCTGGAGCGGCGCCTTCAGGCCGAAGGCAGATCGCTCGATGTCTTCGTGCAGGTCAACACCTCGAATGAGCCCAGCAAGTACGGTCTGGCCCCCGAAGATGTACCTGTCTTCATCAGGGCGCTGCCCGGTTTTTCGGCCCTGAAGGTGAAAGGGCTGATGACCCTTGCCATGTTCTCGGCCGAGGCCGAACAGGTACGTGCCTGTTTCATCCGGCTGCGCACGCTGCGGGACCGGTTGCGCCAGGACGCACCGGACGGCATCGGCCTCGATCAGCTCTCGATGGGCATGTCGGGGGACTTCGAGATCGCCATCGAGGAAGGCGCCACCGTCGTCCGGGTCGGGCAGGCCATTTTCGGTGCGCGCGCCTTGCCCGACAGCCATTACTGGCCGGGCCTGGCCACAAAAGCCGGACACTGAGGGGGCGGGATCCCGGCAGTTCTGATCCCGAAGCGCTACACTGTTTCCGTGAGCTCCTAGGAGCTTGGGCGGTAGGAAAGTCGCGGGCTGCAAATCGACCGCGCCGGCCCATTTTGCACCCGCTTCTTGCCCCATAGCTCGGGCTATGGGGCGGCGAATCGGGCACAAACTGTACTCGGCGGGGCCGATTTTCGCCTTCGCGATTCCTACCGCCCAAGCTCCCAGGCCACGGCCAAGCATTTCCCCATCTCAATTTCCCATCCGGATCACGCCCGCATCCGCTTCCTCATGCCAGCACCGATCACCTCCGCCACCAGCGACTATCTCGGCACCCTGAAGCCCCTCGACATCGATGTGGTCTCGGTTCAGTCCCAGGTCATCTATGGTCGCGTCGGGAACAACGTCGCGGTTCCCACGCTGCACAACACAGGGCTGGCCGTGGCGTCGGTGCCCACCGTGCTGTTCAGCAACACCCCGCACTATCCGAGCATCCACGGCGGCGTCGTGCCGCATGAGTGGTTCAGCGGCTTTCTGGCAGACCTCGAGGCCCGCAAGGCGCTGAATGCGCTGCAGGCCGTACTGATCGGTTATCTGGGAGAGCCGCATCAGACCCGCACGCTGGGCCAGTGGATCCAGACACTGCGTGAGCCCCTGCCGGATCTTCTCGTCGTACTCGATCCCGTGATGGGCGACGAGGACAGCGGCATCTATGTCACCCAGGGGTTGCAGGAAGGGATGATCAGCCATCTGCTGCCCGAGGCCCAGGGGCTGACCCCCAATGGTTTCGAGCTGGGCTGCCTGACCGGCCTGCCCGTGGGAACGCTGGACGAGGTAGTGGCCTCGGCCCGTACCCTGCTGAACCGGTATCCGAAGATGCACTGGATCTGTGCCACCAGCGCAGCCCCGGACGACTGCCCGCCGGATGAGATCCAGGTGGCCATCATCACCCGCAGCCAGCACGCGCTGATCCGGCACCCGAAGGTTCAATGCACGGTGAAGGGCACCGGCGACCTGTTCAGTGCCACGCTCACCGCCCGGCTGCTGCGCGGGGAAAGCCTGATGGACGCGGCCCGTCTTGCCACGAATCAGGTCGTGCTGTCCCTCGAAAAGACACGGGATGCCGGCTGCGGCGAACTGCTGCTGGCCCCTTTTGACTGATCAGAGATTGCTAAATTAGATATTTTATATATCATGAGTACTCAGTCATGACGTGATATCCGCAGGAGACCCGCCCGTGCCCATCCAGACCCTGTCGCCCAAAGCCACCCACGATCTGATGGCGCAGGGCGCCCAGCTCATCGACATCCGCGCGGCCGATGAACACGCCCGGGAGCACATCGCCGAAGCCCGGCACATCCCGCTGGATCAATTTCCGGCCTCAGGCCAGTTGCCCGTCAGTGCGTCCGTCGTCATCTTCCATTGCCGCTCGGGCCAGCGGACCCGCATGAATGCGGCGAAGCTCGAAGCTGCCTGCAACGCCCAGGGTGAGGTCAAAACCTACATCCTCGAAGGCGGGCTCGATGCCTGGAAATCGGCCGGGCTGCCGGTCGTGCAGGACGCCTCGCAACCACTCGAGCTGCAACGGCAGGTACAGATCGCTGCCGGCACCATGATCCTGCTCGGCTTCGTGCTGGGCATGACCGTCTCCCCGTGGTTCCACCTGCTGTCCGGTTTCGTCGGGGCAGGGCTGGTATTCGCCGGTGTCTCGGGCTTCT
The DNA here is from genome assembly GCA_030528325.1 of Lautropia sp. Taxonomy (GTDB): domain Bacteria; phylum Pseudomonadota; class Gammaproteobacteria; order Burkholderiales; family Burkholderiaceae_E; genus Lautropia. The sequence continues at coordinate 29,970 of JAUMZD010000027.1, read as the reverse complement.
GTGGCCTGGCCCGGCTGCTGGTCAGAATGCCCTGGAACCGCCGGGCCATGACGGCCTGAGACGGTCTGTACACCTTTCCATCCTTCGATCACCAGGGAACCATCATGAAACTGAACGTCGGCGGCATCGACCGCGCACTGCGCATCATCCTCGGCATCGTGCTGATCGCACTGGCGGCCACCCACACCGTGGGATGGTGGGGCTGGCTCGGCCTGATCCCGCTGCTGACCGGCCTTTTCCGCTTCTGCCCGATGTATCCGATGCTGGGTATCAACACCTGCCCGGTCAGCAGGAAGGACTGATCCTGCCCCGAAGACCTGCAAGCCTGCCGTCCTGATCACCTCCCGGCAGGCTGCTTGCGTTGGCGCACGCCGTGATCGCTGTCGTGGGCCAACGCCACCATCAGGATGGATCGCGACTGTAGATCAGTACCGTGTAGGGCGCGATCGTGATCTCCGCACTGGCCGGCAGGCCGTCATAGCCCTCGTCCGTGGCCGTGAGATGGGTGCTGAGGGTGTCGTCGAAGTCATCGCTGTAGATCGAGGCATCGGAATTGAAACGAAGCCTCCATTCCCCGCTCTGCGGCATGCCGATCCGGTAGCCATCCTTCGGCTCGTGGCCGCAGTTGGCGATCACCATCACATCATCGCCGTCACCGTGCTGATCCCAGCGCTGGAAGACGATCAGGTTCTGATGGTCGTTCACATGCGTGACGGCCACGTGCTGTCCGCACAGGCCGCGGCTGACCCCATCCCGGTTCAGACGCAGGCGGATCAGGTCGCGGTACAGGCGTACCACCCCGTGAAAATCCTCGTGCATGTCCCAGTCGAGGGGCACGTCGTCACGGAACCATTCGCCCTGCAGGAACTCCTGTCCCTGGAAGATCATCGGAATGCCGGGCGCGGTAAAGAGCAGGCCCGCCGCCAACGTCGAGCGCTTCTGCGCATGCCAGCCGGTCGGATCATCGTTGTTGATCTCCTGCGGCACACGCGCCTTGCCGTTGGCGACCTCGTCGTGCGACTCGCTGTAGATCACGCGGTTGCAGGCGTCCCCTTCATATCGGTAGGTGATGGCGGTGCGCATCGCCTCCATCGAACGGCCGGCATCATCGGCGTGGATGACCATTTCCCGCACCGGGTGCACGAACTGCGCATCCCACTGTGAATGAAAGCCTGCGCCGCCCCGCTCGATATCGGCGGTGATGGCCGGATTGCTGTGCAGGTCCTCGGCGATCATGATCCGGCCCGGGAAGCGCTCTCGCACGGACTGGTTCACGTACTGCATCAGGCTCCAGCCTTCCGGAATGGTCTCGCCGCCATCGCCATTCACGCTGTGGATGTAGAGCGTCATGTCCCAGCGCAGGCCATCGACATGGTAGTCCTCCAGCCACATCAGCGCGTTGTCGTGGATGAACTGGCGCACTTCGCCGCGGCCATAGTCGGGACGGGTGTCCCCCCAGGGGGTCTTCGAGCGATGGTCGTTGTAGAAGTAGATGCCGCCCTTGTCGTTCTGTTGCCAGCCATCGAACTGCCACAGATCCAGATCGCTCGGGCCGAAGTGGTTGTAGACCACATCCAGAATCACGGCGATGCCCCGCTTGTGCGCCTCACGAACCAGATGCTTGAAGCCGTCCGGCCCGCCATAGGCACTTTCCACCGCGAAGATGTGCGCCGGGTTGTAGCCCCAGGAGTAGTCCCCGGCGAACTCGGAGATGGGCATGATCTGGATGGCGTTGATCCCGAGTTTCACCAGGTGATCGAGTCGCTGCAGCACGGTCGCGAAACCGCCTGGCCGGCCTTCCTCATCCACATGGAAGGAGCCGATGTGCAGCTCGTAGATGACCAGCTCGTTATGTGAGGTGAAATGGAAGTCGTCACCCTGCCAGTCGAAGCTGTCGGGGTCGTAGATCACGCCATGACCGACCGAGTTCGTCACCTGACGCGCATACGGGTCGATCCGCTCCAGCACGGTATCGCCGTTCTGGAGCACGAACTTGTATTCCTGGCCGGCCTTCGCGCCTTCGACCTCGGCATACCAGTAGCCGCCGCCTTCATGAACCAGCAGATGCTTCGTTTTCGACCAGCCATTGAAATCTCCCATCACCCAGACCTGATCCGCATGGGGGGCCCAGACCCGGAAGAAAACACCGCCCTCGCAGGGCAGTGCGCCCATGCCCGCATGGTGTTCACGGTTTCGATCGGAAGACACGGTCATTCGATGATTCTCTTCGTTTCGTTCGGACAGCTTGACAAAATAACAGAGATCCTGCCGGCCGTTTCGCTTACCCACGAACCGGAAAACCTCTTTACGTTTGTTCATCTTCGCGCATCTTCTCCGATCGGCCCGCATCGTCGGGTCAAGGGCGGCTGAAGGAGAACGGCCCCGACAAGGTCGTCGACCTGGGCTCGCCATGCCCGCGGGGGGAGGGCGGCAGCCTCGACGGGCCGTCGACAGGCTGCTGGCAGGCCGGCGCACCACGGGCGCGCGCCGCTACCGGCTACCGGAAGTCCCTCGAAGCCGTCATCAGGCGTCCGAGCAAGCCACTCATGTCGATCAGGTGCCGGGCCATCAGGTGTCCGACGCCATCGACCAGCTCCCAGCGGCCCTCCACCGCCAGCAAGCGGCTGCCGAGCAGCACGCGTCGCTGACGCTGGGCCAGGTCGGCCCAGATCACGACGTTGATGACGCCATGCTCATCCTCCAGCGTGACGAAGACGGTTCCGCTCGCCGTGGGCGGGCGCTGCCGCATGATGACGAGACCCGCCGCCCTGACCAGACAGCCATGCGGTTTGCGGGCCAGCGTGATGCTGTCGATGCAGGCCGCCTGATCCAGCCGCTCACGCAACAGCGCCACCGGATGCCGGCCCAGCGTCAGACCCATCATCCGGTAATCGGCCAGCAGCTCGTCGGCCACCGACGGGCAGGGAAGGGCCATCGTGTCTTCCGGCGGCGGTGCATCCCACAGGGGTGATGGCTCTTCGACCCCGGCCACGGCCCACCGGGCCTCATGCCGATGGGCGCTGAGCGCACGCAGCGCACCGGCCTCTGCCAGACAGGCCGCTTCATGGCGGCTGAGGCCCGCGCGATGACACAGATCGGCCACACTGCCGAAAGGCCGCTCCCCACGGCTGCGGACGATCCGCTCTGCTGCCTCCCGCCCCATGCCACGGATCTGGCGCAGCCCCAGACGGATGGCCGGCTGGAGCAACGTGACCGGCGTTGCGCCTTGTCCATCGCCGGGCAGCGCCTCCAGCGTGCTGTCCCACGCGCTGTGCATCACGTCGGCCGGCAGTACCGTCACCCCGTGCCGGCGCACGTCCTGGATCAGGCTGCTGGCCGAATAGAAACCCATCGGCTGGGCATTGAGCAGCGCGCAGCAGAAAGCAGCCGGGTAATGACACTTCAGCCAGCAACTGACATAGGTGATCAGCGCGAACGAGCAGGCATGGCTTTCCGGAAAGCCGTAGCTGGCAAAGCCCTTCAGCTGCTCGAACAGCCGGCCGGCAAAATCTTCGGTATAGCCCCGGGCCATCATGCCGCCCACGATCCGGCTGCGATGCTGCTCCATGTCGCCATGGCGTCGCCAGGCCGCCATCGAGCGTCGAAGCTGGTCAGCCTCGCCCGCCGTGTAGCCGGCCGCCACCATCGCGAGCCTCATCACCTGCTCCTGAAAGAGCGGCACACCCAGCGTCCGCTCGAAGACGCCGCGCAGATCCTCCGACGGATAATCGACCGCCTCCTTGCCCTGCCGACGGCGCAGATAGGGGTGAACCATCTTCCCCTGGATCGGCCCGGGACGCACGATGGCCACCTGAATGACCAGATCATAGAAGCAGGCGGGCTTCAGCCGGGGCAGCATCGACATCTGGGCCCTCGACTCGATCTGGAACACGCCGATGGTATCGGCAGCCTGGATCATCCGGTACGTGGGCTGATCATCCGGTGGCACCATAGCCTGTGTCATCTCGACCCCGTGATGCTCGCGCAGCAGCGCGAAGGCCCTGCGTATGCAGCTCAGCATCCCCAGCGCCAGACAATCCACCTTCAGGATACCCAGCACATCCAGATCATCCTTGTTCCACTGGATGATGGTGCGCTCGGGCATCGCCGCATTCTCGATGGGCACGAGCGACGACAGGGGGGCATCGGCCATCACGAAACCGCCCACATGCTGCGACAGATGACGCGGATGATCCTGCAATTCAGCCACCAGATAGCAGAGCCGCCGCATGATCGGCGTGTCGGGATCGAAACCGGCCTCGATGAGCCGCTCCCGTGACGAGGCGGGCACCGCATCGCGTCCGAAACAGGCGCTGATCACATTGACCTGATCCATCGGAAAGCCCAGCGCGCGGGCCACATCGCGTGCCGCGCTTCGCCCGCGGTAGCAGATCACGTTCGCGGTCAGCGCAGCCCGTGCCCGACCGTATTTCCGGTAGATGTACTGGAACACCTCTTCCCGTCGCTCATGCTCGAAATCCACGTCGATGTCCGGCGGCTCGTTGCGCTCGCGGCTGATGAATCGCTCCATCAGCAGGCTCATCCGTGCCGGATCGACTTCGGTCACGCCCAGTGCGAAGCAGACTGCGGAATTGGCGGCCGACCCCCGGCCCTGACACAGGATGCCGCGGCTGCGCGCAAAGCGCACGATATCGTGCACCGTCAGAAAATAGGACTCGAAACGCAGCTCGGCGATCAGCGCCAGCTCGGCCTCGATCTGGCGAACGACCGTTTCCGGTGCGCCAGCCGGCCAGCGCCATTGCATGCCTTCCCAGGTCAGCTGGCGCAACCACGACGTGGGAGAATGCCCTTCAGGTACCAGTTCGTTCGGGTACGAATAATCGAGCTGATCGAGCCGGAAACGGCAGCGTCCGGCCAGGCTCACGCTCTCGGCCAGCAGCGCGCAAGGATAGATGTCGGCCAGCAGCTCACGCCGCCGCAGATGACGCTCGGCATTCTGGAAAAGCCATCGCCCGGCACGGGCCACCGGCACCCGATGCCGGAGTGCCGTCAGCGTGTCCTGAAGCGCCCGCCGGCGGCGCACATCCATGTGGACATCACCGGCAGCCACCGGCCGGAGGCCCGTGCGTTCGGCCACTGCCAGCAGCCCGGCCAGCACTTTCGCGTCATCCCGGTCCCGGTGCAACTCCACCGCCAGCCAGGCCTCGCCGAAATACTGCCGAACCCACAGCCCCTGTGCGATGTCAGGATCCGGCCCGGGCAGCCAGATCGCCAGCAGCCCGAGCCGGCCCATGCCAGGCCCGCTCGGCCCCACCGGGGCGCTGTCGCCCGATGTGTCGGGCGAGCCGGACGCCTGTCCTGAGGGCATCGACGGGGCCGGTGCCACACCGTCTGAAGCAGGCAACGACATGCCTGGGAGCCTGGGCGGCAGGAACGTCGCGGGCTGCAAACCGGCCGCCCAGGCTCCCAGCCAGTTTTCCACATCCTGTCGGCTTAGCCGGTAACGCCCCTTCGGTGCCGCCCGACGCCCCTCGGTGATCAGCGCGCACAGGGCCTGATAGCCCGCCAGGGTCTCGACGAGCAGCACCAGACGCGGGCCATCGGCAAGCTGAAACTCGCTGCCCACGATCAGCGGCACACCATGGGCCTTCGATGCCTCGAAGGCTCGCACGATACCGGCCAGCGAGCATTCATCCGTGATGGCCAGCGCCCGATAGCCACAGGCTGCCGCGCGCCTGAAGAGCTGGTCTGCGCTGGCGGCCCCGCGCAGAAAGCTGAAATCGGACACGCAATGCAGCTCGGCATAATCGGGCAGGGCATCCATCGTGCGCTGACGCCTCATGCAAACCAGCCGTGCAGCATCCAGGGGCCATGCGTGCCGACCGCCGTGTAGACCCAGGCACGCTGGCCGCGCACGGTCTCGACCTCGTAATAATCACGGCGCACCTCATGGCCATCCCACCAGCCCGACTCGATCCGCTCGGGCCCGGCGATCACGCGCTGGATGCCTTCGCGCAGCGGCACGGGCTCGGGCAGCAGCCAGGCCGGCCGTGCGAAAGCCGCCGATGCCGACCTGGCCGGCAGCCTGCCCGTCGGCGCCGCTTTCCCGCCGGCATCTCCGCCTGCATGGGCTGGCGCTCTCAGGGTCGATGATCCGCCGCCCGAGCCCCCCTCCGATGGCCCAAGGATCCGCCGCCGCCAGGCATGCTCAGGGCGGTGATCATCCCGGGCTTCCAGCTGATGCAGGGCCTCATCCCCCAGCCGCGCGCGAAGCCGTGCCTGCCACGCCGGCCACGGTTGCCGATCGGGGCCTGTCTGATCGAAGAGATCCGGTACCGCCGGCACGAAAGCGGGCAGATCCGTCACGCTCAAGCGCAGGGCCGTCACAGGGGCCGGCAGCTGCTGGTGTTCGAGCCGGGTTTTCAGCAGCTCGATGAAAAGCGACAGATCGCGCTCGGGACGCATCAGCCGGATGTCCAGCCGTGTGGCCGGCGCGTCGTCCTCATCATGATCCAGCCAGAGGAGCAGATGCGTCGTGCCACAGCCCCGGCTTGCCAGAAAGCCCACCAGATCGGACAGCATCCGTCGCAGCGGAAACATCAGCGGCAGGTGATGCTCGACGCGACAGGCCAGATCCACCCGCATCTCGAAACGGGCCGGAGGCCGATAGCAGTCGAGCACGGCAGGCACCTCTCCATGCAACCAGTCCAGCTGCCGGCACAGCGCCTTGCCGAAACGGCGTTGCAGACCGTCCCTCGGCATCTGCATCAGCTGCCCCACCCGCCGGATTCCCACCCGCTGCAGGGCGCTGCCCGCCTCGTCCGGCAGGTCGGCCCGCGCGACCGGCACCCGGGACAACAGACGCCTCAGGTCGGGCAGGGTGTCGACGAAGGCCCCGTCTTCCCAACCGGCCAGCACATGGGCCGCGTGGGCCGTGGGCGCCACCCCGATCCGGTGCTCGAATTGCCAGTCACCCAGCTCGCGTCGCAACCGGGCCGACAGGGCTGCCCAGCCGCCCATCAGGCGAAGGCTGGCCCCGACCTCCAGCAGCAGCGCATCGGGCCAGGCCAGGCACACCTGATCGGTATAGCGATAGGCCCACTGCGCCAGCAACTGCCGGGCCTGCGCCACGTCGGCAGGCTTCCCGACGACCGCGGAAAAGCCCGATGCCATCGCCTGCGCTTCCGTGAGCCGCTGCCCGGCGTGCAGCCCCAGCTGCGCTGCAGCCGGATTGACGGCCGTCAGCACCCGCTGCCGGGACGTGCCGCCCAGCAACACGAGCGGCGCCTCTGGCCGGGGATGATGGCGCAGCACCCAATCGAGCGCCAGCCGGGGCAGGGTGATGCTGGCCCAGAGCATGTCGATCAGCCCACCGCAAGAAACGAAGTCTGGCGGGCCATATCGGGCTGTATCAGTCCGGGCCCAGATCCGGGCTTCGCCCGGCCGGCCGGCGCGCCGGGGGCTGCCATCCCGTCGGAAGCGCGATTCCCGGGAGGCAACCGGCCATCGCCGCACCACGACACGGGCCGACCATCGACCATGCCACCCCGGCACTTCAGCACCTGAAGCCTGGCGCCGGACAGCAGCTGAAGCCGCAAGGCAGCCGGTGAGGGCTGAACCGCATGGCGCGCATGCCTGAAAACGAAACCCAGACATCGACCCTGATCAGCCGCCACCTGCAGCCGGCGCAGCGCGGTGTGATCGGCCTGACGGGGCCAGCCCAGCACGGCCTCACAGCACCCCGAGCGCAGGCATTGCTCGAACGCCCACAGGGCATCCCGGGCATCGGCCTCGATGATCTCCAGCCAATCGAGCCGAACCCCTGCCTGCTGCCAGGCCGGCGCAAAGGGAATGAAAGGGGGCCCCACCAGCACCACACGACAGCCAGCCTGCGTAAGACGGGCCAGCGTGGGCCAGAGAAGTTGCATGTCGCCCAGACCCTCGGCCGGCAACAGCAGCTCGATCAGCGCAGCCTCGGGCCAGCCGCCCAGGGGCAGGGCAGCATCCAGCCCGGGCAGGCCCGTTGGCACCCCCGTCATGGCGGGCGCCGTGGCCTGTGCCCGCCACAGCTGGCGGCGGTCGATCAGCTGCTCGAGTGGCGAAAGCGCTGAAGACATGGCAACGTACAGTATCCATCATTCATACAGTATTACTGTATATTATGACACTGATCAAGCGCTACAGGAAGCCTCGGAGCCTGGGCGGCAGGAAAGAAGTGCTTCGTGACATCCACCCGCACGCATGCCATGATGCGCTCAAACGGGCAGCGGGCATGCACGGATACCCGGGCCAATCGAGCGCAACGGATCAGAGCAGGCAGCCACGCTGCCATGCCCGGGCCAAGCCTCAGGCGGACTGGCTCAGCATCGGCCGGGTCGGCACCGACATCTCATCCGCCACCGACGGGCCACGATTCTGACCGGCCATCCAGTGATCGAACACATCCACCGCCATCGGACGCGCCAGCAGAAAGCCTTGAAGCTCGTCACACTGCAGTTCCATCAGGATGTCCCGCTGTTTCTCGGTCTCCACCCCTTCGGCCACCACCCGCAGCCCCAGCTGATGGGCCAGCTGGATCACCGCACCCACGATGGCCTTCGCATCCGGGCGCGTCTCGATGTCGGCCACGAAACTGCGGTCGATCTTCAGCTGGCAGGCCGGCAGCTGCCGCAGATAGCTGAGACTCGAATAGCCAGTGCCGAAATCATCGATCGACAGGTAGACGCCGATGCGCGACAGGGCCTCGAAGGTACGCTGCGTGCTCCGGATGTCCTCCATCGCCACCGACTCCGTGATCTCGCACAGCAGATGGCTCGCATCGATCCGGTTGCGTGACAGCGCCTGCTGGATGCGTTCGGCCAGGTCGTCCGTCCGCAACTGATGCACCGACAGGTTGATCGCCACATGGATCGTCATTCCATTGTCGGCCCAGACCCGCATCTGACGGCAGGCCTCGTCGATCACCCAGTGCCCCAGGCTGTTGATCAGCCCGAAACGCTCGGCAATGGGAATGAACACGGCCGGACTGATCATGCCGCGTGTCGGGTGCTGCCAGCGGAGCAGGGCTTCGACACCCCGGAAGCCGCCCATCCGCGCATCGATCTTGGGCTGGTAATGCAGGTGCAGCTCGCCACGCTCGATCGCATAGCGCAGGTCATTCTGCAGATTGATCTTGTCGAGCGCCTGCTCGCCCTCATCCATGTGCGACTCGAACAGCGCATAGTTGCCGCCACCGGCCCGCTTGGCCGTGTACATCGCAGCATCGGCATGGATCAGCAGCTGCTCGCCACTGCCATGATCCGGGTACATCGCAACCCCGACCGAACCCGACAGACGCACCTGCTGGCCCTTCACCTCCAGCGGGTCGGCAAAGGACTCGATCAGCCGGCGGGCCAGACTGGCGCAATCGGCGATGTCCGTCACATCTTCCATCAGCAGCACGAACTCGTCACCGCCGATCCGCGCCACCGTATCGCTTTCACGGGCCGACAGCCGCAGCCGCCGGGCCGCTTCCTTCAGCACCTCGTCACCCACCGCATGGCCCAGCAGATCGTTGACCGGCTTGAAGCCATCCAGGTCGATGAACAGCACGGCCACCTTCCGGTTCTCGCACCAGGACACATCGTCCTCGTGGCGCTGATAGCGCTGCAGCGCGTGAGAGAGGCGATCCTCGAACAGCAGACGATTCGGCAGCCCCGTGAGCGAATCGAGGAAGGCACGCCGGCGCAGTTCCTCATTGGCCGACTCCAGCTTCACATTGGCCACGCTCAGCGAGCTTCGCATCCGCGCATCCATGATCGAGGTGAAGAGCGTCATCGCCATCAGCGCGATCGACGAGGTGGACACGATCGTGCCCAGCTGCGAACCGCCCAGCGCATCCGAACTGAGGCAGATCGAATCCAGCGGAAACTGGGCCGCCGCCATGCCGGTGTAGTGCATGCCACTGATGGCCAGCCCCATCACCACGGCAGCCACAGGCTGGAGGAAGGCCGCCGTGCGCTCACTGACCCGGCGCATGCCGTTGAAGATCAGCAGCGCGGCTGCGGAGGCCACCACCGCGATCAGTGCCGAGGCTGCCACCAGCCACGGATTCCAGACGATGCCGGGCTGCATGTCGAGCGCTGCCATGCCCAGATAGTGCATCGCGCAGATGCCCATCCCCATCAGGGCGGCGCCCACCGAAATTTGCCGCCAGGTCACGACATCCCGGCTGGCCACATGCAGGGCAACGGCCGAGACGGCCACCGCCGTGACCCAGGAAATCACCGTCAGCGTGACGGTATAGCCCAGCTCGATCGGCAGCGAGAAGGCGAGCATCCCCACGAAATGCATGCACCAGATGCCCGTGCCCATCGTGATCGAGCCGCCCACCAGCCAGGTCAGCGCCACGCGCCGCTCGGGCGTGCGAACCCGCTTGGCCAGATCGAGCGCCACATAGGACGCGAAGGTGGCGATCAGGATCGAAGCCGCCACGACCCAGGGAGAATAACTGGAGGTCAGAAATGCCACAGATGGCCCCACGCAAGGAAAACTTGATGTCGCCACCACCATCCGGGCCAGCACAGGGCCCTTGCCGATGACTGCCTTGCCGGACACGCTTTCATGACCCGCCGAAGGGCAGGCCCGGAGATCACGAGAGACCAGACAACCCTGCGCCCGACTGGCTCTGCGGCACAGCCACGTCAGCACCGATCGTCGGCAGCCCTCAATATCCCGGTAATCTGGTCAGAAAAAGCGCCGGTCCGAGAAGCTAACACGGGGCAGGCGTGAGAAATCTCCTTGCTCTTTCGTGAACGGGCGGCGCTGCACGATGAGTGGCCATCGTTGACCATGGCTAACAACGGACGCAGTGCGTGACATCCGTCAGGCGCGGAACTGCATCACCCCGATGAACGCCCGAAGCCGGATTTCCGGTGAAAGAAGAGCCCCGGCAGCCGGCAGGGGCGCGCCCATCCTGCCGATGCAGGAGGGGCATGGCCACCAGGACAGGGTCATGATGAACCAGGGGAGAGGCATGGGCGAAAAAAAAAAGAGCCTTTCGGCCCTTTTTGATCAGCAGCCTGATGAAGGGCTACCGAAGGAATCTGGAGCGGGAGACGAGTCTCGAACTCGCGACCTCAACCTTGGCAAGGTTGCGCTCTACCAACTGAGCTACTCCCGCATCGTCTGAAGACATGATTATAGAAGCTTTTTTCTGAAATGCAAATGGGCAGGCAAAAAACTTTGCCCGTGCGCCGATGCGCCTCATCCCTGCCTCCGGACAGGGAGAAGCCCGGGATCCCGTCGTATGATCAGGCATCAGCTTCCACCTAGGAGCTGGCTGCTGGCGAACTACTCACCCAGACTTGTTGCCCGATGAACACGACACCCGCTGCCACCGACCCCGCCACCGGTTCGATGGCCTCCAGCCCGGCCTCCCGGGCAGCCCCATTCGATCCTGAGCAGGGGCTGCTGCCGGGCAACCCTGAATACAGGCGGGCAGGATCGGCATTGTTCCTGGTGGGCTTTGCCACCTTCGCACTGGTGTACTGCGTGCAGCCCTTGCTGCCCGAGTTTGCCCACAGCTTCGGCATCACCCCTGCGTCCAGCTCGCTGGCGCTGTCCCTGACCACCGGCACACTCGCCATCTCGATCGTGCTCTCCAGCGCCTTCTCGCAGGCGCTCGGCCGCCGTGGCATGATGTTCGTGTCCCTGATTGCCGCCTCGCTGCTGAACATCGTGGCGGCGATCCTGCCCAGCTGGTACGGCCTGCTGCTGGCGCGCACGCTGGAAGGCCTTGCCCTGGGCGGCGTGCCCGCCATCGCGATGGCCTGGCTGGCCGAAGAGATCCACCCCACCCAGCTGGGACGCAGCATGGGCCTCTATGTGGCGGGCACCGCCTTCGGTGGCATGGTGGGGCGCGTGGGCATGGCACTGATCACCGAAGTGGCCTCCTGGCAGGTGGCCATGGCAGGCCTTGGTCTCGTCTGCCTGCTGTGCAGCCTGGGCTTCTGGCGGCTGCTGCCTCCCTCGCGACACTTCACCCCCACACCCGGCATCCAGCTGCGCTTTCATCTGCGCACCTGGTGGCGCCACCTGAAGAATCCGTCGCTGCTGCGCATCTACGCCATCGGCTTCCTGCTGATGAGCGTCTTCGTCGCACTCTTCAACTACAGCACCTTCCGTCTCTCGGAAGCCCCCTACCTGCTGAGCCAGACAGCGCTTGCCCTGATCTTTCTCGTCTACGGCTTCGGCATCGTCTCTTCCTCGACGGCGGGCGCGCTCGCCGACCGCTACGGCAAGCCCCGGTTGCTCGTCTGCAGCATCCTGATCATGCTGATCGGCATCCTGACGACACTCTCCGGTTCGGTCGTCCTGATCGTGGCCGGCATCGCGCTGCTGACCATCGGCTTCTTTGCCAGCCACTCCGTGGCCAGCAGCTCGGTCGGCCCGGCCTGCGACGGCGACAAGGGCCATGCCGCCTCGCTGTACCTGCTGTTCTACTACCTCGGCTCCAGCGTCATCGGCTCGGCCGGCGGCTGGTTCTGGCAGCACGGCGGTTGGCCTTCGGTGGTGGCGATGGCGGTGACGCTGACGGGAGGCGGGCTGTTGCTGGCTGCGCTGGGGCTGAAGACAAAGCGCCGGTCGACCTGAAGCAGCTGGCCGCGGGCCTCGCGCCTTGTCTGCACGTGGTTCCGGAAGCATCGTGGGGGCGAATCCGTGCATGACGCGCTCCAACGCCCGGCAGGGCATTCGTGGAAACGGATCAGTTGAGACCGCCTCAGTTGATGAGCGCCTCTCCAGAAGCCGTCAGGGCCTGCAGCCGTGCCTCGAAGATCGAGGCCGCCACCCCGGCCGGCCACGGCTCCCAGGGCGCCAGCCCCGCCAGCGCATGGATCGGGTCGGCGTCCAGGATCGGCGCCTCAATGCCCAGCACCTCGCGCACCTCGTCGGGCCGCCAGCCCACACAATGCACGGCCTCGCTCGCGGCCGCCATCACGTCGGCCCGCTTGTGCTCGGCGTGAGCCGGGGCGGACCAGGCCGGCAGCCCATAGCGCATGGCCACGGCCTCCGACAGCCTTGCCCCCACGGCCCGGAAAGGCTCGCCCAGCACCGCTTTCAGCGGCGAGATGCAGTCAAAGCCGAGAAAAGCCTCATCCGCATCGTGCAGCAGTTCGAGCAGCTGCTCGGCCGACGTCAGCGCCCGGCCAGCCAGCTGCTCTCGGATCGCCAGCACCAGCAGCGAATGCTGCGCCACCGACAGGGGCAGCGGCCAGCTCGACTCACCGCCCCAGCGATAGGTACGTGACAGCCGCACGGCCAGATCCCGATCCGTCCAGGCATCAGGGTCTGGATTGATCAGATCCAGATGCCGGCCGGAGGGCAGGCGCATCCAGGCTCGGGGGGAGGGAGGGGAAGCAGGGATCATCGGCAGTGCTGGGATAGAGGTCGGCATCATGGTCATCGTCGCATCACAACGCTTCGTTTTCCGACTCACCCTACTCGGGATCCGGCCCAATCGCAACTCGGTAATGGGAGATGAACAGGGGCCAATCCACGTGATCCACCAAGTCGATGTCCTCGATGAGTCTGATCATACGATTCCGGGCTTCTTTCAGCGAGATCACGCGTTTCGTGTCCGAAAGCCAACGGTGTTTGTGAAAAACCGACTCCATCAAGGCTGTCGCAAGGTCGAAACCCATGTAGAGCACACCGTAGTGCCTGGCAGGATCATCATAGCGATTGGTCGCGTTTCGACCATAGTAAAGAGGCATGCCTCGATAAGCTGTACGGCTCACATGCTGTAGCAGCTCACCTGCTCCGATGACGAACGATGGCAACTCACAACTCACTTTGATACCGCTTCAATCTGCGTGAACCCCCAGCACGTTGAACACGGTTGCCGCCATCTGTTCAATCGAAGCTTGTGTCACCGCATCCACAGGTGATCGCCCGCCCAGACTTTCAAGCGGTTCGGACATCGCACGATAAAGAGTCCAATTGTCGACGGCTTCACAGCGCTGAAGCACGGTTTCCGTCAATTGCTGCTTGACGGGGTCAAGCTGCCAGTCGGGCAAGCGCTGGCCTCGCGGCCCAACGCTGAGTGCCAGCAAGCGCCGGGCAAGAATGTCCTTGTAGATCTGCTGGCGTGATTTGTTCGCCAGCCTGGCGAACGCTGCGATTGGCAAGTTATCCGGTTGCTCAAAGGTCTCCAGCAATGCAGCTCGTCCGCGCTGGATATCAGTTTCTGTCGGGAACCAGCTCGATTCGGCACGCAACGCCGCCGACTTGCCTGTCAATACCTGGTTCAGTGCCTCCGCATCCGTGCTGGACGGAAGAGCCAGAGACTCTACACGCTCGTGGACGAACATCTGCAATTCGGCCGCAAAAGCACCTGGATCACGGATTTCGACGATATCCGCAAACCGACGTACATCTTCCACCGTGACACGTGGGAGACGCTCGGCAATCAACTCGATGGGAGAAGGCATGTGCTCAATCTCACGAACAGGTTTGAGATCAGGTCAACTCTATTCGCATAAGAAAACTTTGTCAACTTTGTCAACCATCGCTACCTTCACCACGAACACCGCCAAAGCTCGCCAGCGCCAGCCCGAGCATGACGATCACGGCACCGATCAGGTCCGTGGTCCGAAGCGGCGTGCCGAACACCAGCGCCGCCAGAAAGATCCCGAACACCGGATTCAGCAGATGAAAGCTCGCGGCCTGCGCCGCCCCGATGCGACGCAGCAGAGCCAGCCAGATCATGAAGTCGAGGATCGACACCAGCAGAACCAGATGCAGAAAGGCCAGCGCATAATCGGGATGCTTCAGGCTGGCAAAGCTCTCGGGCAGCGTGGGCGAGAAGGGCAGCAGGGCAAGCGTCCCCGCCAGATTCTGCAGCGCATTGAGTGCCAATGGCGGATGATGGGCTGCCCGGTAGCGATACCAGACCGTCCCGGCGGCAAAGGACAGCGTGCCCAGCAGCACGAGCAGCATCCCCGTCGGATCATCCCCGCCCACGATCCGCACCGACAGCACCAGGCAGACGCCCGCAAAGCCCGTCAATACTCCCACGATCTGCCGCCAGGATATGGCAGTACCCAGCAGGGCCGAGGCGGCCATCGTGAAGAAGGGCGCCATCGAAACGATCAGCACCACGGCCTCGGCTGACACGAACTTCAAACCCTTGAAGGACAGGCCCAGATACAGCGCCTGGTTGAAGATTCCCAGCACCAGAGCGTCCCGCCACAGGGAAGGCTTCTGCAGCACACCTGCCTGCCCGCTGATCAGGAGCCAGACCAGCATCAGGCTTCCCGCTGCGGCAAAGCGGGCACAGAGCAGCGAGATGGGGGCGCTGTAAGGCAGTGCGACCTTGCCCGCGATAAAGGCCGACGCCCAGATCAGGCTGAACAGGCAGCCCGTCAGGAAGATCCATCCCCGCTGTGCCAGACTTGTCATGACGATGCCTCCTCCGGTCTCTCCGCCTTGCACCTGACAGCAGGCTCTGGCGTCAGGCACGCATCTTCGCCAATCGCTTCAATTCAGTAAAATGAATTCTCGAGATCCGAGAATCGAAAGGATTGATAGGTTGTCTGTCCCTCCGAAGGGTGGCGCGCCCGTACGCATACGAATACGTGCGCCTGCGCCATGCAGGTTTCAGCGCCATCAGAGGGTGGATCACGATCCTTGAACCGGCAGAACGACCGGAAACCGGAGGAGAACCACATGACGGGCATCGAGCGCCGCATCAGTCTGGAGCAGTTGCGCAGTTTCGTCTGCGTGGCCGAGCAGGGCAGTTTCGTCTCCGCCGCCGAACGGCTCAGCCGGACGCAGAGCACGCTCACCCATCAGATACAGACGCTGGAAGACATCCTGGGTGAGCGCCTGCTGGCACGCAGCCGTGGACATTTCGGTGGACTCACCCCGCAGGGGCGGGATTTTCTGCCCCATGCCCGGGAAGTGCTCGCCTCGCTCGACTCGGCCTGCCGGTCGGTGGGCAGGCCGTCGCTGCATGGCAGCATGCGTATCGGCGTGATGGATGATTTCCACATCCATGGCCTGATCGGGCTGATCGCAGCCTTCAGGTCACGGCACCGCCAGATGGAAGTCAGCATCGTGTCCGACCTGTCATCCAGCCTGAAAGCGCGACTTGAACGGGGAGAGCTGGATCTGGCACTGATCAAGCAGACACTGCCTCCCGGCCAGGCACCATCCCCCGAAGCCCTGCAGATCGAACAGCTGCACTGGATGGCGTCGGAAAGCTTTCGCTGGGACAGCGCCACACCGCTGCCCGTCATCGTCTTCCATCAGGGGTGCGCCTATCGGCAGCTGATGGAGACGAAACTTCGTGAGCTGAACATCAGTTATCGAATTGCCTATGCAACCCACAACTACCATCACGTCCGGGCAGCGATCCGGGCAGGCCTCGGCCTGTCGGTTCTGCCCAGCCGACAGCTGGAGGAAGGATGCGTGATCGTCGACCAGCTGGGCGAGCAGCGGCTGCCAGACCTCGGCTTCAGTCAGCTGCTGATCCGGACCCGTGAGCCCTCAGGGAACAACACCCAGGCCTTCAAGGCACTGCTGATCCGGAAGCTGGGTCAGGAGATGGCATGAGTCCATTGTCCGCGAGCTTCGGATCAGCTGAGCGGACAGGGGGACAGGAAAGAGGCAGAGGAAGAGGAAGAGGAAGAGACAGGATAAGGAGGGACAACGATAAGGACAAGCAATAAAAAAGGGCCTTTCGGCCCTTTTTTATGATCAGCAGCCTGATGACTGGCTACCGAAGGAATCTGGAGCGGGAGACGAGTCTCGAACTCGCGACCTCAACCTTGGCAAGGTTGCGCTCTACCAACTGAGCTACTCCCGCGTCGTCTGAAGAACGTGATTATAGGCATGTTCTTCGTTCTTGCAAATCCAATTATTGAAAAACTGTCAAATCCCAGCGAATCTGATGCATGACAGCAGTCAGCCAGAGTGGTTGGTGCCCGAGGCCGGGGTCGAACCGGCACGACCAGAGGTCGAGGAATTTTAAGTCCCTTGTGTCTACCAATTTCACCACTCGGGCATGCCTGACGCCTGGGAGCTTGGGCGACAGGAAAGTCGCGGGCTGCAAACCGGCCGCGCCGGCCCATTTTGCACCCGCTTCTTGCCCCATAGCACCGGCTATGGGGCGGCGAATCGGGCACAAACTGTGCTCGGCGGGGCCGATTTTCGCCTTCGCGATTCCTGGCGCCCAAGCTCCTGGGGCGGCAGGGACAAGGCTGAAGTGTAACGCAGAGCAGGGCCGGCCAACGCCGTCGGGGAGAAGCCGATGTGCGCCGGTTCGCTCAAGGCCCTTCGAGAAGCCCCTTCAGCACCGGCCAGACATTATCCAGCATTCCGGGCTGGGCAGCGGCAGACGGGTGGATGCCGTCAGGCTGGAACGACGCCCGATCGGTCTCGAAGCCGGCCAGCAGGAAGGGCACGAGGGCCGAGCCGGTCTCGTCGGCCAGCCTTTCATACATCTGCCGGAACTGGCGTGCGTAGGCTGCGCCATAGTTGGGCGGCACCTGCATCCCGATCAGCAGCACCTTCGAACCGGCCGACTTCGCCTCGTCGATCATCTGGCGCAGATTCCCCTGCGCCGTGCGGATGGACAGACCACGCAGGGCATCGTTGCCGCCCAGCTCGATCACGGTCAGGGCAGGGCGGTGCTGCTTCAGCAGTTGCGGCAGGCGGCTTCGGCCGCCCGAGGTGGTTTCGCCGCTGATGCTGGCGTTGACCACCTGCCAGTCGGGACGTTTCAGATCCGGGTCATCGTCCCTCAGCCGTCGCTCGAGCAGGGCGACCCAGCCCTCGCCACGGGCCAGCCCGTATTCTGCCGACAGACTGTCACCCACGATCAGCATCACGGGTCGGGCAGACGGAGCATCACCGCCAGCCACACCAGCCCTCGTCCCCTGATCGGCCCGTGCCATCCCTGGCGTACCCGGCCAGGGCAGGGAGAGGGCGGCCCCCAGCAGCGCGGCTGCCATGCCGACGGAGAGGAAGGTGCGCCGGCTGCCGGCCACAAGGCTGCGGCAGACCGTTACCATTGCCGATGATCCTTGCCCGCCTTTGGCCGCCCGGCCGGTGGGTTCATGTCGATCCTTATCCAGCTTCCCCCGTGTCGTCATGTCCTTGATCCAAGTCCAGCAGTTGAGCAAAAGCGTACCAGATAGCGGTCGCAACCTGACGATTCTCGACAACATCAGCTTCGAGGTCGAAGCGGGCCAGACGGTGGCGATCATCGGGGCCTCCGGTTCGGGCAAATCCACGCTGCTCGGCCTGCTGGCCGGTCTGGATCTGCCCAGCCGTGGCGATGTCATCGTGGACGGGCAGTCGCTCTTTGCCTGGAACGAAGAGCAGCGCGCGCAGTGGCGTGCCGGACAGGTGGGCTTCGTCTTCCAATCCTTCCAGCTGCTGGCTTCGATGACGGCGCTGGAGAACGTGCTGCTGCCGCTGGAGCTGGCCGCCAACCCGTCGGCTCTGGAGGTTGCACAGCGCCTGCTGGCCCGGGTCGGGCTGTCCGAACGGGCAGGGCATTATCCCCGCACGCTCTCGGGCGGCGAGCAGCAGCGGGTGGCACTGGCACGCGCCTTCGCCACCTCGCCCAGACTGCTGTTCGCCGACGAACCGACAGGCAGCCTGGATCACGCCACGGGCGAGCGGGTGATCGAGCTGCTGTTCGAGATGAATCGGGATGCCCGCGCCACCCTGATCCTGGTCACGCATGACCTGCGCCTGGCCGCACGCTGCGACCGGCGGCTGGAAATCACGAACGGGAAGCTGACAGAAGCTCGCTGATCAGCATCGGGTACATGGCCGGCAGGGCCGAGGCCGGCACCCCCATCGGGCCCATCCGGCGGGCAGCCAGCTCACCGGCGCGGCCATGCAGCCAGACACCGAGGCAGGCGGCACGCCAGGCGGCCTCATGGGCGGGCACCTGGGCACGCAACAGCCTCGCCAGCAGCGCGCCGATCGTGCCGGCCAGCACATCGCCGGTGCCAGCCGCACCCAGCACCGGATGACCACTGCTGTTGATCGCATACCGGCCGTCCGGCGCAGCCACGACCGTGCCCGCGCCTTTCAGCACGACACAGGCCCCGAAGCGCCGGGCCAGCGTGCGGGCAGCCCTGATCCGGTCAGCCTGGATGGATGCCACGCTGTCTTTCAACAGTCGGGCAGCTTCCAGCGGGTGCGGTGTCATGATCCTGATCGGGGCCGGTCTTGCCGGAACGACACTGGCGGAGGTCTCTTCACCGCACAGGGCCGTCTTCGCCGTGACGGCCACTTCCGTCTCTTTCCTCCCGTTTGCCTTGTCCGACTTGTCCGACATGTCCGCAAGCGAGCCTGCCATCAGCGTCAGGGCATCGGCATCCAGTACCAGCGGTGCCGTGCTGGCAAGGGCTGCCTCCAGCCAGTCATGCGCGGTGTCATCCTGCCCAAGCCCACAGCCCACGACCAGCACCGGGTAGCTGCCGGGCAGTTTCATACCAGCCTCGTCCGCCAACGCCGGCGCGGCCGAGTCCCCGCCGGCCACGGAAACAGGAGCCGGGCATGAGCCGCGGCCGCTGTCGCCGGCATCGGCCGGTTTCACCGCTTCAGGGCCTGACGCCCCTACGGAGCCAGACGCCGCCGCATCCGGGGCGGCAACATCGTCGGCCGCGACTACCGGCCACGACCAGCGCATGATTTCCGGGTTCATCGGATCGACTGGCCCGACAGGCCTGGAAGCTCCGGACGCTGGTTCCGTCGCAATCCAGACCCGTCCGGCGCCAGCCCCCAATGCGCCACGCGCGGCCAGCCGCGCCGCGCCGCCCATGCCCAGCCGGCCGCCCATCACCAGCACGTCACCAGCCGTTCCCTTATGAGCATCCACCTGTTGTTCGGGCAGCATCTGGCCAACGATGGCCTGATCCAGCCGGACAGGCCACACCTCTGCCTCAGCAGGCACCGGCGGATCCACACTGAGCGGGGCAACCCAGACCTCGCCCGCATGCACGAGGCCCGGCCCGGTGTGCAGGCCCGGCTTGTCGGCGATCATCGTCACCGTGACATCTGCCGAGACGACGGCCCCGTCATCGACCACGCCCCCCGTGTCGGCATTGAGCCCACTGGGCACGTCGATCGACAGCACGGTCACGTCCTCGCGGCGCTCGGCCAGCCACTGCGCCAGCTCGGCTGCATCATCGGCCAGTGGTCGGGTGAGGCCGATGCCGAACAGGCCGTCGATGACCAGTGCCGGCGAGTCCAGCCAGGCCTTCGCCTCGTCCAGCCGGTGAAAGGGTTCTCCCGTGGCCCGCCAGGCCACCCAGGCCCCGCGCGCATCGGGCGCCGAAGGCGGGTGCCTGTCCAGACCAGGGAAGACGGCAGCCCGCACCTGAAGCCCCTGCTGCCGCAGCAGGCGGCCTGCCACCAGGGCATCGCCCCCGTTGTTGCCGGGCCCCACCAGCAGCACGACCGGGGTATCGGCCGGCAGGCAACGCCACAGCTTCAGCGCCACCTCGGCCACGGCCGCGCCAGCACAGGCCATCAGGGCTCCCGGAGGCGTCTCGGCCAACCACCGGGCCTCGATCTCCCGGATGGTTTTCAGATCCAGCAACCAGTTGGGTGAACGGCAGGAGACAGGGAACACCCCGGATGTCAGCACACAATTTGCCATCGAATCGCCTGGCCTGACCAGGTCGGAAAGGACACGGAAGACAGGCAGGACACGAGATCGGTCTGCCATCCACCAACTATAGCGCCTGAGACGGATCCTGATGGTTTCATCCCCACAGACCTCGCTCCCCGCCGCTGCCAGTCGGGGCAGTCGGGGCAGGGATAGCCTGAACCCGTCCCGTGAGCCGGGCATGTGCGTTGGGGAATCGGCGTCCGCGAGGGGGCGGTCATGATCCGCCAGAATCTGCCCGGCGTATCCCCGGGCAGACGGGGCGAACGGGGCCAGGAAGATCACTGCCCCACGACGGCGCCCGACTGCCGCACAATAGCAGCCATCCGGAATGAACCAAGGAGCCAAGGCATGAACGACATCAACCGCCGACCCGATCCCCTGTCAAGGGAGGAGGCCCGGGCACTGGCCGTGCTGATCGAAAAGGAAAAGACCGTGCCCGACAGCTATCCGATGTCGGTCAACGCGCTGCTGGCCGGCTGCAACCAGCGCACGAACCGTGATCCCGTCATGAACCTGAGCGAATCGCAGCTGCTGCAGGCACTCGACGGTCTGCGCGCGCAGGGCATGGTGATCGAATCCAGTGGCGGCCGCGTCATGCGCTATGAGCAGAACCTGCCCCGTGTGCTGCACATTCCGTCGGAGTCGGCCGCCCTGCTGGCGACCCTGATGCTGCGCGGCCCGCAGACGCCGGCCGAGCTTCGCAACCACGTCGAGCGACAGGTGAAATTTGCCGACACCTCATCGGTGGAAGCCTATCTGGACGAACTGGCCAACCGCAGCGCCGGCGCGCTGGTCGAGCAGATGCCCCGACAGCCGGGCGAACGGGAGCAGCGCTGGCGTCACCTGCTGTCGGACAGGCAGGCGTCGGACGGGGAGGGCGCCGAGGCGGGTGCCCTATCGACAGGCGACGAGGCCCGCACGGGCGGGTTTTCCGCCGCTGTCTCCGATGAACTGCAGCACCGGCTGAACGCGCTGGAAGCGACGGTGAGCCAGCTCACGAAACGTCTGGGGGCGCTGGAGCAGCAGCTGGGCATCGGCGCCGGCGAGACCGACGACGAAGACAGCGTCGGGCACTGACGACCTGCCTCAACGGGACAGGCGCATCGCCGGATCCGGGGCATCCAGCGCCGTGTCCGGAAGCCCCCCCACGACGGGGCGCCTACAAGGCAGAAGCCCTGCCAATCCGATGCGCCACAAGGACGAGATCGAACTGGCAGGGCTTTCGGCGTACATCGACAGGGCCATTTCAGCCCCGGCCATGTCACGGCCTGGATCCGGTTCAACCAGCTCACCGGTTCAACCAGGTCATGACTGAACCGGAGCGACGAGTCATGGCCTCACAAGGCCCCGACGCCGCCTTATGGGTACAGACCCCGCTCGGCACGGGCGCGCAGCACGCGCTCGCAGGCGATGATGTAGGCGGCGGTACGCAGCGAGACCTTCTTCTCGGCAGCCAGTTGCTGGATGTCGCGGAAGGCCGAGAGCTGGATCTTCTCCAGGCGCTGGTTGATCTCGTCCTCGCCCCAGAAGAAGCTGGAGAAATCCTGCACCCACTCGAAGTAGGACACGATCACGCCACCAGAGTTGGCGATCACGTCCGGCACCACCGTGATGCCACGGTCGGACAGCGCCGCATCACCGGCTTTCGTGACCGGGCCGTTCGCGCCTTCCACCACCAGCTTCGCCTTGATCTTGCCGGCACGTTCGGCATCGATCTGGCCTTCGAGAGCAGCCGGCACCATGATGTCGCAATCGACCGACCAGAAGTCCTCGTTGTCCAGCGCTTCGGCGCCACTGAAGCCTGCAATGCCGCCATTGTCGCGCGCATACTGCTGCAGGGCAGGGATGTCGATGCCGTTGGCATTCTTCAGGCTGCCGGTGTGATCCTGTACGGCCACGACCTTGGCACCAGCCTCATGCAGCAGCTCGGCTGCCACGCTACCCACGTTGCCGAAGCCCTGAACCGCAACCTTGGCCGAATCCAGCGCGATGTTCAGCGACTTGGCGGCTTCACGGGTGGTCAGGAACACGCCACGACCGGTGGCCTTGACCCGGCCCAGCGACCCTCCCAGCTCGACGGGCTTGCCCGTGACCACACCGGTGACGGTGCCGCCCTGGTTGGCGGAGTAGGTATCCATCATCCAGGCCATGATCTGACCGTTGGTGTTGACGTCCGGTGCCGGGATGTCCTTCATGGGCCCGATGATGATGCCGATCTCGCTGGTATAGCGGCGCGTGAGCTTTTCCAGCTCGTTCATCGACAGCTTCTTCGGATCGACCCGGATGCCGCCCTTGGCGCCACCATAGGGGATGTTCACGGCCGCGTTCTTGATCGTCATCCACGCCGCCAGCGCCATCACTTCCTCCAGCGTCACGTCCGGGTGGTAGCGCACGCCGCCCTTGCCGGGGCCGCGCGACAGGCTGTGCTGCACCCGAAAGCCCTCGAAGTGGGCGATGCTGCCGTCATCCATCTCGATCGGAATGTCGACGATGAGTGCCCGTTTCGGGGTCTTCAGCGTTTCGATCCAGCGGGCCAGTGAGCCGAGGTGCGGCGTCACCTGATCCACCTGTGCAAGGAAAGTATCCCAGGGGCTACCGGCATGGGGCGTGAGATACGACAGGTTTGACATGAAAGGTCTCCATGGCAAGATTTTTTAGGAACCTTGATGCTACTCCTTCTTCCATCATCCGGGGCATCTTAGAGCGTGTTATGGAGCGTGTTATGCACTGATCTGCCGTTCGACGGGCCAGCGGGCGCCTGGAAAACCGCTGCCCCCGCCCCAGGAGCTTGGGCGGTAGGAATCGCGAAGGCGAAAATCGGCCCCGCCGAGCACAGTTTGTGCCCGATTCGCCGCCCCATAGCCCGAGCTATGGGGCAAGAAGCGGGTGCAAAATGGGCCGGCGCGGTCGATTTGCAGCCCGCGACTTTCCTACCGCCCAAGCTCCTAGGAGGCGAACCGGTTTCCACACGGCCATCGGGGATGCGACAGGGCCTCCACGGTACCGTCGCCAGCAGGCGCGACAGGGGCTACCGGCAAGGTTTCCGGGCGCCCGAATCAGGCCCTCACACACTCTATAATCGCAGCTTCCCGCCATCCCTCCCGTCCATCCCCGGTCGGCCCCGCCATGACGATCTCCTCCTATCAGATGCTGCCCGGTGGGCACGCCCTCAGCACCTTCCGTGCCCAAGCCCTGCTGCAACGCCTCCAGGCCATCGACGATGCCGTCGAATCGGTCTCGGCCGAATGGTTCTACCTGCTGGCAGCCAGCGAGCCCGTGGAAGGCGGGCAACGCGCCAAGCTCCAGCTGCTGGTCGATGAAGCGCCACTCGCGCCGCGTGATGACGCCAGGCGTGAACGCTCGATCTGGGTCACGCCACGCACCGGCACGATGTCGCCCTGGTCCTCGAAAGCCATCGACATCCTGCATCACGCCGGCTTCGAGCAGGTGAGCCGCATCGAGCGCGGCATTCGTTATCGCCTGACGCTGAAGGGTGGCCTGCTGGCCACGAAGGGCAAGGATCTGTCGGCCCAGCGCCTCGCTGCCCTGGCGGCTGCGCTGCATGACCCGATGGTGGAAAGCTGGTTTGCCGACGAACCGGATGCGGCCGAACTGTTCCGGCCGCTGCCGGCCGTTCCGATGGGTATCGTCGAGCTGGGCGAGGATGCCCGTCAGGCGCTCTCCGACGCCAACGGGCGACTGGGCCTGGCGCTCTCGAGCGACGAAATCGACTATCTGGCCGGTGTCTATACCGATCTGGGCCGCGACCCCACCGACGTCGAACTGATGATGTTCGCGCAGGCCAATTCCGAGCACTGCCGCCACAAGATCTTCAACGCCGAATTCGTCATCGACGGCCAGCCCCAGGCACGATCGCTGTTCCGCATGATCCGCGACACGCACGACGCGCATCCGGGCGGTACCGCCGTGGCCTATTCGGATAATGCCGCCATCCTCGAGGGCTGCACGATCCAGTCCTGGGACGTGGATCCGCGTGACACCCGCTATGTCTGGTCCGAGCGCCCGGTCCACCGCTTGCTGAAGGTCGAGACGCACAACCACCCGACGGCCATCGCCCCGTATCCGGGCGCGGCCACCGGCAGTGGTGGCGAGATCCGTGACGAGGGCGCCACCGGCCGTGGCGGCTCGCCCCGTTACGGCCTGACCGGCTTCACCGTCTCGAACCTGAACCTGCCTGGATGGCGTCAGCCCTGGGAAGCCGCAGGCAGTCAGCCCCCGACGCTGGCCACGCCGCTCTCGATCATGATCGAGGGGCCGATCGGCGGCGCCGCCTTCAACAACGAATTCGGCCGCCCGAACCTGCTCGGCTACTTCCGCACCTTCGAGACGAAGCAGGTCTCCGACGGCCAGGGCATGAAAAAGGGCTGGGGCTATCACAAGCCGATCATGATCGCCGGCGGTGTCGGCTCGGTCGATCAGCAGCACGAACGCAAGCTGGGTCTGCCTGCCGGCTCGCTGCTGATCCAGCTGGGCGGCCCGGGCATGCGCATCGGCCTGGGCGGCGGCGCGGCCTCCAGCATGGGCGTGGGCAGCAACGCGGCCGAACTGGATTTCGCCTCCGTGCAGCGGGCCAACCCTGAAATGGAGCGTCGCGTGCAGGAGGTCATCAACGCCTGCCGCGCCCTGGGCGAGCAGAACCCGATCCTGTCGATTCACGACGTGGGGGCAGGGGGTCTGTCGAACGCCTTCCCCGAGCTGGCCCACGATGCAGGCCGGGGCGCCGATTTCAGCCTGGCCAGCGTGCCGGTGGCCGAAAGCGGCATGTCGCCGGCCGAGATCTGGTGTAACGAGTCGCAGGAACGCTACGTGATGGGCATCGCCCCGGATCAGCTCGATCTGCTGAAAACGATCTGCGAGCGGGAGCGCTGCCCGATGGCCGTGGTCGGCACCGTGACCGAAGACGAGCACCTGAAGCTCTCCGACCCGGGCCAGCCGCCAGCTGTGGACATCCGCATGGACGTGCTCTTCGGCAAATCCCCCCGGCTGCGGCGCAACGGCATCACGGCTGCCCCGGCCGTGCTGCCCGGCATGGATCTGTCCGGGCTGAATCTGGAAGAGGTGGCCCGCCAGGTGCTTCAGCTACCAGCCGTGGCCAGCAAGAGCTTCCTGATCACCATCGCCGACCGCACCGTGGGCGGCCTCAGCGTGCGCGACCCGATGGTGGGCCCGTGGCAGGTGCCGGTGGCCGACTGTGCGGTGGGTATGCTCGACTACCGCAGCCACGCGGGCGATGCCCTGTCGATGGGTGAACGCACCCCGGTGGCCATTCAGGATTCGGCCGCCGCCTCGCGTCTGGCCATCGCCGAAGCCCTGACCAACCTTTACTCAGCCATGCCTGACGAGCTGGGCATGACGAAACTGTCGGCCAACTGGATGGCCAACGCCGGCGATCCAGCCCAGGATGCGGCCCTTTATGCCGCCGTGGAGGCCGCCAGCCGTTTCTGCATCGAGCTGGGCATCAGCATCCCGGTCGGCAAGGATTCGCTCTCGATGCGGGCACGCTGGCAGGATGGCGGTGAGCAGGTCGAGATCGGCTCGCCCGTGTCGCTGATCGTCACGGCCCACACCCCCGTCAGTGACGTTCGCCGTGCGCTGACGCCGGAGCTGCTCACCGACGGCCCGAGCTGCCTGATCCTCGTCGATCTGTCGGCCGGCAGGCAGCGTCTGGGCGCCTCGGCGCTGGCCCAGGTCACGGGCCGGGATGGCGACCCGGTGCCTGATGTGGAGTCTGCCGACGCACTGATCCGTCTGCATCAGGCACTGAAGGCCGCCCAGGCCGAAGGGCTGCTGCTGGCCTATCACGACCGTTCGGACGGTGGCCTTTTCGCCACGATGTGCGAGATGGCCTTCGCCGGCCATTGCGGCGTCTCGATCCAGCTCGACATGCTGACCATCGACCCCTTCACGGCCGATGCCGGCGATTACAAGATCCGTCCGGCCCAGGTGGCCGAGCTGCGTCATGAGCGCGTGCTGCGTGCGCTGTTCAACGAGGAACCGGGCGTCGTGCTGCAGGTCAGCCGCGCCAACCGTGACCGGATGATGGCGGTTCTGCGTGAGCACGGCCTGTCGACCCACTCGCACGTCGTGGGCATGCCGAACGATCAGGACATGATCGAGGTTCACAACGATGCCCGCTGCCTGTTCAGCCAGCCGCGTGCCTCGCTGCAGCAGGCCTGGGCCGAGACCAGCCACCGGATTGCCAGCCTGCGGGACGACCCGGCCTGCACGGCCGAGGCCTTCGAGCTGGAGGGCGCCGACGCGAGCGTGCCGGCGCCGCTGTCGGTTCAGCTGTCCGAGAGCTCGCTGCCCGCCTGGCGGAACATGCCGGCACCGGCCATCGGCGGGCAGCGCCCCCGGGTCGCCGTGCTGCGCGAGCAGGGCGTCAACAGCCAGCGCGAGATGGCAGCGGCCTTCGACCTGGCCGGCTTCGAAGCCCATGATGTCCACATGAGCGACCTGATCACCGGTCGACGCCAGCTGGACGACTTCCAGGCGATGGTCGTCTGCGGTGGCTTCTCCTACGGTGATGTACTGGGCGCCGGCGCCGGCTGGGCGCGCACGATCCTGTTCCACCCGGCGCTGGCCGAAGCCTTCGAGCGCTTCTTCCACCGCCCCGACACGATGACGCTGGGCGTCTGCAACGGCTGCCAGATGCTGTCGCACCTGAAGGGGCTGATTCCGGGCGCCGAAGGCTGGCCGCGCTTCGTGCGCAACCGCTCGGAACAGTACGAAGGACGGCTCTCCAGCGTCGAAATCCTGCCATCGCCCTCACTCTGGCTGCAGGGCATGGCAGGCGACCGCCTGCCGATCGTCGTCTCCCACGGCGAGGGCCGGGCCGATTTCATTGCCCCGACCGAGCAGGCGACCCAGGTGTCGGCAGCCCAGCTGAAGGCCCGCATCGGGGCGGCCAACCCGGCCATGCGTTTCGTCGATGGCGCCGGCAAGGCCACCGAGCACTACCCGTTGAATCCGAACGGCTCTCCCGAGGGGGTCACGGGCTTCGCCAGCGCCGATGGTCGCGCCACGATCATGATGCCTCACCCCGAACGTGTCTTCCGTCTGGCCCAGTGGTCGTGGAAACCCCGGTCGCTGGCCGATACCGGCCTGGACCACTCGCCGTGGATGCGCATCTGGCACAACGCTCGGGCGCAGTTCAAGTGAACAGGAACGCCGATCAGACGCACGTCCTGCATCGCCCAGCGCCGACATGTTGAGGCAGAGCATCGGCCGGGCCGTCGCAGCCGTCTGCTGGGCAGAGCCGGGTTCCACCGGAGAAAAGGGTTTTTCCGACCGGGTTTTCCCTTAAAAAGGGGCCCCCGATTTGGTCGCCCAATACAAGCATGACAAAATCGCGCCCCGAATGCACGTTCGCGACCGATCCTCCCCGATACCCGGCAGGATCGGGGCGCGCCCTGATCGAGACGGAGAACCTCATGACAAAACGCTCCCACCGCAACACGCTGCTGTCTACCCTGATCGGCGCCAGTTTCGCACTGGCCCTGGGCACATCGGCACCGGCCGCCCAGGCCAAGGATCAGTTCGTCACCATCGGCACCGGCGGTGTCACGGGTGTCTATTACGCCGCCGGCGGTGCCATCTGCCGTCTGGCCAACAAGGATCGGGCCCAGCATGGCCTGCGCTGTTCGGTCGAATCCACCAGTGGTTCGGTGTTCAACGCCACCGGCGTGCGTGCCGGAGAGCTGGAGCTGGGCTTCGTGCAGAGCGATGTCCATTACAACGCGATGGTCGGCCAGGAGCAGTTCAAACAGGCCGGCGCCAACCCCGATCTGCGCTCGGTCTTCTCGCTGCACGCCGAACCCATCACCGTCGTGACCTCACCCAAGGCCGGCGTCAAGCAGATCGAAGACATGAAGGGCAAGCGTTTCAACATCGGCAACCCCGGCTCCGGCACGCAGGTCTCGGCGCTACAGCTGATCGATGCCCTGGGCTGGACCCGCGCCTCCTTCAAGCTGGCCTCCGAGCTGAAGGCCGATGAGCATGGCGCGGCCCTGTGTGACGGCAAGATCGACGGCTTCTTCTACCTGATCGGGCACCCGGCTGCCAACATTCAGGATCCCATCGCCAGCTGTCAGGCACAGATCGTGCCGATGGCCGGCCCGGTAGTCGACAAACTGGTGGCCGATAACACCTACCTGGCCAAGGCCGTCATTCCCGGTGGCATCTACCCGAACCATCCGAACGACATTCCCACCTATGGCGTGATGGCCACCGTGGTCAGCTCGGCCAAGGTGCCGGCCGACACGGTCTACCACCTGGTCAAGGGTGTGTTCGACAACTTCGACGAGTTCAAGCGTTTCCACCCGGCCTTCGCCAACCTGAAACCCGAAGAGATGCTCAAGAACGGGCTCTCCGCCCCGTTGCACGAAGGCGCCGCCCGCTACTACAAGGAGCGTGGCTGGATTCAGTAAGGCCATCCGGCCTGAGAGCTTGGGAGCCTGAGACTCCCTCAGCCGGCCACCAGCCGCTGGCTCCAGGCCCGTTGCAGGCGTCGCTTGATGAAACGGGCCGGATCCACGGCCCGAACCAGGGCGTCGTCCACCACCGCTGGCTCGCCGAAAGCATGGGCCGCGATCATCTCGGCCCCTAGTGCCGCATACAGGCTTCCGCGACCGGCCAGCGCCGTCAGCAGATAAAGCCCCGCCCGCCGGGGCATGGGCAGGCGGTCGTTGCGAGCCAGCTCGTCAGCGGTTTCGGCAATGCGCACCAGATCCGGGGCAGGGCCGATCATCGGCAGGTTGTCCCGACACTGCAGGCGATCCCCCACCGCGCTGGCGTGCCAGCTCCCGGGCTGCCCCAGAAACTCTGCCAGCGCCGTGGCCTCATTTTCCGGCAGCCCATCACCATATGAAAAACCGAAGCCGGCACTCGACATCGTCGAATCCTGGCTCTCGCCTGGTGCATGGCTGCCCGGCAGAAAAACAGACATTCGACTCAGGGAATCATCGTCGGCCCAGCGCCCCGTCTGCAACCACGACTGATACCGCTCTTCCGATCGAAGCCAGAACGAGCCGGGCCGTGTCAGCGCCAGCCCCTGGCCGCCCGCGATGGGCAACAGGGCAGGGAAGCCGGGATCTTCATCGGGCGGCCCGCCATCGGCCCGGGCGGTCCAGACCCTCGCCGCGCTGATCCGCAGTCTCCCGTGATCGGCCTCGGTCATGCCGGCAAGCGAGAACGCTTCTTCACGGCAGGCCAGAACCAGCAGATCGGCGCTGGCCAGCCATCGACCTTCAGGGCTGAACACCTGCCAGCCACGCCATCCATTGGCGCGCAGACCTCCTGCTCCTGCTCCT
>JAUMZD010000026.1 GCA_030528325.1 Lautropia sp. | reverse complement strand
CTCGAAAAAGTCGTTTTTGCCTTCTTCACGATCCTGGCCTGTACGCTCAACTTCGGCTTCTTCCTGGGCGAAATCGACCGGCCCGAGTTCCACCATCCGACCGAGCTGTTCATTGCGGTCGTCATCAACCTGATCACGCTGCTGATCAAGTTCGGCGATCGCACGCAGCTGGGGGCCACCCATCTGGCCACCAGCCTGGTGGCCTCGCTGCAGCTGCTCGCTGCGGCCTGTTTCTGGATGTGGGTGGCCCAGTTCAAGCAGCAGCCCATCGACGGCTATTCCATCAGCGTGATCGTGTCCCTGTCGGGCGGCGCGCTGCTGGCCAACCTGGTGTCGGTATGCCTGCTGATCGGCGAGACCCTGCGCCAGACCCGCTGAGGCTCCGGCCGTGGCCATGCACGCATCCGTCCCCGCCAAAGCGCCTTCCCCGGCTCAGGACAGACCGGCATCCGCGCCGGTACCGCTGCCATGATCGACGTCATCTACATGATCCTGCGGCGCCTCCGGGTGCCGCTCATCCTGCTGATCGCCGTCTATTCGATCTCGATCTTCGGGCTGGCGCTGGCACCGGGCGCCGATCCTGACGGCAATCCGTGGCGCATGGGCTTCTTCCACGCCACCTATGTGGTCAGCTACACCGCGACCACGATCGGTTTTGGCGAGATTCCTTTTCCCTTCTCGGATCAGCAGCGCGCCTGGCTGACCATCTCGATCTATATGTCGGTGATGGTCTGGACCTACACCCTGGGTTCGGTGTTCGCCATGACCACCGACCAGAGCTTCCGCCGGACGGTCTCGCGCAACATCTTTCGCTGGCAGACCAGCCGGATCTCAGAGCCCTTCTTCGTGATCTGCGGGGCGGGCCGAAGCAGTCTGGCCCTGGCACAGGCCCTCGACCAGATGGGGCACCGACTGGTGGTGATCGAGATGGACGCCGACAGGGCCATCCACTTCGGCCTGAACGAATTCCTGATCCCGCCGCTGATCCTGGAGGCCGATGCCCGCCATCCGGGCGCCCTGAAGGATGCGGGCCTGCACCGCGACAGCTGCCGGGGCGTGATCGCCCTGACAGGCAATGAAAGTGCCAACCAGACCATCGCCATCGGGGCGAAACTGTTGCGTGACGACATCACGGTCATCGCCCGGGTGACCGAAGCGGTCGGCATCAACAATCTGACGGCCTTCGGCAACGTGCACACGATCAACCCCTTCGAGGTGCTGGCCACGAACATCTCGCTCGACATCGCGGCGCCCGAGGTGCTGCGCCTCGAGGACTGGATCACGACCGCGCCCGGCGACCCACTGCCCAGCCGGATCAACCTGCCGAAGGGCCCCTGGGTGATGGTGGGCTACGGGCGCTTCGGCCAGGCGATCTCGGCCACACTGGACGAGAAGCGGGTGCCGTGGCGGGCCATCGACCCGGATCCGCATCTGGCCCGCGAGGCACGGCTGTTGCGCGCCGACAACTCGGAGGACTCACTGCGAGCGGCTGGCGTGGCACGCGCGAGCGTGCTGGTCGCCGGCACCGACAACGACAGCATCAACCTGTCCATCACGACGATCGCCCGACGGCTGAACCCGAACATCTTCGTCATCATCCGCCAGAACCAGTCGGCCGACCGGCTGCTGATCGACGCGGCTAGGGCCAACCTGCGCTTCGTGCAGTCGCAGCTGATCGTGCGCGAGATCCTTCAGACGCTGAAGAGTCCGATGCTGGGCGACTTCATCACCCTGATCCGCCAGCGGGGAAGCACCGATGCCAGCCGTGTCATCGAGAAAATCCTCGCCACCGTCGGCAACGCCGCGCCGCGGAACTGGGCCTTTCACTGCGACCCGACCCAACCGGGTCTCTTCAATGCCTTTTTCCGGAACCGGGGAGGCAGCGCGCTGACGATCCACCAGATTCTGAGCGATCCGCGTCATCGCGAGACACGCCTGGCCGCCGTGGCCGTGATGCTGGCCCGACGGGGGGAGCTGACCCTGCTGCCTGATCCGGACACCGAGCTTCGACCGGGCGACCGTCTACTCTTTCTGGGCGTGGAGTCGGCACGCCTGCTGCAGCGAAACTTCCTCGAAGACCCGCTGGCCGTCGATTACGTGCGTACCGGCATCCAGCACCCGCGGGGCTGGCTGTTCCGCAAGCTCTCGGCCTGGCAGGCCAGCCGGCAGGAGAGCCGGCCGCCCACGGACTGAGGCAGGATTGACGGGACGGGACACAGGGAGTAAATTAATGACTGATCGGTCATTAACGATATGGCAGAACAGACTCATCCCCCCTCCGCCCCCCGTTGCAAACGTCCCCGTGCCTGGGCGCGGCGCAAGGCGCATCGCCCCGGCGAGCTGCTCGACGCTGCGCTGGAGGTTTTCGTCGCCCGCGGCTATGCGGCCGCCCGTCTGGACGATGTGGCGACCAGGGCCGGGGTTTCCAAGGGCACGTTGTACCTCTATTACGCCTGCAAGGAAGATCTGTTCAAGGCCGTGGTGCGCGTCACCATTCTACCGGTGATCGAACAGTTCCGTACCCGCGTCGAGCAGGCCACCGGCAGCAGCGGGCAGCTGCTGGCGGATGTGCTGAATTGCTGGTGGAGCTGCTTCAGCAAGCCGAAGACGGCGGGCATCCTGAAACTGGTGATGAGCGAGGCCAGCAACTTCCCCGAGGTCGCCCGGTTCTTCCATGAGGAAGTGGCGACCCTGGGCCATGAAGTGGTGTGCCGGATCATCCGCCGGGGCATCGAGCGGCAGGAGTTCCGCCCGACCCCGAATCTGGATGTCACGACACACATGGTGCTGTCGCCGCTGCTGCTGCGTCTGATCTGGATGCAGTCCGTGGGCTGCTGCGTACCCGAGGAAGCCCAGCTGAAAATGCCCAACTTCATCCAGCACCATACCGAACTGGTGCTGATGACATTGCGCGAAGGCCCGGCGCCGGCGGCGGATCACCCCACGCCGACGGTATCTGCCACACCCTGCCCCGACTCGTCCTGCGAGTGCCCCTGAGCGGGGCGCCTGCCGCCCAGGAGTTCGGGCGGCAGGAAAACGGGGAGAAGTTGCATCTGCCGCCTTCACTGGTTAACCTTGACCGGATGCGTCCGGTTGCCCTGATGGGGCCGGGCGCCAGGGTGCCCATCGCGTCGAACAGGGAAGTGCTTCCGCCCAAGGAAGATACGCCCGCTGCGCCCACCGGCACCCTGGATCATCGACCGTCTGGCCCCGCGGGGCTTTCATCCCTTTCTGGCAATTCTGACCCGGCTGGCACCACCATGAATATCGAGCAGGCCCGTTTCAACATGATCGAGCAACAGATCCGCCCCTGGAATGTGCGCGACGAGCGCGTACTCCAGCTGCTGGGGACGGTCAGGCGCGAGGACTTCGTCCCGCCTGCCTACCGTGGGATGGCCTTTGCCGACGCAGAAGTGCCCCTGACCGTGGATGGCCATGCCTCCGGTGAAGTGATGCTCGCCCCCAAGGTCGAGGCACACATCCTGCAGAGTCTGAACATCCAGCAACATGAGTCGGTGCTGGAGATCGGCACGGGCTCGGGCTATGGCACGGCACTGGCTGCACACTGTAGCCGCCGGATCAGCTCCTGGGAAATCGACCCGATGCTGGCGAACTTTGCCGCCAGCAACCTGGGCCGTGCAGGCATCGTCGGCCTGGATCTGCGGGTTGGCGATGGGCATCAGGCACTCGAACTTGGGGATGGCCAGTGGGACGTGATCATCCTGTCGGGCGCCGTGGCCCTGGAGCCGACACCCTTTCTTGATCGTCTGGCCAGGGATGGGCGCCTCTTCTGTTTCGTGGGTGAGGCGCCGGTGATGGAAGCCCGTCTGTATACCCGTACCGGGAACGGCCTCACGCATGTGGATCTGTTCGAAACGATCGTGCCGTCGCTGAAGGGCTTTCCGGCCGCCAGCCACTTCCGCTTCTGATTCCCCCGCCCCGATGCAACGCCTCTCTGCTGCCGAGCTGTCGGCCTGGCTGTCCGGCCCGGCCGATACGCACCCTATCCTGCTGGATGTCCGTGAAGAATGGGAATACGAGCTGGGACATCTGCCCGGCTCGGTGCTGCTGCCGCTGGGCGAACTGGATGAAGAAGGGCTGGAGGCGCTGGACCTGCCCGCCAACCGCCCCATCGTCGCCATCTGCCATCACGGCGTGCGCAGCCGCATGGCGATGCAGCTGCTGAGCCATTATGGCTACACGAAGGTTCACGACCTGATCGGCGGCACCGATGCCTGGTCGGTGCAGATCGATCCGATGCTGCGCCGGTACTGAATCCAGCCCGGCCAGCGCCGACTGCCAGTCTCGGTCTGCCTGTCCCTGCGTCTCTACCTGCCAATCCGCCCCTGCCGGCCCGCTGCGGCTGCCCGCTGCCCGCTGCGCAGGCAGTATCAGGCCGACACGGGCAAGGGTACGGCCGGGCGCCCCAGCGTCTCGACCAGCAGCGGCCCCAGCGCCTCCATCGTGCGCTCCAGCGCACCACGATGCGCCTGGGCAAAGGCCACACCGGCTTCCGACATCGCGCCCCGACGGCCCGGATCGGCCGCCAGCCCCAGCGCGGCCGGGATCGCATCCCGGGGGTTCTGGACCTGGATGGAGGCGGAGAACAGGATCGACGCCTCGGCGGCCTGCTGGAAGTTGTAGACCGACGGCCCCAGCACCACCGGGCACCCGGCGGCATTGGCCTCGATCAGATTCTGGGAACCGAACGGCAACAGCGAGCCGCCCATGACCGTCACGTCGGCACTGGCGTACCAGGCCTGCATTTCGCCCATCGAATCCCCCAGCAGCACGCACGCCTCCGAAAAATTCGTGCGCTCATCATCCAGCGAGGCCCGAAAGAGCGGGGCCTGCCCCATGTAGCGCTTGACCAGACGCGCCACGGCATCGAAGCGGTTCGGATGGCGCGGCACGAGGATCAGCAGCGGCGGCAGGCCGTCTCCCAGCACGGCTCCCTGCTCATCCCGCAGGCGGAATTCCCCATGACGGTGCTTCAGCGTCTGCTTCCAGCTCTCCAGAATCAGCGCCTCTTCACCTTCCCGGGTGCTGGCGGCCAGCACGACCAGACGCTCGCCAAAGCGGTTCCGCCAGCCTCGACCGCGCGCCTGCATCATGAAGTCTGCAGGCTGGTCGAACTTCAGATTGCCCACCACGAACTCCGGGCGCCGTCCGAGCCGGGCGATCCGCTCGGCATCATCCTGGGTCTGCGCAATGATCATGGAATAGCCCTTGACGGCAGGCTCGATCAGCGAACGGAAACGCATGCCTCTCTGCAGGGACTTGGCCGAGAGCCGCGCGTTCACCGCTGCCAGCGGAATGCCTCGTTCATTGGCCACGGCTACCAGATTGGGCCAGACTTCCGTTTCGACGATCAGCCCGACGGCCGGCTTCCAGTGATCGAAGAACCGGTTGATCGCCTCGGGCGTGTCATAGGGCAGATAGCTCTGCGCCAGCCGGCCGCCCAGATCCTGCAGGCGCAGGGCGCCCGCGGCACGCCCGGTTGGCGTGCCATGGGTCAACAGGATCGGCACCTCGGGCCAGGCAGCGGCAAACTGGCGCAGCAGCGGCAGCACGGCAGCCGTCTCCCCCACCGAGACGGCATGGATCCACAGCGGACGCACCTGGCCGTGGTGATAGCTGAAGATGTCCGGGGTGCTGCTCGGCACGGGCCAGTGGCCGAAACGCTCACCCCAGTGCTGGCGATATTCGGGCTGCGCAATACTGCGGTAGAGCAGGTAGCCCAGAATGGCTGGCATGCCCAGGCGCCACCCCCAGCTGTAGAGATTGCGGGCCGTGCTGGGTGTAGCAGGTTGCCTAGTGATCATGATCAGAATGGAATCTGAAGGTCGGGGCGGATGGAGAGAATGGCTTGTCTGAAACGCTGCTGGATGCCTCTCAGGGCTTCAGGGGTGTCAGCCTCGAAACGCAGTACCAGAACCGGCGTGGTGTTGGATGCCCTGACCAGACCGAATCCGTCAGGATACTCAACCCGAAGCCCGTCGATCGTGATGATTTCCACAGCGCCGTCAAAGGCGGCGGTCGTCCTCAGGGCGTCGATCAGGCCGACATTTTCCCCCTCGGCCAGGCTGATTTGCAACTCGGGGGTCGTGGGCGAATCAGGTAATGATTCCAGCGCCCCCCCCGGATCGGTTTCCCGGGACAGGATCTCCAGCAGGCGTGCGGCCGTGTACAGCCCGTCATCGAAGCCATACCAACGATCGTTGAAGAAAATGTGACCACTCATCTCGCCGGCGAACTTGGCACCGGTCTCCTTCATCTTGGCCTTGATCAGCGAATGGCCGGTACGCCACATCAGCGGCACCCCGCCCCGCTCACGGATCCAGGGCGCCAGATGACGGGAGCACTTGATGTCGTAGATGATCGTCGCCCCCGGGTTCTCGACCAGCACGGCCGAGGCGTACAGCATCACCTGCCGGTCCGGGAAGATGATCTGGCCCGATGGCGTGACGACGCCAAGCCGGTCACCATCGCCATCGAAGGCCAGGCCGATATCCGCGCCACTGGCCTTGACCGATTCGATGAGTGACTGGAGGTTTTCGGGATGCGCCGGATCCGGATGGTGGTTCGGAAAGCGACCATCGACATCGCAGTAAAGTTCCACCAGATCCGTGATGCCGATGGCCTTCAGCAGCTCGGGCGCCACGGCCCCGGCCACACCGTTACCGGCGTCCACCACCACTTTCAGCGGACGGGCCAGACGGATCTCGCCCTGAATGCGCGCGATGTATTCAGGCACCACGTCGCGGGGCGTGATGCTGCCGGGCCGATCGGCGAACAGCGCCTGATAGCGCTCGGGATCCGCGAGCGTACGGGCGATATCCTGGATGTCGTCCCCGTAAAACGTGCTACCCCCCATCATCATCTTCAGGCCGTTGTACTCGGGCGGGTTGTGGCTGCCGGTGACTGCCACGCCGGAACCACTGCCGGTCAGTACGGTGGCGAAATACACGAGCGGCGTGGGTACCATGCCCACATCGATCACATCCACACCCGCGGCACAGATGCCGGCAGATAGCGCTGCGGCCAGCCGGGGGCCCGACAGTCTCCCGTCACGACCGACGACCATCGATGCGATGCCAGCCTGACGGGCACGGGCGCCCAGCACCAGCCCGACGGCCGATACCGCCTCCTCGGTCAGCGCGGTATCGACGATGCCCCGAATATCATAGGCCTTGAAAATGCCCGACGACACCTTGGGTGCCTGGCGTGGTGGTAGGAATTCTGCCCTCATACTGGAGTCTCTGATCGTGGATGGAGGCTGTGCCAGACTGGTCGTCGTCGAGAGGCAGCGGCGAGCGGTTGTCCTCGACGATCCGGATGGACATGCCATACCCGGTCTGCCGTCACCTGCCCTGACATTCAACGACCGCTCTGGAAGCACTGCTTTTACATTATGGATGATAGTACCCGCATTACCCCTGCCGATGCCGCTTCGGACTCCGCCAATGGACAACGAACGGTGGTTCTGACCGGCGCAGCCGGCTTTGTCGGGCAGCACCTGATCCGGCATCTGCTGGCCGCCGGCTATCACGTTCGGGCAGTCACACGGCACCCGGATACCATGCCCATCGGGAAGGATGTCAGGGCCGCCATCACGGTCATGCGTTATCCGAGTTTCGGCGCAGCAGCGGACTGGCGCCCGATCCTGAACGATGCCGATGCCGTCATCCACAGCGCGGGCATCGCCCACATTCCGC
This sequence comes from Lautropia sp., assembly GCA_030528325.1. Taxonomy (GTDB): domain Bacteria; phylum Pseudomonadota; class Gammaproteobacteria; order Burkholderiales; family Burkholderiaceae_E; genus Lautropia. The sequence continues at coordinate 34,793 of JAUMZD010000026.1, read as the reverse complement.
TGGGCGCCAACCGCGAAAGCCGCCAACGGCTTCGCCGGGTGAACGTGGCAGGCGTGCGTGAACTGGCCCGGGCCGCCGCTGCCTGCGGCGTCCGGCAACTGGTCTTTCTCAGCTCGATCAAGGCGGCCGGGGAATGGTCGGCACCCGGGCAGCCACTGCGCGAAAACGACCCGCCCCGTCCGGAGGACTGCTATGGTTTTGCCAAACGCTCGGCTGAGCGGCATCTGACCCGTCTCGCACGACGCCACCCACAGCTTCACATCACCTTGCTGCGCCCCCCGCTGATCTATGGGCATGGGGTGAAAGCCAACTTTGCCGCCCTGCTGAAACTCGCCAGCAGCGGACTGCCATTGCCGCTGGGCAGCATCCGGAACGAACGCAGCTTTCTGTATGTGGGCAATCTGGCCGACGCCATCGTGACGATCCTGGCCTCACCCGGGAAGGCCGGCGGCCTCTTCCATCTCAGTGACGGAAAACCGGTCTCCACGCCGGCTCTGATCCGGGCCATCGCCGCCGCCGCGGGCAAGCCTGCGCGGCTCCTGCCGGTTCCTGCAGGCCTGCTGGGCGGCGCGGCCAGGCTGGCCGGCCGTGAGGGCCTGTGGCAACGGCTGGCAGGTTCACTGGCGGTCAGCAATGAAGCCTTCTGCCAGCGCTTTGGCTGGCAGCCCCCGTACACGATGGAACAGGGGCTGGCCGAGACACTGAAACCAGGACGCTGAGACGCAGCAACCCCGGTTTGCAGGGCACGCCGGGGTTGCTGATGCTGGATGCAGGCGGGATGCCGATGGCCGGCGCCTGCCGTCACAGGAGAAGAGGCAGACGCTCCCTCGTTCAGGCGTCGCGCAGGACGGTTTTCAGCAGCTCGTCCCAGGCCGGCATCTTCAGCCCCCACACCTGCTCGATGCGAGAGAGGTCGAGGCGCGAATTGCTGGGCCGCTTGCTGGGCACCGGGAATTCGCTGGCAGGAATGGCTTCCATCGTCGGCATGCGCGGCACCTGCCACTCGGGACGCGGACGGGCGGCCGTGTTTTCACCGGCAGCCACGGTCATCCGGTGCAGGGTCTCCAGCCCTTCCTTCGCATAGCCGTACCAGGTGGTTTCCCCGGACGGTGCCAGATTCAGGATGCCGGACCAGTCAGTCAGCTTCGGATCGATGCTCCGACGACGGATCAGCTGGGCCGTCACGTCGGCGATGAAGGAAGCAGGCGTCGGCACGCCAACCTGATCGCCCACCACTTTCAGGTGGTCACGGCTGCCGGCCAGACGAACCATCGTCTTCAGGAAGTTGCCACCATGCAGCGAGTAGACCCAGCAGGTGCGCAGGATCAGGTGCTGACAGCCAGAACGCTGGATGGCCTCTTCACCTGCGCGCTTCGTGGCCCCGTAATGGTTGAGCGGCTCGGTCGGATCATCTTCCTGCCACGGCCGCGTACCTTCACCATTGAAGACATAGTCGGTCGAGTAATGCACGAGCAGCGCACCATGCTGCTTGCACCAGTCGGCCAGCACGCCCGGCACCTCGGCGTTCAGCACACGGGCCAGCTCGCCCTCTTTCGGATCGGACTCGGCCTTGTCGACGGCCGTGTGGGCCGCCGGATTGACGACGACATCGGGACGAACCCGATCGAGCAGCGCACGGGTGGCCTCGGCGTCGCTCAGATCGAGCTCGTCGATCGACACCGGCACCACCTCGCCCAGCGGCTGCAGGGCGCGGATCAGTTCCCAGCCCACCTGGCCGGTCGTTCCTGTCACCACGAATTTCATTGTGTTCCTCGCAAACAGCAGAAGGCCCCCGGATGAGCGGGGGCCGGAGATCATGAGGGGATGCCGGACAGTTTGCGACCGGCGGCTGAAGGTTCAGGCGTAGACATCGGCCTCGGCCAGAGGCTTGCCGATCCGATCCTTGTCGGAGACCAGGATGGCATCGGGGCCTCCCACCTGATCGAGCGGCCACTCGATCTTCAGCACCGGGTCGCTCCACAGCAACGAACGCTCATGAGCCGGTGCATAGAAGTCGCTGGCCTTGTAGGCCACCGTGGTTCCCTCTTCCAGCGACAGGAAGCCATGGGCGAAGCCCGGCGGGATCCAGGCCATGCGCCTGTTCTCGGCCGACAGGATGAAACCGGCCGACTGACCGAAGGTGGGCGAGCCCTTGCGCAGGTCGACGGCCACATCAAAAATGGCCCCTTCCAGCACCCGGATCAGCTTGCCCTGGGCCTGCTGGATCTGATAGTGCAGACCACGCAGCACGCCCTTGGCCGAGCGCGACTGGTTGTCCTGAACGAAATTGATGTGCTCACCGGCCATCTCGTCGAAGACGCGCTGGTTGAAACTCTCGAAGAAATACCCACGGCTGTCGCCGAACACCTTCGGTTCGATCAGGAAGACGTCGGGCAGTGCGGTGTCGATACGTTGCATCAGAAAATCCGTTCGTTCAGGATGGTTTGCAGATACTGCCCGTAACCGCTCTTCTTCAGCGGCTCGGCCAATGCAGCCAGCTTCTCGGCCGTGATGTAGCCCTTGCGGAATGCCACCTCTTCCGGACAGCAGATCTTCAGGCCCTGGCGTTTCTCGATCGTGCGGACGAAGAGCGAAGCCTCGATCAGGGACTCCTGCGTGCCGGTATCGAGCCAGGCGTAGCCCCGTCCCATCGTCTTGACCTTCAGCTGGCCGGCCTCGAGGTAGCGCTGGTTCACATCGGTGATCTCCAGCTCGCCACGGGGCGAAGGCTTCAGGCTGCGGGCGATGTCGACGACCTGGTTGTCGTAGAAGTACAGGCCCGTGACGGCATAGTGGCTCTTCGGTTTGGCGGGCTTTTCTTCGAGGCTCACGGCCCTGCCATCGTCATCGAACTCCACCACGCCATAGCGCTCGGGGTCATGAACCCGGTAGGCGAACACGGTGGCGCCGCTCTTCTGGCTGCCGGCCTCGGCCAGATCCTCGCCCAGCGAGTGACCATAGAAGATGTTGTCACCCAGCACCAGCGCGCAGCTGTCGTCACCGATGAAGGACTCGCCGATGATGAAGGCCTGTGCCAGTCCGTCCGGCGACGGCTGCACCGCATAGGAAAGCTCGATGCCCCAGCAGCTGCCATCACCCAGCAGCTGCTCGAAACGCGGCGTGTCCTGCGGGGTGGAGATGATCAGGATCTCCCGGATGCCGGCCAGCATCAGACAGGAAAGCGGGTAGTAGATCATCGGTTTGTCGTAGATGGGCAGCAGCTGCTTCGAGACTGCCTGCGTTACCGGATAGAGCCGGGTGCCGGAACCGCCGGCCAGAATGATCCCTTTCATGGCTTATGACTTGTTCGCGCCGGCCTCGCCGGTGCGACCCTGGTAGTTGTGTTCGATCCACTCACGGTAGGCCCCCGACTGAACGTTGGCCACCCAGTCCTGGTTGTCCAGATACCAGCGCACGGTCTTGCGGATGCCGGTCTCGAAGGTCTCGGCCGGGCGCCAGCCAAGCTCGCGCTCGATCTTGTCGGCGTCGATCGCATAGCGGCGATCGTGGCCGGGGCGATCCTTCACGAAGGTGATCAGCCGCTCGTAGGAGCCGGCCGCATCGGGTTTCATCTCGTCGAGGAGCTGGCAGATCTGGCGGACGATGTCGATGTTGGTCTTTTCGTTGTGACCACCGACGTTGTAGGTCTCGCCCGGCCTGCCGGCCTCCAGCACGCGACGGATCGCGCTGCAGTGATCCTTCACGAACAGCCAGTCTCGGATGTTCTTGCCATCGCCATAGATCGGCAGGTTCCTGCCGGCCAGCGCGTTGGTGATGACGAGCGGAATCAGCTTCTCGGGGAAATGGTATGGCCCGTAGTTGTTCGAGCAGTTCGTGGTGAGCACCGGCATGTGGTACGTGTGGAAATAGGCACGCACCAGATGGTCGGAGCCCGCCTTGCTGGCCGAGTAGGGGCTGTTCGGCTGGTAGGGCGTGGTCTCGGTGAAGGCCGGATCGTCCAGTTCCAGTGAACCGTACACTTCATCGGTGGACACATGCAGGAAGCGGAAGCTCTCGCGCTCGGCGTCGGACAACGCATTCCAGTACTGGCGGGCCGCCTCCAGCAGCGTGAAGGTGCCGACCATGTTGGTCTGCACGAAGGCGGCAGGGCCATGGATGGAACGATCCACATGGCTTTCGGCTGCGAAGTGGACGATGGCGCGCGGCTTGTACCTGGCCAGCAACCCGTCGATGGCCACACGATCGCAGATGTCGACCTGTTCGAAGTGGTGGTTCGGGTTGGCCTCCACCGAGGCAAGGTTCTGCCGGTTGCCGGCGTAGGTGAGCTTGTCCACGTTGACCACGGGCTCGTCACTACCCGCCAGCCAGTCCAGCACGAAGTTGGAGCCGATGAAACCGGCACCGCCTGTCACTAAAATCATGTTTGTTCAAATCCTTCCGATTGAAACGACACGCCCACCCGATGAGACGGTCGCGCCGCATCAAGGTACGGCCGACCCTATTCACCCAAGAAATATAGTCTCATTCCAGGGGTTCACGGCATTTGGCTTTCTGACGTGCCGGTCTTTTACAAAACGACATGATGAACGGAATGGCAACCGATAGCCATCTTTCCCGGCCACCACGGCTCGAGCATCTTTGGGCAACTGCCAGTGAACTGACGCCCAGGGTGGAGATGCCCAACCCTTGATGACGGAACCTTCGGACACTTATCCCGACAACTGGCGCATAATCTTCGGAGTATAAGGGGTGCCGGGGTTTACCCCTGTCCAATTACCCAACAAGACAGAATACTTAGGTGTACTCGCTCACAGTTTTTCTGATCCTGGCTCTCGTTTCTGGCTTATCCTGGCTATGTACCCAGCTGATCATCCAGCGGGCTGCCAGCTGGGGGCTGCAGGACATTCCTAACGAACGCTCTTCCCATGTGCACCCAACCCCCCGAGGAGGTGGTGCTGCCATCGTGGTGGCCAGCCTGGCGGGCTTCGGGCTGCTCTGGCTTTTGGCATCCCAGCTGCCTACCTCCCCTCGCTTGTGGCCCGATCTACAGGCGATATCCCCCTGGCCACTCGATGCAGGCGGCCAGGCATTGCGCCAGGAGCAGGAGACGCTGACGCACTTCGCCCCCCTGGGCCTGTTGCCGCTCTGCGGCGCGCTGATCATGGCCACCACCGGCCTGAAGGATGATCTGAAGCCGATGGGCATCCGGCACCGTCTTCTGATTCAGGCGTCGGCAAGCGCCCTGCTCGGTCTTTACCTGTACGGCTTCCTCGGGGCCAGGCCCGTGTTCTGGCACCAGCTGGGCCTCCTATGGCAGGGCATCGGGCTGCCCGGCACCCTGAGCGACAGCCTGGCCACCGGCCAGATCCTGCTGCCGTCGCTACTGGCCGGCATCGTGGGCACCTGCCTGCTGCTCGCCTGCGTCTGGTGGATCAACCTCTTCAACTTCATGGACGGCATCGACGGCATCGCCGCCTCTCAGGCCATCTTCATGTTGCTGGCGGCCACCTGGTTACGCGGTGAGGGACTGACCGGCGACCCGCCGGCGACCATCAGCCTGATCATCGTGGCAGCCACGACCGGCTTCCTGCTGCTCAACTGGGCGCCGGCCCGCATCTTCATGGGTGATGCCGGCAGCCTCTTCCTGGGCTATTCGATCCTGGGCGTGGCAGCCTTCGACATCACCATCGACGCCATCCGGCACCATCAGATCTGCCAGGAAGGCTGGCATTCGGCAGCCACCGACAGGCGGGGGATGTCCCTCTGGGTCTGGCTGATTCTGGGCGCCACTTTCATCACGGATGCTACAGTGACACTGATCCGGCGGGTGTTGAGCGGACAGAATGTTGGTGATGCCCATCGAAGCCATGCCTATCAGCGGCTCAGTCGGCACTATGGCAGTCATGCGAGGGCCACACTTGTATACTGCCTGCTCAATATTGCCTGGCTCCTGCCGCTGGCCTGGCTTGCCCACCACTGGCCCGAGTCTGCTGCTTCAGCCGCCGGTATCGCCTATACCCCGCTGATTCTGCTGGCCTGGATCCTGGGCGCCGGCCGCAAGGATCCTTCTCCCTGATCATGAAATTGTTCAACGTCAATCCTCGCACCTTCATTGCGATGGGCCACGACATCATCGTGGCCGCGCTGGTGTGGACATTCACCTTCTCGCTGCGCTGGAATTTTGACCTTGACCGTGGCACACAGATCATCCTGTTGCAGACCCTGCCAGCCGTGCTGGCCGTGCAGGTAGGCTGTTTCGTCTATTTCGGCCTCTACCGGGGCATTTGGCGCTACGCCTCCATCCACGACATGCGCCTGATTGCCATGGCGGTCGGCACCTCGGCGCTGATCATTCCGATCCTGCTGCTGCTGTGGCGCAACGGACTGGGCGTGCCACGCTCACTGTACTTCCTGAACCCGCTGCTGCTGATCCTGTTCATGTGTTCGGGCCGGCTGGTCTACCGGTGGTGGAAGGAAAAAGCCATGGGTGAAAAGGGCGTGGAGCCCCAGCCGGTGGTACTGCTGGGCGCCGGCACCGCCGCCCTCTCACTGATCGACGAGCTGAACCGCAACCCCTACTGGTACGTGGTGGGCGTCCTCGACGACAACCCGAACAAGGTGGGCCGGCAACTGGGCGGCGTTCGCATCCTGGGGAACTGGGAGCAGCTCGAGGAAGTCACCCGCGACAGCAACTGCAAGCATGCCGTACTGGCAGTCGGCGCCACCGACCACGCCACCCGCCGGCGTGTCTTCGAGCTGTGCGAACGGGCCCACATCAAGCTGCTCGTCATCCCGGACGTTCAGGAGCTGATGAGTGGGCAGGTCAAGGTTTCGCAGATCCGTTACGTGGACGTGGACGACCTTCTCGGCCGCGACCCGGTCAGCCTCGACACCGGCGGGCTTCGCCACATGCTGGAAGGCAAGTCCGTCCTCGTCACGGGCGGCGGCGGTTCGATCGGCTCGGAGCTCTGTCGCCAGATCGCCCGTTTCAACCCTGGGCAGATCATCGTCTTCGAACTGAGCGAGTTCGCACTTTACCGTGTCGTCGAAGACCTCAAGAAAAGTTTTCCGGCACTGGCGGTCATCCCGGTAGTGGGGGACATCAAGAACCCGGTGCGCCTGCGGGAAGTCTTCGAGCGCCACAAGCCCACCATCATCTATCACGCGGCCGCCTACAAGCATGTGCCGATTCTGGAAGAAGGCAATGCCTGGCAGGCCGTGGCCAACAACGCCTACGGCACCCGGGTACTGGCCGACGTGGCCTCCCGCTACGAGGTGGAACGCTTCGTCTACATCTCCAGCGACAAGGCCGTGAACCCCACCAACGTGATGGGGGCCACGAAGCGGCTGGCGGAAATGCTGCTGCAATACCGGCACCGGATGGCCATGCTGCCGGTCGTTTCCGTGCGCTTCGGCAACGTGCTGGGCTCGAGCGGCAGCGTCATTCCGAAATTCCGCGAGCAGATCGCCAACGGCGGTCCGGTCACGGTCACCCACCCGGACATCACCCGCTATTTCATGTCCATTCCGGAAGCCACCCAGCTGGTGCTGCAGGCCGGACTGATGGGCCGAGGCGGAGAGACCTTCGTGCTCGACATGGGACAGCCCATCCGCATCGTCGATCTGGCGCGCACGATGATCAAGCTCTCGGGCTACACCGAAGCCGAGATTCCGATCGCCTTCACGGGTCTGCGCCCCGGCGAGAAGCTCTATGAGGAGCTGCTGGCCGACAATGAAAAGACGCTGCCCACGCCACACGCCAAGCTGCGCGTCTCGCGTCCGATCGACCCGCCCGGCACCAACTGGGACATCTCGGTGCAGCGCTGGCTCGAATCCGAGGGACCTGTAGGCGACGCCGAAGTGCGCCACATGCTGAACCTGTGGGTACCCGAGTACCGGCCTGCCAACCTGCCGGCAGCCACAACGGTCGCCGCTGCGCCCACCGTCCATCAGGCTGGGACGACGCCCCCCGAACCTGCCAGCGAAACGACGACACCGGCCACGCACGGCCAGGCGTTGCCGGACAACGATGCCCTGCTGACACGACTGAAAGTGCTGGCGCACGCTGCTGCTGCCACGCCGGTTCCAAACCTCGCTGCGGCTGGTGCGCCTTCTCCCGATCCGACTCCGCCGTCCGGCGAAGGTGTGACAGCAGGAGCGATCATGGACGGGATGCAGGCTTCTGCACCAGCTGGCACGGCCGAAGCAGCCCCTGCCGTCCTGCCCCAACCGGACACGGCAGCGGCCAACGCTGCCGAAACCATCGCGCCCGCAACCGCCTCTGCCAGTACCGTATCAGACGCACAGCCCGCGGACGACGATACGGCCGACCAGGGGGCCGCTACCGCCCCTCAGCCAGAGACTCCCGCGTCTCCGGGTCACTGAATGATCCGCACCGTGTTCATGCCCGGAACGGGGTATGGCCCCGTTCCCCGATCCCCGCATCCGACCCATCAACGCCACACCCGACCATCATGACCATCGCCTTCGGAGACCTGCAGGGCTGCCAGCGCCCGCTGCAACAATTGCTGGAACGGATCGGCGCGGCCTCCGGGGAGAAGCTCTGGTTCTGTGGTGATCTGGTCAATCGCGGCCCGGCCTCGCTGGGCACCCTGCGCCAGGTTTACCGGTTGGGGGCCCGGGCCCGGGTCGTGCTGGGCAACCATGACCTGCATCTGCTGGCCGCCGCCGCCGGCGTCCGGGAGCCCCGGCCGGGTGACACCCTGAACGACATCCTGAAAGCACCGGATCGTGACGATCTGATCCACTGGCTGCGCACCCGCCCGCTCGCCATCCGTGAAGGCGACTTCCTGATGGTGCATGCCGGGCTGCAACCGGAATGGACGGCCGACGACGTGCCGGCGCTCGCGCAGGAGGTCGAAACCGTGCTGGCCGGCCCGCATTGGAAGGATTTCCTGCAGGTCATGTACGGCAATCAGCCCGACCGCTGGTCGGACGATCTGAGGGGCGACGACCGGCTGCGGTGCATCATCAACGTGCTGACCCGCTCCCGTTACCTGCACCCCGATGGCCGGATGGACTTCAAGTGTACGGAACCGCCTGCCAAGGCGCCAGCCGGTCTGATTCCGTGGTTCGAGATGCCGGGCCGACGGTCCACCGACGCGACGATCGTCTTCGGGCACTGGTCATCGCTCGGGCTTCAGGTGCAGCCCAATCTGCTGGCGCTGGACACCGGCTGTGTCTGGGGCGGGTGCCTGTCTGCCATCCGGCTGGAGAACCGACAGGTATTCCAGCAGAACTGCCGGTAAGCACGACACTTCCAGTACCATCGCGCCCTGACACGGGTGATGAAGGATGGGCCTCTGACGGCCTGCCGTGGGCCCGCCCCCCGTCTTCACCCGTGTCGATGTCAAGACCGATTGGATTGATCACTGGAGACCTCTTGCCCATGCCGTCCAAGCACGCCCTTCTTTCGCTTTGCGTGGCCGCCCTGTTCAGCACGCCCTCGCTGGCTGCCCCCCCGCTGGATACCAACACTGCCGAAAGCAACGCCAGCGCGCCTGCGCACCTGAATGCCTGGCTGGAAATCGACACCCAGGCTTTCGAGAGCAACATCGCCACGCTGCAGAAGCTGCTCGACGGCCGCTCACAGATCTGCGCCGTGATGAAGGCCGATGCCTACGGCAACGGCATCGATCTGCTAATGCCCAGCATCATCGCCATGAAGGTGCCCTGCATCGGCATCGCCAGCAACGAGGAAGCCCGCATCGCCCGCGCACACGGCTATCAGGGCAGGGTCGCCCGGGTGCGTGCCGCCACGCTGGACGAGATCCGCACGGCCCAGCCCTATCAGGTGGAGGAACTGCTGGGCGACCTGAGCCAGGCCAAGGCCGTGAGCCTGCTGGCCGCCAAGGCTGGCAAGCCCATTGCCTTTCATCTGGCGCTGAACTCGGCCGGCATGAACCGTAACGGCATGGACATGACGACGGACAGGGGCCGTGAGGAAGCGGTCGAGATCACCCGTCTGCCGGCCCTGCAGCTGGTGGGCATCATGACCCACTTCCCCGAAGAGGACGCCGATGCCGTCCGCCAGAACCTGGCAGCCTTCAGGCAGGACGTGGACTGGCTGGTGAAGACTGCGGGCCTCGCGCGTGACCGGATCACCGTACACGCTGCCAACTCCTTTGCGACGCTGGCCGTGCCTGAATCACACCTCGACATGGTCCGCCCGGGTGGCCTGCTCTATGGCGACAGCATCCCGGAACGCACCGAATACAAGAAAACGATGCGTTTCAAATCCAAGGTCGCCAGCATCAATCACTACCCGAAGGGCAGCACGGTCGGTTATGACCGCACCTTCAAGCTGGCGCGTGATTCGCTGCTGGCTAACCTTCCGCTGGGTTATTCCGATGGCTATCGCCGTGTGTTCACGAACAAGGGCCATGTGCTGATCCGCGGCCATCGCGTGCCGGTGGTCGGCAAGGTCTCGATGAACACGACGATGGTCGATGTGACGGACTTCCCGGACATCCTCGAAGGCGACGAGGTCGTGCTCTTCGGCAAGCAGGACGGCGGTGAAATCACGCAGGCCGAGATCGAGGACATCAACGGCGCCCTGCTCGCCGACCTGTACACGGTCTGGGGCAATTCGAACCCGAAGGTGAAGAAACCCGCTCCGGCACCTGCCAGCCGCTGAGGTAGGGGGTAAGCAGAAAGCACCGGCGATCGACTGCCCATGACACGGCAGCCGATCCATGGGGGCACCGGCTGCAGGCCGCCTGTACCGTCAAGCCGACATGAGCGGGCCTGCCGCGCGCGGCCCAAGGGGCTGCTGCGTCCCCCCCAAAAAAACCGGTGCCGTACCACCTGGATCCGGTCACCGGTCTGCCTGTTCCCTCGATGCGAGGGAGTCTTCAGGGAAAGATCAACGCGAGCGCAGCACGCCCTTCTCGTCGGCGATCACCACCTCCACACGGCGGTTCATCGCACGGCCGGCATCACTGCTGTTGGTGGCCACCGGATAGTCCTTGCCATAGCCCACGGACGTGATCCGGTCCGCGGCGATGCCACGGCGCACCAGCGCCAGCTTGACGGCATCGGCACGACGCTCGGAGAGCTTCTGGTTGTAACCGGCGCTGCCCACGCTATCGGTGTAGCCCTCGACGCGCAGCTTGCGCTCAGGATTGTCCATCAGGAACTGGGCCAGCTTGTCCAGACGATCGGAAGAAGACGGCAGCAGCTCGGCCTTGCCGAACGCGAACAGCACATCACCGAAGGTGACCAGCAGGCCCCGGTCGGTCTTCTTGGCCTCCAGCGCGTTCATCTGGGCCTGAAGCTCATCGGCACGGGCACGGGCGCTGGCCGCATCGGCGCGAGCTGCCTCCACCTCGGCGGTACGGGCATCGAGGCGCAACTGGTTGGCTTTGCCTTTGGTTTCCTGCAGCTTGGCATCATTGGCACGGGCATTGGCCAGTGCCTCGGCCGTGCTGGCCTGCTGGGTGGCCAGATAGGCCAGGTGCTCGGCCTCGGCCTGATCCTTGTCGCCGGTCCAGACCTTGTCGGCACGGGCCAGCGTGTCCTTGGCAGCCTTCAGCTCCAGCGCGGCACGGCCAGCCACTTCCGGCTGGGCAGCCACCTTGTCCACATGGGAGCGGGCCTGCTCCACCACCGGATTCGGCTGGGTCGAGGCACAAGCCCCCAGCACCAGGGCCGAAGCCACGGACAGGGCAAGGACACCACGGCGGGCTGCCGGCGTCGAAACATCATTCTTCAGGAAGGCGGTCATCTCGATAAGTCTCCTGGAAATCCATGGTGGTCTGCCGGCGGTGCAGTGCAGTGCGATACCAGCATCCCATTCAAACTGTCTGTGTCTGCAAATGGAACGGAACGGTCAGTGCCCCTCCGGGGAACGCATTCCCCGACATCGGGCCGACAAATCCCGGCGATCAACGGCGGCCCAGCTCCTTCTGCAAGGCATCGATGCTGTCCTGCACTTCCTTCAGTGATTCACTGCTACGCGATTCAGCTGCACGGGCCTCGGCCAGGCGGGCATCGGCACGAGCCTGCTCTGCCAGACGGCGTGCTTCAAGGTTGTTGCCCTTCTCCAGTGCCTGGCGGGCTCGCTGGAGCTTGTCCTTGGCGGATTGCAGCTCCAGCGGCGCCGCCGACAACGCACGCGGCGAACCACCCACCCGGCTGACGGCCGAATCGGCCAGCGCCATTTCCTCACGCGGCACCGGGGTGCTGGCGCATGCCGCCATCAGCACCACCGAGCCAAGCACGCCCCAGGGCGCCAGGGAGAACCGCCGGGCAGCGGTCACGGAATTCTTGTTCATGCGCTCACTCCTTTGTCTGTGTCCAATTGATCGACGACGCCCAGCGCCATCGACCAGACGGCGGAGCTTACAGGAACGACGACAGGAGCATGTCTTTAAACCTTAATATCTTTACGGGAATTGCCGCCAACTTCGCTTATCTGACAGGGTTCTTGCAATATTTTGGCAATACCCCGGAAACACGACGATACGCTGGCGTACAAATGGGCGCCCCTTCGGCATCGCCCTCGTATGCCTGGGGCCTTGGACGGCAGGATGGAAATCACTAAAGATCAAAAATAATTAAAGTATACTTTTACTAATCTAGGATTTTAGTGTTTATATGATCATGAAACTATCCAAAGATGAACTTGTCTCCGTCCTGTCCCAGTTCAACCCCTGGTGGCGCGGAGAGCGCTTTGCCGAGCTTCCCGCCTGGCAGCGCGCCTCCTTCCATGAACTCGAATCGTGGATGAGCCAGCCACCGGCGCATCGCGCCGTATTGCTCTCGGGCGCCCGTCAGGTAGGCAAAACCACGTTATTGCTGCAGGTGGTTGAACGCCTGCTGCTGCAAGGAGTACCCGCAGCCAACATCCTTTATGCCACCTTTGATCACCCATTGCTGAAGCTGGCAGGCATCGATGCCGTTCTGGAAGCCTGGCGAACCCGTGAACCGAAAGCGGACGGCCCCGAATACCTGTTCCTGGACGAAGCCCAGTTCATCCGCGACTGGGGCACCTGGGTCAAGCACCAGATCGACTTCCGCAAGGACCGCCGGATCTGCTTCACCGGTTCAGCCATGCCGCTGGTGGAGGCTGACCAGGAGTCGGGCGTCGGCCGCTGGCACACGATCCGGCTCACTACACTATCATTCTTCGAGTACCTCCAGATCCGCAGCCAGCCCCTGCCCGCCCTACCGCCGCTCGGCAGTCTTCGAGATCTCTTCGAATGGACACCGGCCAATTTCTACCGGACCATCGAACTCGCTGCCCCCTACACAGGCCATTTCCATGAATATCTGCTGCGCGGCGGCTTCCCACAGACCGCCCAGCTCAGCAGCATCACCCAGGCCCAGCGCCTGATGCGCGAAGACATCATCGACAAGGTGCTGAAACGTGACATGACCGCACTGTTCGGCGTGCGTCGCATCCTGGATCTGGAGCACACCTTCCTGTACCTGTGCCTGCATGATGGAGGACTCCTCGATCTCTCCGATCTCTGTGCCAACCTTCAGGTCAAGCGCCCGACGGCCCAGCACTTCATCGAGCTGCTGGAAGCCACCCACATGATCTACCGGCTTCCACCTTATGGTTACGGCAAGGACATCCTGCGGGCACGCTTCAAGATCTACCTGGCCGATGCCGCCATCGCCCCGGCTGTGATGCTGAAAGGCAAGAGCATGCTGGAGGATCCGACAGCGCTTGGCATGGCGACCGAAACGGCCGTATTCAAGCATCTATTCGCCCACTATCACACGCAGAACGTACGGTTCTCCTACTGGCGAGGCCAGAAAGGCCGGGAAGTCGATCTGGTTGCTGAGACCGGCCATGAGCTGGTGGCATTCGAGGTGAAATACCGGGCCCAGCACACCGGCATGCGGGAACTGAAAGGCTTGCAAGAACTCCTCGAGAAAAAGCCCGTCCCACGCGCCTACGTCGTCACCAAGTCACTGGATGATTTCGGCCCACTGCCCGGCGGGGAGCCCCAGATGACCGGAGCCCCGGTCTCTGCCCGAATCATGCGGATTCCAGCCCCACTATTGTGTTACTGGGTGGGCACGATGGAAGGCAGGAGCCCAGCCTGAGCCGATTCGGGGCGTGCTCGAACGGATCATGCTCTCCCCTGGATCAGGCACCCCGCTACCTACTTATACCCCACTCTCCGGCGCCTCCCGCCCCAGCACGGCCCCGATCCGCCCCCGAAGCTCATCAGCCAGCGGCTGCCGGCCCCAGCCTGCGGCCGACACGGGGGGCAGGACATGGACGGTGACGATCAGGCGGCGGGCGCCGGTGATGGCCCAGATCGACTGGAGGAAGGTGGTGTCACCGATGAACCAGGCGGCCTCGCCCGGCGTGCCGTCGGGGTAGGTATAGCGAAGGCCGATCGGGATGATCTCGGCACCTTCGGTGATGGCCGGTGCCAGCAGGTTGCCGTGAAAGGGTTTCAGGTCCGGGCCAGCATGGGTCGTGGCCTCGGGGAAGAAGGCGACCGGATAGCCAGAGGCCAGCCGGGCGTGCAGTTGCTGGTTGATGCCGGCGAGGGCCTTGCGGCGGCCCCGCTCGATGAAGATCGTACCGGCCATTGCGACCAGCCAGCCCACCACCGGCCATTGCCGGATCTCGGCCTTGGCCACGAAGGCCGACGGTGCCAGCGCGTTGATGGCGAAGATGTCGAGCCATGACACATGGTTGGCAACGAGCATCCGGCCAGGTGCCAGCGCGGCCAAAGACTGCCCCTCTTCGGCTGACAGGGACGACTGGGCTGGCGACCGAACAGCCTGTCCGGCCCCTTCGGCCGCCCCCTCCTGCCGCTGGACATCGCCCACCGCGGGCAAGCCGGCAGGATGAAAGACCTCCACCACCCGCACCCCGCAGGCCCACATCAGCCCACGCGACCAATGACGGATGGCGGCACGTCTGCCCTGCTGTCCCAGCCAGGGCTGGATCAGGATCTGCGTGAACAGGCCGACACACAGCAGGATCAGCAGGCCCCCGAGGCGGATGCTGCGGCGGATGAAGGTCATGGTCAGGCTCCGGTTTCAGCGGGCAAAGCCACGAGTGCAGCATCAGGCGTCCTCAGAGCAGGCACAAGACCGGACACGTCAACGGCCTCTGTGTGGCGCCTGAATGGTCGGCTGGAGAATCCGCCGGCTCACCCCTCGAACACCAGCCGTCCTTCGACGACGGTCAGCCGCACACGCCCTTGTACCTCTCGCCCCAGGTACGGCGTGTCCTTGCCCAGGCTCCAGAGCGTCTCATCCGAGACGATCCAGTCCGCGCCCGGATCGAAGAGGCACAGGTCGGCCATCGCCCCCACCGTCAGCCCTGCCGGTCTGCCCTGACACGTCGGGTCGATGCCGGCAATGCCGGCGGGAATGCGCGTGAGCCGATCCAGCATCGTCATCAGATCCAGCTTCTGTTCCGCGGCCCACTTCAGCGCCAGGGGCAGCAATAGCTCCAGCCCCGTCACACCGGGCTCGGCTTCTCCAAAAGGCATGCGCTTGGCATCTTCCACCACCGGCGTGTGATCGGAGCAGATCGCATCGATCGTGCCGTCCAGCAAACCGGCTCGCAATGCATCCCGGTCACGCGGTGCACGAAACGGCGGTTCGACCCGATGATAGGTGTCATCGAAACTGACATCATGATCCGTCAGGTGTAGGTGGTGCACCGCCACATCCGCCGTGATGGGCAATCCGCGGGCCTTGGCCTGGCGCACCAGCTCGACTCCGGCCGCTGACGACAGCCGGCAAAGATGCACACGGACGCCGATGGCGGCCACCAGTTCGCAGATCGTGTGCAAGGCGACCGTCTCGCTGGTCGTCGGGTTGCCGGGCAGGCCCAGACGAGCCGCCACAGCCCCCGAATGCATCACCCCGCCCTTGCCCAGAAACGGGTCGACCGGATTCAGCCACACCGTGTAGCCATAGGAATGGGCGTACTGCATCGCACGTAGCAGCGAACGTGTGTCCTCGATGGGTCGGTTGGCCTGTGCAAAGCCCACGCAGCCCGCATCCGTCAGCTCCGACATCTCGGTCAGCTTGTCACCGTTCAGCCCAACGGTCAGGGCGCCCAGCGGGTACAGATGGGCAAGCCCCAGTGTGTGAGCCCGGGACTTCAGCATCTCCACCAACCCGGGTTCATCGAGTGCCGGATCCGTGTCGGGCGGGCAGATCAGGGCCGTGACGCCCCCGGCCACGGCCGCATGCATCTCGCTGTTCAGCGAGGCCTTGTACTGGAAACCCGGCTCACGCAGGCGTGCCGACAGATCCACCAAACCCGGTGACAGCACCAGCCCCTTCGCCTCGATCACGCGCTCGGCCTGAAAGCCCCCGGGCTCAGCCCCCACCCCGACGATGCGGCCCTCGGCCACATGCAGATCATCCTCACGATCCAGACCCGACCACGGATCCACGAGCCGTGCGCCCACCAGCGAGAAAGCCCTCGGCTGCCCCTCGACAGCACGGCCCGTCCTGATCACTCCCTTTTGCATCATCGCTCCTTATCCCGCTGCCAGCATGCTCATCACCGCCATCCGCACGGCAATCCCGAAAGTCACCTGTTGCAGGATGACGGACTGCGGCCCGTCGGCCACGGCCGACTCGATCTCCACACCCCGGTTCATCGGGCCCGGGTGCATGACGATGGCATCGGCCTTGGCCAGCGCCAGCTTCTCGCGGGTCAGGCCATAGTTCTTGTAGTACTCCTGCGCCGAGGGCAGCAGCACACCGCGCATCCGCTCGTTCTGCAGGCGAAGCATGATCACCACGTCCACATCCTTCAGGCCGGCGCGCATGTCGGTGTAGCGCCTCACCCCGAGCTGATCCAGCCCGCCCGGCAGCAGCGTGAGCGGCCCCACCACCCGCACGTCGGGCACGCCCAGCGTCGTCAGCGCGTGGATGTTCGAGCGGGCCACCCGCGAGTGCGTGATGTCACCGACGATCGCCACGCTCAACTGCGTGAAGTCCTTCTTGAAGTGCCGGATCGTGTACATGTCCAGCAGCCCCTGCGTCGGGTGCGCATGCCGGCCATCGCCGGCGTTGACCACATGCACATCGTTGCCCACATGCTGCGCGATCAGATGCGCCGCACCACTCTGGCTGTGACGCACGACGAACAGATCGGCCGCCATCGCCTGGAGGTTGTCGATCGTGTCGAGCAGGGACTCGCCCTTTTTCGTGGAGGAAGTGTTGATGTTCAGATTGACCACATCGGCCGACAGGCGCGTGGCCGCGATCTCGAAAGTCGTCCGCGTCCGGGTCGAATCCTCGAAAAAGAGGTTGAAGACCGAGCGCCCCCGCAACAGCGGCACCTTCTTGATCTCCCGGTTCGACACGTTCAGGAAGGAGGACGCGTTGTCCAGAATCTTGTGGATCAGCTCACGCGACATGCCTTCCAGCGTCAGCAAATGGCGCAACCGGCCATGCTCATCGACCTGCAAATGCTTCATCGGCTTCATTTCCCCTCATCAATACGCAGATCGAACACCCCGCTCGTCTGCTGGCTCAGCACCAGACGCTCACCCGGCTGGAGCAGGATCTCCGCCCCGACATGATCGGGCTGGATCGGCAGCTCTCGCCCCTGCCGGTCGATCAGCACCGCGAGCGACACGCGTGCCGGCCGACCGTAGTCGAAAATCTCGTTCAGGGCCGCCCGGATGGTGCGCCCCGTGTGCAGGATGTCATCCACCAGCACGATGGACTGGCCCGTCACCTCGAAATCGATCCGGGTGGCCTGCAACCGGCCCGGCAGCCCCCTGGCCTGCAGGTCGTCACGATGGAAGGCGCTCGACAGGAAGCCCAGCGGCGACGACAGGCCCAGTTCATGATGCAGACGGGCAGCCAGCCAGGCCCCCCCCGAATGAATGCCGATCAGCGCCGGCGGCTCACCTCCCGCTGCCTCGATCGACGCTTTCAGTGAATCGGACAGATGCCGGAAGATGGTCTCGGCATCGGCGGGCAGCCTGTTGCTCATGATCGGTTCTCACTCAGATATTGTTCGAGGATCACGGCAGCAGCCATGGCGTCATCACCGCCCCCGGCGGCTGCCGTACTGTTTCGGCGTTTTCTGCCGGCGTGAGACGGCGCAGCGCGAGGGCGGCGTCGCCCGCCGTCCGGATCCCGGTCTGCTTCCAGCGCCCAGTCAGCCGCTTCGTTCATCCGGGCCTGTGCCGCCACACTGCTGTAGCGCTCGTCCACCAGCGACACCGGCAGGTCGAAGCGTCCCGCCAGCCGCCGGGCGAACTTTTCGGCCAGCGCCGTGACGTGGTGCGGGGTTCCATCCGGATGCAGCGGACGGCCCACCACGAGACGTGCCGGCTGCCATTCCTGCAGCAATTGGCCGATACGGGCAAAACGCTCATCCACGCTCAGCTCGGTCAGTGTGGCCAGGGGCTCGGCGGCTCCCGTCAAGGTATTGCCAACCGCCACGCCGATGCGCTTCTCGCCGAAATCGAAAGCCAGCAGGGTCTGGACAGGAGCGTTCATGGGTGGGGCCGGGGTCACGGGCTGAGGCCGGAAGACG
This sequence comes from Lautropia sp., assembly GCA_030528325.1. Classification (GTDB taxonomy): domain Bacteria; phylum Pseudomonadota; class Gammaproteobacteria; order Burkholderiales; family Burkholderiaceae_E; genus Lautropia. The sequence goes on along the minus strand of JAUMZD010000026.1, from coordinate 16,315 downwards.
TGGCGCCGCCAGGAGGGCGCCGGACATGGGCCGGCGGTCATCCGCCGACACCGTCACGGATTGTATCGCCGGCAGCGCGCCTGGCGCGGCGCCCTCAGCCAGCCCCCCTCGCCAAAGTCCGGGATACGGGCGTCGGCCTGAAGCGCCCTCCGGCCCGGCAGGACCGCCTCCAGATCGACGTCCCCCGTTTGCGGCAGACCCATCATCAGATCCAGCAGCGACTACGTCGAGGCCTGACCGGCCAGACGGTGGTAGTCCTCGATGCTCATGACGGCCAACACCGGCTTACCCAGATCCGTGATGAACACCGTCCCCTCTGCAGCCGCGCGCTTGATGGCGGACGCATCACGGACAAAGTCCCCGCTGGTAAAGGTCGTGATGGTCATCGTCACATCCTCCATCGGCGCAGATGGCTGCATGTTACGTCAACAAGCCCTTTGACAAGTCTTAACCGATCAATGAGCAAAAAAACAACACCCACGGTCAACCAGAAAAATCGCCCCTAGAATTTTCAGTAAAAATTTTCGACATTCTCACCACAGTTCCGAGGGCTTCACCATGAGCATCCAGCACATTCGTACCCCGATGACCGCAGCGGCCCTGGCCCTGCTGCTCGCCGCCTGTGGCGGCGGTGGCAGTGATGGCGGCAGCAACCGCGCCGTCTCCAGCAGCCCCACGGCGCCGGGCGCCTCTAATACCGTCAATGTGAACGTCGATGCGAACAGCACCGCCATTGCGGGCAGTGCGGCCGGCTCGACGACAGCCCAGAATGGTGCCAGTGGCGCACCCAGCCAGCGTCCGGATGGGGCGCCCCCCGGCAGTGAAGCAAACTCGGTCGGTGCCGGTGCGGCCAGCGCAGGCAGCAACGGCAACGAGAACAGCAGCAATAGCGCCAGCGACGCAAGTGCCGCCACGCCCCCGGCAGCGCCGGCTCCTGTCAGTCCGCCCGCAGGGGGTGACGCCGGCGTACCAACGCCCACCCCAGCGCCAACACCGGCACCAGCGCCCACACAGCCTGCCCCATCCACGCCACCCGCCAGCGGCGGTGATGCCGGCGTGGCGACACCGGCCCAACCAAGCCCTGCCCCCGGCGCGGATGCCGGTAATGCCGCCAGCCCAGCCGCCCCCACAGCAGTGGCCCCCATCTCCGCCCAGGGCATCCGCGGTGACGTGTTCCTCGCCATGCTGGAGCAGAAGCCCTGCGGCCACGATGGCCTGACACCGGCCAACGGCCCGAATGGCTCGAAGGGTTCGGAAGGCCTGCAGAACATCCATGCCGACACGGGCATGGACAACTACAAGGACGATCCCAACTTCAACGTGGTCGGCATGATTCACGGCTTCGGCTGCAACGGCAAGATCTATGAGCCGGTGAACCTGGGTGACCACTTCTACACCATCAGCAACGGGGTTTTCGCCAAGTTCTATACCCCGCCCCGCCCCTTCAACCTGCTCACGGCGAAGCTGATCATCAACGTCAACACCGAGAGCGTGAGGCTGGGCAACGAGCTGACGGCCTCCGGCTCCGTGACGTCGACCTCACCCTTCACCGATTTCGCAACGAAACTGACTGCCGACAGCCCGTACGAGGTGAAGCGCAACGAACTCGTGCCCTTCGGCGTGCTCAAGCAGTGGAGCAACGGTGAGCAGTCCGAGCAATTGATGCTCCTGCAGGGCGGCAACGTTCAGGAAGCCCGCCTGTGCTGGAACACCAGTCTCACGCACATCAAGCGCCTGCAATGCATGATCTGGGGCGTGCCCGCAGACTGGAAAGCCGGCGGCAAGCTGAATCCGGTCAACGTCACCCTCGAAGAGGATCGTTCGGTCTATGCAGGCGAAACCGGCAAGGCTTACTGGGATTGAGCCACCGGACGGATCAGGCTGGCATCAGCCTGATCCGTCCATGGAGGACTCAGCATCCTTGCGCCCCTCTCCAGTACCCACAGGGGCCCATCAAACCGAGCCCCTCCGTTCAACATCCAGAAACCGCCCCACATCATCATTCAATAGAGAAACATTGATCCGGGTTCTGTCACGAAAGTCTCTTGAAATCGAAAAAGCGCTACCTGGCAATAACGAAACACGCTTTCTTTCGAGAGACGCTATGAAATTCCCAAGATCATTCAGAGCCGGATGCCGAACCCACAAGAACATCCCTCCATCAGGTTCGATATCGAAACACCAGCCGTATTTCCTCAAGATGCTTTGAGCCAGTTTCTGCTGCGTCATCAACTGCCGTTGAATCGCATGCGAATGCTTCAGGTATGTTCCATCTGAAAGGATGGTATTGACAAATCGCTCACAGAACCCGGGAACAGCAACAGAGGTCAGCATTTTCAACTCAACCAGCGAGTCGACCAAACCTGGTGGCGAAATGATGTAGCCGATTCTCAAAGAGGCCGAAAGGGACTTTGAAAAGCTACCCACGTACAACACACGATCGAACCCATCAAGCTGGGCAAATGTTTGCCGAACCCCGGGATAAAAGTCTCCATAAACATCATCCTCCACGATAACGAAGTCATGTTCAATGGCACGCTTCAGGACACCGAAAGCGCCCCTTGGACTGAGCCCTCCTCCCGTTGGATTGTGATATGTGGTGTTACAAAAAAACGCCTTGATCTTGCACCTCGACAAAAGGGCGTCAAGCACTTCAATATCTGGCCCTTCTCCGCTTCTGGGAAGTCCGACAGGCACCCCGCCATGCACGCGAACAAGCTTGATCAAATTTCCATTACATGGCTCATCCACCAGCACATGGTCACCGGGTTTTACCAGAAGCCTCAACGCCAGATCCAGTGCCTGAGTCGCCCCCAATGAGGTCAGAATCTGATTTGGGGATACCTCCATCTGGGCTGATTTGAAAAGATGGGATGACAACTGTTTCCTCAATGGGAAATAGCCTTGAATATCACCATACTCCACCAGCCCCCCCTCCCTGACCTGACCGTTTTCCGGACAGCCTTCCCCAGTACCTCCGTATCTCTCCAGGACAAAGGAAGCCATCCACAACCAAGCTTGAGCACATCAGATGGGGCCTGAAGGAGTTTATAAAGGGGATTCTCTATCGCCGTTGCCTGAGGGGTTTTCAGGCGATCCGGCAAGGAAGAAGCATTGGAGACAAAGAAGCCCCTTCCTTGCTGGCCCTCTATCAAGCCTTCACTGACCAGCTCAGCATAAGCCCTGACAACCGTGTGGTAACTGACCCCCGCCATCGCAGACATCCTGCGAATCGACGGCAAACGCTGCCCCGCTGTCCACTCACCGCGAGACAAGCGTTCCCTGAGCGATCCTAAAAAACCCATTGCCACCTCACTGTTCGTCAAATACGCCTAACAGTTCTCAGGATAACACACCCACTGTTCGAGACTCTGCCTGAAAACTGGTACAAAATTAGCCGACGTGGAGTGAAACAAGAGAAGCGGCCAGGCTAGCCCCCCATGCGAAGGACAGACGAAAAAAATTCCTTGCTCAAATATCTCGAACTCACCGTTCAAGAAGCACTGAAAGCGTGCGCCTGTCGCATGGACTATGAGAAGCTGATGAAGACAGGTGCGATTGATTGCATGGCAAGGAATGCAGCGGAAGACCTTATTTCCTTTTCAAGGAAGGATCCGTCAGCCAATTCAGACCCTCTGATCATATTGAAAACCTACACGTCTTACGCTGCAACGCTTCACTATCGTATATCGAACTGGGTTCACCAAGAAAACGACAACGGAAACCGAAGATTCGATCCGTACCTTCCTGCACAAATCTCCAGAAGAGGGAAATTCCTGTCAGGTGCAGAAATCCACTTCCGAAGCCAGATTGGGAAAAGGTTCATTCTGGATCATGGGTTTGGCACAGTCATAGGCGAGACTTCGATCATCGGAGACGATTGCTACATGCTAGGTGGCGTAACTCTTGGAGCCAGAGGCATCTCGGACAATCCAAGAAGACTGAGACACCCAGAACTTGGAGACCGAGTTCAAATAGGAGAATTCACTGCAATTCTTGGCGCCATACGCATTGGAAACGATGTATTCATCGGACCAAACTGCATCATAAGCCAGGACATCCCTGACGGGTCGAAAGTGAGGGCAAGGTCTTTGATCGAAATAACAAAATCGGAACCCGGAAACCCAAGTCCATGAACATGAACACCAATCCGACAACAAAGCTCTACTACGAAAACCAGTACCAGAAATCCTGCAAGGCAAGGCTGATTGAAGCAACGGAAAGCGCCTTGATACTGGACAGAACGGTTTTCTTCCCTGAAGGAGGGGGACAGGAATCAGACCACGGATGGATCAGGATCGACGGAAAGACCCTACGAATCTCGAATGCAAGACTCATCGACGCTCGTGAAATCGACCTTGAAGGCTTTCAAGGAGGGAAGTCGGGAGGCGTCATCATTCATGAAGTCCATCCAGACGACACAAGACTCATCAACGACCTTGACCTGAATTCCCATGCCGAGGCAGAAATAGACATCAACCGAAGGCAGAAGCTTACGCTATCACACAGTGCAAGCCACCTCCTCTTCGTTGCAGCCATGGATGTTCGTGCCTCCCTCAAGGGCAGCACCATTGGTTGCCACATAAAAGAAGACTCCGCGCGCTTCGATTTCATGACTCATGCCTTCACACCTTGCGATATCAGAAAAATTGAAGATCTCGCAAACCAGATGGCAAACAGCCGGACTCCAATGACAGTCGAGTCTCATCCCTGTAACGCCGAAGCACGGATCTGGGTGTTCGGCGACAAAAGGATTCCATGTGGAGGAACCCACCTGGACTCTCCAGAGGACATCGGAAAAATTAAAGTCAAAAGAAGAGGCATCGGAAAGGGAAAGGAAAGAATTACATGCACGTTTGAAGAAGCCGTCATTCGAACAGAAAAATACCATGAAATCTCATGAACCCATGAGCCAACGACTTCCTTCAAGAACCTATCAGTACTTCATCGCCAAATCAATCAAGCTGACCACTGGCGTGATGTTGAACCGCCCCGGGAATCGAGGAGGCCCTGATATCACTCGGCTTGGGGTAGAACTTCACCTACATAGGCGGCAGTACGCCGCTTGCAAACGAATCACAAATGAGTCCGGCATCATCAAAGCAGATCCAGGGAGTGAACGATCTCGGAATTTCAGTCATGGCAACCATGGGAGCCTTCTCTCCATCCATACTCATGGCATCGATCGGATGGGTCTGGACGAATGCCGGATGCTTTATCGAATGTTCCCTGATGCAGGTTCTGCTGCTCAAGAACCTGAAGAACAAAACTCGCGAAAAGGGGGAAAGCCATGCCTGATCTGATCGAGTGCCCCGAATCGATATTCGTCAAGCCAGAACTCAACTCCCCTGGCCTCAGCCACAAGTATAGAGCCGCTAAACTGATCATAGACGAGGCAGTTTCCCAAGGGGCCATCACTCCGGGAACGACCACTGTCATCGAGAAAACGGGTGGAAACTTTGGCCTTGGCCTTGTCTTTGCCTGTCAACATCATGGAATTGATGTCGAGCTTGCGGTTGGACTCTCGTTCAGCCAGAAGAAAAGAAGGCTTCTCGAGTTTCTTGGTGCCAGACTGATCGGTCAGGAGATGTTGAAGAGAGGAATGACCCCAAAAGAAGTCATTGACTTCCATCTGAGCCAACAGCATTCGATGGGGAAAAAGTATTATTTCCCAGACCAGTTCAGCAACAGGTTAGGCATTGAAGCACATCGCCAGGAAACAGGTCATGAATTGGCCAGATCTCTTGCCGATCGCTCAAATCTTGCAAAAGACATCATCTTTATTGGGGGCGCGGGAACAGGCGCCAGCATGACAGGGATATCCATCGCCCTCAGAGAAAGCGGCTTCTCTCTCCAGTCGATCCTGGTCGAACCAGACGGATCCAACATGCGAACGGGGAGTTTTTCCGACCATAGATTGGAAGGAATATCTGTGGGAGTACCTGCCCCATTTCTGGACTGGGATTTGATTTCAGGCGTTCAATCTGTAACCCTTGATGAAGTTCTGGCAGCACAACGCTGGTTCTTTCAAAATACTGGACTTCTGATAGGGAATAGCAGCGCGGCCAATATCGCCGTAGCCAGAAGACTCCGGAGAAATCAAACCTTCAAGAACCTTCCATTGATAACGATAGCCTATGACTCAGGCTCATGGTATGACGATTTCATGAATGCGCCCCGCCCGTGAAGGCATTACAGTACTTCGTCGCCCCTGCAAAACCCCGTCAACCCGCATCTGTAATGACCCAGCCAAACCTGCACAAGTTAGGCTGCCAAGGCAAAGGCCCCAGCGGGGGTTTTCATGGCCAGCGCCTGATGGGGGCGTTGATGGTTGTAAAAGCGGATCCAGTCGCCAATGACGCGGCCGGCCTTCCTGTTTGAAAGCCTCGATGTCCTCTGCCGCAAACACGCCATCCAGCCGTTCCCGCAATCCCCGGATGCGGGCCAGACGCTCATCCACACTCACCTGAGCAGAAACCTTCCCTTCAGCAAAAGCCGGGGGCGGGGTGGCCAATGCAGCGCCAATAGATCCTCGGCTAGCCCAGCTTCCTTGGGCACTCCCCCCCCCGCGTCCCACACCGCAGCAACATTCCGTCCCGGCATCCCGCCCCGAAGCTTCAGCCCTCAGGAAGCCATCGCACTCCCCGCCCGCTGCGCCGCAAAGCTCCCGACCTGCCGCAGCAGCTCGTCCTCGGCGAAGGGCTTGCCCAGGAACACATCCACGCCGAGCGACAGTGCGTGGTTGCGGTGCTTGTCGGCCGTGCGGGAGGTGATCATGATGATCGGCACGTGCCCGAACTCGGCGCTGGCCCGGATGTTCTTCGTCAGATCGAAACCATCCATCCGCGGCATCTCGATATCGACCAGCATCACATCCGGCACGCACTCCTGCATCTGGCGCAGGGCATCCACCCCGTCCTTGGCCAGCAGCACGTTGTAGCCTTCGCGCACCAGAAGTCGCTGCGTCACCTTGCGAACCGTGACCGAGTCGTCCACCACCATCACCGTGGCGGCCGTCTGCAGCTCGCTGGCATTGAAGGTGGCCGTGCTCTCCTTCACGCCCTGATTGGCCACCCGCGCCATCGCCAGCTGAACCGGGTTCAGGATCAGCACGATGTCACCATTGCCCAGCACCGTGGCACCGGCCACGCCGGCCAGACGGGCCAGCTGCGGGCCGATATGCTTGATCACGACTTCCTGGTTCGGCGTCACGCTGTCCACATGCAGGGCGATCCGCGTGGCACCGGCGCGCAGCAGCACCACTGGCACCATGCGCTGGGCAGCAGGGCGTGAGCCCGACATCTCAAGCAGGCTGCCGAGGAAGTAGAACGGCACCTTCTCCCCACCGATGTCGATACGCTGCGCCTGATAGGCATCGGCCAGCGCCTCCGGGCGAACCTGCATGATCTGCTCGACCAGCGCGCTCTGAACCGCAAACTTGCCACCCTCGATTTCCAGCAGCACGACCTGCGTCACCGCCAGCGACACGGGCAGGTGAACCGTCACGCAGCTGCCCTTGCCCGGCGTGGAATCCAGGTCGATACGCCCACCCAGACCCGCCACTTCGGCACGCACCACGTCCATGCCCACGCCGCGGCCGGCCAGCGCGCTCACCTGCTTGGCCGTCGAGAAACCGGGGGCGAAGATCAGCTGGGCCAGCTCACGCTCGCTCGGCACATGATCCGGGGCGATCAGCCCGCGCTCCCGCGCCTTGGCCTCGATCTTGGCGTAATCCAGCCCCTGACCATCGTCGAGGAATCGCATGATGACCTCATTGCCATCCTGGCTCACCTCCACCGTCACTTCGCCCACTTCCGATTTGCCCACCTCGGCCCGCCTGACGCGATCCTCGATGCCGTGAGCCACCGAATTTCGCAGGATGTGCTCGATGGGGCCCGCCATTCGGTCCAGCACGTTCCGGTCGATTTCGGCCTGACCGCCCTTGATCTCCAGCGTCACGCGCTTGTCCGTATCCTTGCCGGCCTGACGCACGACCCGATACAGGCGGTCGTTGATGGTCGAGAACTGAACCATCCGCACCCGCATCAGGCTCTGCTGCAGACTGCGGCTCACCTGCCCCTGACGCGCCAGATCCTGCATGGCCGCATCCACGGCGCGCAGCGCATTCTGCTGCACCGTCGAGACGTCGTTCACCGACTCGGCCAGCATCCGCGTCACCTCCTGGAAGCGCGTGTAGCGATCGAACTCCAAGGGGTCGAAATCGGTTTCCGTCTCGTTCGAGTGGGCAATCTTCGCCTGGATCTGGTTGTCCGCCTGGATCTCGATCTCGCGCAGTTGCAGGCGAAGACGGTTGACGTTTTCCGTCAGCTCGTTGATGGCCTGACGGATCAGGCTCATCTCGCTGTCCAGACGGGCACGGGCAATGGCCACCTCACCCGCTTCGGCCACCATCCGGTCGAGCAGATCGGCACGGACACGGATGACATGCTGCGTCGACGCAGCCGGGTTCGATGCCGCACCGGGCACGACGGCATCGGGCACGGTGCTGGCGCCGTGATTCTCAGCTTTGGCATGTGTCGCGGCAGGCTGGGCCACCGGCACCGGCGCAGCCGCCGGACACGGTTGAGCAGCCTCACGGGCCTCAACCGTTGCAGCAGCGCTGCCCCTCGAGCCGGTATCAGGCACCGGTTGCTGCGCAGCCAGCTCCGGATTCAGCATGATCTCGTAGGCAGCCACCGCCTGATCGTAGCCGGCCAGCACCGTCTCGATGACGGACTCGGCCACCGCCGGTTGTGCCAGCGCATCCTCGACCTGCGTTTCCAGCTCGTGGATCATCTGGCCGAAGCGCATGGCACCCGCCATCCGCGCACTACCCTTGATCGTATGGAAGAGGCGCATCAGCGCGGCCGGCAGGGAGCCGTCGGCCGGCCTCTCGCTCCATTCACGCAGGTTCGAATCCACCTGCGGCATCAGCTCCTCGGCTTCCTCGAAAAAGACCGGCCCCAGATCGGCGTCGATCTCATCGACCAGGCCAGCCAGCGGATCGACTTTTTCCTCGGTTTCGCGCTTGGCAGCGCCCAGCACCTCGGCGGCCTTCTTCAGCAGCGCCTCACCCCGCATCTCGCGGGAGGCCGGCGCGGCCTCCGCCCCGTCCTCGCAGTCGCAGGTGCCCTTGATCTGCTGATCCCAATCCACCAGCAGCGAGGCCATGCGCGTGGCCGTGACCGGATCAGCCTCCGGCTCGGTACGTGAGGCAAACTCGGCCAGCATCCGGTCGACCACACCCAGCGCAGACTGGATGCTCGCCTTCATCGACTCCGGCAACGGGCATGCGCTCTCGCGCTGCTTCAGCAGGATCTTTTCCAGTGATTCGGCGATGGTTCGTACCTGAAGCAGGCCCACGTGCCGGGTCGTCCCCACCAGCGTGTGCAGCGCACGCACCAGCGACTCGGGTGCCCGCAAGGCTTCGGAAGCATGCCAGGCGTGCCAGTCGTCGTTCATCCGCATGCGAACCTGCACGGCCTCCGAGTTGAAGACCTCGAACAGCTCGGCATCGACCAGACGGTCACCAATGCGGATCTGCGACTCATCGACCTCCGGCGGTGCCGACACGCCGGCAGCCTCCACGACAGGCTGCTCAACGGGTGCCGGCGCTTCGGCCCGTGAAGGGGCAGATGCCTCGGTGGCAGCGACCGGCAGAAGCGCTGCCTCTTCGGCCTCCGGCGCCTGTATGCCGGACTCGCCCAGCCATTCGGCCATCACGGCATCGGTGTCTGCCTGAAGGCTGGCCATCTCGTCCCCGGCTGACTCCTGCTGCGACTCGGCGGCAGACAATGCCGTGAAATCACCAGACGGCATGTCCGCGACAGCCGGCTCTGCCATCGGCGGCACGCTCATCGAGATATCCAGCAGCGGAATCTCTTCACCCAGTCCGTCATCGGCCGGCATCACGAAGGCATCATCCACCGAGATGCCAGAGAAGCTCCCGTCAGCCGAAGGCAACGGCAACGTGACAGGATCACGGTGCTCGGCCCAGTCCGTCGACAGCGTGCCTGCTTCCAGCGACAACGACATGTCGGCCACGAGCTCATCATCGAAGCGCGGGGCAGGAAGCTCAGCTGCCGGGATGCCGAGCGAAGCCAGCTCATCGGCCCCCAGCTCCGACTCCTCACGCACGATCAGCGTGTTCTCACCAAACAGCCCACCCCAATCGGCCCCGGACGCCAGATTGTCGGCAGGCGCTTCCTCGGCGCCCCAGTCCATCGTCAGGCCCGCAAACGCCTCGCCGTCGCCCGCGGCATCATCACCGGCCACCAGCCCGGCTGCCACCGTCGCAGACTCGACGCCGCCTGCGGCAGGCGATGATGCGGCAGACGCGGCAGCGGCCGCATCCGGCACGTCCGGGAACGCGCTGCAACGGGCAGCCAGCGCCGAGGCATCCAGCACGACCCGGGGACGGGTCTGCATTTGCCGGCACCACTCACCGAAGAAGGCGGCACCGTCGCCGATCAGGTCGAAGAGCGGCTTCGTGCCGTCCACATCTTCGGCCAGCCAGTGATTCAGCATCTGCTCGAACGACCAGGCTGCCTCGCCAAAGGCTTCCAGGCCCACCATGCGGCTGGAGCCTTTCAGGGTGTGGAACGCACGGCGGATCGTCGTCATCGCCTCACGGTCATCCGGGGCACGACGCACCACCTGCAGATTCTCATGGATGGCCTCCAGCACTTCCTGAGCTTCCATCATGAAGATTTCATGCAGTTCGGCCTCGTCCGGCGAAAGGGGCTCGTCCTCGATGGCCTCCTCGGCCGCGTCAGCTGCTGCCGGCTGCGAAGCCGGCGGGGGTGCCACTTCGGGCTGCGCCACGGCCACCGTTTCCTGCGTCACAACCTCCTCTGCGGCCTGCTGCACGACGGCAGAAGCCGAAAGCGGGTCAACCACATGGGTATCGACAGGTGCCAGATCCTCCGCCGCATCCATCACCGGCGCCGGCATGCTCGGATCTTCATACAGCACGCCGCGGCTTTCATCGAAGCGGAAACGCCAGGCCCGGTCACTGGACTGCAGCAGGGATTCGACGAAGAAGCCCAGCGAGCTGAGACCGTTGGCCAGACGCTCACGGCGCGCCTCATCCAGCTCCACCTGCGCGTTCAGCAGTGCCGACACTTCCTTCGCCACCGCTTCGCTGGCCTTGACCGCCTCCTGATATTCCAGAACCTTCAGCACGGCCGTGGTTTCGGCCAGCAGCGGCCCGACCACCTCCAGACGGGCCACGGCGGTCGCGTCCCGGAAATAATCATCCAGCGCCTGCTCGCATCCGAGCAGGTTGTGCTTCAGCTCCGTGACGAACGCGCTCTGGGTGACCCGGTCGGTGGCCTTCATCGACAGCGCCACCAGCCAGGGCAGCGGTGTCGGGTCGAAACTGTCGGGCTTGCTCAGCAGGCGGTTGATGCGGGCAGCCAGTTCTTCGCTTCGCTCATCGATCGAGGGATCCGAACGCAAGGCGCCGGAAAGTGCCTCTTCCATGAAGAGTACGGCCGTCGCCACTTCGATCGCCAGAAGCTCGCCCACATGCGCCGGCTGCTCGGCCAGTGCCGCCGGCATGGTCGCCAGCGTCTTGCCGAGCATGCTCAGTCCCTTGTAGTGGGTGCTGCCCAGCGCACGATTCAGAAGCGCCACCGTCTGGGCGAACATCGGCTCTTCCTGCGAGCCCCCGCCAGCGATCTTCTCCCACGAGCGACGCACCTGCACCAGCGCTTCACGCGCCACCTTCAGCGTCTCGGGATCAGCCAGTCCATAGCGCGGACGCTCATAATCCGCAGGGACGAGCGCCGTCAGATTGAAATGCCGGCGAACGTCCTCGACCATCGCAGACCCCGAGGAGGCGCGCGCCAGCAGCAGCAGCAGTTCCTTGATGAACTGTCCGGGAACCTGCGTATGCGTCGAGAACAGGTGCCGGTTCATGATGTTGATACGACCGACGGCCCGCCGGCTGGCCAGATCCACCGGCAGCGCCCCCTGCTTCATCGCATCGAGGAAAGCCAGGGACAGCCAGTAGAACAGTCGGGCATCCTCATGGGGCTGCGTGCGAACCAGACGGCTCATCGACTCATGCAGGGCCTCGATGGCCGGTGCCGTGTTCTCGCCACGGATCAGGGCCGGCAGTGCCCGCTCGAAGCCGCGACAGGCGGAACGGGCACGCTCTTCACGATCCGGGCTCTGGGACACATTGTCACGCACCGCAGCAGGCAGGGCACGATCGAGGTCGATCTCGAACAGCACCGTCGGATCGGGCGGCGTCTCCTTGCGAAGCTGCACCAGATCCCGGTAATACGGAAACAGCACCAGTGCAGGCACCAGCGTACCGCTCTGCTGCAAGTCCTCCAGGTATTCGACCGTCGCGCGCATCACGCGCTTCAGCGTCTCGACAGCAGCATCCTGCAGTTCGAGGCTGCCCGTTTCAAAGGCTTCCAGAACCCGCTCGGCCTCATCGGTCAGCACGTCCACTCCGGGCACGCCGGCCACCTGCAGGGCGCCGTGGGTCTGATGCAGATTCAGACGCGCCCGCTTGATGGCCTCCATGCCACCACCGGATGCCGCCAATTGTTCGTCCAGCGCTTCGGATACCTGATGCAGGGATTCCCGGATTTCCGGTACCGTCCAGGACAGTGTCATCAAGTCCACACTATTGCCGTTTTCCACCTGTCAGCCTCTTAGTTCGTATCGAGACAGCCCCGCCTCACAGACTGATCGGGGCAGAACGATCCTTTCAGTCCTTTCAGTTCACCCGGAATCGCGCCACCGAGTTCTTCAGTTCCCGCGCCAGTTCAGCCAGCTGAAGAATGGAACCCGCCGTCTGCTGGGTACCCTCATTGGTCTGACTGTTCACCAGCAGGATGCGCTGGATGCTCTGGGCGACCGACGAGGCGGACGCCGCCTGGCTTTCCGTGGTTTTCGAAATCCGCATGATCAGGTCGGCCAGCTCCTGCGACACCTGGCCGATGCCGATCAGGGCCATGCCCGCCTCATCCGACAGCTTGGCGCCCCGAACCACGCCCTGGGTGCTGCGCTCCATGGCGGCCACCGCATCGTGCGTGTCCGTCTGGATCGCCTTGACCAGCGCCGAAATCTGCCGCGTGGCCTCGGCCGAGCGCTCGGCCAGTCGCTGCACTTCCTCGGCCACCACCGTGAAGCCTCGACCGGCCTCGCCCGCAGACGCCGCCTGAATCGCCGCGTTGAGCGCCAGCACGTTCGTCTGCTCGGTGATGTTCGAGATCAGCTCCACGATCTCGCCGATTTCCTGGCTGGACTCACCCAGCCGCTTGATCCGCTTGGCCGTATCCTGGATCTGCTCACGGATGCCGCCCATGCCGGCAATGGCATTCTGTACCGCATCACGACCTCGGCTCGCCGCCGACAGCGACTGCCGTGCCACTTCGGCCGACTCCGACGCAGTGGCCGACACCTGGCCGATCTGCGCCGCCATGTTCAGTACCGCCTCACCCGTCTCACGGATTTCGCGGGACTGCTGCTCGCTGACGGCCTGCAGATGCGAGGCCGTGACCTGGGCGCTGTCGGAAGCTTCCGCCACGGCCTCGGCCGTCCGGTTGATCCGGCCCACCAGGCTGCGCAGCTCCTCGACCGTGTAGTTGATCGAATCGGCGATGGCTCCCGTGATGTCGTCGGACACCGTGGCCTGCACCGTCAGGTCGCCATCGGCCACATTCTGCAACTCGTTCATCAGGCGAAGGATGGCCGCCTGGTTCTGGTCGTTGATCCGGTTGGCTTCCTGCTCGAGGCGCTCTGCTTCCAGACGCTTGTCGATCGAACGGTCGGCCTGCAGCTTGGAATCATCGTAGTAGGCCTTGCAGAGCAGCAGCAGCGACAGCACCGCAGCCGATGCGAACCCCAGAATCATCCACTGCACCGATGACTGGCGCGAACGGTTGTCGATGATGCGCGAGCGGATCTCGTGGGCCAGGGTCGTCAGCTCATCACTCTTGTTGAACACGGCCAGCCCTGCCATTCGGGCACGCTCCATCGCCGGCACGGCCTGCTGCGCCTCCAGCGCCAGCCGGATGAACTCGTTGGTCATGTCATTGTTCCGGCGCAGCACCTCACGGGCCTCGGCGTGACGCAAGGGGGCCGCCCCACGTGAGGCATCACCATTGAGCGCAGCATCGCGCCAGACAGCCAGCGCCTCGATCGCATTGGCCAGCACGATCGCATCACGACTGTTGAAGTCGCTGCTGTCACGCAGCCGCATGATCTCTCCCACGATCGTGCGAAACTGGTTGTTCAGCCGGGACAGCAGCAGCATGTCATGAACGCTCTGCGAGTTTTCCCGCATCGAGCCCAGCACCTTGCCCTGTACCTGCGACAGATTCCTTTCGATGGCAGCGATCTGGTTCACGAGCCTCGCAAAGCGGGTCAGCACGGCCTGCTGTTCGATGACCGCGTTGACCGAGGGCGAAACGACGTCCCAGACGTTCTCGAAACGGGACAGCTCGGCCGACATGCTCTCGGGCAATGGCTGGGTCTGAAGCCGCCCAACGCTGCCGCCCGTCTTCAGTGCACCGAGTGCATCCGACAGATAGGCCTGGCTGGTCATCAGCTGACCGTAGGCCTGCTCACTGCCTTCGACGGCCAGGATACCGGCCTTGGCCAGGCGCTGCGAATGCATCAGCATGTCGCCGACCACTTCATTCTGCTGCGCGAGCGTGCGATCCGCCTGACGCTCGTAGACGCTGAGCGCCACGGCCACCCCTGCTGTCACGGCCAGAGCGCCCAGCAGGATGATGGACTGAACCTTCAGGCTGAGCCTGCCCAGCAACGGGGTCGGCCGGACTCTGGCACGAGACGACTCGGGAGATGCGCCTGACGGGCCGGCTTCAGGTTTTTTTGCCTGAACCGCGCCGGCATACCCCGGCACACCGGAATTCCCTACCCCATGCAATGATGCAACTACCGACATGACCCCTCCCGCCCTCAACGGCCAACCATCAGGAACGCCGACGAAGACACCAGTTTCGACAGGCTCAGGTGTCGCCAGGTCTGCCCTTCGGCATCCTTGAACTGCTGTCCCATCCAGGGCTTATCATCAGCCAACGAATCAGTTACTGGGGTCATCGTGGCGATGCTTCTCAGACCAGCCATGCGCGAGACCAGCAGCGTGGTATTGAATTGCAGCGATGGAGAAATCGTCACCAGACGGGACTCCTTGGACAGCGGGGTGCTGCGCCCCCCCATGAACCGGGAAAAATCCACCACCGTGAACAGGGTGCCACGGACGTTCACGACCCCCATGAACCATTCATGGGTCAGCGGTACCGGCAGAATGGCAGGCGGCATCGGCACGATTTCCCCTGCCTCGGCCAGATCGACCAGATAACGGTCCTCGCCGATGACCAGTGCAAGATGGGAAGCGCTGGCCGAAGATGGCGCATTTGCCTGTGCACCGGCCCCCTGCTGTTTCACGTCCCGGTTCAGGACTTCCGTTTCACCCATGTCACTGCTCCTGGGCCAGACTGGAAATCTTGGCCAGCAGCGTTTCGGGATCGACCGGCTTGACCAGATAATCCTTCGCGCCCTGACGCAGGCCCCAGATCCGGTCCGTCTCGGTATTCTTGCTGGTGCACAGGATGACGTGAACATCCTTCATGGACGGGTCGCGCGCAATGGCACGGGTTGCCTGAAAGCCGCTCTTGCCCGGCATCACCACATCCATGATCACGATGGAAGGCTTCTCGGCCTGGACCTTCTCCAGTGCTTCATCACCATTCTCTGCCGTGATCACCTCATAGCCCTGCTTCGTCAGCAGCGAACTCATGAAAAAACGCTCGGTGGCGGAATCGTCGACGATCAGGATCTTGCGCAAATTCTGAGCATTCATGGATCAATCCTCGTCTGACGCCTCAACCGGCCATATCGACAGTGGCCAGCCCTTCGGGCTCACCGGCCTGGCGGCGACTGTGGGTTTCCACGCTCTTCAGCAGGCTGTCCTTGGTGAACGGTTTGGTCAGATAGTCCTCCGACCCGACCAGGCGGCCGCGAGCACGGTCGAACAGTCCGTCCTTGCTCGAGAGCATGACGACCGGCGTGCTCCTGAAGCGCTGGCTTTTCTTGATCAGGGCACAGGTCTGATAGCCATCCAGACGGGGCATCAGCACATCACAGAAAACGATATCGGGGCCATGATCCGACAGCTTGGCCAGCGCATCGAAGCCGTTTTCCGCCAGCACGACGACACAACCCGCCTGTTTCAAGAAAATCTCTGCACTGCGACGAATCGTGTTGCTGTCGTCGATCACCATTACCGTCAGCCCGGCGATGCTGTTGCTGCCGCTCATTTCCTGCC
>JAUMZD010000086.1 GCA_030528325.1 Lautropia sp. | reverse complement strand
CGCCGTTGATGTAGCTGGCTTCGTCGCTGGCGAGGAAGGCGTACACATTGGCGATTTCCTCGGGCTTGCCCAGGCGGGCCAGCGGTACGCGGGCCTTCATGCCATCAATGACCTTCTCGGGCATGCTGTCGAGGATCGGGGTGGCGATGAAGCCGGGGGCCACGGCGTTCACACGCACGCCCTTCGGACCCAGCTCACGGCTCCAGGTCTTCGTGAAACCGATGACGCCGAACTTGGTGGCGGCGTAGTTGGTCTGACCGAAGTTGCCATACAGGCCCACGACCGAGCTGGCGTTCAGGATGACACCGCCGTTCTGCTTGATCATCGTGTCGGCCACGGCCTGCGAGCAATGGAAGACCCCGCGCAGGTTCACGTCGATCACCTTGTCGAACTGCTCGGCCGTCATCTTGACCAGACGGGCATCCTGGGTGATGCCGGCGTTGTTGACCAGCACGTCCACGCGGCCGAACTGCTCCAGCACTTTGGCCACGACCGAGTCCACCTGCGCCCGGTCGGTCACGTTCATCAGAAAGGAGGCTGCCTTCGCACCCAGATCCTGGCATTTCCGGACGACCTCGGCCAGTGCTTTCTCGTTCAGGTCGCACGCGATGACGATGGCGCCTTCTTTGGCGAACTTGAGGGCGGTGGCTTCGCCGATGCCCTGCGCGGCGCCGGTGATGATGCTGACTTTGCCTGCCAGGCGGCCGGAGGAGGCGGTGCTGTTGCTCATGGGAAATGCTCAGGAAGGGTTGAGGAAAACCGCATGATCGCACAGCTACATTAAAAATGTTGCGCCGCACTATCAGAGAATGTTGCGCGGTAGAGGCAGCCCGACAAAATGCGTTTTACTGGCTAAAAAACAACTATTCCGGGCTTGTGGTTTTCTTCCTGACGAAATGTTGCGCCGCAATGTGAAAACCGGATCCTGTCTCCGGTCAGTTCGTCATCCGGGCATGCACGGCAGCACATCACCGCAGCAGACTTCCAGCGATCCGCGGGCGGCGTCATATCATCAGCGACGCTGGCGGCGTGATGGCCAGGCGCCAGCGAGCAGCATCAGCGATGCGCCCAGCACGACGGGCCAGTTGCCACCGGCCTGCGCATAGGGTGTGAGCCCGCCGTGCCCCTGGACGCGGGCCTTCAGTACGCCCGTCTCATGCCAGGGCAGTTCGGCGCTGACCTCACCGTTGGGCAGGATGACGGCCGATACGCCATTGTTGGTGGCCCGGATCATCGGCCGGCCCGTCTCGAGCGCCCGCATCCGGGCGATCTGCAGATGCTGGGGCAGGGCGTGTGACCTGCCGTACCAGCCCAGATTCGTCAGGTTCGCCAGGATGGTGGCGCCGCCCTGGCTGCCATCGCCGTGAGGGCCGCGGATCGCGGGCAGCAGCTCTTCGCCGAAGAGGTCCTCGTAGCAGATGTTGTAGCCGATGAACTGATCCTTCAGTGGCAGGGCAGGCTGATCGGCCGGCCCCCGATGGAGGTCGCCGAGCGGGATCTGCATCATGTCCACGAACCAGCGAAAGCCGGGCGGGATGAACTCGCCGAAGGGCACCAGATGGGCCTTGTCGTAGGACGGTGGCATCTGGCCGTCGGCCAGGCTCGTGCGGTCGAGCATCACCATGCTGTTGGCAAAGCGTACGCCCTGATAGGGGTCATCCGGGGGCGGATTCGGGTGCTGCGTGAGGCGGGGACTGCCCAGCGCCACGCTGCTGTCCGTCTTCAGGATGAACTCGTCGAGCCGGGCTTTCAGCGATGCTTCGGTCTGGGGCCAGGGGACGGTCCAGGCCGTCTCCGGCAGCAGCACGAGATCGGCCGGGGCTGATTCGATCAGATCCAGGTACGTCTGCCGGGCGCGGCTGCTGGCGGCCGGATCGAACTTCATGCGCTGCGGGATGTTGCCCTGGATCAGGCTGACCGTGACCGGTTTGCCCTGCGGGTGTGTCCATTGCATGCCTTCGAGCGAGTCGGCCACGGCCAGTACGGCCAGTCCGGGCAGAATCAGCCAGGGCCGCAGGCGCTGGAAGGCCAGCGCGATGCAGGCGGCCATGAAGGCGGCCGCCAGCGTGATGGCATGGACGCCGCCCACAGGTGCCAGGGCGGCCAGCGGGCTGTCCACCTGGGCGTAGCCGATACCGAGCCACGGAAAACCGGTCAGGAACCAGCCGCGTGCCAGCTCGCTCAGCGTGATGGCGCCGGCCGTGACCAGCATGAAACCCGACGGCCGTGCCGGGTGGGCGAAACGCCCGATCAGGGCCGCTGCCAGAGCAGGAAAGAGCGACAGGTAGGCCGCGAACAGCAGCAGCGCCAGTGCCGACAGCG
This sequence comes from Lautropia sp., assembly GCA_030528325.1. GTDB lineage: Bacteria > Pseudomonadota > Gammaproteobacteria > Burkholderiales > Burkholderiaceae_E > Lautropia. Next base: position 3,543 of record JAUMZD010000086.1, on the reverse strand, counting down.
GTGCCGGCAGACCACCGAAATCGTGCATGGCCACATGGAGCCAGCTGACGCCGGCCGTGAACCATCCCAGACCGAACAGGAAACCGGTCAAAGCCATGCGGCCGACGCTGGCACCGAGCTGGCGCTGATGGGCCAGCAGCCAGCCGAACCCGCCCAGCACGGCCAGCGCCAGCCACCCATTGCCCCAGGGTGCAAAGGTGAAGGCGTGTGCCACGCCGAGCAGCAGGGCCATCAGTGCGTGCCAGCGGCTAGGAGCTTGGGCGGTAGGAAAGTCGCGGGCTGCAAATCGACCGCGCCGGCCCATTTTGCACCCGCTTCTTGCCCCATAGCTCGGGCTATGGGGCGGCGAATCGGGCACAAACTGTGCTCGGCGGGGCCGATTTTCGCCTGCGCGATTCCTACCGCCCAAGCTCCTAGCCGGGCGTGAGGGTCTCGAAGGACGGGCAGTGGATGGGGACGGGGAGACGGGCGGCGCCGGGGTCGCGCGGGATTGAGGCATCGGCAGGCAGGGGGATGGCGGTAACGGACGGGTCTGATTATGCCGTGCCCGTTTTCCCGCTCAGGCGTCCTCGGGGAGGGTGTAGGGGTCTTTGATACGGAAACGGCGTAGCAGCGCGATTTCACGGGCCTCCATCGCAGCCGCTTCTTCCTCGGTCAGATGATCCATGCCGTGCGCGTGCAGCACGCCGTGAATCACCAGATGCGCCAGATGGTTGCGCAGCGGCTTCTGCTGCTCGCGCGCTTCGTCTTCGAGCACCGGCAGACAGATCACGATGTCGGCTTCGACGACCGGTTCGTGGCTGTAATCGAAGGTCAGCACGTTCGTGGGCTTGTCCTTGCCACGGAACTGGTGATTGAGCTGCCGGCTTTCTTCCCGTCCGACGAAGCGCAGCACCAGCTGTGCGTCCTGCTCGAGGCTGCTCTGCACCCAGCGTCGCAGCTGGGCGCGGGAGGCCGGCAGCTCGCCTGCGTCAGGGTCGTGTTGCACCTGCAGGGCCAGCCGTGGCTTCGGGCCAGGGCTGGCGGCAGGGGAATCGTCTGGCTTGCCTCGGGCTCGGGCGGGATCTCTGGTGTTCATGGTCTTGAAGGGACGCTGCTGCGTCGTCGCATCAGGGGCCGTGCAGGTGGGGCATCATGACGCATGCCTCATCCGGCCGGGCAGGTATCGGCGGGGCCGGTGTGGCCGGCCGGCTGGCCGCCGGTGCGGACGGGGATCAGTCCGCCGTCGGGACACGTTTCCGGTTGTCGGCGTGCTTCTCGTAGGCCTCGACGATGCGGGCCACGAGCGGATGGCGTACCACGTCGGTGGCGTTGAAGTAGTTGAAGCCGATGCCCTTGACCTTCTTCAGCACCCGTTCGGCCTGAACCAGCCCGCTCTTCTTCGGGGCCGGGAGATCCACCTGTGTCACGTCACCGGTGATCACGGCTTTCGAACCGAAACCGATCCGGGTCAGGAACATCTTCATCTGCTCGGGTGTGGTGTTCTGCGCCTCGTCGAGGATGATGAAGGCGTTCGACAGCGTGCGGCCCCGCATGTAGGCCAGCGGCGCGATCTCGATCTGCTGTCGCTCGGTCAGCTTCACGACCCGCTCATAGCCCATCAGGTCGTTCAGCGCATCGAAGAGCGGGCGCAGATAGGGGTCGATCTTCTGGGTGAGATCCCCCGGCAGGAAACCCAGGCGCTCGCCAGCCTCGACGGCAGGCCGGGTCAGGATGATGCGCTCGACCTGATCACGATCCAGTGCATCGATGGCACAGGCCACGGCCAGATAGGTCTTGCCGGTGCCGGCCGGCCCGATGCCGAAACTCAGGTCGTGCGACAGGATGTTCTTCAGGTACTTGCGCTGGTTGGGCGTGCGGCCTTGCAGTTCCCCGCGACGGGTGCGGATGACCGGATTGTCGGGAGACTGTGGCGGCAGCACGGGCGTGACCGGTGGATCTCGTGGGTCATCGGCAGCGGGAGCGGTGTGGCGGGATTCGATGATGGCCAGTTGCAGTTCCTCGGGTGTGATGGGGTGGCGGCCGGCATACAGGCGCTTCAGCAGCGCCACGGCTCGGGCGGGTTCTCCGGCTTCACCGTCGACGATGAAACTGGTGCCACGACGGGAGATGCGGACCTGCAGGGCATTCTCGATCGACCGGAGGTTCTGATCCAGCGCGCCACACAGGCTGGCGAGCTTCTGGTTGTCCGGTTCGGAGAGGGAGAAACGGGCTTGGCTGGAATGTTCGGACACGATACGGCAAAGGGGTCGGGAAGGCGGGTGAACACGGATCCGGGATGCCTTCGGTGTATCCGCTTGGGGCCACGGCAGCGTCCGCGCCGGCACCCGGTTCCGATGGTCGTGAATGGGCCGGCAGGGATGATGGGCCGGCAGGGGATGAGGCGTCAATCGCGCTTCATCACGGCAACGCCCTGGATTGTATCGGTCTCACTGGCGTGGGTCGGATTATGCACCGAATAGCTGAAGCCGAGGTGACTGGCCTGATCGCCGAAAAAAGCCCCGTCGATCACGGCCTGGCAGGCGCCAGCGCCACATTTCATCACGTCCTGGCTGCCCAGCGAACTGACGGACAGATCGCCACTGAAGGTGTTGCTGTCCGTCATCCGGATGTTGGTGTTGCCCACACCGATCAGCCGGTTGGCCGAATCGAACTGGGCACCGTCGGAAACCATGCGATAGTGCTGGTCATTCCCGAACTTCAGCTGGCCTTCGATGGCGACCTGCGTGCCGCTGCCCGGCCCGAACTGCACGAAGCCCTGTCCCTCGAAGCGACCGGGCGTGTGGCCGCCGCTCAGATAGGTGGGGGACGTGGCACCTGACAGCTCGTAGCGGGCCTGACCGGAGGTCGGCATGGTCAGGGTGGGAGCGCCTACCAGATAGTGCATGCCACTGTCGGGGCGGATCTCCTGGGCCAGCTCGCGCATCAGACGCTGGAAACGGGCCTTTCCATCGGCCCATCGGCCCCAGCTGACATGTCCGGTCGTGCCCGATTCGACGATACGCGCTGTGCCCAGTCCGAAGCAGGAGGTTCGGCGACCATCGCATTCTCCCAGCCGCGTCAGGCGCAGATCATCATCAAGCACCACGGTCGTCCCCTGGCCGCTCAGCTGGTAATTGAAGATCCACGGCACGTTCAGCAGACTCTGCCGCACCTTGTCCGGCGTGTTCAGACCCGGCCGCAGCGCATCCGGCACCACGACCGGCGGAGGCGGTGCCGGCGGGGGGGGCGGAGGCGGTGGAGGAGGAGGTGGTGGTGGCGGCGGCGGTTGCGTGTCCGTCGGTGGGCGCAAGTCCGGCGGCATGGTCGTGCTTCCATCGCCTGCCGAACCTGAACCCGAACTCGAACCTGTGTCTGTGCCGCCGCTCGTGCCCGGAGAGGTATCAGTACTTGCGCCGGCACCTGCCGATCCATCGTCCGAGCCTGTCGAACCACTGCCGGTGGCTCCAGCGCCCGAAGAAGACCCGGAACCTGCACCGGGGTCAGGCACCGAGCCAGAACCCTGGCTCGTATCCTGTCCGCCGGAACCGGAACCGGAACCGG
>JAUMZD010000025.1 GCA_030528325.1 Lautropia sp. | reverse complement strand
GCATTCTTCAAGGTGGGCTGCTGGGGTTCAAGGTGGGGCGCACCGGATGTTTACCCAACAACAGTCGTCACAGGATATTCAGCAGCAGGTCGCATGAATCAGGCGACAACTATCTTGACATGCACCGACCTTGTTGCCGCAGCACTGGCGGCCGGCTGCGGACTGAGCGTAGCCTTGACGCTTGCGATGACGCTGGCGGGCTGCCGTGCCAGCCGGATACGCTGATGTCAAGGGTGGGTGGGCACCGGAGATTTACTCCGAAAACATCGGTGCCAGTGTCTTATCCTGCTCCTCCAACGGCATCCGCCGGGCTAGCAGGGCCAGCGGATGCGATAGGTCGATGATCCGTTCTGTGAAAACGTCGTCTATAGCCATCGGTGCCGTCCCCGTTTCTCCCGGCTTCTGATGCCCGTCATTTTTAGTTTCCCAGAGCTCCTGCTCCCTGCCATACCCCTTCGATTAAGCATTCATGCGGGGTGGCGTGGTTTTGCAGGGCCGACTCGTTAGAGACGCCTTGCAAGCTCAACAGTCGTCACAGGATACTTAGCAGCTGGTCACACGAATCAGGTGACGACTATTTCAACATGTATCGGTTCACAGGAGAGCCTCGGAAAAACTAGCTCGGAAAAATCTGAACCACATCATTCATCGCTAGGTTGAGAACCAAATCTTGAATGAGAGATTCATTTTCCGGAGAAAACTTTTGCATCAACTCATGTATCCTACACGATCCCTGTTGTTCGATGTGTCTTAATAATTTTAAACCCTCTTCATCCGAGTTTATTTTTACTCCGTTTAATATTACATAAGACCCCTCTCTGCTTGACTCATAAAAGAACGGAGCGTTAATCTCGATCCTGGAGTCAAGGCTGAAATTTTTGAAAGACGGATTTCCTAGCGTGTCTGTGCATAAGGGAGAGTTGATCCTTTGCTCTCCAATGTAATAGTCCATAAATTCCTGGAAATTTTTTTCTGAATCAATGATTTTTGAAAAATCATTCGATGCAATACTTAAATTGTTGTAGTGGTCGACAATTCCTTCGCGAACGCTTTCAAGATTCGAGGATTTTCTTATAATCCAACGAAAATAGTCATAGACAGTTGGTGGAAATGTGCCGACAGCCAGATGAAAAGTGTTTTCTCCCGTAGGAATTGGGTTATGCCACCAGCCTCTAGGAACGTACAGAACATCTCCTTGTTCTATGGTAACATCCATATAAACTTCATTTGGTTCTTTTATGTCTTTTAAGAACTTGTTTTGCTGTGTATAAATTGGGTTTGGGAAATTTGGTTCTTTAATTACCCATCTTTTCTTGCCCATCAATTGGACGGCAAATACATCCCTCGTGTCCCAGTGTGATTTATATGACGGCCTTTTCCCGAAGGCTAAGTATCCGCTGGTGATAACCTGGGATCTCGTGAAGGTAGATATTTCTTTCGCGATTTGATCGAAGATTGGTTCGTTTTTTATTCTGTTATAAACGAGTGTGGCTCCATCTCTTAGGTGTTTGTACAATTTTTCGCGAATTATTCGTGCTTCTGGAATCCCTACGTTCAGATGGACTTCAATGTATTCGTTTTTTGGGACCTCCTCTCCTTTCATGAGCTTAAACCCGTCTGAAGAGCAGTCGGCTCTTGTGTACACTTCATTTACAAGATCCCAAGTTATGTCTTTGGTTTTGATGACGGATTTAAATAGATACGGTTTTTTGAAGAGAAACTCTTCCTTGAATAGGGTTTCATCTTTTTTGAAATTTATTTTCATAGGATTTGTCTCTCCTGTTCAAGTAGAAGGGAAGTTTGACTCCCTTCACTTTTTTAATTTTTGTTCAGATTGTCCAGATGTTTTCTGCTAAGGATGACAAGGGCGGCCCCGCAAAGAGTTCCAAAAGTGCTTGACATACGGGACAGTTTGTCCCCTTCGATGATGAAGAAAAATGTCAGGCAAGAGCTGATGATTGTCATGAGGGTGAATGCCCACATTGTGATCTGGGTGAGTAGTTTTTCAGAAATCATCTCAAGCGCCTTCATTTGTTGTTTTCAATTGTATGAAGTTCCATCAGCGTAATTGCTTCCATCTTGATTTTGATATGAATCGTACCAGTCCCAAATTCCTGCAGATAGTCCAACAAGACCACCAAATAAAGCTCCTAAAACCCCAAATCTTAAACCGGTTACAGCGCCTCGGCCCGCAGCTAATGCAGCGCCGCCGAAAGCTCCGGCGCCGGCAGTGCCTCCTTCAATTGTAGCGTTCAATGTATCAATTGCATGACCGCTGCCACTGACCAGTTTCATTTCGTTCAAAGACAGTTCTCTCATAGTCTTGCTCCTTTTAATCATTCAATATCACCTTTGATTCCAAAGGCAGTGCTTTTAACTTTAATGGATTTTTTCTTTGACCATTAGGGGATTCCCTTTTTCCTCTGTTGATTTGTTCCAGAGCATAATAGTTTTATGATCCAGCCAAATCTGCACAGTTCAGCCTGCCAAGGTAAAGGCCTCAGCAAGGGTTTCATCGCCAGCGCCTGATTGGAGCACTGGCGGTTGCAGAAGCGAATCCAATTTCCGATCACACGCCAGACATGCTGCAGGGACTCGAAACGCTGATGGAGTACATATTGTTCCTTCCGTATCCGAATGACACCTTTGATCGCGGAGCAGGTCGCGGTGGCCTGACTCAAACCAACGGGCCTCCTCGATACCCGGGGCGGTCACCTTTATTCTAGAGGAGTGACTTTAGGGGTCAAGCATAGTTTTGTTCGTGTAAGATGCGTTTTGTTCGTGTAAGACGCGCCCTAGTATCGAGTTGTCTATAGTGTAAAGAAATCCTGACACTTCCCTGTTGTCAGAATTGTTTGAGCCGCTCAGAGTCTTAGGAAAGTCCAATCGTAGACTTCCCGCATCATCGAACCAGTAGAGAATAGAGGCCTCCCCGAGACGGAAGAGCGGTTGCAGCAGAAGTTCATCTTCATGAAAGCCTTTGCCGAGCACATGCAGGCGCTCAAGGACAGCGGCCGCGAGATCATCCTCTGCGGTGACTGGAATGTGGCCCACAAGGAGGTCGACCTGAAGAACCGGCGCTCTAACCAGAAGAACTCGGGCTTCCTGCCCGAAGAGCGCCAGTGGCTCACGCACCTCTTCGACGACATCGGTTTCGTCGACGTCTTCCGCACCCTCGACGACCGCGCCGAACAGTACACCTGGTGGAGCAACCGCGGCCAGGCCTGGGCGAAGAACGTCGGCTGGCGTCTGGACTACCAGATCGCCACGCCCGGCATCGCCGCCACCGCCCGTCGTGTCGAGATCTACAAGGACGAACGATTTTCCGACCATGCGCCGCTGACCATCGACTATGACTGGCCGGCGGGGAAATAGCAGCGGGATGGCTGTCTGACTGGCGCCTGATGGCCACTCAAGCAAGGGCAGGCGGAGGGCGGTCAACAGAAGGTACTGCTCAGTCTGCCTTTGAAACGCTCATGATGGCGATGTATCTCATGCCGGCATGAGCGGTATGGCAGGCGGGAGGACTTCGTGCGCCTGCGGCGCCCGGCTCAGTGCTGCTGCATGGCATCTTCCCAGACGAGTTCCGGTACCACCACCTCCCACTGATCCACGCGACAGCGTTCGCGCCAGATGTCGTCGGTGTGCGCCTTGTCGCGAACGATGACGGCACGCACCGAGGCGCGCACGCAGCAGGCTTGCGCTTGCGGGGCAAACTGCTTCGACATGCGTCCTACCGTATGGCCCTGTACATCCTTCAGCAGCCAACGTCCGTCGTGATGCTGCAGTTGCAGCGCATCGCCGGCCTGCAGTTGCTGGATGTGATGGTGGATGCTGGCCGAGGCCGGCTGGCGGCCGCTGTAGCCCAGGTCGATGCGATCCAGCGCAGGCGTTTCGTAACGGAGCAGCAGCTGGGCATCGGGCAAGGGCGGCGTGATCGTGCGGGTCAGGACGGAGGTATCGTCGGCAGAGACTTGTGTTGTAGCCGAACCTGCATCGACATCCGCATGGGGCAGGAAGGGATGTGGCGGGCCATCCTGCACCATCATCAGGCTCTGTCGGGCACGGGTCATGGCCACGTAGAACAGGCGCCGCTCTTCATCTGGGTCGGGAAGGGTACTTCGATGCTGGGTGGTCGGCCGTGCCGTCCAGCCGCCATCCAGAATGGCCACGTGGTCAAACTCCAGACCCTTGCTGCCATGTACCGTCACCAGCAGCAGCCCCTGTTGCTGCTGGCGCGCCTCCCGGCACCATTCTCCCAGCCATTGGCGTGCATGACGGGCGGACAGCTTCAGGTTGCCCACGTCGGCCGCATAGTCGTCGACTGCCGTTTGCAGCCAGGCCCGCCAGGGCGATTCGGGCAGGGCGTCCACCAGCGCGTTCAGTTCGGTGGCGGTGATCGTCTCGTGGCCCTTCTGTTGTAGTGCCTGCACCAGCTGCTGAGTCTCCCGAAGGGACCAGAGCGGCATCTGCGCATCGCGTGCCAGTTGCACGGGCACGCCGTGCTGCTCGCACCAGGCTCGAATGGGTTGCAGGTGTGACCATTCCCGCGCAATCACGGCGCACCGGGCCCAGCTCCAGTTCTGTGCGTGCTGCTTCAAGCGCATGAATTCGGTCATGATGGTCCATGCCTGCTGTGCCAGCCGGACGCGGTCTGGTCGACTGTTTGTGATCAGGCAGGACTCCCGTTCGCGCTGGACTGGGGGGCTGGTGGCCGCGCTACGTTCAATCTGCAGGATCTGTACGCGCCCCTGGGCAACGGGATCGTGCGTCGTCAGCCACCCACCGGGCGGGTCGTCGCGCCGAAGGTCGTTGATGCGGATCGGGTGGGCCACCTTCATCCGGTTGGCAGCCGGTGCAATCACCCGGTTGGCGGCGGCGATGATGTGGGCGGTGGAGCGGAAGTTTTCCACCAGATAGGAGATCCTGGCGTTGTAATCCTCGCCAAAACTGTGGATGAACTCCACGCTGGTGTCATTGAATCCGTAGATGTTCTGGTCATCGTCGCCCACGGCAAACATGTGCAGGCGGCGGTCATCGGCCTGCTCATCGTGGTCAGCGTTTGTGCCACGGCTAGGGATGCTGCTGACGGCTGGCGATGGCCCGAGGGTGCGGCCGGCCAGCGCAGAGATCAGATCGTAATGGCAGCGTTCGATGTCCTGGTATTCGTCGATCAGGATCCAGCGGAAACCGGCCAGCAGGCGGTCCCGGGTTTCGTCGACCTCGGTTTCCTGTTCGGCCTGCGGGCTGTCGGCGCCATGGCCGGTCAGCAGGGCCGTGGCATCGCGAATGATCTGCCGGAACAGGTCGTTCTGTGCTTTTCGGCTGGTAGCGGGAACCTTGTCGTTCAGGCTGATGCCGGTCAGGCGCATGGCCATCGCGTGGATGGTCATCACCATCACGCCCTGGGCGTCTGCGCCGATCAGCTCGTGCAGACGTCGGCGGATTTCCAGCGCTGCATGGCGGTTGTAGGTGATGGCCAGAATCGAGCTGGCGGGCTCTCGCAGTGCCCGTACCAGATAGGCGATACGGTGCACCAGCGTGCGGGTCTTGCCCGAGCCAGGGCCCGCCAGCACCAGTTCGTTGGCGGGTTTTTCCCGATCCACCATCACGATCTGACGCTGGTATTCGTTGTTGAGAGAATCAACGATCCGGTTCCACGAAGCCGGTGAGGTTTGCCGGCGAAGCGTCGCCTCGGCGTTGGGCAGCCACTTTTTCAGAAAGGCCTCGTACTTCAGGCTGAAGTAGTCGCGCACCAGCGCCAGAGCTTCCTGCATCCTGTCCAGGCTGCCGGCTTCCTGTTTCAGGGCACGCTGCGCGTACTCGTTCATGATCTGGATCTGCGCCACCTGCCCATCATAGTGGGTGGCCAATGGCTCGTACTGTTCCTTGTTGAACATGCCCCGGCCAGGGGCCAGTCGCAACGTCATGGCCGGACGGAAAATGGCCGTGCCCTTGCTGAGCTGGATGATCTTGCGCTCATGCATCCACAAGAGGCCGCGCGTCAGCAGACGCTCGGCCCCGGTGCCCTGGTTCTTCTCGTCCCGTTCGGCCATGGAGCGCAGGGCGATGTCCTTCATCAGGGCGTCGCGCAGGGCCCCAATGGTGGTGCTGGCCAGCTGGTCCTGGGCGCGCACCCTCGGGCCCAGCGATGCCACCAGGTGGTTCAACAAAATGCTGGTGACGTCGCGGCGAACCTCTGCCGCCTTCTGGATACGATCCCAGCTCGTGTTCAGGGTGAGCGTGAAGCGTTCCCGATCCAGCCGCTTGAGCGTGATGTTGCCGCTGCTCTGGCTGGGCGGGCGATCTTGCGTCATGCCCCGTATCAATCCTTCGATCAGCATCGGCTGAACGAAGGTGGTGCTGGTCTTGCCCGGCGGTGTGTCGGGAAAGAGTTCGTCACGCACCTGCTGGGTCAGCAGCCGCGTATCCAGGGTATGGCTTTCGCCCGGCTGCATGTCGGGCGCTTCGGTTCTCAGGGCCTTGATGATGGCAGCCTCTGCCTGGCAGGCATGTTCCAGCCGCTCGCGGGAGCTGTTCCTGATGCCCGTGTCCACAAAGGCCGTGAGACGGGTGTCATCGGAGATGATGGACAGTCGTTCCAGATCCTGCATCGCCTTGCGGATCATGGCGGGTTCCAGTCCGCTGGCGGCCATCAGGGCATCGGTGGAAATGCCATCGGTCTCGTCGGCATCAAACATTGCTTGAACAATGGCTTGCAGTTGCCGTTGGTACTGATCGAAGAGGTTGGCGGCCTGCAACTTCCGGCGGGCTGCTTCCATGTCGGGTACCCGCAGGGAAGACGGAAAAACCGTCACCAGGTTTTCATTGCGTTGCAACAGCCTGGCTTCTTCGAGCCAGGCCAGCGCTGTGCGAACGCGGGTGTCATCGGTGGCCCGGTCATGGTCGCTGTCTTCGCTGTCGTCCTCGCGCAGGATTTCACCGGAGGTGGCTACGACCTCGGCGCTGCCATCTTCGGCACGGGGTCGGCGGCCGGCCAGCCGGCGCACGGCCTGCAACACGGCGCGGATGTCCTTTTGCGACAGACGTGACCGGGCGGACATGCCGAATTGCCGTTCCACGTCGTCTTCGGTGTAAAGCAGGATGCAGTGGGCGGGGGCGCGGTCACGGCCGGCACGGCCGGCTTCCTGCAGGTAGTTTTCCAGAGAGCCGGGAATGTCGGCATGAATCACCAGTCTCACGTCGGGCTTGTCGATGCCCATGCCGAAAGCGTTGGTGGCTGCCATGGCGCGCAATTTTCCGGCAATGAAATCCTGCTGTGTTTCTTTTTTGACCGAAGGCTTCAGGCCCGCATGGAAAAATCCGCTGGGTACGCCACGCTCGTCAAGATAGGCCGCGACTTCTTCGGTGTGCTTGCGGCTGGCGCAGTAGATGATGGCGCCAGCACCATCATCAGGGCTGGCTGGAAGGTGTTGCTGCAGCAGTTCGTGAATCAATGCATTCTTCTGTGCCGCGGTGGTCTCGATGATGTCGTATGACAGATTCTGCCGTTCTGCACCCCCATCTTTCACGATCAGGGCAGCACCGGCATGCGCCTGAAAATGCTGCACCATGTCGTCCACCACATCCGGCTTGGCCGTGGCCGTCAGGCACAGGATGGGCGGAATGGGATCATCACCGGCGCGCTCGCGGATGTACCGGCTGGCATAGCGGTAGTCAGGCCTGAAGTCGTGTCCCCATTTGGAAACGCAATGGGCTTCGTCAAACACCCAATAGCCGATTTCTCGCTGATTGAGGGCGGTGCGCACGGTACGGTTGCGCAGTTGCTCGGGTGCAATGATCAGGATGCCCAGCTCGCCAAGTCGCAGACGTTCCAGTGTTTCGGCACGTTCCTGCATCGAAAGCAGGCCATTGATGGCGGCTGCGCAATGAATGCCCCGGGCGGCCAGTCCATTGACCTGATCTTCCATCAGCGCGACCAACGGTGAAATCACCACGGCAAGATCACCCGTCTTTTCAAAGCGCGAGAGCACCGGCACCTGATAGCAGAGTGACTTGCCGGTGCCGGTGGGCAGAATGCCCAGCGTGTGTTGCCGTGCCAGAGCCTGTTCCACTATGACCTGCTGCAGTGGCTTGCCGCTGACCTTGTCGATCGGCTCGGGACGGAAGGCACGGATGTTCGGATCCTGGAAGATCCGTTGCAGCTCGCGCACGGCATCATGGCGTTCCGTGCACCAGGTGCAATCAGGTTGGCCGCATGGTGTGTCGCGCAACTGGTCGACGATGTCACGCACGTGAGGAAACTGCTTGCGCACCCACGGTGGAATCACCGAGTTGCCACCGGCCACGCTCAGCCAGGCCAGCACATAGGCCAGGTTCCAGCCTTCCTGCGCGGCGTTCTTCAGCAGGGCCTCGGCCGATGTGATGCAGCCCTTGCCGTGCAGGCAGTCACGCAATGCGGACCGGGCATCATCATCGGCGGGTCGAGGCTGCTGGCGGATGGCACTGAACAGTTGATCAAAGCCGCGATGTTCGGGTTGCTGGCTGCAGAGCCAGTGCCAGGCCGTGAGCAGCGCGGCTGGGCATGCACGCAGGGCAACGAACTGATCCACAAAAAGCCGCGCGGCGGTACGGGCATCCGCCACCGGGTTGTTGCGCTGGCCGCTGGTCAGGCGTCCTTCCTGGGTGTGCTTGACCAGGTGGTGGTAGGGGTTTCTGGGAAATGCCAGCGGGTTGAGCCACAGCGTGTCCACCGTCGGCAGTGACAGCAGACTCAGCGAGGGACTGGCGGCGCGCAGGTGCGGCAGGTCAAAGTGGATGATGTTGTGGCCCAGCACAAATTCGCTGCCGTTGACGAAGGCATCCAGTGCCTGCAGGGCCGGTGCCAGAGGGCCGCGATCGTGTGTGTGGCAGTGCTCCTGTTCCTGTTGCCAACGCAGCGCGCCGATCAGGTGGATCTGCTGGTCCTGTTTGCCCACTTCCAAGTCCAGGCAGGTGCTTCGTGCCAGGAAGGCCTGGGCGATTGCTGCCCCCGTTCCTGCTTCGTGGGCTGATGATGCAGCTGGTGTCGTGGCCGTGTTGGCGCCTGTGGGCTGGATGGCTGCCGCTGGGGCTTCTGGCCGAGGCAGGTCAGACGCGGATTCCGCTCCGGTCATGGGCGGTGCGTGCCAAGCGGTCACCGATGCCGCATGTACGGAATCGACAACCGGTGTGGTGTGCTCAGGCGGTGTGCTCATCCTCATCGGCCGGAAAGGCGTGTCCCCGGGTCTGTCATGCTGAATGGCCTGATGATAAGGGGAGGGGGAAACGCTCGCGTTCTGTTCTGCCGGGTGGTAGCTGGACGTGTTGCCTGTGCCAGCGTTTTGACTCAAAATCCTCAAGAGCGTGAGGATTTCTGGATGGAAGCTGTCTTTCAACCCAAAATCCTTACGAACGTGAGGATTTGCCATGAAGATCCGTCTGGATGACCCTGCCCGACTGGGTGCCGTGGTGCGCGCCACGCGCAAGGCCTACAAGCTGCGGCAGGACGATACCGCTGCCAGCCTGGGCCTGAGCGAGAACTTCCTGGGCAAGGTCGAGCGCGGCGGCGACACCGTGCAGTGGGGCAAGCTCTTTCAGGTGCTGGCCGGTCTGGGCATCTGGGTGGATGTGGATGTGCCCGAATCGGTGGTGCCGTATCTGCCGGCCGATCTGGCCGAACGGGTGCGTCGGTCATGAGCCGGCGGGGTGACAGGGCTGGTACCCGCTACCCTGATGGGCCTGCCGAGGTAGCAGGCGCACCGGTGCCTGTCGATGAGCGCGGTGTGCCGGTGCCGCCTGTGTCCGGGGTAGGCTCTGCGCTCACGCCGGAGCCCCCTCACGCCGGCCGCGCGTTGCGGGCATTCATCAATGGTGTCGAGGTGGGTCTGCTGCAGGAGCAGGGCGGCTTGTGGCGGTTTTCCTACGCGCCCGGCTGGCTGGCCAGCCCGCAGGGCTTTGCGCTCAGCCCCTGGCTGCCTCTACAGGCAGGGCCGCTGGTGGATGGGGCCAGCGAGCGACCGGTGCAGTGGTACTTTGACAACCTGCTGCCCGAAGAAGGCCAGCGCACGCTGATGGCGCGCGATGCAGGTGTGGGCGTGGAGGATGCTTTTGGCCTGCTTCAGTACTACGGTGCCGAATCAGCAGGGTCGCTGACCTTGCTACCGCCGGATGTGGCGGGAGAGCCGCCCGGCCGGTTGAGGCCCTTGTCTCATGGGTCACTGGAAGGGCGTATCGGCAGGTTGCCGCGGGTGGCGCTGACACAAGATGCGCTCAAGCGCATGTCGCTGGCCGGCGCGCAGCACAAGCTGGCGCTGGTGCTGGAGGGAGATGCTCTGTTCGAGCCGCAGGATGGAACTCCGTCCACCCATGTGCTGAAGCCCGATCACCCGGATGCCGATTATCCGCATTCGGTCATCAACGAGTTTTTCGTGATGCGTCTGGCGGCCAGGCTGGGCTTGCCGGTGCCGCCCGTGCATCGTTTGTATGTGCCTTCTCCGGTTTATCTGGTCGAGCGCTTCGATCGTGTCCGGGGCGCTGCGGGTTGGCAGCGGCGGCATGTGGTCGATGCCTGCCAGCTGCTGGGGCTGGATCGCAGTTTCAAGTACAGTCAGGGCAGCATCGAGCGGCTGGCCGAGCTGGCAGCACTCTGTCGAAGTCCGTTGCTGGCGCGTACGCAGCTTTTTTCATGGCTGTTGTTCAATGTGCTGGTGGGCAATGGCGATGCTCACCTGAAGAATCTCAGTTTTCTCGTGTCGGACGAAGGCATTCAGCTGGCACCGTTCTACGATCTGCTCAGCGTGGCGGCCTATGAAACGCCGGCCTTCGACCAGCAGGGCTGGCCTGCACATACGCAGCTCGCTTGGCCGATTCTGGGCGTGCGTCATTTTTCCGGCATCACGCACGCCTTGCTGCTGGAGGCAGCACACAAGCTGGGCCTGCCTCCAGCCACGGCAGCCCGCCTGCTGGATGATCTCGTCCGCCAGATCGTGCCCCAGGCCGACGAGCTGCTGAACGTCATCTCCCGTGAGAATGAGGTCATCCTGCACCAGCAGCCCACGCTGGCCAACCGGCTGGCAGGCGAGATGCGTTGCCTGCGCGTCATCCGCCACACCATCCTGCCGGAGATGCTGGCTCGGGTTCGGGCTGGTTGACGAGGCCGGGGATTCAGGCTGATGTCATGTCAACACGCGCAGGTCCTTGCTCGTCTTCTGATGGCCGTCAACACGGTGGATGGATGGACGTTCAGACAGGCCGCGAGGTCAGGCGTCATGCCCTGGACAGGCTCAGGGCATGACAGGGGGCTCAAGCACAAGCTCAGGCGGCACCCACCTTGTGCTTGCCCGCAGCCACTTCGGCCACGGCCAGGGCCGTCATGTTGATGAGGCGCCGAACCGTGGCGGTCGGGGTCATCACATGGGCAGGCGCCGCGCTGCCGAGCAGGATCGGGCCGATCGTCACGCCGTGGCCGTCGATCGTCTTCAGCACGTTGAACAGGATGTTGGCGGCATCCAGGTTCGGGCAGATCAGCAGGTTGGCTTCACCGGTCAGCGTGCTGTCCGACACCATGCGTTCGCGCACTTCCGGCAGGAAAGCGGCGTCGCCATGCATTTCGCCGTCGCATTCGATGTGTGGTGCCAGCTCACGGAAGATGTTGCGCGCTTCGCGCATCTTGACGGCGGAGGGTCGACGGGAGCTGCCGAACTGCGAATGGGAGACGAAGGCCACCTTCGGCGGGATGCCGAAGTTGCTGACTTCCTCGGCTGCCATCAGGGCGATCTGCGCCAGCATCTCGGCATCCGGTGATTCGTTCACGTAGGTGTCGGCGATGAACAGCGTGCGGCTGCCCATCATCAGCGCATTCACCGTCGCCAGACCCGGAGCCCCGGGCCGGGCACCGATCACGTCCTGGATGTGGCCCAGGTGCGTGTCGAATCGTCCCAGCGTGCCGCACAGCATCGTGTCGGCATCGCCGAGCCGAACCATCAGCGCGGCGATCAGTGTGGTCGATCGCCGGATGGCTTCCTTGGCGGCCTCACGTGACACACCGTCACGTCCCATCAGCTGGTGGTAGGCCTCCCAATACTGCTTGAAGCGGGCGTCGTTGTTGGGGTCGACGTGTTCGACATCCTTGCCCAGACGGATGCGCAGGCCGGCCTTCTTGATGCGGGCCGTGATCACCTCGGGGCGGCCGATCAGGATCGGACGGGCCAGGCCATCGTCGACCACGGTCTGGGCGGCGCGAAGCACGCGCTCATCCTCCCCTTCGGCATAGGCCACCCGCTTGCTGCTGGCCGGTGCGGCCTTGGCCGCCTGGAACACGGGGCGCATCAGCAGGCCGGACTGGTAGACGAAGCGATTCAGCGTCTGCCGATAGGCATCCATGTCCTCGATGGGACGGGTGGCCACGCCGGAGGCTTTGGCCGCTTCGGCCACGGCTGGCGCGATGCGCAGGATCAGGCGCGGATCGAAGGGGGTGGGGATGATGTAGTCGGGGCCGAAGTTCAGATCCTTGCCCACGTAGGCGCTGGCCACTTCATCACTGGCTTCGGCCTTGGCCAGCGCAGCGATCTCCCGCACGCAGGCCAGTTTCATCTCTTCGGTGATGCGCGAGGCACCGCAATCCAGCGCGCCCCGGAAGATGTACGGGAAGCACAGCACGTTGTTGACCTGGTTCGGATAATCCGAACGGCCGGTGGCGATGATGCAGTCGGCACGGGCCGCGCGAGCCTCTTCGGGGCGGATCTCCGGCTCGGGGTTGGCCAGCGCCAGGATGACGGGCTGACGTGCCATCGTCTTGACCATGTCGGCCGTCAGCACGCCGGCCGCCGAGCAGCCGAGAAAGACATCGGCGTCCTTCACGATGTCGGCCAGGGTGCGGGCATCGGTGTCCTGCGCGTAGCGCGCCTTCGATTCGTCGAGATTGCCGGGGCGGCCCTGGTAGATCACGCCCTTCGAGTCGGTCACATAGATGTTCTTCGGCGAGACGCCCAGCGCCACCATGATGTCCAGACAGGCGATGGCGGCGGCCCCGGCGCCCGACGCGGCCACTTTCACCTCGTCGATCTTCTTGCCGACCAGCTCCAGGCCGTTCAGCAGTGCTGCCCCGGAAATGATCGCGGTGCCATGCTGGTCGTCATGGAAGACCGGGATCTTCATCTGCTCGCGCAGCTTGCGCTCGATGTAGAAGCACTCGGGCGCCTTGATGTCTTCGAGATTGATGCCACCCAGGGTGGGTTCCAGGGCGCGGATGATCTCGACCAGTTTGTCGGGATCCCGCTCGTCCAGCTCGATGTCGAAGACATCGATGCCGGCAAACTTCTTGAACAGGCAGCCCTTGCCTTCCATCACCGGCTTGCCGGCCAGCGGGCCGATGTCACCCAGGCCCAGCACGGCCGTGCCGTTGGTGATGACGCCGACCAGATTGGCACGTGAGGTGTAGTCGGCGGCCTTGGCCGGATCAGCCTGAATGTCCAGGCAGGGGTAGGCCACCCCGGGCGAATAGGCCAGCGACAGGTCGCGCTGGTTCGACAGCGGTTTGGTGGGGTTGACGGAAATCTTGCCGCGGGTCGGTTGGGCGTGATATTCGCGTGCTGCGTCGCGAAGGGCCGCTTCGGCGGCTGACAGTGCTTTGGCCATGGATCACTCGAAAAGGGGGCTGAAGGCACCCGGCAAGCATCCGGGATGCCTTCAGGCACGGAGCGGGAAGGTCGTCATGTTCTAGGTCATCTAGGTCACGATCGACAGGTGTCGCCCGAAAGCTTACACCGGTTCACCCCCCTTTGTTTTGTGCACTGCCGAGAACAGCGCGCAACAGGGGGCGTTGCCGGTGAAGCCATCCGGCATGACCGGTCGTCCGCGTCGGATGGCTGGGCGGGTGCAGGGGGTACGGGCTGTGGCCCGCCCCTGTTACACTGCCCCGGATGAGGGCCAACTCCACGCACAAGCCCGGTCTGTGGCAAACCTACGGGCAAGTTTTTGCATCACGGCGTATCGCTGCCATGCTGCTGCTGGGCTTTTCCAGCGGCTTGCCGCTGGCGCTCACCGCGGGCGCGTTGCAGGCATGGCTCACGGTCGAAGGCATCAGCCTGCGAACCATCGGCTATTTCGCGCTGGTGGGGCTGCCCTATACCTTCAAGTTCGTCTGGGCACCACTGCTCGATCGTTTCGAGCCACCGCTGCTGGGGCGTCGTCGGGGCTGGGTGCTGCTGTTTCAGCTGGGCATTGCCTTGGGCTGTTTCGCGATGGCTCGGCTCGATCCTCAACAGTCGGTGTCGCTGATCGCCGCGCTGGCGGTGCTGATGGCCTGGCTGTCGGCCTCGCAGGATGTGGTCTTCGATGCCTATCGGGCCGATCTGCTGACACCGGAGGAACGGGGGGCCGGGGCGGCCGTGTCGGTGCTGGGTTACCGGCTGGCGATGCTGGTGTCAGGCGGTGGTGCGCTGATGCTGGCCGACACACGGCTGGGCTGGCCCGGCACCTATCAGCTGATGGGCGTCTGCTTCGTGCTGCTGATGCTCGCCACCGTCTGGAGCCCGGCGCTGCCGAAGCCAGCAGGCCCCCGCAGTTCGGCCACGCTCGAACTGCGGGGTTTTCTGGCGATGGTGGGCACGGCAGCCCTGGTGTGGTGGATCGGGTCGCAGCTGATCGACTGGCTGGGTGCGGTGCTG
Source organism: Lautropia sp. (assembly GCA_030528325.1). Classification (GTDB taxonomy): domain Bacteria; phylum Pseudomonadota; class Gammaproteobacteria; order Burkholderiales; family Burkholderiaceae_E; genus Lautropia. Next base: position 29,188 of record JAUMZD010000025.1, on the reverse strand, counting down.
TCGGCTGGCACGCTGCCGGTTCATGCCGATGCCCATGCCGGGGCCCACGCGATGGCCGGGGGGCTGCCCGCAGGCGGCCAGTCGATCGACCCCTTCGTGTCCCTCGGGCTGGAGACGGCCCTGATGCTGCTGACCGGTTTCAGCGCCGTGCTGATGGCCCGGCGGGTCGGCTTTCCTTCGTTCGTCGAGCCGTGGGATGCCTTCTTCGTGCGGCGCCGGGCGATGGCTTTCCTGCTGCTGATCGTGCTCTACAAGCTGGGCGATGCCTTTGCCGGCAGTCTCAGCACCAGTTTCCTGCTGCGGGGGCCTGGCTTCAGCCAGACCGAAATCGGTGCCATCAACAAGGGTCTGGGTCTGCTCGCGACGATCGTCGGTGCCTTGCTGGGCGGTGCCTGGCTGTCGTCCCGCTCGCTGTATGGGGCGCTGATGGCCTTCGGGCTGTTGCAGGCGCTGTCGAATCTGGGCTATTGGCTGCTGGCCGTGCTGCCCAAGAGCTACAGCCTGATGGTGCTCGCGATCGGCGTCGAGAACCTGTGTGGTGGCCTGGGGACGGCTGCCTTCGTGGCTTTCCTGATGGCGCTGACCGACCGACGCTTCTCGGCAGCCCAGTATGCGCTGTTGTCGGCACTGGCGGCGGTCGGACGGGTGTATGTCGGCCCGGTGGCCGGGGTGGCCGTCGAGCATCATGGCTGGGCCTCGTTCTTTCTGATGACCGTGGTGGCCGCAGTGCCCGGCCTGCTGATGCTGTGGTGGTTGCGCCGCGAGGTTCGGGCGCTCGATGACGAGGGTCGTCGGCAGCGGCAGGCGGGCGAGTCGGGGGCGCTGGACTGATCGTCGATCAGCCGGTGAAGCGGCGAACCTGCTTCCACATCTGCTGTTTGACGGCAAACTTGCCCACCTGAAAGGCGGTGCGCCGGATGACGGCCGAGCGCAGGGCCAGGTAGGCCACAGGCAAGGCAACGGCCAGCGCCAGTTCAGGGTGACGGCACAGGGTGCGGAAGGTTCTGCTGCGCGGAAAGCCCGGATCCATGTCGATGTAATCGCCGTCGTCATCCCAGACGGACTCCGACATCCGGAAAGGCACCAGTTCGTGCGTGTCGTCAGGCAGGGGGGAGCGGGCGTTCCGGTGATGGCGGTTGCGCATGGTCTCGATCGGATCCTGGTCTGTGTCGGGGTGAGGGCCGGCATCGTCCCGGCCGTTCGTGTCCCCGTGCCCGGGGGCAGCGGGGCGTTCGGCGTCATCGGCGGGGGTAGGCCCTTCTGTCACGGCAAGTGCGTCGGCGCCAGATTTGCCTGTGGGCAGAATCCGGGCGTCGGTGGCATCTAGCATGCCCCGACGCCGCTGGATCCGCGCGAAGATCTCCTCGGCGGATTCAGCCTGATCCGCCGTCGAGGGCGAAGGTTCATTCATGGTCGATTTCTCCTCGCAGGGACTGGATGTCGTCGGCAAAGACCCGTCGACTCAGGGGGAAAGGGGCTTTCCGCGTGCGCAGCATGCTTCGGATCTTGAGCAGCAGGCCGATGCTGAGCACCAGCCAGAACCCTGCGGCACCGCCAAGGGCATGGAGGCGCCACGGCGTATCCCAGGCCAGCGCTACCAGCGTCGCCATCAGCCACACGAGGCAGATGATGACGACGATGACGGCACCGAGCACCAGGGCGCCCATCCACGCGAGCCAGCGCGCTTCTGCACCGAATTCGAGAGCCAGCAGGCGGGAACGGTCATCCAGACCGCTCAGCAGATCGATGGCGGTCTGCTTGACCTGCCGGATTCTCGTGTTGAAGAAACGGCCAAGCATCGGCGTGGTGAACGATCAGCGCCGCGACAGCAGGAAGCCGATCAGCAGACCAGCCGCTGCCGCCATCCCGGCGGTTTGCCAGGGCGAGGTGTGGGCGTAGTCGTTGACGGCCTCGGCACCCTCACGAGCGCGACGCTGCACTTCCTGTGCGGTGTCGTAGGCGGCATCGATGACGCTCTGGTAGGTGTCCTGCATGCGGCGGATGGCTGCCCGGACTTCCGGACGATCCCGCAGGGTGTCGCTGTCCATCAGGTCGGCCAGGTCTTTTTTCAGGTCTTCCCATTCACGCTCGAGGGCGTCGCGGGAGCGCTCGGCGGAGCGGCCGACGCTACGGCTGCCGCGTTTCATCGAGCGCTCGAGCGAGGAGGCGATTTCTTCGATGCGGGCTGCCAGCTTGTCGGTGGTATCCGTGGACATGGTGAAAGGTCTCCTTCTTGTGAACCGGTTGAAAGGCGCTCGGCAAATCCCGAGGCGAGCGAGCAAGTGTGACACATTTAACGATCTTCTGTGTTAAATGACCGGATAGTATAGTAATTATTTGAAATAATATTTGATTATAATTTTTTATTATGTTAGAAGCCTAGCCGGTTTGCGCCCGCTTCCCGCTCCATAGCACCGGCTATGGGGCGGCGAATCGGGCACGAACCGTGCCCGGCGGGGCCGATTTTCGCCTTCGCGATGCCTGCCGCCCAAGCTCCTGAAGCCGTTTCCGGTATGTGCGGGCTTGCCTGAGGGTTTGCCCGAAACCTTTCTGATGACGGCGGCATAATACAATGCGAATCGTTTTCAGACTTAGGTGCGATGTCGGGTGCACGGTCTGTGGTGATGGCCCGGCGCGGTCGCGGCAGCCCGCGACCATCCTGTCGCCCAATCGTCCGGGCAGCTGGGCATGGCGGGCTTGGCAGCGTGTCTTGTCGGCGCCGAGTCTGGCGTCCTTTTTTCTGGATCTGGAGGTTTTTCCGTGAAGCGTCGTCCTGTTGCGTCTGCCCTGTCGGTGCTGGCCTTTGCCCTGGCCGGTGGTGGCGTGTTGTCCGTGTCGGCCTGGCCGACTGCCGTCGAGGCCAAGGCCCAGGCGCCCGAAGCCACGGCCGTGGATGCCGTGGTCAAGCACTATGCCGCCCTCGTGCATGCCAATTATGAAGATTCGGTCACGTCTGCGAAGACGATGCAGAAGGCCATCGAGGCGTTCCTCGCCAAGCCCTCGGAAAAGGCTTTCCTCGAAGCACGCAAGCAGTGGCTGGCAGCCCGTGAGATTTACGGTCAGACCGAGGCTTTCCGTTTCTATGGTGGCCCGATCGACGGCGAGGATGGCCCCGAAGGTCAGATCAATGCCTGGCCGCTGGATGAGGCCTACATCGATTACGTCGATGGTGACGAAACCGCGGGTCTGATCAATGACGCCAACGTGCCGATGACGGTCGAGCAGCTGGCCGAGATGAACGAGCGCGGCGGCGAGGAGAACATCTCCACCGGCTGGCATGCCATCGAGTTCATGCTCTGGGGGCAGGATTTCAACGACAATGGCACGGGCAACCGCGCCCATACCGATTTCGTGGATGGGGAGCGTCCGAATGCCGATCGTCGTCGCCAGTATCTGAAGCTGGTCACCCAGCTGCTGATCGACGATCTGCAATCACTGGTCGATGCCTGGGCGCCGGGCAAGGCGGACAACTATCGGGCCGGGTTCGAGAAGGGCGGTCTGGAGTCGGTGCGCAAGATCATCGTGGGTGTCGGGTCGCTGTCGCGCGGCGAGCTGGCCGGCGAGCGGATCGAGGTCGCCATGAACACGCAGGATCAGGAAGACGAGCATTCCTGCTTCTCGGACAACACGCACCGTGATGCCGTCACCAATGCGCAGGGCATCCAGAACGTCTGGCTGGGCACCTATCAGCGCCTGGATGGCAGCAAGATGGTAGGGGCCTCGCTGGAGGCGCTGGTGGCCACGAAGAACCCGGTGCTGGCCAAAAAGACCACGAAGCAGATCGCCGAATCGCTGGCGGCAGCCGAGGCCATTCAGACCCCCTTCGACCGTGAGATTCTCGGTGATGCGTCCGCACTCGGCCGCAAGCGCCTTCAGCGCACGGTCGACAGCCTGACGGCCCAGTCCAAGGATCTGGTCGAGGCGGCGGGTGCCATCGGCATCACGAAGCTGACCCTGACCGAACCTGAATAAGTCAGGGGCCGCCACCATGCGTCAAGCCGTTCATCCCTTGCCAGTCAGCTTAGGTGCTTGGGCGGCAGGACTGTCGCGGGCTGCCAAACGATCGTGCCGGCCCGTGCTGTCGGTGCCGGCCCTGAGGGCCATGCTGATCGTCGGTGCCGGTTGTATCGGCCTGCCGGTCATGGCCGGGCAGGCACCGGCTGTTGCCGGCGTTGCCGCCACCGCAGCGGCAGTGTTGCCGGTCGCCTCGGGCGCATCCGCTGCTCATGCCGGTTCTCCGGACGCCCCGGGTGGATTCCACCTGGCGGCTGCCTCGATCGGCACCACCACGCCGGCGGGCACGCCGGCCCCCGACCCCCGGAAAAACCCCGCCGCCGACCCGGAAAAGACCGGCGGCGAGACCACGGTCTTCGCCGATGGCCGGATGGCCTTTTCCTTTCCGGCCGCCAACCTGAGTGAAGCCGAGCGCACGCGTTTCGTGGTGGGCAATTCCTTCTTCCGGCGGAACTGGGTGGCGGCGCCGGCCTCCACCCGTGCGCGGGATGGCCTGGGGCCGCTCTTCATCGCACGCTCCTGTGGTGGCTGTCATGTGCAGGACGGGCGTGGCCCACTGCCGAAGCGCAAGGCCGATGGCACGCTGGAAGACGCGGTGGCCCTGCTGATCCGGTTGTCGGTGCCGGGCAGGGCCGACAACGGCGGGCCGAAGCCCGAACCGGTGTATGGTGAGCAGCTGGGCAATGCCGGGGTCAGGGGCGTGCCGCCCGAGGCGCATGTCGAAATCACCCATACGCCGGTGCAGGGCAAGTTTGCCGATGGCACATCCTGGACATTGCAGGCACCTCATTATCAGCTGACGAACCTTGGCTATGGGCCGATGGCGAAGGATGTGATGATCAGCCCGCGTCTTGCGCCGCAGGTCATCGGCATGGGATTGCTCGAAGCCATTCCCGAGGCCGAGATCCTGAAGAACGCCGCCGATCAGAAAGCGATGGACGGCCCGATCAAGGGGAAGCCCAATTACGTGTGGGACAACTTCGCGGGCGGCAAGGTCATCGGCCGCTTCGGCTGGAAGGCCAATGCCGGTACCGTGGCCCATCAGAGTGGGGCGGCTTTCGTCAACGACATCGGCATCACCTCGCCCGCCTTCCCGGATGAGGCCTGCATGCCGGCGCAGAAGGCCTGTCGGGAAGCACCAGGTGGGGGCAATGCGCCGGGCAAGCCCGAGGCCGACGAGAAGGTCTTCAACGATGTGGTGTTCTATCAGGCCACGCTGGCGCCGCCTGCCCGGCGTGGCATGAAGGATCCTGTCGTCCAGCGTGGAGAGAAGCTCTTTCACGAGGCGGGTTGCCAGACCTGTCATCGGCCGTCCTACACGACTGGCCGTTCGCCGCTGGCCGACAGCCACCCGCAGTTCACGAGCCCGGCGCTGGAGAATCAGGTGATCTGGCCCTACACCGATCTGCTGCTGCACGACATGGGCGAGGAGCTGGCCGATGGCCGTCCCGATTTCGAGGCCAATGGCAACCAGTGGCGAACCCCGCCGCTGTGGGGGATCGGCCTGATCCGGCAGGTCAATGGCCACACCCGCCTGCTGCATGATGGCCGGGCCGATGGGGTGCTGGAGGCCGTGCTGTGGCACGGGGGAGAAGCGAGCGAGCAGCGGGCGCGAGTCGTCGCGATGTCCAGGGAAGACCGTGAGGCGCTGGTGCGTTTCGTCGAATCACTGTAGAGCCTGTCCCGTGCCCCGCTGCGCGACGGCACCGATCACGACGGCCGGCCATGGACACGCCAGGAGTCCCCGGGTTTCGGACAGGGGAGGATGTCGGATGACAACGCCCCGACGGGGCAGGATGAGAGGATGATTCGGATGGAACGTTTGGGTGTCGTGCAGACGGTTGGCGGGACAAAGAGAATGCAGGGGACGCAGGAGACGTGGGGCAGATGGCCGGCCTGGGGCTTGTCGCCGCGCCTGATGGCCGGTGTGCTGGGGGCTGCTACCCTGTGGCTCGCGTGGCCTGCCGCACAGGGGATGGCAGCCGATCAGCGTGCCGGGTCGTCCAGCTCGCCGGCCCATCCGGTACAGGCCTTTGCCGGGGAGCTGGATGCGCCGCCCCCTTACTACAGTGATGCTGTCTTCGTGATGGCGCTGGCCGGGCATCATCATCGGCCGCTGGCCAGCGCGTTCCGGCAGCAGGCGGATGCCCTCAAAGAAGCGACTGCGGCCTTGTGCCCGGCTGGCGGCGCGCTACCCGTGGTGACTTCTGCTGTCGTCCCGAACGCGAGCACCGCCCAGGAGGCCGCGCAGACGGTGCCGCCTGCGCTGAAGGCCGCACGCGAGACGTGGCTGTCGGCCGCCGACGGCTGGACAAGGCTCGAAGCCGTTTCCGTCGGGCCGATCATCACGCGGCGCAGCGCGAAAGCCATCGACTTCCGCCCGACCCGTCCCAAACTGATCCTGAAGATGCTGGAGCGCCTGGACAAAGGGGCTTCCGTGCCCGATGTCGAGGGCATGAAACGGGTTGGTTCGGCCACGAAGGGTCTGGCAGCCATCGAATGGCTGCTGTGGTCGCCACAGGCACCTGCCTCGGTTTCGGCCTGCCGCTACCTGGTGGCGATGGTCGACGAGGTGGCCGATGAGGCAGCAGCGCTGGCGAGCGCCTACGCGGCCGATGCTGCAGTGGACTGGGTGGCTGCATCGGAAGACGATGGGCAGCCGGTGGCGGTGGAAGGTACGGAAAGCGCTGCCCAGCGTGCCGCGATGGTCGTCAATCAGTGGCTGGGTGGTCTGGAAGGATTGCGCTGGCGGACATTGGGCAAACCGCTGGCGGTGATCGAAATCGCCTCGGGCGAGAAGGCCAGCGATCCGCATCGTGACATCTGGCCGCGCCCGCCCAGCGCCTCGAACCGGCAGGCCTGGCAGGCACGCTGGGAGAGTCTGAAGCAGGTGGGGGTTGGCCAGCCGCCGACGGATGGCAGTGGCCCGCAGCCCGATCGTGTGCCGGCCGTGATCAGCCTCGAAGCCCTGTTGCGAGGCCTGGGCAAAGAGACGGTGGCTGATGCATGGCGTGAGGCGATGAGGCTGGCCGACGAAGCCATGCAGGCCGTGGTGGCTCCGCAGGACGAGCATGCCCTGCCACCCGTGGCCACGATGAAGCGGGCCGTGTCCGCGCTCGATCGCGTGAAGTGGCTGATGCAGGACAAGGTGGCGCCGGCACTGAGCGTGACGCTCGGGTTTTCGGATGCCGATGGTGATTGATCGTCGCATGTGCCGCAGGGAGGGCCTGTCCTGCAGGGTATCCGTGTCATCTCAGCATCGGGGCGAACCCGGCATTTTTTGCGCTGCTGCGGGGCCGAGCTTTGCTGGCCGTCCGCCCGCATGGGTGGCGTTGAGCGGATGGGAGGGATAAGTCGATGCCTGAAGGAGATCAGCCGGTTGCCCGTCTGGTGCGCCGGCGCTTCGTGCAAGGTCTCGGTGCGGTGGGCGCATCTGGAAGCTTCGCACCACTGCTTGTCAGGGCAGGGGCCCCCGGGTCTGACAGGGCAGGGCATGACGCTCGCGTTGCCATGACACCTGCTGGCCCGATGCCGCTGCTGGCTGCCACCTGGCTGCAGGGCAGCAGACACTACGTGGGCCTGATGCGACCGGGTGAGCATGGCATCGAGGTGGCAGGTGCTGTTGCCCTGCCGTCACGTGCTCACGCCGTCATACCGCAGCCGGATGGCCGGGTGCTGGTCGTGGCACGTCGCCCCGGCGACTGGCTGGCCCGCATCGACGTCAGCGGCCGCCGTGAACCGCAGTGGTGCTGGTCCGATGGCAGCACCTGCTTCAACGGTCATGTGATCGCCACGGCCGACGGCAAGCGTCTGCTGGCCTCGGAAACGGATCTGGAAAGCGGGGAAGGGCTGTTGGGCGTCTATGAGGCACGCACGCTCGAACTGGTCGACCGCTGGCCGGTCGAGGGCATCGACCCTCACCAGATGATCGAGGGCCGGGATGGTGCGCTGTGGGTGGCCGTGGGGGGCATCGAGATCCGCCGCGAAACCGGCCGTCTGAAGTACGGCCTGGACCGGATGGACTCCTGCCTGGTTCGGCTGGATGCCGCCACCGGCGAGATCCGGCAGCGCTGGCATCTGCCCGACAGCCGTCTGGGCCTGCGCCACCTGGCCGAAACGGCCGATGGCCGCATCGGCATCGCCTTGCAGGCCGAGCATGCCGACCCCGAAGCCCGCCGTCGGGCACCGGTGCTGGCCGTGCTCGATCGGGTCGAGGGCATTCACGCGATCGGTCTGCCCGATGGGGTGAGCGGGGCCGGTTATGGCGGCTCGATCGTTGCGGCAGGCAAGCGCCTGCTCGTCAGCTGCCCACGGGTGGGGCGGGTGATGCAGTGGGAACTCCCCCGCGTGTCGGGCGATGGCCGCGCCGGCTGGCTGGCCCCCATCGAACTGCCGGAGGCCTGTCCGCTGGCCGTGCAGACGCTGGCCGGAGAGGCAGGGGAAAGCGGTTCGGCGTCTGGAACCCGAACGGCGGCCGGCACGCTTCAGCAGATCTGGGCCGGCGGGGCAGGGGCTGTCGTGGCAGAAACCCGTCCGGCGATCCCCCCGGCCTCCCGGTCGGGGCCGGTCAAAGGGCCGGATGCCCCCCCGCAAACCCGTCACGCACTGGATGCCACGTACCGGCTCGACAACCACTGGTCGGTGATGCCGGGATAGCCTGCATCAGCCGCGTATAACTGCGTCATAACCGCGCTTAAGTGCGTATAACCCGGAGGGGAATCTGCCAACCTGCTTTGGCAGGTGAAGCGGGTGTAACGTGGTGCTATTTGCTCTAACCCTTTGAAAAGTCAATGGTTTTCAATGCTGAGCGTGTGTGCTGTCAGAACAGGTACAGCGCGCTGACACGTCTGTTCCAGTGTGTGTGAGCGCGTATAAGTGCGCTTAACCGCTTATAAGTTCGCCGGACTGCATGAGCGGCTCATGACGGGCAACATGACTCGCGCCAGTTCACTCCAGGTGAGCGTTGGGTCCCAGTGTGTAATAAGTGCCTCGCCTTTCTCCATGCATTTGAAGCCGGAGGTCATCGGATAGCCGCTTCAGTAGCCTGGTCGCCTGATCGGCGTTCAAATGGCAGAGCTCCATCACATCTGCTCGTCGGATCTTTTTATGATCACGGGCGTAATTCAAAACCATCTGTTCATGTTGCAACTTGCTGAAGCCTGCCTGCCGGGTATACGCAGCTTTGTCGTTGCTATTGCGGTAAACGTCTGCTGACAGGGTGTACATGCGATGACGTCCTCGGTTGTGTGCCTGAACCAGTCCGGCTTCCAAGAGACGTTCCAGTATCGTTCTGGCTTGTGGGATTTCGCGCTGGATCAGTCTGGCAAGCTCATCGGCCCCAAGCCGCTTGTGATCTCGGAGTGCTGACAGGGCGATCAGGCTGTCGATCGGAAGGGGCTTGGCCTTGTGCTTCCCTTCCTGTTCGATGATCAGTTTCAAAAAGGTTTCATCCGCAGCATGGGTTGATAGTTGAACCACGACTCCGCTGTCATTGGTGCGGCTGTAATCAGGGAACGGGCGGCCAAAGCGCAGCATGCCCCGGTAGATCTTGTCCACGCCCCGGCCGGATCGTTCGACGACGCCGATACGTTTCATGGCATCCGCCAGGGCTGGGTTACGTGGGCGAGGCTCGGTGGTAAGCAGGTTGTCCAGGGTTACGCCATCCACCAGGCCACCAGGGTTGCTGATACTCAGGCCATGATCATCAAGCCGGACATGGACAGCGCCCAGCCGATGATAGTCTCGGTGAATCAAGGCATTGGCGATGGCTTCACGAAAAGCACCCATATCCACCTTTGGGATTGGCACACGGAACAGGCCCACTTGTATCTCGTGTTCCGGGTTATAGGGGCGGAAGTTGGTTTCAAGCCACTCCAGGGCTTTGAGCAAAGGGAATCTGTGGAATTCATTGACGGCAATGGTTTCATCACCGGCTAAAACCTGGAACGCAAACTCATGCGTAGCAACGCGTTCACGAAGGGCTGTTTCTTTGCCGATCACCAGAAGCCCTGTGAGTGTGGGAACTCGCTCACCGTTTTCGTTGCGTCTAGTGAAACGTAGGGCGCCATCGAGAGCTTCATCGTCGAGTTCCAGCAGAATCTGGTCGCCGCCGTAGCGCCTTACGGCCTGTCGCAGGCGTTCGCGTTCAAGGAGATCAAGATCTTCAAGTGTAGCGCCAGCAACAGGTTGTGCGGATATGTCCTGTAATCCGAAGCTACCCGCGCGGCTTGGCTGTTCATGGGGTAGCAGGGGCACGCATTCGGGCGTGCCATCCTGCTTCAAACGGCGACGAAGATAGACACCCGATTTCGTCGAAACTACACTGTGAGCCTTGGGGACCTGAATTCGTGCAACGGAAATGCCAGAAAGGCTGAGTGGCTGAATGGATACGTTTAGTGAAGGGCTGGTTCGTGCTGCGATCATCCCTTCCAGCCCTTTCAGTTCCTGGTGTTTTGGATGCAATCCTGTAGGTTTTCCGTCGTCTTCAACACCCAACCACAGCTCCCCTCCATCGCCGTTTGCAAGGCATACCAAAGCTTCAGTCAGCTCTTCGTCTCGCAAACACTTGCGATCACTTTTGAACTCCACGGTCAGACTTTCGCAGTCTGGGAGTCCTGGATGTTCGGTCGGGCAGTCTTTCTTCTGGTTCATGGGGGGGCGATATCATCATGGAAGCTTTCAACATCAGTGACTTGGCTGGGCGAAATGGTGCCTCCATGGTGCTGTTGATCCGTTTGTTCAAAGCTGGCCAGTTGAGTCCCGGTCGTGCCGCCAAACTGGCAGGCATGTCCCTGGCCGACTTTTATGAGTGCGTCAGCGCAAAGGGAGTCGATGTTGTCAGTTACGAGCCCGCCGAACTTGATACGGAGCTGGCTTCCTTTGATTGATTGTGTATCGCTGATCGACCGGGCACTGGCGCTGGCCGGAGAAGGCTGAGCGCCATGGCCGCCCTCTCAACCTGCCAGCACCTGCTTCAGAAACACATCGATGTCCGCGATCTCGTCCGGGCTGACCGAGTGCGGGATCGGGTATTCATGCCATTCGACCGAATGACCCAGCTGTTTCAGCAGATCGCGTGAGGCGATGGCACGGTCGATGGGCACGACGGGGTCCAGCTTGCCGTGGGCCAGAAAGATCGGCGTGTGCTGGTTGGCCGGGTGGCGCTCGGCCTCGGTCGTGGCGGCAACCGGCAGATAGCCCGACAGCCCGATCAGGGCCGCCAGCTTCTTCGGCTGGCGCAGGCCCGTCATCAGCGTCATCGCGCATCCCTGAGAAAACCCCATCAGCACGATCTTCTCACTGGGGATGCCCCGTTCGATCTCGCGCTCGATCAGTGCATTGATCTGCGCCATCGACTGTCGCAGCCCGGCCTCGTCCTCGCGCTGCGCCAGATCGGCGTTTCGGATGTCGTACCAGGCGCGCATCACATAGCCGTTGTTGATCGTCACCGGAATCATCGGCGCGTGCGGAAAGACATAGCGCACCCCCACGCCCGGATCCAGCATCTGGGCCACCGGCACGAAATCGTTGCCATCGGCGCCCAGGCCGTGCAGCACGATCACGCTGGCCTGGGGGTTGGGGTCGGTCACGAATTCGAGGGTTTCAAGCGTCACGGGTGTCGTCCTGTGTGGGGTGGGTGGTGGGGTGGGGCGAGGGTTGTCCGCCGTCCCGGGAGGTGTTTCGTGCTTCGTCTCGTGTTTCGCCGGGGGCCGGCATGCCGTAATACAGCTCGCCAATGCGAATCCGATCACGGCCCTGCGCCCGGCGATGACGGTTGGTGTCGCGCAGCGAATAGACACAGCCACAGTACTCCTGCTGATAGAAGTGTTCGGCCTTGGCGATCTCGATCATCCGCGCCGAGCCGCCTTTTTTCCGCCAGTTGTAGTCCCAGTAGATCATGCCCGGATAGCGTTCCGCCGCCCGGTGGCCGCAGCCGTTGATCTGGTTCATGTCCTTCCAGCGCGAGATGCCCAGCGAGCTGGAAATCGCCGTGAAGCCGTGCTCGTGCGCATACAGCGCCGTGCGCTCGAAACGCATGTCGAAGCAGACCGTGCAGCGCTCGCCTCGCTCCGGCGCATCTTCGAGACCCTTGACCCGCGCAAACCAGTTGTCCGCATCGTAATCGGCGTCGATGAAGGTGATGCCGTGCTTCTGCGCAAAGCGGATGTTCTCCTCCTTGCGGATCTCGTACTCGCGGATCGGGTGGATGTTGGGGTTGTAGAAGAAGATGGTGTAGGGGATCCCGGCCTCCATCAGCTTCTGCATCGGCTCGCCCGAACAGGGGGCGCAGCAGGAGTGCAGCAGCAGATGGGTGTGGCCGTCAGGCAGTGCCAGTCGTTCATCCCGGGGCTGTCGTTTGCCCGGGGGGCGCTGGCTGGGAGAAACAGTGGATGGCTTGGTCATGCTGGAAGGGGCCATGATCATCGATTCCGTCGATTCCGTCGAGCAGCGTCGAGGCACCTGGGTGGCAGGCGGTCGCGAACCGCTGTCGGACAGGATGATCGGAACCGGTGGGCGTGGCAGACATTTGCGGGGCAGATGCCCGGATTCTAGAGCGTGTCATGCACTTATTCGAGAGGGCAGAAAACCTTTCTGCTGGCATGGGCATGATGGCCTGGGAGCTTGGGCGGTAGGAGTCGCGAAGGCGAAAATCGGCCCCGCCGAGCACAATTTGTGCCGCGATTCGCGGCCCCAATGCCCCGGGCCATGGGGTAAGAAGCGGGTGCAAAATGGGCTGGCGCGGCCGGTTTGCAGTCCGCGACTTTCCTGCCGACCAAGTGCCTGGAGATGCGTCAGGTCGGCAGGCATCGCGTTAGACTTGCCGCACCGCATCGGTTTTCCAACCTCATTCCACACGCCGGCTTCGGGGCGGCGGCGGCCCGACGTTCATCGGTCGGTCTGCGGCTGTCCCGGGTCCACGGTGTCTCCGTTTCCATGTCCAGTTCCAAACGAATCTTCCTGGTGGTCTGCCTTCTGGTCTTGCTGCTGATGGCATTGATCGCGCTCAGGCGTCCAGACCTCTGGCAGGCGCCGCCCGAGGAGACGACGCAAGCCCGCACCGTGATGAACGTTTCCACCGGGCAGCCCCGGTGGCAGCGTCTGCCGATCCGCCTGCCCACCGATGGGGACATTGCGGCATGGCAGGAAGCTGGCATCGCCTCCGAATCCCAGGGCCTGAAGCTGGCCGAGGTGCTGGTGGAGGTGGGTGACTCCGTGAAGAAGGGGCAGGTGCTGGCCCGCTTTGCCGGCGAGACCGTGGCGGCCGAGCTGTCGCAGGCACGCGCTGCGGTCAACGAGGCCGAAACGGCCGCGGCCGAAGCACGCACCAATGCCCGACGCGCCACCTCACTGGCGCGCAGCGGGGCGCTCAGCCAGCAGCAGATCGATCAGTATCAAAGCGCCGACCGGGCGGCCCAAGCGCGTCTACGCAGTGCCCGGGCCGCACTCACGGCCCGTCTTCAGAACTACCGTTATACCGAGCTGGTGGCCCCGGATGACGGGCTCATCTCGGCCCGCAACGCGACGGTCGGTGCCGTGCCGGGCAGCGGCACCGAACTGTTCAGGCTGATCCGCCAGGGCCGGCTGGAATGGCGGGCCGAGGTCGGCGCCGATGACCTGCTCCGGATCGAGGCAGGCACGAAGGCCGAGCTGCATCAGCCCGATGGTGTCGTCGTGCCGCTCGCCGTGCGGGCCGTCTCGCCGACCGTGGATCCGAAGACCCGTACCGCACTGGTGTATCTGGATGTGCCGCCACAGGCCCGGGTACGGGCGGGCATGTTCGGCCGGGGCGCCTTCCTGCTGGGAGACAGCGACGCCCTGACCGTGCCTGCCGAAGCCGTCGTTCCCCGGGATGGCTTCAATGCCGTCTACCGTCTGATGCCCGATCAGCAGGTGCAGCGCGTGCGGGTCAGAACGGGCCGTCGTGTGGGAGACCGGGTCGAGGTGATGCCGCTCGATGAAGGCGCGCTGGATGCGCAAAGCCAGGTGGTGGTGAAGGGCGCGGGTTTTCTGGCTGATGGCGATCGTGTCACGGTGGTGCCGGACACGGATGATGACCGGGCTGGGCAGGCATCGGGCCGGTCTGGGGACGCGCAGACGGGGGCCGCACGATGAACGTGTCTGCCTGGTCGATCCGCAACCCGATTGCCGTCCTGATGCTCTTCCTGCTGCTGACGGTGGCTGGGCTGATGGCCTTTCACACGATGCGGGTGCAGAATTTTCCGGACATGGATCTGCCGGTCGTCACGGTGTCGGCCGGGTTGGCCGGTGCCTCGCCCGGCCAGCTGGAAAACGACGTGGCCCGCAAGATAGAAAATTCGCTGGCAAACATTCAGGGACTGAAACACATCAGCACGACCCTGTCCCGGGGTTCGGCCACCATCGTGGCCGAGTTCCGCCTCGAAAAGCCCGTTCAGGAAGCCCTCGATGATGTGCGCTCGGCGGTGCAGAGTGTCCGTGCCGACCTGCCAACCGAACTGCCCGAGCCCATCGTGGCCAAGATGGATCTGGCCAAGGTGCCGGTGCTGGCCTACAGCGTGCAGAGTGAGCGGCTGGATGCCGAGGCGCTGTCCTGGTTCGTGGACAACGAGCTGACGCGACGCCTGCTGGCCCTGCCCGGCGTGGGCCAGATCAGCCGGGTGGGGGGCGTGACCCGGCAGGTGCATGTCGATCTGCAACCCCACAAGCTGCGTGCGCTGGGGCTGACGGTGGCCGAGGTGTCGCAACAGTTGCGGGCCGCCGAGGTGGAGGCCGCCGGCGGCGAAGCGAAACTCTCGGGGGGCACGCAGCCCGTGCGGCTGCTGTCCCGGTCGGCTGATGGCGAGGCGCTGGCGACGGTGCAGCTCAGCACGCGGGATGGTCGCCGCGTACGCCTCGATCAGGTGGCGCACATTCATGACACCGTGGCCGAGCCGACCAGCTCGGCCTGGCTCGATGGCAAACCCACCATCGGTTTCGAGGTGACACGCAGCCGGGGCGCCAGCGAGGTCGAGGTGGGCGAACGCGTGCGTGAAGCCATTCGCCAGCTGGCTGCCGAACGCCCGGGGCTCGTCTTCACCGAAGCGCTCGATTTCGTCACCTTCGTGGATCAGGAATACCGGGCGTCGATGAAGCTGCTCTACGAAGGCGCGCTGCTGGCCGTCATCGTGGTCTGGCTCTTCCTGCGGAACTGGCGGGCCACCTTCATCGCCGCCGTGGCACTGCCCATGTCGGTGATTCCGGCCTTCATCGGCATGTACCTGTGGGGTTTCTCGCTCAATGGCGTGACGCTGCTCGCGCTGTCGCTGGTGGTCGGCATCCTGGTCGATGATGCCATCGTCGAGATCGAGAACATCGTGCGCCACCTGCGTCAGGGCAAGACGCCCTATCAGGCCGCGATGGAAGCCACCGATGAGATCGGGCTGGCCGTGGTTGCCACCACCTTCACGCTGATCGCCGTGTTCCTGCCCACCGCCTTCATGAGTGGCGTGGTCGGCAAGTTCTTCAAGCAGTTCGGCTGGACGGCGTCGCTGGCGATCTTCGCCTCCCTGGTGGTGGCGCGGATGCTGACCCCGATGATGGCCGCCTACCTGCTCAGGCCGGTGGTGCATGCCGAGACCGAGGGACGCTGGATGCGTGCCTATCTGAAAGGGGCAGGCTGGGTCATGCGCCACCGCGTGCAGACGATGGTCTATGCCGTCTGCTTCTTCGTGGGATCACTCGCGCTGGCCGCCTGGCTGCCGGCCGGTTTTCTGCCGAGCGATGACAACGACCAGACGCAGGTGAAGCTGACGCTGGCCCCGGGGGCCACCTTGCAGCAGACCGAAGCACTGACCGAGGCCGCCCGCCAGCGGCTGATGGGCCTGCCCGAGGTCGAGCAGATCTATGCCACCGTGGGGGGCGGTGCCTCGGCCGATCCCTTCGCGCCGGCCAGCAGCGGCGCACAGAACCGCTCCACGCTGACGGTGCGGATGAAGCCGCGGGGTCAACGCCCCGACAAGCTGGAGATGGAGCAACGGATCCGCGCCGCACTGGATGACTTGCCCGGCGCACGCGTGTCCGTGGGGCTGGATGAGGGCAAGAAATACATCGTTGCCCTGTCGGGCAATGAGCCCTTGCGCCTCGATGAGGCGGCCCGCATGGTGGAGCAGGCCCTGCGCAGACTGCCGGGGGTGGGCAACGTGACCTCCAGCGCCGATCTGGTTCGCCCTGAAATCATCGTGCGCCCCGACCCTGCCCGTGCCGCTGCGCTGGGCGTCACGCCCGAAGCCATCGCCAATACCTTGCGAATGGCCACCCAGGGGGACTATGAGCAGTCGCTGCCCAAGCTCAATCTCGACGAACGCCAGGTGCCCATCGTCGTCAAGCTCGATCCGTCCGTCAGGCAGGATCTGGATGCCCTGAGACGCGTGGTGGTGCAGGGGGCCGGAGGGCCGGTCATGCTCGGTCAGGTCGCCACGCTCGAACTGGGTGGTGGGCCGGCCGTCATCAGTCGTTACGACCGTGAGCGCAACGTCAATCTCGAGGTCGAGCTGGGCAGCCGGGGCCTGGGTGACATCGCGGCTGCCGTGCAGGCGATGCCGGTGATGCAGCAATTGCCCGATGGCGTGCATGTCACCGAAGTGGGTGATGCCGAGGTGATGGTCGAGATGTTCACCGGCTTTGCCATGGCCATGATGGCCGGCATCCTGTGCATCTACATCGTGCTGGCCCTGCTCTTCAAGGATCTGCTGCATCCGGTCACGATCCTGTCGGCCCTGCCACTGGCCATCGGGGGCTCCTTCGTCGGCCTGCTGCTCGGCCGCTTCGACCTGTCGATGCCGGCCCTGATCGGCCTGGTGATGCTGATGGGCATCGTCACCAAGAACTCCATCCTGCTCGTCGAATACGCCATCATGGCGCGGCGCGATCATGGCATGAACCGATGGGAGGCGCTGCTCGATGCCTGCCACAAGCGGGCGCGGCCGATCATCATGACGACGCTGGCCATGGGGGCGGGGATGCTGCCGATCATCATTGGTTCGGCCTCGGCCGACAGCACCTTCCGCGCCCCGATGGGCGTGGCCGTGCTGGGGGGCCTGCTCACCTCCACGGCGCTGAGCCTGCTGGTGGTGCCGGCCGTGTTCACCTACGTCGATGACCTGGGGCAGTGGGTGCTTCGACGCTGGCGCCGCAGCGGCTGAGTGGATGGGGTGAACAGGTTCATGACACACGCCAGGCGCTTGGGCAGCCGGCTTGCAGCCCGCGACTTTCCTGCCGCTCGCGCTCCTGGGACCGCTGAACCTGGCAGATGAGGTGGGGCTGGATCAGGTGCCGACCTTGCCCCAGGTGTGCGGGATTTACCCCCGCTGCCGCGCGAGTGTGACGCCCGACACAGCCAGAAACGGCCGTTCATCGGAAGATGGGCACCTTTGAGTCCTTCTGAGGTGCACGCCGTGTTTCATGCCTTCCCCTCGCTCGTCATCCCCGCCGGGTTGCGCCGGCAGGCCGTCACGCTGTCCACATTGGCCGCCTTGATGACCCTGGCCGCCTGCGGCGGCGGGGGCGCCGGGGGCGACACGTCGGCGCAGGGATCAGCAGCCCCTGATGCGGGCCTGAACGCGACGACGGGTGCGCGTCAGAATCTGGATGACGGGATTCCGGCGCCCAATGCCGGCATCGATTTCGGTGCCGAGCCCGTGCTGGAGGCCGGATTGGTGGCCGATGGTGCCTCGATCGTCGACTCGGTCGTGGCCCGAAAGAACCTGCCCACCGCGCCGGCCGCCGCCGTGCAGGGGGCCTGGGGGCCCCAGGTCAAATGGCCCTTCATTCCCATCCACGCGGTCGTCATGCCCGATGGCCGCGTGATGACCTATGGCTCGCTGGCCAACGGCCAGCAGGGCGGCAAGTTCTTCTACGATCTGTGGGATCCGACCGTGGGCACCGGTGACGATGCCCACATGCTGCTGCCCAACACCACCCAGGTCGACATCTTCTGCTCGGCGCAGGTCGTGCTGCCACTCACCGGTGACCTGTTCATCGCCGGCGGCGACGTCTTCAGTGAAGAGCGGGGCCGTAGCACCAACCGGCCCAACAACGACACCACGCTGTTCCGTCTGGGCAGCAACACCATCGAAAAGGGCCAGAAGCTGCAAGTGCCGCGCTGGTATGCCACGGCCACCACGCTGCCCAATGGCGAGGTCTATGTGCAGGGCGGCCTGGGGGGTGAGCGCCACCCTGAAATCCGCCGCCTCGATGGCAGCACCGAATTGCTCAGCGGCATCGATTCGCAGGACATCTACCACGAGTATCCGCGCAACTGGGTGGCGCCCGACGGCAAGATCTTCGGCTTTTCGGCCACGAAGATGTACCGGATGGATGTGAGCGGCAAGGGCACGCGCCGTGACGTGGGCGTGCTGAACTACCAGTCGCACTGGGAAGGCTCGGCCGTGATGTTCGAGCCCGGCCGCATCCTGATGACGGAAGCCAAGGGTGACCGGGCCGCCATCATCGACATCCGGCGAGACGCCCCGGTCGTGACCGATGCCGGCCGGATGAGCAACACCCGGATGTGGCACAACAGCACGGTGCTGGCCGATGGCACGGTGGCGATCACCGGCGGGGCAGAATTCTTCGATTTCCGCCGTGCCACCGCCCGCAACCCGATCTATCACATCGATCTGTGGAACCCGAAGACCGGCACCTGGACGCGTGGCCCGGCGCAGAAACGGATGCGTCTCTACCATTCGACCTCCGTGCTGCTGCCCGACGGCACGCTGTTCAGTGGTGGCGGCGGCGCCGGTGGCCCCGAGACGAACCTGAACGCCGAAATCTATTACCCGCCCTACCTGTACAACGCCGATGGTTCGCCGGCGAAGCGTCCGGTCATCGATTCGGCGCCGATGGTGGTGCAGCCGTCTGGCTCGCTGGTGCTCGAATCCTCGGATGCCGCCAGCATCCAGCGGGTGACGATGGTGGCCACTGGTTCGGTCACGCACTCCTTCGACATGAACCAGCGCTTCGTCGAGCTGAGCTTCCGGCGCGATGGCAATCGTCTGGTGGCCCAGTTGCCGGCCAATGCGTTCGACACGCCGCCGGGCTACTACATGGTGTTCGTCATCAACCAGGCCGGCACCCCGTCGATCGCCAGCATGGTGCGTGTCAACGTCCGGCAGGAGGCCGGTGCCAACCCTGACGTGGTGCAGGTCTACCGTTATGCAGCCCGCGACGGCAGCCTGCGCTATCGCTTCAGCACCGATCCGGCACTGGGTGGTGAATGGCAGCGCCAGGGCGAGGCCTTCCTGGCCTATGGCAGCCCGAGGAACAACACGGTGCCTGTCTATCGCTACGAAGCCACCGAGGCCGGCAAGACGCGTTATCTGTATTCGACCCAGGCCAATCTGCGCGAGAATGGCTGGACACGTGGCCCCATCGTCTTTCATGCCTATGATCGTGCCGGCGAAGGCCGTCAGGCCGTCGGTGAATTCCGGCAGTATCGGGCGGGCACCTACACGATGTACGTGGCGGGCGCTGCACCGGCAGGTGGCTGGACGCATGCCGCAGGGGGCGGTTTCCATGTGCCGGTCTCGCGTCAGCAGAACAACCCCGTGCCGAACGATACCGACGCGCCGTCGGCACCGGCCAACCTGCGCGCCGTGCCGGGTAACGGTGGCACGGTGACGGTGAGCTGGGGCGCCTCGACCGACACGGGCGGCTCGGGCCTGGCCGGCTATCGCCTGTGGCGCGGCCCGATCCTGCTGACCCCCAACCTGGTGCAGGCGCTTCGCCATGAAGACACCAACCTCTCGCCCGGCCAGTACACCTATTCGGTGGAGGCGGTCGACCAGGCAGGCAACACCTCGGAACGGGTCTATTTCCGCACCTTCGTCCGCGCACCCCAAAGCGAGGATGAAGCCCTGCGCGCCGCGAATCTGGTGAAGGTGTACCGGTATTCGGCCCCGGGCGGGGATGGTGACATGCGTTACCTGTTCAGTGCCGATGCCTCACTGGGCAGCGAGTGGACGCGTCAGGAGCTGGCCTTCCATGCCTATGCCAGCCCGCAGGCGGGCACGGTGCCTGTCTATCGTTACCGCTCGCGTTCGTTCTTCGGTACCGAACGTTATCTGCTCAGCACCCATGCCTCACTGGGCTGGGGCTGGACACGGGAACAGGTGGCTTTCCATGCGCTGCGTTCGGCCCAGACGGGCACGCAACCGGTGTACGAGTTCTACCGCATCTATGATGGCTTCTACATGGGCTATGCCACCAGTGGCAGCTTTGGCCAGTCACGTAGCTGGCGGCGCTATGGGGCGGTGTTCCACGTGCCGACCTGGCAGGGCGGCGGCCATTGAGGGGCCGACGCGGCAGGAATCGCGACGGCGAAAACCGGCCCCGCCAAGCACAGTTTGTGCCCGATTCGCCGCCCCATAGCCCGAGCCATGGGGCAGGAAGCGGGTGCAAAATGGGCCGGCGCGGCCGGTTTGCCGCTCGCGACTTTCCTGCCGCCCAAACTCCTGAGGGGGTGAGAGCTGAAGCGCCAGCCGGTGTCTGGTGGACAATGGCGGACTTTCGCATGCGAAAATCTGAGATTCCAATAAGTCAGGGGGCGGGAGATGAGCAATATTTTCAGCCGGGTTGGGGTGCGTGTCGAACCAGGACACGACAGCCACCGGGTGCATGAAGTCGAGCAGGGCGGGCAGAAGGCGCCTGTTCAGCAGCATGAGCAGGGGCGCGAGCGCTGAGTCCGCGGGGAAACTTTCGCAAGCTCCTAGGGCTTCATCGAGCTGAAACTGTGACAAAGGAGGTTGCCATGGCAACGGATATCAGGAAGGATCAGTACCCTGAAGACACGGAAGAGCTGCACGCCCGGATTTGGGAGTCATTGATGAAAATTGATGGGGATGGCTCTGCTGCGGAAGAGGCTTTGAAGGCCGGGTTCCCCATTTATTACCGCGAACGAACAACGCCTCCGGGTCTGGAGATCAAGGAGTATCCCGATGGCCGGCGTGAGCTGGTCAGGTTCTCCAGGCAAGGCGATGAAGTCATTCGTGTGCTATGAACAAAGCCAATAATCCCCAGTTGTGGGTGGTCGCAGGGCCTAACGGTGCAGGTAAGTCCACGCTTGTGGCCAGGCATGCCTTCGCCAGCCAGATTCCCATGGTCAACCCGGACGAGATCGCCAGGCGAATCGACCCGACTCGTCGGGACGAAACCGCTGTGATTGCCAGGGCAGGCCGGGAGGCCGTGCTGGCACGCAAAGCCTTGTTGGAAGAGGGCAGGTCTTTCGGTATCGAGACCACGTTGACGGGGCGAGGTGAGATCCAGCTGATGCAGCAGGCGAGGGCGCAGGGGTACAAGGTCAACCTTGTGTATGTGGGGATCGCAGATCCAATGCAGTCGAATACGCGCGTTGCTTTCCGGGTGAGCCGGGGTGGGCATGATGTCCCGGAGTCGGACATCATGCGTCGCTTTGATCGTAGCCTCAGTAATCTTCCCGAGGCGATCAAGGCGGCAGACCGCGCCTTCGTGCTGGACAACTCGGCGCGGCAATATCGCCTGCTGTTCAGCCTCGACAAGGAGAACGTGCGCTTCGTCAGCAAGGATCTGCCTGCCTGGTCGAAAGAGGCTTTGAGCAAGGCAGGCGTCTCGCTGCAAGGGTGAGCCTCCGGGAAGACGGCGGTCGCCATGCAGCGGGGGCCGGCCGAGCTGTCTGCTCAGCCACCGGGAGACCCGATACGACAGGCTCCTCCGGTGACGCTGGAAGAATCCAGGCGCGTGTTGGAAGCGGCTGCGTCACAGCAGCGGTTGATGATGGCGCGCGGGGGTAGGCTGATCTGCCTGGTTGACGGTGATCGGGCCTGGCAGAGGAAGTAAAGCGGGGACTTTCGCGTGCGAAAGCCTGAGGTTCAAGTGAGTCAGGGGAGTGGGAGATGAGCAATATTTTCAGTCGGGTTGGGGTGCGTCTTGAAGTGGCTGAGGATGTGCTGGGGGCGATCATTGCCTACCATGCAGGAGAGATTGGCAAGGAGATGGCCAAACCAAACCCGGATGAGTCGGTGATTGAGGCTGCTGAACGCGCTCAGGATGAGATGGATGAGCTTCGAGATTCTCTGAGCGTGAATGATCCCGAGAGATTGGAGGAAGTCATCAAGCATTACGGCCCGATTGCTCGTGAGCTGTGGGATCTTTGAGGAAATACGATGGATCAGCAGGCACGTAGGCTGGATTCTGAGCGGATCTACACAAAGATCGAAAGCTATGCATTGGCTCATACGGTTGCACAGGACAAACCGGGTGCGATTCTTTTGGGTGGTCAACCAGGTTCGGGCAAGTCCGAGCTGGCTCGCATGGCTCGGCATGAGTTGAGCCAAAGTGGTGGGGCTGTGGTCATTGATGCGGACAAGCTGCGAGAGAGGAATCCGACCTACATCGCGCTGTCGAAGATCGATCCCCAGCACGCTGCTGATCGCACGCACAAGGAGGCGGCCGAGTGGGCGCGGCGATTGACCACCGCTGCGGTTCAGGGACGTCGAAACCTGGTCATCGACGGGACGATGCGGGATCCCGAAGGTATCCGGCATCTGGCCACACAGCTGCGTGAGCATGGCTATACGGTCGAGGCGCGTGTCATTGCGGTCAACCCGGAGGTGTCCATCGCTCGGGCGCGACTACGCTTCGAGGAGCAGGTGGCGAGCCGTGGTGTAGGACGCTTCGTCAACCAGGCGCAGCATGATGTGGCCTACAAGGGTTTGGCGGATTCCGTGAGCCTGCTGGAGTCGTCGAGGGCCGTGGATGCCATCCGGGTGTATGACGCAAATCAGCGGGAGATCTTTGCCAACCGGCTGGAGAAGGGGCAGTGGGCCAGGGCGCCTGGGGCTGGGCAGGCCTTGAGCGAGGAGCGGACGAGGGCCTGGACGCATGCGGAGCATCGCCATCAGGTGGCCACGCTCACCGACATCACCTATCTTGCCCGACAGCGGGAAGGTTATCTGGATCGGGTCATCTACACGCTGGAGACCATGACACAGCGCAATGGGAGGGTCTTTGGCAATGTCTATGAGGCGGCCGAGGCTTTCCGTGATGCGAAGGCTGAATCGCAGCCTGTCCTGCTCCGAACCGAGCGGATGCCCAGCGATCGTGACGTGACGCGACAGGTGGCGCAAACCACCTTCACCGACAGGGATGGTCAGCGCCTCTACCGGAAGGCGATTGTCGGTGAGGATGAAGCGCTCAAACGTGCCTATGCGGCGGTACAACGTCCGGATCCTGCCCGACAGGGGCCGATCCGGATAGGGGATGATGCGATGCTGGCCGAACGCCTGGCGCGCGCGCAGCAGGCGCTTCAGCAGATCGAGCAGAGCACGACGTACCAACGGGCGCACGCCTTCGACACGCTGAGATCATCCGAGGCGCTGGGCCGCTACCCGGAGCTGGATGGGGCGTACAAGCAGTTGCAGGCAGCCAGAGGCGGTGAATCCGGGGGGCTGTCGCCCGAGAAGAACGAGACCTATCTTCAGGCGAGGGCCGAGCTGTCGGCGCAGCTGCATCGGGGCGAGGTGCCCAAGGGGGCGGTGACGCGGGAAGAATCCCGGCAGGTGCTGGAGATGGCCGCCTCGCAGCGGCGCCTGGTATTGCGCGATGGCGATGCCCTGGGCCGCCCGGTGCAGGGCGAGCTGGTGGCGGGCTCCAGCCACCATGTGCTGGTCAGGATCTCGGACCTGGTGGCGCTCTCCTATGAGCGGGGCAAGCTCGACCGGGAGGTGTCGGTGGGCGATCGGCTGGTGATCGAGCCGGGGCAGGACAGGCACCGGGTGCATGAGCAGAGCCAGGCCTTCGAGCGGGATCACGGGCGGGATCCGGGCTTGGGGCGCGAGCGTTGAGGTTGCGGGGCAGGGGCTTTCGCAGGCGAAAGTCTGGCATGATGGAGAGAAGATGGACGAGATCACACGGCGAGGATTTGCCGATCCGGAACTCGTGGCGGTGGAGTCGGCTGCCATCGAGCTGGCCACGACGCGCACGGATGCGGTGCTGGCGGCCTATGCGCAGCGCGCGGACACGTTCGGGGGCCGTTATGTGGCCGCCGACACCATGAAGGAGCTGATGCCCCGCTTTGCGGCATCACCCGAGAGCCGGAGCCGCTTCAATGGGGCGGTACATAACTCGGCGGCGGTTTTGTCGGCAGAACAGTACCGACGGTTGATCGAGGCCGGGCCTCGGGATGGTCGGGATAAAGTCTATTTTGTGACGGGGATTCCGGGCGCTGGGAAGTCGTCGAGTATCGTCTTCTATGGCCAGCAACCGGATGTGGCAGTTGTCTTTGAAGGACAGATGAGCCGGCCTGGCCCCAGTATGGAGAAGATTGATTCGGCGTTGAGGGCTGGGTTTGATGTCTCTATTGTTGCTGTACATGTCAAGCCGGAAACGGCGTTGGATCGAACCAATATGAGGTTTTTGGATCCGGAAAACGGTCGGGGGGCATCTATTGCCGTTATGTCCGAAATCCAGGGAAATTTGCCATCGGGGCTACGTCAGGTTCAAGATCGCTTCGGAGATTCAGTTTCCTTGCTGGTTTTGGACAATAGCCTGGCCAATA
Organism: Lautropia sp.; assembly: GCA_030528325.1. GTDB lineage: Bacteria > Pseudomonadota > Gammaproteobacteria > Burkholderiales > Burkholderiaceae_E > Lautropia. Next base: position 4,626 of record JAUMZD010000025.1, on the reverse strand, counting down.
AGCAGTTGCATCATGCAGGATGGTCTTCGATTGATGTGCTTGAACGGGAGGGTGATCGTGAACAGATTAGACAAAGACTTGTATCAGCGCTTGAACGAGGATACCAGGAGGGGCGATACAGTGATGGCTTCTACCGTCAGGCCGCCGGACGATCCCCTGAGAAAGAAGGAAAGGGAAAGGCGCTTGCTGGAGATGGGAGAGTTGATGCTGGAAGGCCTCACAAAGATGGAGGTCGATCCAGTATTTCGCCGGGAAATCCAGAAAAGGACGCGCTGAGCCGTCAGACGATCCAGGCTGAAGCAGTCCGTCACGGGCTGATCCTGCGTGATGGTGATGCCCTGGGCCGCCCGGTTCAGGGCGAGGTGGTGGCGGGCTCGAGTCAGCATGTGCTGGTTAGAATCTCGGACATGGTGGCGCTGTCGTATGAGCGGGACAGGCTCGAGCGGGCGGTGTCGGTGGGTGAGCGGCTGGTGATCGAGCCGGGGCAGGACAGGCACCGGGTGCATGAGCAGAACCAGGCGGTTGAGAAGGATCACGGTCGGGAGCCGGGGTTGGGGCGCTAGCGTTGAGGTTGAGGGTCAGGGACTTTCGCATGCGAAAGTGTCTCCTCAGGTTCGGGTCAGCATCTCGGACATGGTGGCGCTGCCAGATGCGTTCTGTCGATGCTGGGCTGAATTGGCCGATGTACTGAACGATGTCCGCCAGATCTGATTCGGCTCTTTCTCGCCAAATGATCGGCAGCATCAGGATGCCGGCTTGGCTTCGTACTGCCGGCGAATGTTCGCCAGGCGAAGGGTCATCCGGCGTTCCACTTCGTCGTGCGGAATCGAGGGCCGAGGGTCTGCCAGACTGGCTTCTACTTCGGCTTGCAACCACGCGGTGTAGGCCGCTTCCTGTTCTTCGGTCTCGAACTCGGAAATCAGCGGATCAAGGGGCTTTGGAGGCATGGACGGATTCCGGACGGTTTCGTTCAAGGCGATGGGGTACTGTGCCATGTCTGGCCTGTTCAGTCGATCAGGCGCTGCTGTTCCGGACGTACTCAAAAAAGCCCCCCGGCGTTTGTCCCTGAATGGGCGCCGGGGGGCTGTGTCGTGACACGCGCAGGGCGTGTCACGGACAGGAGGGCTGCTCGACCTCAGAAGCCGCCGATGCTCAGGCTGTTGTGCTCGGGCATCTCGGCCAGGCTCTCCACCGTCGAGAAGCTCGACGGGTAGAAGAAGGCTTTGGGTTTGAGCGCATTCTCTGACGAGTCGACGGAGGTTCTTCCCTCGCCCTGGCCATCGGGGACGGAAGTCTCTTTCACACCCTCGGGGTCTTCGGCATCAGACATCTGGTTTTTACCATCGGACGCTTGCCCCTTGTCACCGACGTTCTGCTCCTCGTCGCTGTCGGGCTCTTCCTCGGCCTCATCAGCCTCATCGGCGTCATCGGCATCCGCCTTCTGATCGTTAACGATGTCTTCCTTGGCCTTCCCGGATGAGGATGTGTCGTCGGGAGACTCTGAATCCCCGCTCGGGGGCGCTGGCGGGAGATCCTGGCCGTCCGTGCTGTGTTTCAGGTCGTCCGATGTGCCAGCGTTGACGGTTGTGGTTTCGGATGCCCCGCTGTCGCCAGGCACACCAGTCTGGCCAGCCTTGTCGTCCGCCTTGACCTCGGGCTCCTCAGCCCCTGTGTCCTTGTCTTCCGCTTCACCCTCTGCACTCTCGTCGCCCTTTTGATTCTGTTGGGCGCCTTGGGGGTTTTGGGCAGACGGATCCTTGACTGGGTCGCTCTCGGACGCACCTTGCCGGCCCGGGTCGGTTTCTGCTGACGCCTGGTTCTTGCCAGCGTCTTCAGACTCTTTAGCCGGGTCGTTCTTCTGATCCTGATCCTGTTCCGGACGCTGATCGCTGTCTTCGTCGGATCGGCCCAAGGTGGGCTTCCCGCTGGACGTGTCCTGGCCGGATTCGTTGCTGGTCTGCCCAGCTTCACCGGAGGGCGATGGCGTCTGCGTCTGGCCGGTCGCGGAAGCACTGTTCTGCGCCTGGTTTGGCGACGGATCAGCCGACTGATTGCTCGACTGGGTGCCGCTACCTTCGGGAGCATCGGTTGGCAGCTCCGTCACGCGGATGGTGACGGGGTTGCTGCCGAAGATCGCATTGCCATGCGTATCCAGTGCCTGGAAGGTGATCGTGCCGTTGTCGTTTTGGGTCGAATCCCAATAGATCTTGCCGAAGTCCGCCGAGTCGATCACGTCGTTCAGCTTGAGGGCCTTGTCCTTGCTGTTGTCCACCGCAGCACCATTCTGGCGGCCGCTCTGGTCATCATGGCCGATGTACAGGGCGGTCTGCGTGACGGGCTGATGATTGCCGACGATCTGGATGCCGGTAATTTTCACCTTCGCGGGTTTGTTGTTCTCTTCCGTGCCGATGAACCAGGCTTGATCCAGCTTGTGCAGACCGGTGGCGCCCTGAGTCAGTTGCAAATGCTGCTCTTTGTCCTCATAGGTGGGTTTGGCCGGCTGCTCGAATACCGTGATGGTCTGGATCTCAGCGCCTTTGATGGGCTGTTTGTGCTGGTCGAGCGGCTGGAAGGAGAAGCTGCCGCCCTGATTGGTGCTGGCATCCCAGCGGATTTTGCCGAAATCGGCTTTGGCGACCTCGTTGCCTTCGCCGGCATTGAGCAGTCTTTCACTCGTGCCGTTGTTGAGGACGCTCAGCGCGGACTTGCCGGCTTCGCTGTCATCGTCTTCGTTGATGGCGGTGATGCGAATCCAGGCAGGTACCTTGTCCGGATCCGTTCCCCGGAAAAGCCCGGCGTCCAGCGTGCCGGCGGTTTGATCGTGGCCGACGGTGGCACGGACATCCGATTTGTAAACCGGTGCTTCGGGCAGCTCGTAGACCGTGATCTGCTGTGCTGCGCCCAGCGGGTTGCCATGTTCGTCGATTGCCTCGAAGCGCAGGACGCCGCCTTCATTGATGTTGGTAAACCATTGCAACTTGCCGAAGTCGCCCGATTCGATCACCTCGCCTGCATTGATGGGTGTCGGGTCGTTACCATTTTCTCCGGCTTTATAGAATGGGGTGATATGCTTGGCAACGTCGTCGCTCTCCTTCACCTCCAGGATGCGGATTCGGCTGGCCGGGTTGGCAATGCCGGCAAATTGTTCGGCGGTGAAGTTTACCGTGCCGTCTTTGACGACGCCGATCACTTGCTTGGAGGCGTCGTACTTCGGGGCTGCCGGCTGCTCGAAGACGTTGATGGTCTGGGCGCTGCCCGGGATCGGCTGTTTCTGCGCGTTCAGCGCCTCGAAGCTGAAGCTGCCTCCGGTATTCAGCGTGGCATTCCAGCTGATCTTGTCGAAATCGGCCGCTGCAACGATGTTTTCCTGACCCTGGGCGGTGCCCAGTGCCTTGTTGGCGTTGGTGCCATCGCCGTCCTTGTTCAGCACCAGCGGTGATGAGCTGCCATCTGGAGCGTCGTTCGGCGTGACAGCCGTGATCTTGATGAAGGCCGGTGCCTTGCTACTGTCCGTGCCCCGGAAAATGCTGTCGGGCAGGGGCTTGAAGGAGTCAAAGGCCACAGAAACCGTCTTTTCGTTCTGAGTCACGGCGGACGACTGCGCGTTGTCGGTGTTGCCAGCGTGGTTGCCCGAATCGCCTGACTGCTGATGGTGGTGATTCGTCGATGAGCCCTGTGAGGGGCCGGAGCCCGACGCAGAACCGGAACCCGAGGCCGAGCCGGAGCCTGAGGCCGAACCTGAATCCGAACCTGAATCCGAACCGGTGGAGGGCGCGGTATGGGAGGCATTGTCGTGAGTGGGGGTCGCGCCATCGGTGTGCTGGCCTGACGAGTCCTGCTGACCGGATTCCACGGCCGGAACCGGGGCCATGGGCGGTTTGACGGTGGGCGATTCGGTGAGTTTGAGGATGACTTCCCTGGCGCCTTCGACGACCGGGGCATCGTTTGCCGGGCCCTGAACGGCCTCGAACTTCAGGAGACCGACGGCGTTCTTGTCGCCATTCCAGACCAGGTTTTTGGCCTCTTCCATGGACAGGGTGGTGCCAGGCAGAATGGGTTTGACCTTGCCGTCTTCGCCCAGCAGGCCGAGCGGGGAGACATAATTGCCGTACTCGATGACGAAGCCGCCCAGTTTGTCGGCGCTGGTGTCATAGGTCTTGGCGCCATCGGCCAGCTTGCCGCTCGCACGGATGATGGCGTCGTGAGCAGCAGCAGCGCCGTCATACGATTTGCCGCCGAACCAGACGCCGTTGTTCACCAGCTGAGCAGCTGATTCAGGGGCGTCTTCGCCGTCGTGTTCGCCGAGGATGCCGAAAAGGTTCTGGTTGATCCAGGCCATTTCGGTGGCATCGTTGATCTGAAGCAGCTTGCCGCCTTTCTCCGCAGCCATCTTTTCAGCGTCGGCGCGGCTGATGCCGCCTTCGACCTTGATGACTTCATAGGCGGTGAGCGTGTCATCACCCGGGACATTGGGGTCGGCTGCTTTCACCACCAGGGCGTCGAGGCGGATGCCCTGGGCGTCGGTGCGGGCACCTTCGTTGCCGAAGCGCACGACACGACCTTCGGCGTCCGCGCCGTCGGCCGCAAAGATGTGGGTGATGCGGATGTATTCGAGCGGTTTGCCTT
>JAUMZD010000024.1 GCA_030528325.1 Lautropia sp. | reverse complement strand
TGATGTCAGCACACGACAAACCGTGCAAGATGGATACCGTCCGCATCGCGGACATTATCTGGATCGAGTATCGCATTTATCGTCCAACCCTGGCCTGAACTGGCCCCGGCAATATTTATCGTTATCGTATCCGCGCGTTCCCCCTGCCGGGGTTGGTTCAGGCCATTTTTTGGCAAGACATCCCATCATTCAGGTATTGATCGGCCCATCGGTACCGCCCGTCCGTTGCCCCTCAACCCTGTCCGATCAACGGATAGCGGTACGCTGTAGCCGGTGCCCTGCCCCCTTACGCCCCTGCCCAAACCGCCGATATGATGCTCGAAAGCAACCCAATCTGTAGAGGTTCATATGGCAAGCGCAATTACGGCAGCCGGCGGTTCCATCGACGTCAACGGCATCGTTTCCCAGCTGATGGCGCTTGAGCGCGAACCGCTGGCCAAGATCAAGAAACAGCAGGACGGCATCAACACCAAGCTGTCGGCCTGGGGCAAGGTGAAGTCTGCCCTGTCCGAGCTGCAAACGGCCACCGACAAGCTGACCCGCCAGAGCACCTGGCAGAACAGTACCGCGAAAAGCGGTGACGAGGCGATGATCGTCGCGAGCGGAGGCAGCGGCGCGCCCGGCGCACAAGGCATGCACTCGCTGCGCGTCGATCAGCTGGCCCAGAGCCAGGCGGTGGCAACGCGCAGCTTTGCCTCGGCCGACACGGTGGTGGGTGGTGGCACCCTGCACATCCAGATGGGTCTGGTGGATGAAAATGGCACCGCGTTCGAGCAGGACGGCAACCGCCCCGCCGTGACCATCAATCTGGCCGAAAATGCCACCCTTCAGGACGTCCGCGATGCGATCAACCGCAGCAATGCCGGCGTCAGTGCCAGTCTGGTCAAGGATCAGTCCGGCGTACGCCTGATGCTGAGCAGCCGCGAAACCGGCGCTGAAAATGCCTTCAACATCACGGCCAGCGGTGGCGGCCAGCTCGATGCCCTGAATGTGTCGGCCACCCAGGCCACGGGCAGCAACGGCACGCAACGCACCCAGATTGCCCGGGATGCCAAATTGCAGATCAACGGGCTGGCCGCCACGTCGGCCAGCAACAAGGTGACCGATCTGATCGAAGGCGTCACGCTCGAACTGAAAAAGACCGGCCCCCAGCCGGTGTCGATTCAGGTCGAAGCCAACAAGGACTCGCTGAAAGAGGATGTGGAAGCCTTCATCAACGCCTACAACAAGGTCAACAGCCTGATCTCCTCGGAGACGCGCTACGACGCGGGATCGAAGACGGCCGGCACCTTGCAGGGCAATGCCACGATCATCCGGATTCAGGGCCAGCTTCGCTCGCTGGTTCGCGCCCAACCAGGCGAGGACGACAACACCAGTCTGAGCAAGGCAGGCTTCGAGCTGGGCCGCGACGGCGGGCTGAGCATCAAGAAGGACAAGCTCGAAGCCCTGCTGAACGACCCGGCCCGGCTGCGTCGTCTGCTGGCTGGCGACCTCGGCGCCGCGGGTAGCAATGCCACCACACCTGGCGGCACGCCGGGTGCCCCGGGCGCATCTCCCGCCTCCCCCGGGGGGCTTGCCAGGCGTCTGGGTGATCGACTGAAGGAAATCCTCGATCCGAAAGGCAGCATCCAGGGTGCCACCGATGTGCTGAACCGCGCGCTGAAGGCCCACTCCGACAAGCACGACCGGATCAGTGACAATCTGACGCGCCGTGAAGAGCAACTGCGCAAACAGTATGCGGCACTGGACGCGAACATCACGAAGATCACGAACTCATTTGCGTCGATTGCGGCCATTCTCCCGCGTTGATGGGGTTCAAGGATACTCTGAACCGCCGATCAGGCTGGCAAGCGCTGCCAGCCTTTTCTTTTTTGGTACCTGAAATTCTTCTATATCCAGCATCTGGGACATGCGGATAGGGGCAAGTCGGAACAGAGGCATCAGGCAGCTGACTCAGGCGTCCGTTGTATATGCCCCTTTCAATGAGCATCTCAGACAAGCTCTTTTCATGCCTTTTACCGTCCTGGACGGCAAAACCCTGGTGAATGAAATCAAGTTGCTGAATACGTTTATCAAAGCGGGCTTCTTGCAGCATGACCCCTCTCATTCATTACACCTGAAACACGTCATCCAGAGATCTGGCCGTGAGGATGTTGGCAGCCCAGCGGTCGAGTTCTTCGACTGAGGCATCTTTGAGACGCTGAGCAACGCCGTCATCCAGGGCGCCGAAACGCACCCTCAGCTGCTTCAGCAGCAATTGCTGCTCGCCCTGCTGCAAGCCTTGTTGCAAACCTTGCTGCCGGCCCTCGGCCCGGATCTGCTCCACATAGCTGCTCATCTGCTCTTCCTCCTTCGCGTAGTACTCAGCGTACAGACGTTGTGCCGTTTCATCAAGATGCGAATAGTGCTGGATAAACTCATAGTACTTCAAGATTTTCTCCGGGTCACGCTCGTAGGTTGTCAGCCCCTGCACGGCCTTGCCCCTGGCATGGCATTGCCCTTCCGAGGATTCATGCCGCATGCAGGGCAAGGCGATGCGGGCCACGATGTTGGTGCTCTCCAGATACTCGGCCGAGCAGAGGTTGCCCAGCATGAAGATGAATGGCTCAAAGCTGAGCACGACCCTGTCACCGCCCAGCGCCACGCTGGTTCTGGGTTCGGGCCGGCACTTCAGGAAGATCACCACGGGCACGACCCGATCCGTGTCGAATTCCTCGGCAAGCTGAAGGCAGTAAACCCCCAGCCGGTAAATGGAATAACGGCGCGGATCGCTTTCTTCCTCCAGCACGAAAAGCATGACATCCTCTCGCCCATCCCCCCAGGTGACGCGCAACGGCACATCCAGCTCGAAGAAGCGATCGCTGAGCCGGTTCTTCAGACGCTCCTGCCGAATGGGGATGACCTCGGCGTCAGGGTCGATCCGTTTCACTGCCTCGGCAGCAAAGAAAGCCAGGGCTTGACGGGGGTAATCGAGAATCAGGTTCTTGAAGTTCTGGTCATGATTGATGGGCATGGGTCTTGACCTGTCGAAGAGATGAAGCCAATTTACTGTCTCAAAGAACAGTGGTCAAGGTAACAGGCTCTGGAGATTGAATTCGTGTCAGGAGAGCCGACACCTGCCCACCCCATACCATGTCATGCCATATGCGACCTCATGCGTTACTCACCACACTGGCGTGCATGCCTCACATTATCCTACCTGTCATGACCGCTCCCTGCATCCGCAGGTTCCCCGAAAAACACCCCATTTCTGCGCCGCTGTTCGGCCGCTAAAGTTGGCCGCATAAAGGACGATAAAGGCTACAGGACGCCGCTGCGTCTGCGGATCGGCCTACCGATGCCGATGCCAGAATGAGCGCGGTCATGTTTCTGATTCCCTTCACGCAGGTTCATCCATGTTTGCGATGCAATATCAACCGAAAGCAGCGTCTTCCTATCACACGGTCGATCTGGAAAGCTCGATTCACCTGACGGATCCACACCGTCTGATCGAGATGCTCTTCGACGGTGCCGTGACGGCGGTGATGAAGGCTGCCATCGCCCTTCGCCAAGGAGACATTCCCACCAAAGGCATGGCCACGTCCCGTGCCATTCGCATCATCGACGAGGGGCTGAAGGCGTCGCTCGATCCGGATGTGGGCGAGCTGTCGGACAACCTCGCCGCCCTGTACAGCTACATGAGCCACACGCTGCTGTCGGCCAACCTGCACAACAATCTGGCCCAGTATGAGGAAGTGACCGAGCTGCTGAAGGATCTGCGCGATGCCTGGAGCAGCATCCGCCCCCAGGTGATGAACCTGAAACCGAACGCATGAGGGCTGGGCATGTTCTTTAGCACCCTGGCCAAGGCCTATCCCATGCAGGATGCCGATGGCGGCATCGAGCTGCCGCAGCAGTATCAGGAAGCCCTGTGGCTCGCCGAATCGATGCTGACGGCAGCCTGCGCCGGCGACTGGGAGGGCGTCAGAAACCTTCGCAGCGCCCTGCCCCGACTGGCACGGGATCTGGAGGAAAGCTGGCAGGAACTGGCCGATTTCGAGCCGGATGCCCGACGGCTGCTGGAAGAAAAGCGGTTGAAGATGATCCGCGAAATCCTCACCGTGGATGAAAGGATCCGGCAACTGTCGTCGCCTGCTTATGCTCGCCTGTCGCCCATGTTGCAGACAGTGCCGGCCTCGAAGCCTATCGTCACGACTCCCGTCTGATGGAGATGACCTGATCTTGATTGAACCACCGGAGCATGATCGTGAACACCCAGCCGTCTGCTGATCCAATGAATGCCCCCCTGCCCGGCTACCTGCCGCTTTCGATGGATGAAAGTCTGGCGGAATTCCGGGTGGCCGGCACGATGGGCGTGCGCTCGATGTTGCGAGAGCTGATGTCGGCCAGGGCGCCCGTGGTGCTGTATGGCCATGAAGAGAATCACCCCCACCTGATCACCCATGTCGAAACGCTGGAGGCCAACAGCTTCTGTCTGCACACCGACGCGGCCCCTGCCCACCATGACCGCCTGCTCAATGCCCACGGGCTGACGCTGGTGGGCAATACCGGCGCCGTGAAGATTCAGCTGGAGCTCCCCTCGATCGCACTGAAGGATGATGAGGAAGGTCAGCATCTGGTGGCCGCGATTCCGACAGAAGGCTGGCGCATCCAGCGGCGAAACGATTTTCGGGTGTTTCCCCCTTCGACAGACCGGGCCTCGGTGTTTTTCCGGCATGCCGACGTGACGGAAGGACAGGGGCCGATTCATGACCTGTCGGCTGGCGGTCTGTGTTTTCATTGGCCCGATTCGCTCAGCTTGCCAAAGCCGGGGGAGATGCTGCGTCATTGCCGCATCGAGCGGGACAAAGCGGCCGCCCTGCCCTGCGATCTGAAAGTGATCCGCGTTGCCGCCGGCGAGATGCCTGGCCACAAGCTCGTGAGCTGCCGTTTTCAGGGCCTGCCCGAAAGCATGTCGCGGCAGATTCAGATCTATGTGATGGACGTGGAACGACGCCAGCGCAACGCTGGATGATCCAGGGATACGCTGAACAAGTACCTTGAGGCGACGCACCCCGGAACGGCATGCGGCGTCCGCGTGGACTTGTTCAGGGTACCCCAAGTTCCCAGGAGCCTGGGCGCCAGGAATCGCGAAGGCGAAAACTGGCCCCGCCGAGCACGGTTTGTGCCCGATTCGCCGCCCCATAGCCCAAGCTATAGGGCAGGAAGCGGGTGCAACATGGGCCGGCGCGGCCGGTTTGCAGCCCGCGACTTTCCTGCCGCCCAAGATCCGAGGGATTGAAAGCCTGGCGGCCGTTTTCATTGAGGCGGGGCTTGCCACGCACCGGGTCATGCCTTTCAGCCCCCTCAGCCCCTCAGACCTGCATGCTCATGATCTCACTGTAGGCCTGCACCAGCCGGTTTCTCACCGTCAGCGCCGACTGAAAGCCGATCTGGGCCTTCTGCATCGACACCATCGTGCTCTCCAGCGTGGCGCCAGGCTCCCCTACCTCAAAGGCACGTTGCTGCCTGTCTGCAACAGTCTGGGTGTTGCTGATGTCCTTGAGCGCATCCATCAGCAGATCGCCAAAAGACACCTGCTGACTTTTCTCGACGCCGCCCGACGGCAGACGATGATCCCACGCCCCGATCCTGTCCGGACGACCGGCCGATGCAGCAGCATCAGCGGCAGCTTTCAGCGCAGAACTGGGAAATTCCACTTGCATTGACTTCCTCCTCGGGCCGGAAAAATGCCAGCCTCACCCCGTCATCCTAGCGATAGCCGCTGATACATGTCTGCAAAATAGCAGGCATCCAGCCCGGTATTTGACGCATATCCTGTTCGTGCGCTGACGAATAATGCGTGCCATGAGTACGAGCACACCCGCCATGTCTACCTCGATGCCTGTCAGCGTTAATGCCAGTCCATTTGCCCAGATGCCCACGGCCATGAAGCTCAAGGCCGGTGCCGGCGTCATCGCCCTCGGTGCCGTGGCCGTGTCGGCCTGGTTGTGGTCACAGCAGCCCGACTGGCGGGTGCTTTACCACAATCTTCCGGATCGCGAAGGCGGTGCCGTGGTGGCGCAGCTGGTTCAGATGAATGTGCCCTACAAGTACACGGAAGGTGGCGGCGCCATCATGGTGCCAGCCGACCGCGTCCATGATCTTCGTCTTCGACTGGCCGCACAGGGGCTGCCGAAAAGCGACACCACCGGCTATGAGCTGATGGAGAAACAGCGCTTCGGCACGACCCAGTTTCAGGAACGGCTGAATTTTCAGCGCGGTCTGGAAGGTGAACTGGCCCGCTCGATCCAGGGGCTGGCAGCCGTCAAGAGCGCCCGGGTGCATCTGGCGATGCCGGTGCAGAACGGTTTTCTGCGCGAGCAGCAGAAACCTTCGGCCTCGGTCGTGCTGAACCTCTATCCGGGCCGCTCGCTGGATCGACAGCAGGTCTCGGGCATCCTGCACCTGGTGGCCGCTTCGGTACCCGACATGAGCCCGAAGCAGGTATCGGTGGTGGACCAGAACGGCAAGCTGCTGTCGGATCTGGATGCGGATGGTGGCGCCATGAACACGGCGCAGATGAACTACCGCAACCAGATCGAGGGGACGCTCACCCGCCGCATCACGGATCTGCTGGAACCGATCGTGGGTGCAGGCAACATCCGCGCCCAGGTGGCCGCCGACATCGATTTCACGCAAAGCGAAGCCACGGCAGAGACTTACGGCCCGAATCAGAATCCGGCCAATGCAGCCATTCGCAGCCAGCAGACGATGGCCAGCCTCGACGGCAGTGGCGCACCGGGTGCGGCAGGCGGCATTCCGGGGGCGCTCTCGAACCAGCCGCCGGCAACCGTCTCCGCACCGATCAACGGTGCCGCCCAGGACACGCAGGCCGCCGGCGGTGCCAGTGCGCGTCAGCAGAACAGCAATGGCTCCAGCCGTCAGGAGTCCGTCACGAATTATGAGCTGGATCGGACAGTACGCGTCACCCGCAACCAGACCGGCACCGTTCGTCGCCTGTCAGTGGCCGTGCTGCTGAACCAGAAGCAGAGTGTGGGCGAAGACGGCAAGCCGGTGTTCACCCCGTTGTCCGAAACCGAACTGAAGAGCATCGAAGCGCTGGTGCAACAGGCTGTCGGTTTCTCGACGGCGCGTGGCGACTCGGTACAGGTGGTGAATGCCCCGTTCACGGCCCAACCGGTAACGGACACCGACGAGCTGCCGTTGTGGAAAGACCCCGAAACGATGTCACTGGCCAAGGATCTGGGCAAGCAGTTCGGCTTCGTGCTGCTGGCCCTGCTGATCCTGATGATGTTCATCCGCCCTGCCCTCAAGACGATGCGTCAGCAGCAGGACAACGCCCGCAAGCTGAGCGAGCGGGTGGATGAGCCACTGGATCTGCCGGCGCCCGACACCGTGGAGGCTCAGGCTGTGGAGGCCGAGAAAGTCGATCCGAACATGGGCATCGGCATGACGATTGCCCAGCACAACGCCTTGCAACTGGCCAGAACCGACCCGACAGCGGTCGCCACCGTCGTCCGTCACTGGGTCAATGGCACCAACCCGGATGCAGCCAAATGAGTGGTTTTGATGAAGCCGGCACCCGAGATGCCGCCGTGCTGTTGCTTGCCCTGGGCGAGGAAACGGCAGCCGAAGTGTTCAAGCACCTGACACCGAAGGAGGTGCAGGGGCTGGGCGAGGTGATGGCCCGCACGCAGTACACGACCAAGGATCACATCAACGCCGTGCTGGAGAAATTCCATCAGCAGGCCTCACAACAGAGCACGCTGGTGCACGACCCGAACGCCTACGTGCGCGATGTGCTGCGTCGTGCACTGGGGGATGTCAAGGGCGGCATGCTGATCGAACGCATCCTTCAGGGCAGTGACGTGTCCGGCATCGAAAGCCTGCGCTGGATGGACGCGGCCTCGGTGGCCGAGCTGATCCGACATGAACATCCACAGATCATTGCGTCGATCCTGGTGCATCTGGAACGCGATCATGCTTCCGGCATCCTGCAACAGCTCAGCGCCGACCTTCGTGCCGACGTGATGCTGCGCGTGGCCACACTGGATAGCATCCAGCCCAGCGCCCTGAAGGAGCTGAATGAAGCCCTCTCGCGCGTGCTGACCGGCGGCGACCGCATCAAGCGCACCCGTCTGGGCGGCAGCAAGGCCGCCGCCGAAATCCTGAATTTCCTGGGCGGTGGCGAGGAGGTGCCGCTGCTGGAATCGCTGCGGTCCGAAAACCCGGATCTGGCGCAGGAGATCGAGGATCAGATGTTCACCTTCGATGACCTGATCAACCTGGACAACCGCGCGATGCAGACGGTGCTTCGCGAGATCCAGAGTGACCAGCTCGTCGTGGCCCTGAAAGGCGCGGAGCCGGGCCTGCGGGACAAGATTTTCAAGAACATGAGTTCACGGGCAGCCGAAGCCCTGCGCGAGGATCTGGAAATGCGTGGGCCGGTTCGGCTGTCGGAAGTGGAAGCCCAGCAGAAGGAAATCCTGAAGACCGTCCGACGCCTGGCCGAGGAAGGCACGATTGCCGTCAGCACGGGAGGCGGCGATGCCATGGTCTGACCCACTGGCCCCGAAACAGGCCCAGAGCCGCCCGGCCCGCATCAGCCGGCAGGACGCCTGGCAACCGGCTTCGGTTCCCTCCTTCAACGGCCCGGATCCGGCCGAGGTGGCCGAGCGGGAGCGCCGCGCTGCCCAGGAAGCGGCCGAACGGGAACTGCACCGGCAGGTGGAAGCCGCCTGGCAGGCGGGCCACGAAGCCGGGGTGTCGGCCACACGCGCCGAGCATCAGGCGGAACAGGATCGCCTGGGCATGGCCGCACAAGCGCATGTCGACGCCCTGCTTCATGACTTCGGGCAGGGGCTGGATGCGCTGAAGGAGGATCTGGCCGCCCGGGTCATGGCACTTGCCCTGCGTTTCGGCGAGCAGATTGCCTGCCAGCAGCTCTCGCTCATGCCGGAGGGCATCACGGCGGTGCTGTCGGACAGCCTCGAACAGCTGGGTGGGCAGTATCGCTCGATGGAACTGTCGGTTCATCCCGACGATGTGGCGCTGGTGGCCGACTGGATGAAGCTGCATCACCCGGAAATGTCGATCCGGGTGCTGGGTGTGGCCGGGCTGTCGCGCGGCGGATGCCGTCTGGAGACCGGCGCGATGCGCGTGGATGCCACGCTGGAAACCCGCATCCAGCGGGCCTATGCCGGCATGGGCGTCGATCGCCACCTGGACACGCCAGCACCGGTGCCGGGCAGGAACATGCTGTCCGCCCCTTCTGCCACGGCCGAGTACGCCAGCATGGCGGCGCAGACGCGTACCGCCTCCCCCGCCACCCCGCTGTCCCGTGCAGCCTCGCCGGCACCGGAACAGGCAGCAGCGACTGCGCAGGACGGCGACACGGCACGACACCATGACGCGGACGCGGATACGGATGTGAATGCGGATGCGGATGATGCCGCCATCAGCCGGGCCACCGGCGCGCAAACCCGGGACACGAACGACGGACGGCCATGAGTTTCGCGCAACAGCTGGAAGGCTTCATCGACAACGCCCATCTGCTGGCCGGGCACCTTCACCCGGTGGCCACCGAAGGCCGGCTGGTGAAAGTCTCCGGCATGCTGGTGGAGGCCGCCGGGCTCCGGCTGCCCATCGGTTCGTTGTGCCTGCTGAAACAGCCCCATGGTGAACCGGTCGAGGCCGAAGTGGTCGGTTTCGCCCATGGCCACAGCTATCTGATGCCATCGGCCGACACCAGCGGACTATCGCCCGATACACGGGTCTGCCCGCTGGAGCCTGCCGTACGACCCCCTACCCTGTCGGTACACAGCCATCCCTGGCGGCGTGCCGGTGACCAGACACGACATCTGCCGATGGGAAAGGGTCTGCTGGGCCGGGTGCTGGATGCCAACGGCGTGCCGATGGATGGGCTGGGGCCCCTGAAGGATGTGGCACGCCGTCCCATCCATGGCCGACCGATCAATGCCATGGCACGGGAGCCGATCCGCACGCCGCTGGATACGGGTGTTCGTGCCATCAACGGGCTGCTGACCATCGGTCGGGGCCAGCGCATCGGTCTGTTCGCCGGCGCGGGGCTCGGCAAAAGTGTGTTGCTGGGCATGATGGCCCGATACACGAATGCCGACGTGATCGTGGTGGGCCTGATCGGCGAGCGGGGACGGGAGATCAAGGAATTCCTGGAGGACATCCTGGGCGATGCCGACCGGAGCCGGACGGTCGTGGTGGCTGCACCATCCGACACGCCTCCCATTTCACGGATGCAGGGTGCGAGCTATGCCACGGCCATTGCCGAACATTTCCGGGATCAGGGGCTTCATGTGCTGCTGCTGATGGACTCGCTGACGCGATATGCGATGGCAGCCCGGGAAATTGCCCTGTCGATCGGCGAATCACCGGCCACGAAGGGTTACCCGCCTTCCGTTTTTGCGAGACTGCCGGCGCTGCTGGAGCGTACCGGCATGGGCGCCAACGGTGTCGGCTCGATCACCGCCTTCTACACCGTGCTGGCCGAAGGCGATGACCAGAACGATCCGGTGGCGGATTCGTCCCGTTCCTTTCTGGACGGGCACATCGTGCTGACACGCGCACTGGCCGATGCCGGGCACTACCCTGCCATCGACATCGAACAATCCATCTCGCGCGTGATGTCAGCCGTGACGCCGATGTCACACCAGAAACTGGCCCGCCAGATGAAGGCGATGTGGTCAGCCTATCAGCGAAGCCGCGAACTGATCACGATCGGTGCGTACTCGCCAGGCTCGGATCCGAAGATCGACCGGGCCATCGAACTGCTGCCCGAGATCGAGGGCTTCCTGTGCCAGGACGTGGGTGATCCGACGACCCTGCCGGACGTGGTGGAGAGAATGAACGCCATCCTGTCTGATGATACGTTACCTGATGATATGGTCTCATCATGAAACCGGCACTGGAACTGGCCATCGAAAATTACCAGCGCCTTCGCGATGAGGCCGCCGCATCGCTGCTCGATGCCCGACAGCGTTTGAGCGCCCACCGGCAGACGCTCGGCACGCTGGAAAATTATCGTCTGGAACAACAGCAGCGTCGCCGACTTTCGGGCGAAAGTAGCCGCCGGGTATCGGCCCTCTGCATGGAGTCACACTTTGCCGGCACGATCGAACAGGCCATCGAGCAGCAGCGTAACCTGGTGAATCAGGCCGAGATGCGGGTGGAGCACCTGCGCAGCGCCCTGCTCGGCTGCCAGAGGAAGCTGAAGGCCGTGGAAATGATCGTGCGGCAGCGAGCACGTCGCCTGGAACAGCGTGCAGCCCGACAGGCGCGTCTGGAAACGGACGAACAGGCTGCCATCAGACATCTTCAACGAACCAGGGCAGCCGCCCCGGTTTCACACCCTCACGAGAATCACGAAGGGATCAGATCATGAAGACGGGCACACACCTGAATTCGTCACAGGCCGTACCGGCGCATTCCTTGCCGTCGCGGTTCGCCTTGCGCGCCAGAACCGGTCAGGGCAACGCCCTGCCCCAGCTGTCGTTCCAGGCACTGTTCGCCGACATCAAGCCGGGCGCCTTCGAGGAAATGTCGAAGAAGGCGCTGGCCCTGCGGGACGAACAGAGCCGCATCGCACAGGCACGCCGCCAGCAGAAACCCCGGGAGCAGGATCAGTTCCATGCTCTCACGCCGGAAACGCCACGCAGCACCAGCCTGAATGAACGCCCCCCAGCGGCGCCTGTCCGCGAAGCGGCACCGGGCCGCAAGCTTTCACGGATGGCCGGGCACGCTGACGCGGCCAGCAGGCCGGAACCTGCCGCAACCGCGAGCGCCTCGACGCAGAAGATGACGGATCAGGGCGGCGAAAGCACGGGTTCATCCGTGAACCCGGCCCCGCAGGATGCCCGACAGACCAGTCCGGTGGCACAGGGACATGAGCGGGCCGGTACGGCCCAGACTCGGGTTTCTGCCGGCAGCGACACCAGCGCCGCCCCAAAGACCACACCTGCGGCCCCGTCGACCCGGCAGGGGGATCAACAGCTCACGCCCGACACCCCGGCCGAACCCGGCACATCCGACCTGCCACAGGCGGTGGCGGACGCACTGGCCTACATCGAGTCGCAGAACACCCGGCAGCGTGTGCCGGGAAGCGCGCCTCAGCAGGCCCAGACGGTCGCGGAAGTGCCTGCCGTCGACACCGATCAGGTTCCGGGCGAGACGCTCCTGATGGAAGGCCAGACACCGGCCGACATGCTCAACCGGGCCTCCGGGAGCACGGCACAGATGGTTCAGGCCGCCACATCCCGGACAGCCGACCCGTCGTCGGCCACCACGAACGTATCGGGCCTCCAGAGCGAGGGCGAGATGCTTCAGGCCTTGTCCGGCACGGCCGCCGACATGGATTCGTCCAGCGGTCAGCCCCGGCAAGGCAGCAAGGATCAGCGCACCCCTTCCCTGATGGCAATGACGCAGTCGGCCGCGGCGAAACCTGCTTCGAACGCGACCGTCCTGCAGGCAGGAACCGCCATGGCGACGGCACAGACCTCCGTGGCGCAGGCCGCCCCTGCCGTCAGCAGTGAAGCTTTCAATCTCGACATGAACGCGGGTGCAGGACGTGCGGGCGCGACGCCCGTGGGTGTGGCACTGCCGGTTCAGACCGGGCACTCCCCCACCCGCGCGGACGGCAGCCCGCTGCTCGGCAGCCGGATCGACGCCGGCATCCAGACAGAAGCCTTCAGGGAACAGTTTGCCAAACAGGTGGCCGGCCTGATGGTTCAGGGACAGGATCGGGCCGAAATCCGGCTGACGCCTGCCGAGCTGGGGCCGATCCGCATCCGCGTGTCGCTGTCGGCGGACGACGCCCAACTGGACATTTCTGCAACCCACGCCTCGACCCGTGCCGCCATCGAGGCATCGATGTCGACCTTGCGACAGCTGCTCTCTGAACAGGGTATCCGGCTGGCCGAGTACCGGATGGACAATGGCCAGAACCCGGCTTTTGCGCAGAACCGTCAGGCAGGCCAGGATCTGTCGTCAAACCTGCAACAGAACGGCACCGCCTTTGGTCAGGGCAACGGCACAGGACACCCCGGCAGTGACAGCACCAGCGGTCGCAGCACAGGCCGCGGCAACGCAGCAGGGGGCAGCGGATCAGTGGCGGATTCGGGCAGGACTGGCGGCTCTGCTCGCGGCCAGATGACCACAGGAAACGGCCGCGTGGATCTCTTTGCCTGACACACCCTTCTACCAGGACACCGGGCCGCTTTCACGCGGCCCGCGCCGTTCATCGGCAGACCCGAAATACGGGCCAAAGTCCTCACTTCTTCATCGACCATGAAGCCCGCCGGGGGGAGAGAATGACTGCTGTCTCACTCTGTTTCCACTCCCCCGAGTTATGGCTGATAACACTGACAACCAGGCCGATGGCGGCAAGAAGAAAGGAAAGGGCCTGCTGATCGGCATCCTGGCCGTGGTGCTGGCAGGTGGTGGTGGTGCCGGCTGGTTCTTCCTGAAGCCACCGGCAGACCCGAATGCCGAACAGCAGAAGCGTTATCTGCCGGCAGCCGAACCGATGTTCGTCAATCTCGATCCGTTCACCGTGAATCTGGCTGATCCGGGCGGCGAGCGCATGGCGCAGCTGACGATCGTGCTGGAGGTGCTGAACCAGCATGTGGTCGATGAGCTGAAGAAATACATGCCTGCCGTTCGCAACGACCTGCTGCTGCTGCTCTCTTCGCAGGAGTCGAAGCAGATGCTGAGCCGCACCGGCAAGGAAGCCCTGGCCCGCGAGATTTCCGCCCACACGGCCAAGGTGCTCGGCTGGGTGCAGGATGAGGGCAAGGCCCAGGAAGAAAGCGGTCGCGGCACCCGTGTGCGTACCGCACAGATCGTGCGTCCGAACCCGGTGCTGGCCGTTCATTTCAATCAGCTATTGGTACAGTAAGCATGAGTGAGCAGTACCTGTCACAGGATGAAATCGACGCGCTGCTCGATGAAACCGAGGGCAGCCCTGCGACCTCTTCCGGTGAGGCAGCCCCGGACGCGGCTGCCCCCGAGACGGATGACGACGCCGGCATGACGGCGCCTTCCGACGCGGAATCCGCGGCGGACGACAGCATGGCAGCCCCTGGCAGGCTGGACAGCGCTGCCCGCTCCGATGGTGGAAGTGGTGCTGCCGCTGACACTGCCAGTCTCGATGGGCGGGATCAGCCAGCCATCACCTCGGTGCTGTCGATCGACGGAACGCTGACCCAGGCATCGGCACGGCCCTATGACCTCGCCAGCCAGGAACGTATCGTTCGGGCCCGAATGCCGGCACTGGAGCTGATTCATGAGCGTTTTGCCCGCAGCTTCGGCCTGGCCATGTTCGGCTTCATGCAGCGCAATCCCGAGATCGAACACACCGACCCGCAGGTGGGCAAATATGCCGATTTCCTCAGCGGCATCGAAGTGCCTTCGGCGATCAACATCATGCAGACGCGCCCGCTGTCGGGCAGTGCCCTGCTGGTTCTGGACGGTACGCTCGTCAGCACCATCGTCGATCTGATGTTCGGTGGCAGCGGACGTCGCACATGTCAGGCGGACAACCGCGAATTCTCGATGACCGAGCAGCGGCTGATCAAGAAAGTGACCGAGCTGTGCTGCGCAGAATATGCGAAAGCCTGGGAGGGCATTCATCCCTTCGAGCTGGTGTTCAGCCGCGCCGAGACACAACCCCAGTTTGCCAATATCGCCATTCCGACCGAAATGGTGATCAGCGCCCGCTTCACGCTGCATTTCAATGACCTGTCGGGCTCGATCCAGGTCTGCATCCCCTACGCCGTGGTGGAGCCGGTTCGGGACATCCTCTGCTCGCCACTGAACACGCAGGGAGCCCACTCCGACCGGAACTGGCTGGGGCAGATGTCGAAGGAGATCAAACCGGCGAATGTGGAGCTGGTGGCTGAACTGACGACAGCCACGCTGACGCTGGGCGAGCTGATGAACCTGCGAACGGGTGATGTGATCGAGATCGAGCCTGGCCCGGATGCCGCGCTGAAGATTGGCAAGGTGCCGATCTTCAACGGTCGCTATGGCGAGCACAACGGACGCTATGCCGTTCGTATCGATACCGTTCATTCTTATACCGAACACCATCAGGATTGATTCATGTCAGAACAGAATACTGTGAGTCAGGACACTCAGGACATCGACATGCAGACGATGACGGACGCGGATATGAATGCCATCGGGTCGGCCACGGTCGATCCGGATGTCGCACAGAGCATCCCGAACGTGATGGAAAAGCTGCAGCAGAGCGCTGATATCGGCGCCCAGGACATCGAGCGCATTCTGGACATTCCGGTGCAGCTGTCGGTGGAGATCGGGCGTACCCGAACCTCGATCAAGAATGTGCTGCAGCTGGCACAGGGGTCGGTGGTGGAGCTGGATGCACAGGCCGGCGCACCGATGGACGTGCTGATCAACGGCTACCTGATCGCCCAGGGTGAAGTGGTCGTCGTGAACGACCGCTTCGGTATCCGCCTCACGGATATCGTGACCCCAGCCGAGCGGATGCGCCGCCTGAATCGCGGCTGATACGTCCATGAGCAGCGCCCTCGCCTCCTTTGCCGTCCTGATCGCGGTCGTCCTGTCGATTCCGCTGGTGCTGTGGCTGGTGAAACGCCTGTCCCAATGGCCCGGCAGCACGACGGCCGGGCCGCTGTCGATGCCGGCCTCGATCATGGTGGGCCCGCGGGAGCGGATTGCCGTGCTGAAAGCTGGCGAACGCACGTTGCTGGTTGGCATCACGGCGCAGTCGATCCAGCTGCTGACCGAACTGGACAATACCTCGATCGAGCTACCCGACATGCCCAGGCAACGCGGTTTCGACGAACTGCTGAAGCGCCTACGACACCGGCAGGGCCAGGAGCCTGGGCGGTAGGACAGTCGCGGGCTGCAAACCGGCGCAAACCACGCACCAGGGCAGGCTGTTTCTTCTTTCAGGATTTCGTGCGCTTCGAGCCGCACCCATCATTGCATATGGCACCCGATATCCCTGCTTCGCACCAGGTCGGCCACATCCCTTCCATGCCCCGCCGATACGCTCCCCGTCTGCCTCGCATGGCCGGCCTACTGGGAGCGGCCGCGGGCATCGGTGTTCTGCTCACGCTGGCGCCCGTGGATGTGCTGGCCCAGACTCTCCTGAATCTTCAGAGCAGCACGAAGGATGGACAGACCACCTGGTCCGTGCCGATCCAGACTCTGCTGTTCTTCACGGCACTGTCCTTCATTCCGGCCGCCGTGTTGCTGATGACGAGCTTCACGCGCATCATCATCGTCCTGTCACTGCTCAGGCAGGCACTGGGCCTCCAGGCGTCTCCCCCGAACCAGGTGCTGGTCGGCATCGCGCTGTTCCTGACCGCCTTCATCATGTCACCGACGATCGACCGGATCTACGCCGAGGCTTACCAGCCCTTTGCCGAGAAGCGGATGGATGTCGAGAGTGCACTGAAAAAAGGCGCCGAACCCCTGCGCGAGTTCATGCTGAAGCAGACCCGCACCACCGACCTGGAGCTGTTCGCCCGACTGGCCCATGTCGACACCACAGCTGACGGCAAGGCCATTGCTGCGAAGGACATGCCCTTCAAGGCCATCGTGCCGGCTTTCGTGATCAGCGAGCTGAAAACGGCCTTTCAGATCGGTTTCATGATCTTCATTCCCTTCATCATGATCGACCTGATCTGTGCCAGCGTGCTGATGTCGATGGGGATGATGATGGTCTCACCGGTACTGGTGGCCCTGCCCTTCAAGCTGGTGCTTTTCGTGCTGGCCGACGGCTGGAACCTGCTGCTGGGCTCCCTGGTGGCAAGCTTTGCTGCCTGATTCCACGCGTGCGATGAAGCGCGCGACGGGAAACGGCCCGCCCTGAACCCGGCAAGCAGGGCAAAAGCCCGACAACCTGTTTCAAGAGGAGTCGATCGAGATGACGCCCGAAACCGTTCTGACCATCGGCCGGCAGGGGCTGGAAACCCTGCTGGCCACAGCCATGCCGATCCTGCTGGTGATTCTGGTGGTCGGCCTGGTCATCAGCATTCTGCAGGCCCTGACACAGATCAACGAGCAGACGCTGTCCTTCGTGCCCAAACTGGTTCTGTCAGGTGTTGCACTGACCATCGCCGGGCCGTGGATGCTGTCGACGCTGACCGACTTCCTGCAGCGGATGCTGCTGTCGATTCCGGCCGTCATCAATGGCCAGGCTGGTTTCTAGGAGCGTGGGCGGTAGGAATCGCGAAGGCGAAAATCGGCCCCGCCGAGCACAGTTTGTGCCCGATTCGCCGCCCCATAGCCGGCGCTATGGGGCAAGAAGCGGGTGCAAAATGGGCCGGCGCGGCCGGTTTGCAGCCCGCGACTTTCCTGCCGCCCAGGCTCCTAGCGCATGTGTCGGGCTCATCCGCCCGAGGCTGCCTGCCTGCCCGGATGAGGCGGACACGAGACCACACAGGACACCACGATGATCCTGATCGGGGAAACACAACTGCTCGACACGGTGGCGGCCTTCCTGATGCCACTGTTCAGGTTGCTGGGGCTGTTCAGCTCGGCACCGATGCTGTCGTCACGTGCCGTGCCCGTCAGGCTGCGCGTGCTCATGGCGATGGTTCTGGCGGTGCTGGCAGCCCCGCTGGCCAGGACACCGCCGCCTTCCTTCAGCGACCCCGATGTCTGGGCACTGCTGGCCAGCGAGGTGATGATCGGCCTGGCCATCGGGCTGGTCTGCCGGATGATGATGGCCGCTGTGGAAATGGCGGGCGAGATCATCGGCCTGCAGATGGGCCTGTCGTTTGCGGCTTTCTTCGACCAGACGACCAGCAGCAACACGAATGCCATCGGCCGGTTGTTCAACGCCATTTCCATGGCCATGTTCGTGACGATCGGTGGCCCCTCCCTGCTGATCGCCGTCAC
The DNA here is from genome assembly GCA_030528325.1 of Lautropia sp. Lineage (GTDB taxonomy): Bacteria > Pseudomonadota > Gammaproteobacteria > Burkholderiales > Burkholderiaceae_E > Lautropia. The sequence continues at coordinate 26,576 of JAUMZD010000024.1, read as the reverse complement.
GATCAGCAGCGTGGAACACCTGCCGGCCACACAGGGTACCGGGCAGTTTCTGGCGCGCGTGAACATCGGTGCCATCGCCACCCATGTCTTCGAGATGGGGCTGCTGCTGGCCCTGCCCTACATGGCGTTGCTGCTGTTCACGAACCTGAGTCTGGGCATCATGTCCCGGGTGGCACCACAGCTCAACGTGTTCGCCATCGGTTTTCCGATCACGATCAGCACGGGTCTTCTGCTGCTGACGCTGGGCCTGCCGATGCTGTCGCATCCCATCAGCCAGGTTCACCAAGCCATCTTCTCGATCATCGGCTTCTGAACCGGATTCCAGGCATGCAAAAGCCGCCCGGGGGCGGCTTCTGATCGTCGACAGGCCTGAGATCGGACAATGACCTGATTCACGCCCCGCCCCTCACGCTCTACATCGAAAAGACAGGCTGCTTGCCCTCGAAGGGACACACGCGATTGCGTCCGGCGAGCTTCGCTTCGTACAGCGCATCATCGGCCCGGTGCAGCGCATCTTCCAGACTCATGTCCGGCTCGGCCACGGCCACGCCGGCCGAGAAGCTCAGGTTGATGTCACCACTGCCATAAACGAGGGTACGTTCGACCACCACCCGTTGAAGCCGGCGCATGATTTCCACGCCCATGTGAAGTCCGACGCCCGGCAACAGCAGCACGAACTCGTCACCGCCGTAGCGGCAGCAACGGTCACTGGGACGCAACTGGCCCTTGATGGCCGCGGCGAAGTAGCGCAAGGCATCGTCGCCTGCGGCATGCCCCTGCGTGTCATTGATCTGCTTGAAATGATCCAGATCCAGCAACGCCACGACGAAGGGTGTGCCACGCCGACGGGCCTCCAGCTGCAGCTCGTCATAGGCGATGCTCAGCCCCCGACGGTTCAGCAGTGACGTGAGCTGATCCGTAACGGCCAGGGTCGTGGTTTCCGTCAGTTCGGAAGACAGCTCATTGACGCAACGCTCCAGCTCATTGGCGCGTTTGCAGGTTGCCTCGAACTCCTGACGCGTGATGGTCAGATGTTTGCGCAGACTGGCTGTCTTTCCCACGATATCACCCAGCACCCGTGCCAGATCATCGATGTCGGCAACCCCTTCGATGCGCGAGACGAAGCTGTCGAGGGAGTCGGAATAGCTGGAAACGCTGTTGTCCATCAGGCCGGCGAGGTTGCCCACCCACTGCATCAGCAGTCCTTTCAACTCCGTCAGCGCGCTGCGACGAACCTGAAGCAGCTCGCCGTGCTCTTTGAGGTTCGTCTTGACCGTCTGGCGAACCTGTTCCAGCTCGCCACGGTCGACCATCTCGGACTTCTGGCTGATGGCCTGCCGGATGGCGGAGAATTGTTCATTGATCCAGGCATCGTCACCGGCCAGCGCCGGCGCCACATCACACAGGGTTTCCAGCAGCGAGGTCAACGACACGATCAGTCTCTGACGGCGCTCGGCCAGCCGGCGGACGACGGCCAGCTCGCTGTCCTCGTAAGACTCGACGATACCGTCAGGGAAACGACGCCCCGGGCGGGTCATCGGCCGCGTCGGCGGATCGACCTGCCGGGCTACCTCGTGCCATGCCGTGGCGTAGTTGTCCGGCGTGGGTGCCAGACGGCATTGCGACAGGTGAAGCAGTGTGGCCTTGGCCAGGCTGACGTGATGCCGACGTTCGCTTTCGGTCTCCATCTCCATGAACCTTGTGGGCGCCATGCGCCCCGCCCCCCATTCAAACATGAGAAGGTGTCAATTTAATCGACAAAACCGGGGCATTTCCAGCGCCCGAACGGCCGGCTGTACGACGATAGCCCGACTATCGTCTGACGGCCCGGAAGAATGGTCGGGCAGACAGGATGAACGGTCATCAGGTAGCGAACTTTTTCCTGATGCCGGGCGGAGCATGTTGTTGTCACGCAGCATGTCCGGGCCCGACGGCTCGCAAGGCGGGCACAGCGGATTCACGTCCTGTATGCCTTGATTCCCGCTTGCCGGGAGACTGGCAGCACCGACAGGGCCACCCTCCGGCAGCTACGTCGGGCGGCTGCGCGATGACGGTGCGCTCGGGCGGTCAGGAGCCGCGCTGGTCGAGCACCTTGCTCAGTCGCTTGACGGAGACCTGAACCGGTGTACGCAGTGACTGCGCAAACAAGGACACGCGCAGCTCTTCCAGAAGCCAGCGGAAGGACTCGGATTCACGATCGGCCCGCATGCCGGTTTCGCGCTGCCACTGGCGCCAGCGTTGCAGCAGCGGCGCCATCGCAGCCATCTGCTGACGGTCACGGGCCGGATCATCGCGCAGCTTGTCCAGACGCATGGCCATGGCTTTCAGGTAACGCGGGTAATGGCTCAGCGGTTCATAGTCCAGGCGATGCAGGAAACCGGGCGGAAAGAGCGCAGCAAGCTGGCCTTCGATATCGTCGAGCGCCGCCCTGTCGGCCTTCGCGGCATTGAGCTTGCGACGCACGATGGCATGTTCGTCGACGATCTGCTGCAACAGCCGCATCATGGCCTGAGCGGTCAGCAGCATGCGCTGCCTGCCTTCCCGCACGGCCTGCTCGAAAGCCGCCTCATCCTGCGGCACCCCCTGCATCAGGCAGCTACGGATGATGGCTGCCGTGGTGAGCTGGGCCGCCAGCGTCCGAGCCGCCGTCTGCCCCCCCGGCAACTGGGCGAAGCCCAGTTCGAGCCCGGCGTTCTTCCTGATATCGCGCTCGAGCGACTTCACCGCTTCATGCATCGCCAGCATGATGAGACGCACGACCCCATCCCGATGATGGCGGGCAGCCACCGCAGGATCGTCGAATACCGACACTTCGACGGCATCCCCTTTGTCGATCAGGGCCGGAAAGCCGATCAGCATCGTGCCATCCTTCGCCTGCAGCTCCAGCAGCTCGGGCAAGGCACCGAAATCCCAACGGGCATGGCGCTCCCCGGCCCGCAGCATGGCAACCGTGGCCATGGGCACGACCTGCTCCACCTGGCGGCGGGCATCCGGTCGCCCCTGGTGAACCTCGCCTGCCGGCTCCGGATGGGACGGAAGCTGATGATTCGCCGCCTTGTCATCTGCTTCTTTCGGAGCGGACTGGGTCTTGCTGCGGCCCTGAACGGGTGCCACGGCCGTTCCGTGTGCTGATTCGCGTCGGGCGTCGTCATCACGCCCCTTTACGCCACCCTGACTGAAACGTCCGAACGCGGCCAGCTTGTTCAGCGAGGAAGCAGAGCCCCCCGGCGTCGGCTGGGGCTGGGGCTGGGGCTGGGCGGCTGGCATGGCGGTCGAGCTGGCGTGTGCAGCCTGCCCGGCCGCCCCCCCCTGACCGGTCACCGGCCCGGCTGATCCCGGTGAGGGTCGGGCTGCGGCCTGACGCGTGCGCATCTGGGCTGCCACCTTCGAGAACTCTGCCTGAAAGGCCGTTTGGGCACGGCTGCCATAGGCTGCACGAAGCTGGGACAACTGCCGTGAGACAGCCAGCACCCGTCCGTGCTCGTTGACCAGCTTGAAATTCATCTGCATGTGAGCCGGCACGTTCTCGGTGCGGAAATCAGCCGCCGAAATACGTACCCCCTGCGCACGCCGGCGCAGAAAAGCCAGCAATGACTCGATCAACGGCTGATTGAGCGGAATCGTGCCGGATGCGCGATTTTCCTGGGCACCTCCGGCTGCTGTCCCCTCTGCCTGGCCAGCACCACAGACCGAGGCCACGAAAGCCTCGGATGTCTCGGCCAGCGGCAGCAGATGACGGCGCCAGCGTTGCGGCAGCGACTTCAGCAGCACCGCCACCTTGGCCGCCAGCATGCCGGGTACCAGCCACTCGCAGCGCTCGGCATCGACCTGATTCAGCGCATGCAGGGGCACGGTCAGCGTCACACCATCGTCGCTCGCCCCCGGCTCGAAGTGATAGCTGAGCGAAAAATCCACGCCATGCATGCGCAACAGACGCGGAAAACGCGCTTCATCGACACCTTCGGCATCCTTGCGCAACAGCGCCTCGCGCGAGAGCTTCAGCAGCGACGGCTGCGCCTTCACCGCAGCCCTGTACCAGCTCATCAGCGCGCTGGCCGAGCAGATGTCCCCGGGAACCTGCTGATCGAACCAGGCCGTCAACGCCTCGTCGTCGACGAGCAGGTCGGGACGGCGGATCTTGTGCTCGAGCCGCTCGATGTCGGCCACGACCTTGCGGTTGTGGCGGATGAAACCCGCATCTTCGGGCCATTCGCCTTCGACCAGCCCATGACGGATCATCAGCATCCGTGACTCGGCCGGGTCGATCTTCTCATAGGGCACGCGGCGGGCGTTGTAGAGCACGAGACCGTAGAGCACGCCGCGTTCCAGCGCCATCGCCTTGCCACTGCTCTTTTCCCAATGGGGATTGCTCCAGGAACGCCTGATCAGCTCACCCGCGGCGGCCTCGATCCAGTCCGGCTTGATGGCGGCGACGGTTCGGGCCTGCAGGCGGCCCGTATCGACCAGCTCGGCCGCCATCAGCCAGCGGGCACCCGATTTCTTCTGCCCGGCCGTGCCGGCATCGGGCGCCTGTCGCTCTTTGGCGCTCTGCCTTTTCGCCAGCGCCGATCCTGGGTGCACGAAGAATTTCTGCTGGTGCGTGCCCTGCCAGCCGGGCCCGTCCGGCAGCCGGTGGGCCACGTTGCCGAGCAGCCCCGTCAGCAACGCACGATGGATGGCATCGGGGTTGGCATCATCCTCGTTGATCTTCCAGCCCAGGCCACGCACCAGCTCGGAGAGCTGTGACAGCACGTCGCCCCATTCACGCAGCCGCCGGATGGACAGGAACTCGCGCCCCATCCGGGCCGCCAGCGCCCGATGCGATTCGCCCCGCTGCTTGCGCTCGGCCTGCTGGGTCTGCCAGTAACGCCACAGGCGAAGCCACGACAGGAAATCGGACTGCGGCACGGCAAAGCGGGCATGGGCCTGATCGGCCGCCTGCTGGGCAGCAGGCGGACGTTCTCTCGGATCCTGCACCGACAGCGCCGCCGTGATGACCAGAACTTCAGCCAGGCAGCCGCTGCGGTGGCCCGCCAGCAGCATCCGGGCCAGACGGGGATCGACCGGCAGGCGGGCCAGCTGGCGGCCGATGGGTGTGAGCCGCTGCCGCTCATCCATCGCGCCCAGCTCGGCCAGCAGCGCGTAACCATCGGCAATGGCTTTCGGCGATGGCCTGTCGAGAAAGGGAAAGGCCGCCACGTCCGACAGGCCGAGCGCGCTCATCCGCAGGATGACGGAGGCCAGCGACGAGCGCAGGATTTCCGGATCGGTGAAGGCCGGACGCCCGAGAAAGTCGGCCTCGTCGAACAGCCGCACGCAGACGCCTTCGGCCACCCGGCCGCAGCGCCCTGCCCGCTGGTTGGCCGCCGCACGGGACACCGGCTCGATCAGCAGCTGATCGACCTTGCCCCGGATCCGGTAGCGCAGCATCCGCGCGAGCCCCGAATCGATCACGTAGCGGATGCGCGGCACGGTGAGCGAGGTTTCGGCCACGTTGGTGGACAGCACGATGCGCGGGGCGTTGCCCGGATGGAAGACCCGCTGCTGTTCGGCCGCCGGCAGGCGCGCATAGAGCGACACGATCTCTGCACTGGCGAGCAGCAGGGCTGCGCGTGCCTCCGCCCCCGAGCCGCTTCGCCCCCCCTGCCGCTGTGCCGCGCTTCTGAGCTGGGCGCGTCGCAGGTGCTCGGCACAATCGCGGATTTCACGCTCGCCCGGCAGGAAGACGAGCACGTCCCCCGGCTTTTCCTGCCACAGCTCGATCACGGCCGCCTCGACGGCTGCCGGCAGATCGGTTTCGTCATCCTCGTCGGCGCGGCGGCGGCCGCGTTCGGGCGTGCGCCGATTGGCTCCGGACTTGAGGCTACCCGGCGCCCCGGGCCGGGCGGACGTGGATGAGTCGCCCCCCTCGCCCCGTGATTCTCCCCTGTCGGCACGCAGGCCTCGATCATCGGTATCGGCCGTCCACAGGCTCTGACCGGTACCACCTCCCAGCTCCTCGATCGGCCGATAGCGGATCTCGACCGGATAGAGCCGCCCCGACACTTCGATGACGGGCGCGGGCTTGCCAGGCTGGCCGAAGTGATCGGCAAAGCGTGCCGCATCGATGGTGGCCGAGGTGATGATGAGCTTGAGGTCGTGACGGCGCGGGCCATCGATCAGCTGCTTCAGGTAGCCCAACAGGAAGTCGATGTTAAGGCTGCGCTCGTGCGCTTCGTCGATGATCAGCGTGTCATAGGCCGACAGCAGGCGGTCACGCTGGCTTTCGGCCAGCAGGATGCCGTCGGTCATCAGCTTGATGCGGGTGCCGGGGGAGGTCTTTTCGTTGAAACGGATCTTGTAGCCGACATCGGTGCCCAATGGCGTACCCAGCTCTTCAGCGATGCGGTTGGCCACACTGCTGGCGGCAATCCGCCGCGGCTGGGTGTGGCCGACCAGTCCACCACGGCCCGTCTTCGGAGCAGGCTGCCCCCGGCCTGCCTCGAGTGCGAACTTGGGCAGCTGCGTGGTCTTGCCGGAGCCCGTTTCGCCCGAGACGATGACGACCGGGTGCTGCCGGATGGCCTCGACGATGCGCTCGCGGTGCTCGATGACGGGCAGGGAATCGATGACGGCCTGCATGGCCGCTTGCCCGGCATCCGGGCGCTGGCTGGATGACATGATGGGGAGAAAGGTTCAGATCAGTCAGCAACGGATGAGCTGGTTCCGTTTCATACCGGCACCGCCTCGGCAATGACCTGATCCCGGGCACGATCCGGTAGTGCCCGTGGCGTGAGGACATCTACCGAGATGCCCAGCAGTCCAGAGGGTTTCATGATCCTTCTGCCCGGCGCGTGTCATGCGTCAATGTTGTTGATCTGATGCGAATCCTATCACCGGAGGCATGCGGCGCACCATCCAGGCGCTTGGGTCCATCGTGAACAGGATTCGGCGATAATGGCGCCCAATCCTGTTCGATGCTGCTGCCATGTCGCCGTTGTCCACCCCTGCCGCCCCGGGAACTCAAGCCCCTGCCGACACGATCGAGAACCATCACGCCCGGTTCGTGGCCTGGCTGCGACAGGTGGCGCCCTACATCCACAAGTTCGTCGGACAGACTTTCGTGATGGGCATTCCGGGCGAGGTGCTGGAGTCGCCGGGCAGCATCAATGCGCTGGTGCAGGATCTGAGCCTGCTGCATTCGATCGGGATCCGCATCGTGATCGTGAACGGCTGCCGTCCCCAGATCAACGAGCAGCTGCGCCTGCGGGGACGGGAGCCGCAGTATCACGATGGCTTGCGGATCACGGATCAGGTGACGCTGGAGTGCGCCAAGGAAGCCGCGGGCGAGATCCGTTACGACATGGAGGCGCTGTTCTCGCAGGGGCTGCCGAACACGCCGATGGCCAATGCGGGCATCCGCGTGATTTCGGGCAATTTCACGCTCGCGCGGCCGGTGGGTATCGTCGATGGCGTGGATTTTGCCTACAGCGGTCTTGTACGCAAGGTCGATGCCGCCTCGATCCGTACGGCGCTGGACAACAAGCAGATCGTGCTGCTGTCGAACATCGGCTATTCGGCCACCGGCGAGGCCTTCAACCTGTCGATGGAGGAAGTGGCGGCAGCCACGGCCATCGCACTCGATGCCGACAAGCTGGTGTTCCTCTGCGAGGACGATGGCCTTGCCGATGATCAGGGGCGTATCCAGACCGAGATTTCGGAAGCGACGGCCCGTCAGCTGCTGGACTCCCCGACGCTGTCCCCGACGATCCGCCCCTATCTGCGGGCTGCGCTGCGGGCCTGCGAAGGAGGCGTGACGCGCTCGCACATGGTGCCCTTCGCGACCGATGGCGTGGTGCTGCTGGAATTCTTCCTGCACGATGGCATCGGCACGATGGTGGTGGAAGAAACACTGGAGGCGTTGCGCGAAGCCACCCCGGACGATGTGGGCGGGATCCTCGCGGTGATCCAGCCGCTGGAGGAGGACGGCACGCTGGTCAAGCGCGACCGGGCCCTGATCGAATCCGAGATCGCGAATTTCACGGTGATCGAGCACGACGAGGTGATTTTCGGCTGCGCCGCGATGTACGCCTTTCCGGACGAGAAGATGGCCGAGATGGCCTGTCTGGCGGTCAGCGCCCAATCCCAGGGCAAGGGCGATGGCGAACGGCTGATGCAGCGGATCGAGCAGCGCGCTCGGGCGGCCGGCATCAGGACGCTGTTCGTGCTGACGACCCGCACCGGGCACTGGTTCCTGAAGCGGGGCTTCCGGCCGGGCACGGTCGATGACCTGCCGGGCAGCCGCAAGAACCTGTACAACTGGCAGCGGCGCTCGCAGGTGCTGCTGAAGGATCTCTGACGGCAAAGGCCCACGACGCGCTCCTCACCGACAGGTGCCCCCTTACCAGCCAGCACAGCCAGACCCCCCTCCCCGGCATCGCGATGCCTGCCGCCCAAGCTCCTGGCAACAGGGAATATCCGGCTCATGAAGAACGTGCTGCCGTTACCATACGGCTTTGTTCACTTCAGCCAGGAGCCGCTGTCTTATGGCACGTACCGTTTTCTGCATCAAACTTCAGCAAGAAGCCGAGGGGCTGGACCTGCCCCCCTACCCCGGCGAGCTTGGCAAGCGCCTGTGGGAGCATGTCTCGAAGGAAGCCTGGCAGGGCTGGCTGCGTCACCAGACGATGCTGGTGAACGAGAACCGCCTGAACCTGGCCGATGTGCGCGCCCGCAAGTATCTGGCCCAGCAGATGGAGAGCTACTTCTTCGGCGATGGCGCCGAACGGCCCGCCGGCTACGTGCCGCCGACGGCCTGACACTGCAGCGCGTCCCTCCCCCGGCGGGATCGGTCATGACCGCCATCGGGGGGTCCGATGCCCCGAGCCTTGCAGCCCGCGACTTTCCTGCCGCTCAGAGGGGCTTTCGCGGGGACGAATAAGTGCATAACACGCTCTAAGAGCTTGGGCGTGAGAGGTTTCAGGCGCAGATCGTCAGTCCGACAGGGTTTTCACCTGCACCCCTTCCGGTGCAGCCACCAGCACGGTTTCCGGCCGGCGACGGGCGAACAGCCCCACGGTGACGACACCCGGCCAATGGTTGATGCGCTCCTCCAGCCCCTGGGGATCGGTGATCGACAGCCCCGACACGTCGAGGATCAGGTTGCCGTTGTCGGTGACGAAATCCGGCCGTTGACGAACCTGGCCTCCCAGCGCCTCCAGCTGGCGCGTGATCAGACTCACGGCCATCGGCACCACCTCGACGGGTAGCGGGAATGTGCCCAGGACAGGCACGCATTTGCTCTGGTCGACGATGCAGACGAACTGGCGCGATGCCTCGGCGATGATCTTCTCACGGGTCAGCGCACCGCCACCGCCCTTGATCAGCGCGAATCCGGGATCGACCTCATCGGCACCATCCACATAGCAGTCGATCTCACCGACCTCGTTCAGGTCGAGCACCTCGATGCCGGCTGCCTTCAGGAGCGCCGTGCTGCTCTCGGAGCTGGAGACGGCCTGCGGGAATTCGTCCCGACGTCGTGCCAGGGCATCGATGAAGAACCTGACGGTGGAACCGGTACCGACACCGACCACCTTGCCGGGGGTAAGCCAATCCATGGCCCGTTCGGCCGCTGCCTTTTTCAGGGCATCCTGTTGCGCCTTCCGTGCTGCCGCATCCATGTCGTGTCTTTTCTGCCTTTCGTGCGTGAAAAGACCGTATCGTAACCGGTTGACGGTCGCAGATCAGCACAACCCTGCCAAGGCCTGACGATCCGATCCGTCAGGGAGCAGACCATGCGAACGGCGCCCCAGGTCTCAGGTCTCGGTCACGGTCGACGGGGCACGCGTGCGCAGCACCTGGTGCAGACCCTCTGCCATCCAGCTCTCCAGATGCTCGGCCGTGAGCGGCTTGGTGAACAGATAGCCCTGCAGATCCTGGCAGCCGAGTTTCTGCAGCGAGGCCATTTCGCTCGCCTGCTCGACGCCCTCGCCCACCACCTGCAGATCCAGCGCCCCTGCCAGGGCGATGATGCTGCGCACGACCTTCAGCTGGTCGGGATTCTGTTCGACATCGCTGACGAACACGCGGTCGATCTTCAGCACATCGACCGGCATCCGGGTCAGATAGGAAACGGACGAGAAGCCCGAGCCGAAGTCATCCAGGGCAATCCTGACGCCGAGCTTCTTCAGGCTCCAGAGCGCCGGCAACACCCCTTCGATGTCCCGCATCACGTCGACTTCGGTCAACTCCAGCGTCAATGCCGACGGGCTGATGCCCGTGGCCTCCAGCGCATGCTTGACGGCACGCAGCAGGCTGGGCTGTTTCAGGTGCCGGACATTGACGTTGACCGACACCCCCGGAATGCTGACCCCCGAGAGCTGCCAGCGACGCAACTGCTGCAAGGCCTCGGAGATGGCCCATTCCCCCATCCGGAAATCCAGTCCGCTGTCCTCGGCCAGCGGGATGAATTTGCCAGGCGACAGCATCTGGGCGCCCCGCATCCAGCGCATCAGCGCTTCGACCCCGGCGACCCGGCCGCTGCGACTGTCGATGATCGGCTGATAATGCAGCACCAGCTCGTTGCGATCCAGCACGGTGGCCAGTGCCGATTGCAATTCAAAATCACCTCGCAGCTGATCCCCATAGGCGTCGTCATAGATCAGTACCCGATTGCCGCCCTGCTGCCGCGCGACCGTCATCGCCACGTCGGCCTTGGCCAGCAGCATCTCGAAATTTCGTCCGTGTTTCGGAAACCAGGCCGTCCCGATGGAGGTGCGCAGCATCAGGTCGAGCCCATCGATCTGGAAGGGACGCCGCAGATGGGCCTGGATGATCTCCGCCGCCTTGCGGGCCGTGTCCTCGTTGGGCAGGTTTGAAAAGATCAGGGCGTATTCATCGCCCGTCAGCCGGCCGATCATCAGATCGGCCACGACATCTTCCTGCTTGCTGGCAGGATCGGCCTGCGACAGGTTGCGGAAGGCATGCTTCAAGGTCTGGGCGACGTGCTGCAGCACGGCATCACCCGAGCGTTGCCCGAAAGCCTCGTTGATGCGACGGAAGCGGTCGATGTCGAGCATCATGATCGCCGCAACATGGCCGGGCGGCCGACGGCGGCGCAGCAGCATCTCGCCCTGCTGGACGAAACCTGTGCGGCAGAATACGCCCGTCAGTGGATCACGATTGGCCTGCTCGCGCTGCGAGCGGATCGCATCGATCGAATCTGCCACACTTTCCCGGGCAGGCACCATCGGTTCCACTGCCTCGGACTGGGTTGCCGCCGGCTTGGCTTTGGCAAGATTGATACCATGCAGCAGTCGCTCGGCCAGCTGTGTCCACTGCAGCGATTTCTGGAAGTAGTCCGAAGCTCCTGCATTCAGCGCCTTGCCGATGCCGATTTCGTCATCATGGTTCGACAGCACCATGATGGGAATCTGGCGGCTGCCGATGGCCTCACGAAGGTGACGAACCGACTGGACGCCATCGGCATCCGAGAGAGAGTCGTCCACCATGATGGCGTCGGGCATCACCCGTTCCAGCATCGGAATGGCTTTCGACAATTGATCGGTCACCTGGACGTCGATACCGCGTTCGCCCAGGCCGACTGAAATCAGGTGCTGCCAGGCCGGATCATCTTCCACCAGCAACACTCGAAGGTTTCCCAACGCCGTTCTCAACACAATGACGTACCCAAAGGACAATGCAGACAGAGGCTATCGGGCGGGCAATCACGCCCTGAACAACCCGCCTGAAGCACAGGGAGAGGTCACCGACCCGACGCCACATGGTGGAGCTTGGGCTGCCGCTGCTACCCGACTATCAGATTGCGACTGCCGCCCTGCCCGGTACGTTGGACACTTCCCCATCACTTCAGGAAAGCCCGTTCTCCAGACGCACCCATGACTCACGGCGTGAACCATATCCCCAAACCCCTCAGCCTGTCTGGGCGGTTACTGCTGGCCGGTCTACTTTTGGCTACCGCCGGCCCGGCCCTGTCGCAGGGACAGCTCACGCCTTCTCAACGTGCCACCCGGGCCGTGACCCGGGTCGATGACGAGATCCGCCTGCCGCAGCAAACCGACAACCGGGTACACCTGGCCATCGGGATGGTCGCCAACGTGTCGCCCGAATACAGTGGCGCCAGCCGTCTCGGCCGGGCCCTGGCACCGGCCGGCCGGATCAGCTGGAAGGGGTACTCGATCAGCAAGTCGAGCGTGGTGCGGGCCAGCAGCACCCGCAACAACCGGCAGGTATCGGAAACGGGGCTGGCAGGCCCCCTGTTCAGTCTGGATCGTTTCAGCGCCGGTTTCGGACTCTCCCTGCACCGGGGGCGGGATGCCAGTGAGGAAGATGCTGCCAAGGGCATCAAGCCATTGAGGGGCACCCTGATCGGACGGGTTCGTCTGCGCTACGACCTCTCGGACACCGTCCAGTTGCAGGCACGGGTGGTGGGCGATCTGCTGGGACGCCAGGAAGGCTACGAAATCCCGTTCGGCCTGAACTGGCATCGCTCGCTGAAGCCAAAACTGCTGCTGTCGGCCGACCTCGGCATGACCTGGGCCGACGCGGAATCGATGCGCAACACCTATGGCATCACGGAACGTGAACATCTGGCCAGCGGCATGCCACTGTACACACCCGGCTCGGGCATCCGGGAATTTGGTGCCTCGATCGGCCTGACGGGGGAGCCCAGCAAGCACTGGGTCTGGATTGCGTCGTTCAGCCTGGTCTACCTGAATGGGCCTGCTGCCCGAAGCCCGATGGTCAAGACACGGTGGATGCCATCGTTCGTGACAGGTCTGGCCTACCGGTTTTCACTGTAGGCCCCTCGACACAGGCTCCGGCACGACACTGTTTGCGGGTTTGACCGGCCCGCCCGCGACTTTCCTGCCGCCCAGGCTCCTCAGAGTCGAGTGGTTCTGGGGGGCCAGCTGAAGGGCTGGGCAGGCCCGGCCTTCGGCCCGGCAGCCGGTTCGGGCTGGGTGGGATCCTCCAGCGGCACTTCCTCGTCTCCCATGGTGAGCACGAGCCGCCCGTTCTCGACGTGAACCCCTCTGAGCGTGAGCCGGGCCAGTGCCTGCTGGGGGTCGCTCTCATCCAGCGTCCATACCGGCTGCTGGCTAATCTCTTCGGCCAGCAGCTCGGAGACGAGCTGTGCAGCGATGCTGGACTGATAGGCCGGGATGCCCGGCAGCTCGAGTTTCAGCAGCTCGGGCCTGTTGACGAAGAATGCCCCCTTGGCCGCCTCGTATCGGGGCACACCGGCCACCGTGGCAGCGCCCTGACCGAGGTCTTCTCCCTGCACCGAAAAGCGGGCATCGAAACGGATGAACAGACGCTGGTCATCGGCCTTCATGCTGACCTGCGGGTTCTGCAGATGCATGCAGGCCAGTTTGCCGAAAAGGCATTGCTCGCTCGGCAGCGTTCGCTGCAGGTGCCGGGTGAGCTGCTCGCTGCTGAAGCTGAGACGCCGCTGCTGGGCGCTGAGCTGGGTGGTATGACAGGCCGAGACGCCCAGCGCCAGCGCAAGTGCGCCGATCAGTGCAAGCGAACGTGCGGGGCGGTGCCACAGGGGTGGTGATGAATGTGCTTTCATGTCTTCATCATAGCGCAGGCCGCGCGCTTGCCCATCGGGATCGTGCCTCGGAGCGAGGCAGGCAGGTCAACCCAGCGCCCGGAGGGTGAGCGCCTGTCTGCCCCACTGGGTATCCCGCTCCTCCACCCGAAGCGGCAGTGTCGTCGCGAGCCAGGCAAAGACGCGCTTCAGATCGGTGATGGGGAAATTGCCGGATACCAGCAGGCTGCCCACGCTCGGGTCGCACTGCAGCCGGGCAGCACTGTAGCGCTGAAGCTCCTGGACGAAATCCGCGAGCTTCATGTCACGAGCGATGATCAGGCCGTCGACCCAGGCGATCCGGTCGTGCTGGATGGCGACGGGCTGCCCCGTGGCACGCGCGGTGAAGGAGAGATGCTGACCACCGACGACGGTGACGACGGCTGACGCATGTCCGAGGGACTGCACCCTGGCAACACCGGCCAGGGCATCGACCTCCGTTGTCCGTTCCTGCCGGCTGACGACGATGCGGCCTTCACGGACTTGCACTTCGCCCTGGGCGGTCCGGATGACGACAGGACGGGTGCCCGGCTGCTGCTCGAGCAGCAATTCCCCCGTCAGCAGCCGGATATGAAGCGCGTCCGGCGATCGATCGACATCGATGGCCGTGCGGGTGTTCAGCAGCAGGTAGGTTCCGTCGGTGAGGGTGACGTGGCGCTGTGCGCCGACTTCGGTTCGGTAATCGGCCACCAGACGACGCCAGGCCACCCCGTCATCGACCAGTCCGGCTGCCAGTGCCGCCCCGCCCAGCACCACGCAACGGCGCATCAGCCGCCGCCGCCCGGCATGGTCGGGCTGGAGCAACTGAGCCTTGGCGGTCAGGGAATCGACAGGACGGGTCTGGCTCTGCCCGGCAGACCAGCGAGCAGGGAGGGATGATGCGAGAGAGGACGGTGAGGGCATCGTTCTGGCGGTTGAGGTGCTTGGGACACGCGGATCTCTGTCACATCCAGACGAGCTTCATGTCCCGGGATCGAGAGCACGCCGTGTTCGATCCATGTCTGCAAGCAATTATCAATCACGATGAGGCACCGATCCAGCAATCTCGAAGGGCAGCGTCATTATTTACGCAACGATTACTTGAGAGAGAACGCCCCCCCTGACAGGCACGGATATGTTTCGAACGCGACATGACCGAGACAGGCCGGCAACAATGGAGGCCATCACGTCCGGCGCTGGGCGCGTGTTATGATCCAAGTCGATACTTTATACCCTCCCTCATCAGTTATTCTCCCAGGAGCTTCAAAATACAGCCCTATCTGAATGAAGGAGACTTGCGCCCATGATCGAGACAGACGTGATCCATCTGGAACGCCCTACCCCGCATCCCACACTGGAATACTGGAGTGTGTGCAAGGTCGAGGCCCTCTTTGACATGCCATTTCTGGATCTGGTCCACCGGGCCGCCACCGTGCACCGGCAGCATTTCGATCCGCAGCGCATCCAGTTGTCGACGCTGCTGTCGGTCAAGACGGGCGGCTGCCCCGAAGACTGTGCCTACTGCCCCCAGTCCATCCATCACAACACCGGCCTGAAGGCCGAGAAGCTGATGGCGCTGGAGGACGTGATCGAGAAGGCCCGGATAGCCAAGGCCCGTGGGGCCAGCCGCTTCTGCATGGGCGGTGCGTGGCGTGGCCCCAGGCCACGGGATGTGGAGAAGCTGCAGGAGATGATCCGTGCCGTGAAGGCGCTTGGGATGGAAACCTGCGGCACCTTCGGTCTGCTGCAGGAAGGCATGGCCGAAGACCTGAAAGCTGCCGGCCTCGATTATTACAACCACAACCTGGACACCGCGCCCGAGTATTACGGTGAAGTCATCGGCACGCGTGAACACAAGGATCGGATGAACACGATCGGCAAGGTTCGCCGCGCCGGCCTGAAGGTGTGCTGTGGCGGCATCGTGGGCATGAAGGAAAGCCGGCGTGAACGCGCAGGCCTGATCGCCAGCCTGGCCAACCTCGATCCGCAACCGGAGTCGGTGCCGATCAACCAGCTGGTGAAGGTCGATGGAACCCCGATGGATGACGCAGCCGAGCTGGACTGGACAGAGTTCGTCCGAACCATCGCAGTTGCGCGGATCACGATGCCGACCAGCTACGTTCGGCTGTCGGCCGGCCGGCAGAACATGCCGGAAAGCACACAGGCGCTGTGCTTCATGGCCGGTGCCAATTCGATTTTCTACGGTGACAAACTGTTGACGACCGACAACCCTGAAGAAGACACGGATCAGCAACTGATGCTGAAGCTGGATCTGCTGCCACTGGATCCTCACCCCCTGCCTCACGAGACGACATGAAACTCTTTCCGTTACACCCCCCTTCCCCCTCACGACGCCGCGCCCTGGTCACGCCACTGGCAACGGCCCTGGCGATGGTCTTCCCTGCCTGGGCAACGGCCAGCGACGCGACCAGCGACAGGGAGCAGCGGACGCTGCAGATCGTGGCGCCCTGGGAGGTGAACGGGCTTCAACCGGCCAGCAGCGGTTTCATCTTCACCCGGATGCAGGTGGCCGAGACGCTGATCGACACCGACAACGACGGCGGCATCAAGCCTGGCCTGGCCACCTCATGGCGAGTGTCGGATGATGGCCTGACCTGGTTCTTCGAGCTTCGCCCGAACGCCCGTTTCCATGATGGCACGCCAGTGACGGCCGAGGCCACCCTTCCCAGCCTGAAGGCCGCCCGCGTCGATCCGGCCGTGCTGAGCCTGGCCCCGATCGAGGCGATCGAGGCCAGGGGCACGCACACCGTCGTGATCCGGCTCAAGTCACGCTATGGGAGCCTGCCGTCACTGCTGGCGCACAGCAGCACGATCATCCTGGCCCCCTCGGCCCAGGACGCCAGCGGCAAGGTCAGTCAGATCGTGGCGACCGGCCCTTACCGGATCGACACGCTGACGCCGCCGCAGCAACTGACCACCGTGCGTTTCGACCGCTATGACGGCCAGCAACCGGCCATTGCCAGAACCCGTTATCTGGCGGCCGGCCGTGCCGAAACGCGCGCGTTGATGGCCGAAAGCGGTCAGGCCGACATCGCCTACACGCTCGATCCGGCCAGCCTGAAACGCATCGGCACGAACGGCAGGCTGCAGGTGGAAAGCGCCACGTTGCCCCGCACCACGATCCTGAAGCTGAACGCGGGCCTGCCGGCCCTGAAGGATGTACGGGTACGTCGCGCACTGTCGATGGCCATCGACCGCAAGGGCATCGCGACCGCGCTGCTGCGCGACCCTGAGCTGGCTGCCAGCCAGCTGTTTCCACCCAGCCTGCCCCAGTGGTTCGACGCCCGGCTTGAACCGCTCGGGCACGATCCGGCCGGTGCCCGACGCCTGCTGGCCGAGGCCGGCTGGACGAAGGATGCCCAGGGCAAGCTGCGCAATGAGAAGGGTGAAGCGCTGGCACTGACGCTGCGCACCTTCCCGGACCGGCCGGAGCTGCCCACCATCGCCACGGCACTGCAGGCACAGTGGCGTGAGATGGGCATCGACATCAAGGTGAACATCGGCAACTCGGGCGACATTCCGCTGGGTCACCGGGACGGCACGCTGGAGCTTGGCCTGGCGGCCCGCAACTACGGCACGCTGCCCGATCCTTCCGCCGCGCTGGCCCAGGATTTCTCGCCCGAAGGCGGTGACTGGGGCGCGATGGGCTGGCACAGCCCGGTACTGGACGAGGCCCTCGGCCGCCTGCTCTCGGGTACGGTGCCCGAGACCGAGCAGGCTGGCCTTCGGCACCGCATCAGCGCCGTGCTTCAGGATGAACTGCCGATCATTCCGATCAGCTGGTATCGCCAGCAGGCAGCAGTCGGGCAGCGTGTCCAGCAGGTCAGCATCGACCCCTTCGAGCGCTCCTATCGCATCACCGACATGCGCTGGCGCCCGTGAAGCCGATACGCCCGAATCTCTGGCTGGCCATCCTGCTCAGGCGGGGCTTTCAGCTCCTGTCACTGGCACTGATCATCGGTACCCTATGTTTCCTGATGATCAGGTCACTACCGGGTGACATGGCCATGCGCATCGCGGCAGGCCGCTACGGCTTCGATCTGGTCGGCACTGGTGCCGCCGAAGCGGTACGCGCCGAACTGGCCAGCCAGCTGTCGGGCTGGCCGGCGCTGATCGGGTGGCTGGGCGACGTGTTCCGTCTGGATCTGGGACGCTCGCTCGTGACGGGAGAGACGGTGTGGTCGGAGGTGAGCCACCAGCTGGGTGCCACGCTCCGGCTGAGTCTGGCTTCGCTGGTGCTGGCCGTGCTGGTGGGACTGCCCGTCGGCATCTGGTGCAGCCATCATCCGGGCGGCTGGATCGACCGGCTGGTGATGAGTGTGACCGTGCTGCTGCGTGCGACACCGCCATTCCTGATCGCCGTGCTGCTGATGCTGCTGGTGGCCGTGAAGCTGGGCGCCCTGCCCGTGGCCGGCGATGGCAGTGCCAGCAGTCTGATCCTGCCGGGGCTTACGCTGGCGCTGGGGCTGGCGGCAGGCCTGGCCCGGGTCGTTCGCAACACGATCCTCGAGGTCAAGACCACCCGTTACTACGAATTCGCCCGCACCAAGGGGCTGTCGGACTGGCAGGCGCTGATGCGTCACGGGCTTCGGCACTCGGCCGTGCCGATCGTGGCCTATCTGGGCGTTCAGGCCGTCTTTCTGGTGGAAGGCACGGTGGTGGTGGAAACACTGTTCGCCTGGCCTGGCATCGGGCACGCCCTGGTTCACGCCATCTTCGCCCGCGATGTGCCGGTGATACAGGGTACGGCCCTGCTGATCGGCCTGCTCTTCATCGGTTTCAACCTGCTGCTGGATGCAGTCAGCCTGCTGATCGACCCCCGGCGCCAGGCCCTGCCGCATGGCCGGGTTACCAGCTGAGGGGCTCTGCAACGCCGGAAATCGACATGAACGACATGCTTTCCTCGCCGCTTGACCCCCCTTCCCGCATGACCCTGCGTCGACGGCTGGGGCTCGGGCTGCTGGCACTGATCGGCCTGTTCGCCTGGCTCGGCCCGATGCTGATCGGCATCGACCCGGCCAGACAGGATCTGTCGGCCAGCCTGCAGGCGCCGGGCATGACGCACTGGCTGGGCACCGACCTGCTCGGCCGCAGCGTGCTGTCCCGATTGGCCGAGGCCACCCGGCTGTCGGTCGGGCTGGCGATGCTGTCCGCCCTCAGCGCCGCCATGCCGGGTGTGCTGCTCGGGTTGCTCGCAGCCTGGCGCGGCGGTTGGGTCGAACAGCTCTGCGTGATGCTGGCCGATGCCATCCTGTCGGTGCCGGGACTGCTGCTCGTGCTGCTGTTCGCCACGCTGGCGCCGGGGCAGCTGTGGGCACTCTACGTGGGGCTGGCGCTGTACCTGTGGGTCGAGTATTTCCGCGTGACCCGGGCCACGGTACGACCACTGATGGCCAGTGATGCCGTTCAGGCCTCGCGCCTGCTGGGCTTCGGGCCGCTTTATCTGATGCGCCGCCACCTGCTGCCGGCACTGGCACCGGTGCTGGGAACGCTGCTGCCTTTCAGCGCGGCCCAGGCCGTGCTGGCACTGGCTGCGCTGGGCTTCATCCACGTGGGCCTTCAGCCCCCCACACCGGAACTGGGCCTGATGATGACCGAATTTCTGCCGCACTATCAGGAAGCGCCGTGGCTGATCGCCGCACCGGTCTCGGTGCTCGTCCTGCTGGTACTGGCGATGATGTGGCTGACCGAACGGACGCCACGGGAAGCATGATGACGACAGGCGATGATGTGTTACTGGCTGTCTCGGATCTTCGGGTAGGTACCGACCGTACCTGGCTGCTCCGGGACATCTCCTTCGAGCTGCGTCGGGGTGAATGCCTGTGTCTGGTCGGTGAAAGTGGCGCCGGCAAGTCACTGCTCGCCCAGGCCATCATGGGGAATCTGCCTGCCTCGTTGCAGGCCCGTGGCCAGCTGGTGATCGGCGGGCGTCCCAGTGAAGCTGCCCGACAGGAAAGCCGGCGGCCGCTGTGGGGACGTGAGCTGGCGATGCTGCCGCAGGAGCCCGCCCAGGCCCTCTCCCCCCTGATCCGCATCGAAAACCAGTTGCTGGAAGTGTATGAGCTGGTGGCGGGGGAGACGCGCGCCCAGGCCTCTCGACAGGCGGGGCAGACCCTGGATCAGGCAGGCCTGGGCGAGGCGGCGCAGCGCTTCCCGTGGCAGATTTCCGGGGGCATGGCACAGCGCGCCGCTGCCTGGGTGGCACTGGCCGGCGGTGCCAGCATCCTGCTGGCCGATGAGCCGACGAAGGGGCTGGATCGCGTCTGGTGCGAGCAGAGCATCCAGTGGTTCAAATCGCTGCAGGCGGCAGGCGGTTGTGTGGTGATCATCACGCACGATCTGCGGATGGCCCGTGCGATGGGCGGGCGGCTGATGGTGCTGAAGGATGGCGAGATCGTCGAGCATGGCCCGACGACGGTGGTGCTGGATCAGCCGCAGCATCCGTTCACCCGGGAGCTGATGGGTTCGGATCCGGCCACCTGGCAGCCGCTGTCCCGCTCTGCTCCCGGTGACACACTGCTGACCGCGACCGGCCTGGGCAAGCAGTTCGACGGGCGGATGCTGTTCGAATCGCTGAACCTGTCGATGGCCCGGGGAGAACGGGTCGTGGTGCAAGGCCCGAGCGGCGTGGGCAAGAGCACGCTTGGCAATGTGCTGCTGGGCTTGCTGCACCCTGATGCAGGACGCGTGACACGATCGGCGTCGCTGGCCCCCCAGGCCTTCCAGAAGCTGTATCAGGATCCGGTTGCCTCGTTTTCCCCGCATCAGCGACTGTCGGTGCTGCTGCAGGATGTCTGCCGCCTGCACCGCCAGCCCTGGGAGAGCCTGCTGGCGCTTCTGGCTCGACTGAACATCGATCCCGCCATGCTGGCACGTCGGCCCTCCGGGGTGTCCGGTGGCGAGCTGCAACGGATCGCACTGGCGCGGACGCTGCTGCTGAAGCCCGCCCTGCTGTTCGCCGATGAGCCCACCTCACGACTCGATCCGATCAGCCAGCAGGAGGCGCTGCACCTGCTGATGGAGATGGTCGCAGAGACCGATGCCGCGCTGCTGCTGGTGACGCATGACGAGGATGTGGCGGCCTGGGCAGCCACACGCACCCTGCGTTTTTCGGAGAACGGGCTGCGGATCTGAGGCTGGCCATCGTGGCGGAAGCCGGTGGGCGGCATCGACAGCCTCGCTGGCCAGCAGGAGGCTCCCCTCCCGGTCAGATGTCTGCGCCGGGCGGGAGCAGGAAGGCCTTCAGGCCTCAGACATGAATGGCGTGGCCCAGCGCCCGCAAGGCGGCCTCCTGGACGGCCTCGCCCAGGCTGGGATGGCCGTGAATCGTGTAGGCCACGTCTTCCAGATGGGCCCCCATCTCGAGAGACTGGACGAAGGGGGTCGCCAGTTCGGCCACATGGGCGCCCACGGCCTGCCAACCGAGGATGCGGTGGTTGTCCCGGCGGGCCACGACCCGCACGAAGCCATCCGTATCCTCGAGCGTCATCGCCCGGCTGTTCGCCATGAAGGGGAACTGGCCCTGGATCACGTCATGGCCGGCCGCCGATGCTTCGGCCGGGAGCATGCCGACGCTGACCACTTCCGGGTCGGTGAAGCACACCGAGGGAATGGCAGCAGGCCGGAAATGCCGCCGGTTGCCCGCGATGATCTCGGCCACCATTTCGCCCTGTGCCATGGCACGATGTGCCAGCATCGGCCCCTCGGTCAGGTCACCGATGGCCCAGACGTGCCGCATGCTGGTGCGGCACTGGTCATCGACCTCGATGGTGCTGCCCTTCATGCCCAGGTGCAGGCTTTCCAGGTTGAAGCCCCCAGTACGCGGCTTGCGGCCCACGGCCACCAGAATCTGGTCGGCTTTCAGGCTGACGGTGTGGCTACCCGCGCCACCGGTGCGAACCTCGACACCGATGATGCGATCGTTGGCCGTGACCGGCCCCACGACCTGATGGTTCAGGTGAAGCTGAACCCCGAGCCGTTCAAGGCGGGCATGGACGGGTCGGCTCAGGTCGGCATCCATGTTGGGCAGGACACGGTCAGCCCCCTCGACGACGCTGACCTGCACCCCCAGCTTGCGGTAGGTGATGCCAAGCTCCAGTCCGATGTACCCGGCGCCGACGATGATCAGCTCCTTCGGCAGCGAACGGGGCGACAAGGCCTCGGTGCTGGAAATGACGGTGTGCCCATCGAAGGGCAGCATCGGCAGCTCGACAGGCACCGAACCATTGGCCAGCAGCAGGTGCTCGCAATGGATCCGGTGCGTGACATCCCCGTCGGCATCGCGCACTTCGACGGTCTTGCCATCGAGGATGGATCCCCATCCCCGCACGACCTGAACCTTCTGGCGTTTCAGCAACCCGCTGACGCCACCGGTCAGTCGCTCGACGATGCCGTCCTTCCAGGCCACCATCTGCTGCACGTCGATGCGCGGGTTCTGGACCCGGATGCCCATCGGCGTGTAGGGACTGCTCATGGCCTGTGCGGCCGAGAACTGGTTGGCCGCGTGGATCAGCGCCTTGGACGGGATGCAGCCCACGTTCAGGCAGGTACCGCCCAGCGCTTCGTGTTCGATCAGGGTCGTGGGAATGCCCAGCTGGCCAGCCCGGATGGCCGCCACATAGCCGCCGGGCCCACCGCCCAGCACCAGCAATCTGGTTTGAATGGTTTGCATGCAGAGCCTCCGGTCAGTCGATGAACAGCATGGCGGGGTTTTCCAGCAGCTGCCGGATCGCCTGAATGAAACGGGCGGCATCCATGCCATCGACCACCCGATGATCGAAGGAAGACGACAGGTTCATCGTCTTCCGGATGGTGATCTGCCCGCCCTGCACGACCGGCTTTTCGACGATCCGGTTGACGGCGATGATGCCGACCTCCGGATGGTTGATGACCGGCGTGCTGACGATGCCCCCCAGTGCCCCCAGGCTGCTGAGCGTGATGGTCGAGCCGCTGAGTTCTTCCCGGTTGGCCCGTCCGGCACGCGCCAGCTCGGCCAGCCTCGCCACTTCGGCCGCATTGCCCCACAGGTCGCGTGATTCGGCATGTCGCACGACGGCAACCACCAATCCCTGCGGCGTCTGGACGGCCACGCCCAGATGGACGCCTTCGTAGCGTGTGACGACGCCGGCCTCGTCATCGAAACGGGCATTGATCTGCGGAAACTCCCGCAGGGCCAGCACCATCGCACGGGCGATGAAGGGAATCATCGACAGCTTGCCGCGGGTCTTGCCGTGCTGTTCGTTCAACTGGACACGCAGCGCCTCGAGCGCCGTCACATCCATTTCCTCGACATAGCTGAAATGGGGAATCCGGCGCTTGGACTCCTGCATCTTCTCGGCAATCTTGCGTCGCAGGCCGATGACCGGCACTTCCCGCATGCCAGCTCGTGGCAAGTAGGCCGTGCTGATGCCTGCGCCACCGGACAGCATGCCGGCCTGCTGTTTGACGTAAGCGTCCAGATCCTCGTGACGGATGCGTCCATGCGGCCCGCTGCCCGGCACGAAACGCAACTCGATGCCCAGATCCCAGGCACGGCGTCGCACCGCCGGCGAAGCCAGCGGCGCCTCGCCGAACTGGCGGGGCACGACGGCTGCCGGTTCTTCGCCTCCTGATGATAGATGACCTCCCGCCGGGGCATCACGACTTGCCGCCTGCCCGGCGGCTGCCCCTTGCGCCGCGGAGCCGGTGACCCCGCTCCCAGCCGCGCCTGCACCCCGCGCCCCGTGACCGGGTAACGGGGCCTGCGACGCCGTGGGGCCCTGATCGCCCGATGCTGCATCAGGCGCCGTGGCAGTCCCATCCCCCTGCCCTGATGGGCGCTGAGCCGATGTATGGGCCGCCGGGGACAACGAGGCAGCATCGGCCTCGCCCGGTTTCACATTGCCTTCCCCCTCGACCTCGATCGTGATCAAGTCGGTGCCGACGGCCATCATCTGGCCCAGTGTACCCCCCAGCGCCTTGACGACGCCTGCCACAGGCGACGGGATTTCGACGGCCGCCTTGTCCGTCATCACTTCGGCCAGTACCTGATCTTCCCTGATGGTGTCACCGACCTTGACGTACCACTCGACCAGCTCGACCTCGGCGATGCCCTCTCCGATATCCGGCATCTTGATGATGTGAATGCCCATCGTTCATGCCTCCATCAGTTTCTTCATGGCTTCCCCGAGCCTGGCGGGCCCCGGGAAATACGACCATTCCTGCGCGTGTGGATAGGGCGTGTCCCAGCCCGTGACCCGTTCGATCGGCGCTTCGAGATGGTAGAAGCAGTGTTCCTGGACAAGCGAAAGCAGTTCGGCACCGAACCCACCGGTGCGCGTGGCCTCATGCACGATGACGCAGCGCCCGGTTTTCTTGACGGATTGCACCAGGGTGGGCAGATCGAGCGGCCAGAGGCTTCGCAGATCGATGATTTCGGCATCGATACCTGTTTCCGCGGCGGCAGCCTCGGCCACATAGACCATCGTGCCATAGGCGATGACCGTCAGCGCCTTGCCTTCCCGCACCACCTTCGCGCTGTCGAGCGGGACGGTGTAATAGCCCTCGGGGACGTCGCCCAGCGGGTGTTTGGACCAGGGCACGACGGGCCTGTCGTGATGACCATCGAAAGGCCCGTTGTAGAGGCGCTTCGGCTCGAGAAAGATGACGGGATCATTGTTCTCGATGGCACTGATCAGCAGTCCCTTGGCATCGTAGGGGTTGCTGGGCAGTACGGTGCGGATGCCGCTGGTGTGAATGAACAGGGCTTCGGGACTCTGACTGTGGGTCTGTCCACCATAGATGCCACCGCCACAGGGCATGCGGATCACCATCGGCGCGGTGAAATCGCCTGCCGAGCGATAACGCAGCCGGGCCGCTTCCGACATGATCTGGTCGAGTGCCGGATAGACGTAATCGGCAAACTGCACCTCGACCACGGGCCGGAGTCCATAGGCCGCCATGCCGACGGCCGATCCCACGATGCCACTTTCGGTGATGGGCGCGTCGAACACCCGGTTCCGGCCGTACTTGGCCTGCAGGCCTTCGGTGCAACGAAAGACGCCGCCGAAATAACCGACATCCTCGCCGAACACGACCACGTTGTCGTCGCGCTCCAGCATCACGTCCATGGCGGAACGCAGGGCCTGGATCATCGTCATGCTTGCCATGTCACGGCCCTCCGCTGCTGGTGGGTGATGAGCATCTCCGCCGGGGTCCGCAGGGCGCCCCGGTCCTGGCTGTACCTGATGGTCATGATCAGACTCCCAGCTGTTGTCGTTGCGCGATCAGATGTGCGGGCATCTGCTCATACAGGTCGTCGAACATGTCGGCAGCCGTCCTCGGTGGACCGCTCATCAGCGTGCCGTACTGTTCGGCCTCCTTCTGGGCTGCCACCACGTCGGCTTCCAGCGTGGCCTGCGTGGCCGCATGTTCCTCGTCACTCCAGGCCCCGAGGCGCGTGAGGTGCTGGCGCAGACGGTCGATGGGGTCGCCCAGCGGGAAGCGTTTCCAGTCGTTGGCCGGACGGTACTTGCTGGGATCGTCCGAGGTGGAATGCGGGCCGGCCCGATAGCTGACCCACTCGATCAGCGTGGGACCATGGTTGTTTCGGGCGCGTTCGGCGGCCCAGCGAGAAGCGGCGAGCACCGCCAGAAAATCATTGCCATCGACCCGCAACGAAGCGATGCCCATCCCGACACCGCGGGCGGCAAAGGTGGCATTGGTGCCGCCGGCGATGGCCTGGAAGGTGGAGATCGCCCACTGGTTGTTGACGACGTTCAGGATGACCGGGGCGTTGTAGACCTGTGCAAAGACCAGGGCGGTGTAGAAGTCGGCTTCGGCCGTGGCGCCATCACCGATCCAGGCGGTGGCGATGCGCGAATCCTGCCTGATGGCCGACGCCATGGCCCAGCCCACGGCCTGCACGTACTGGGTGCCAAGGTTGCCGGAAATCGAGAAGAAACCGTATTCCTTCGAAGAGTACATGATGGGCAGCTGACGGCCCTTGAGCGGATCCCGGGTGTTGGAGAAGATCTGGTTCATCATCTCCACCATCGACATGCCACGGGTGAGCAGGATGTTCTGCTGGCGGTAGGAGGTGAAGCACATGTCATCCTGATTGATGGACATGGCCTGCCCCACGCCGATGGCTTCCTCACCCAGGCTCTGGATGTAGAAGGAAGTTTTTTTCTGGCGCTGGGCGATCACCATGCGGGTATCGAATACCCGGGTGAGCATCATCAGCCGCAAACCGCGCCTCAGATCCTCGATGCTGGCGTCGGGATTCCACGGCCCCCTGGCCTCTCCCTCCTCATCCAGCACGCGGATCAGCCCGTTCTTGAGCTGGATGGTGTCTTCGTATGCGCAATCGACCGGTGGACGCGGTACCTCACCGGCTGCCGAGAGCTTGAGGTAGGAAAAATCGGTGTCCTGGCCAGGACGTGCCGACGGCTCCGGCACATGCAACCGCAACTTTCCATGACCAGGCCCGGTATCGGGCGGCGCGTGCGCGATCGTCTGGCCTTGTGGGCTTTTCATGACGAGTGTGTCTCCTGTTTTATGGGAAAAGTGGCCGGGATCGAGCAGCCCTTTTCGACGTCACCTGTGCAGCCACGGCACGGCGGCTGCATAGATTGGCAGGCACCGGGTAAGGTGCCTGAAACTGCCCGACTGATGGCTCTTGCCCCGAAGGGAAAGCGCTGCCTCGACAGACGGACCGTTGCAGGTCGATATGGCCTCTTTTGAAGGCGTCATCGACACAGCGCGATGCTACACACAAACGGCGGATGTTCAATCTGCATTGCAGCATGGCGGACGGACAGCCTGATCCGGGTCAGCACACGCGGGCAGGCGATACACAGGCAATAAAAAACCTCCAGCGGCATGCAGGATGCACATCTGGAGGTTGTGGGGAAACGGGCCCTGAGAGGGTGCCTGCTTCGCGAATATGAGTGGGGTGGCTGATGGGACTCGAACCCACGACAACCGGAATCACAATCCGGGACTC
>JAUMZD010000085.1 GCA_030528325.1 Lautropia sp. | reverse complement strand
CGCCGTCAGCGTGCGGTTTTGGGGCCAGCCCGAAGGGAAAGCCCCTCTGGGCGCGAGCTTCGTGCGCCTTACATACCGGCGCACCGTTGCCAACCCCTTGAAGCCATCCAGGATTCTGCGGGCTTGGCGCCTTGTTCTGCACGCCCAGAGGGGCTTTCGCGGGGACGAATGAGTGCATGACACGCTCTATGCCCAGGCCTGGGCCAGCGCCTCGTCGATCCGGTCGATGGCCACCACCTCCAGGCCGGTCATCGGCTTGCGGGGGGCGTTGGCTTTCGGGCAGATCACGCGGGTGAAGCCCAGTTTCAGTGCCTCCCGCAGGCGTTCCTGTCCTCGTGGCGAAGGCCGCACCTCGCCAGCCAGCCCGATCTCGCCAAAGACCGCCAGCCCCCTTGGCAGAGGACGGTTCTTCAGCGATGACAGCACGGCCAGAACCACGGCCATGTCGGCGGCCGGTTCGGTGATCCGGACACCGCCCACCGCGTTCAGGAACACGTCCTGGTCATGATACTGAACGCCGGCATGACGGTTCAGCACCGCGAGCAGCAGCGAGAGCCTGACCGGATCGAGACCCACCGTCACGCGGCGAGGCTGCCCCCCATGCGACTGGTCGACCAGCGCCTGGATCTCGACCAGCAGTGGCCTCGTGCCTTCCTGCGTGATCAGCACGCAGGAGCCCGAGACCGAATCAGCATGCTGCGACAGGAACAGCGCGGACGGGTTGCTGACGGTCTTCAGTCCACGATCGGTCATCCCGAACACACCCAGCTCGTTGACGGCACCGAACCGGTTCTTGATGGCCCGGATCAGCCGGAAGGTCGAGTGGTTGTCCCCTTCGAAGTACAGCACGGTATCGACCATGTGCTCGAGCACCCGGGGTCCTGCAAGCGCCCCCTCTTTCGTCACATGCCCGATCATCACCACCGCGATGTTCTGCTGCTTGGCCAGTCGGGTGAGCTGGGCTGCGCAGTCCCTGACCTGCGAAACCGAACCGGGGGCCGAATCCAGCTCCTCGCTCATCACGGTCTGGATCGAATCGACCACCACCACGGCGGGTCTGGTCTGCGCCACGGCGTCCATGATGCGCGACATCGAGATCTCGGCCAGCATCGGGAGGCGGGAGCCATCCACCCCGAGGCGGTTGGCCCGGAGTGCCACCTGAGCCAGCGACTCCTCGCCGCTCACGTAAAGCACCGGCTGATCCTGCGACATGCTGGCCAGGGCCTGCAGCAGCAGTGTCGATTTGCCGATGCCCGGATCCCCGCCGATCAGCACGACCGAACCGGGCACCATGCCGCCGCCCAGTACCCGGTCGAACTCGCCCAGACCGGTCGGCAGCCGTGGCACCGAGTCGATGGGCACCGATGAAAGCAGGGCTACCGCTGACGTCTCGGCCAGCATCGTCGAACCACCCCGCCGGGCCGAATCCTTCCGGCTGACACGGAACTCCTCGAGCGTGTTCCACGCGTGGCAGGCCGGACACTGCCCCAGCCACTTGGCGCTCGTGGCGCCGCATTCCCGGCAGACGAACTGGGTTCTGGTGCTCATGTCGACCGTCCTAGCAGAGTTGTCGCGGCACGCGGGGAGCCAGCGCACACATCAGCTCATAGCCGATGGTGCCTGCCCTGGCCGCCACCTCGTCGATCGGGATCCGGTCGCCCCACAATTCGACCTCAGAGCCCGGCTGTGCACCCGGCACCGGGCCGAGATCGACGGCCAGCATGTCCATCGATACACGGCCCAGCGTGCGGGTGATGACCCCATCGACGGCGACCGGCGTACCCGTCGGCACGATGCGTGGGTAACCATCGGCATAGCCGCAATCCACGATACCGATCCGGGTTGGAACATCTGCCTTGAAGAGGCCGCTGTAGCCGGTGCCCTCACCGGGCTGGAGCGTTTGCACCGCGATCAGGCTGCCATGCAGCCGCATGGCTGGCCGAAGCCCCAGGTCGGCCGCTGGCCGCTCGCTGAACGGGGTGGCGCCATAAAGGGCGATGCCGGCGCGGACACCCTGCCGGTGCGTGTCCGGCAGGCTGAAGACCGCGGCCGAGTTGGACAGGCACTGCATCAGTCCTTCGGCCGTCGATGATGGCAGCAGTGGCACGATCGAGGCCATGGCCTCGTCGAATCGTGCCGTTGCCTCGACAGCGCCGCCCTGCACGTCCGCGTTGGCAAAATGTGTCATGCAACCTGCCAGCCGCGCACCCGGTATCGTGAGCAGCCGCCGCACGACCTCGGGCAGGGTTTCGGGACGGAAACCAAGACGGTTCAGCCCGGTATTGATCTTCAGGAACACGTCGATGGGCGTGCCGCGCCAGCCCGTCAGCCAGTCCAGATGCTCCCTTCTGTGAACGCCGATGCTGAGCTGCTGCTGGCCGGCCTGGCCCACGTCATCCGCATCGAAGGGCCCTTCCAGCATCAGGATCGGCTTGTGCCAGCCGGCGGCCCGAAGCCGGGCAGCTCCCTCGAACTCGATCAGGGCCATGCCATCCGCACTGGCGAATCCCTGTATCGCGTTCAGCAGTCCATGTCCATAGGCGTCGGCCTTGACCACAGCCCAGGTGTGGGCATGGGGGGCGTGGCGACGGACCTGTTCAAGGTTGTGACGCATGGCGGCACGGGAAATGGAGGCGGTCAGTTTTCTTGGCATAGGCAGAATCATAGCCGCCGCACGGAGGGATCGCTGCATGAGTTGCCACAGGCATACCGGTTGTCGATGCACGCCAACAGCGAAGATGGCAGGCAGACGATGAGCCCCCTGCCGTCATGCGCGTGCCAGCTCGGGGATGGGGGCTGTCAGGAAATTTCGGCGATTGGCAGACTGGATCCGGGATGCCGGTCGCGGCATGCCACGCCGTGCGGGTATCATGCCGGCTGGCGCCTGCCTGTGCGATACGTCACGCTATCCTGCCATCGGCATGCTGCCCTTCGACAACCCGGCTCCGTTTGCACCGATGGTGTGACAGGGCTTTCTGAACGTGAACGCGGAACCGCACGGATGAAACCCGGTTTCTACACCATCATGGCGGCGCAGTTTCTGTCGTCGCTGGCCGATAATGCCCTGCTGATCGCGGCCATCGCCCTGTTGCGGGAAATGCAGACGGCGGACTGGATCATTCCCTTCCTGAAGCTGGTCTTCGTCGTCTCCTACGTGATGCTGGCGCCCTTCGTGGGGCCTTTCGCCGACTCGATGCCGAAGGGACGGGTGATGTTCATCACCAATGCCGTGAAGCTTGTCGGGTGCGTACTGTTGCTGTTGAGCGTGCCACCGCTCGTGGCCTATGCACTGGTCGGTTTCGGCGCCGCAGCCTATTCCCCGGCCAAGTACGGCATCCTGACAGAACTGTTGCCCGCGGAGAAACTCGTCGCGGCCAATGGCTGGATCGAAGGCACGACGGTCGGCTCGATCATCCTCGGTACCGTGCTGGGCGGTGTGCTGATCTCGCCGCAGGTCGCGCCCTGGCTGCTGAGTTTCGACGTGCCCCATATCGACCTCGGCATCGACACGCCTGCCGAGGCAGCCATCGTGCTGATCACCGGCATCTACGCCCTGGCCGCCATCATCAACCTGAAGATCCCGGATACGGGCGCCCGCTATCCCAGGCGCTCCCCCAATCCGCTCGCGCGGATCCAGGTCTTCCTTCAGGCCAACAACGCCCTGTGGCGCGATCCGCTTGGCCAGATTGCCCTGGCCGTCACCACGCTGTTCTGGGGCGTGGGCGCCACCCTGCAGTTCCTGGTTCTGAAATGGGCTGAATACCAGCTCGACATGCGACTGGATCAGGCCACCCGTCTTCAGGGCATCGTGGCGCTGGGGGTAGCGCTCGGCGCCGTGATGGCGGCCTCGAAAATCCCGCTTCGCCGTTCGATGCGTGTGCTGCCGCTGGGGCTGGCGATGGGTCTGACCGTGCCGGTCATGACCCTGCTGCACGGCGAGCTGATGGCCTGGCTGGTGCTGCTCGTGATCGGCGGCCTGGCCGGCTTCTTCGTGGTGCCGATGAACGCACTGCTCCAGCATCGGGGCTATGTGCTGATGAGCGCCGGCAACTCCATCGCCGTCCAGAACTTCAATGAGAACCTTAACATTCTCGTGATGCTGTCGCTCTACGCCTTCCTGCTGTGGTTGGATCTGAACATCAACACGGTCACGATCCTGTTTGGCCTGCTGGTGGCCGGTACGATGGGTCTGATCATGCTGTGGCACCGCGCCAACCAGCGCCGTTCCGACAACGAGGCGCTGATCGGTGAAGATCCCCACGAGCGCCCTGGCGAGTACAAGCCGCGTTCATCCTGACCACGCGCTGATCCCTTATCCGTCGGACGACCGGCTCACGCAGTCGTCTGACGATCCGGCTTCCGAGGGCGACTTCCGGCAAGGAGGCCTGTCCGCGCCATCGGTCTCACCGAGCCGTCGATCGCCGTGCCGGCAGCGGCAGCTTCTCCTGGCCAGGCCTGTCCAGCACCGAGCGGGCCAGACACAGATCTTCCCAGCTCTTCAGCTTGTCGAGCGGATTTCGCAGCAGGTAGGCCGGGTGGAAGGTGCAGACGACCGGCACATCCCTGCCGGCCAGCCGGATGTGATGAACCCGGCTTCGCAGCCGGTTGATCGACAGACTCGAGTTCAGCACGCTCTGGGCGGCAAAACGCCCCAGCAGCAGGATGCATGCCGGATCGGCCAGGCGGATCTGCTCGTGCAGATAGCCCTCGCACTGGTTGACCTCGTACAGCTCGGGGTTACGGTTGCCCGGCGGCCGGCACTTCAGCACGTTGGCGATGAAGACCTCGGTGGCCGGATCGATCCCGGCGGCCGACAGCATCGCGTCCAGCAGTTGACCGGCCTGTCCCACGAATGCCTCGCCACGACGGTCCTCCTCGGCACCCGGCGCTTCCCCGATCAGCATCCAGCGCGCACGCCCCTCTCTGCCACGGCCGAAGACGGTGTTCTGACGGGTATCCGCGAGGCCACAGCGCTGGCAGGTGCCGACAGCCTCGCGCAGCTGCTGCCAGCGCGCCTCATCCGGCAGACTCCGATCGGGACGGGCTGGCGGGGTGGGGGCTCTGACGGTTGCCGGATCGCTGGCGGACGGCGGGTGAGCGACGTCGCCACTGTCCGGACTCTCCAGCATCGGCTCGACCGGTAAGGGAGCCGATGAAGCATGGTAGGCGGCTTCGGCCGCCATCTGCTGCCAGACCTCCTCCGACATCTCCTGTTCGCCGCCCGGCAGCCAGGCTTCATCGTTTTCGGCAGTACCAGACGATGACGGCGCCGTCGGTGCGTGCGGGAGCGCGCCGGCAATGGGCTGCCAGAGCGGGCCGAGCTTCAGGGCGGCCCAGGCCCGGCGACGGTGCTCAATCGAGGACATGGATGGCCTCCCCTGCGGGTACCCATGCCTCAGCCAGACGGCATCGCATCACCCAGGCATCGTCCTGAGACCCATCTGCCGCGCGGTAATAACCGCGCCGTTGTCCGATGCGCTCGAAGCCTGCGCGACGATACAGATTCAGGGCTGCTTCGTTGCCGGCCGCCACTTCCAGCAGCATCGATTGCATGCCGGTGCCACGAGCGTGGGATTGCAGCCAGCCGAGCAGCTGCCCCCCTACCCCGTTGCCTTGCCAGCCGGCCGCCACGGCCAGCGTCAGCAATTCGACTTCATCCACCACGGGCATCAGGATGGCATAACCGATGATGGCATCCGATGGCGGTTTCAGCAGTACCCAGGCCTGATAGCCCGCCTGGATGGCATCCTGGAACTGCTGACGCCGCCACGGGAAGCGCTGCACGGCCGACTCGATCAGGCTGACCGCATCCAGATCAGCATCCCGCATGGGACGGATCGACAGTCCGTAGCCTTCGCTCATGGGTGCCCATTGCCATGGGAAGCGCCGGCCTGCCGTCTGCCCGGTGGCCGGCGTGCCTCACGCGCCAGCGCAGCCTGACGCTGCTCGTCCCGATCCAGTGCCACGCGATCCCGTACATACAGGGGTTGCGCCTCTCGTGCAGGCCCGGGCGCCGGGGCGCCAACGGCCATGGCCGCCCGCAGGATGGCTGCTGCATCGGGCCGTCGAGTCCCTGCCTCGTCCGGGTTCTGCCCCCGCGTCGTCGCCCAGTCACGGAGAATCGGGAAGGCGCGGAAGGCACCGCCGGCGAGTTGAAGTGGCAACCCGTGTTGTCCGGCTTCAGGGGCTGCTAGGAGCTTGGGCGGCAGGAAAGTCGCGGGCTGCAAACCGGCCGCGCCGGCC
>JAUMZD010000084.1 GCA_030528325.1 Lautropia sp. | reverse complement strand
AACCGCTGCTGGGCGACAACGGTTCGGGCATGCACGTGCACCAGTCGATCTGGAAGGATGGCGTGAATCTCTTTGCCGGTGACAAGTACGCGGGCCTGTCGGACTTCGCGCTGTTCTACATCGGCGGCATCATCAGGCACGCCCGGGCGCTCAATGCCATCACGAACCCGAGCACGAACTCATACAAGCGTCTGGTGCCGCACTATGAGGCACCGGTGAAGCTGGCCTATTCGGCCCGCAACCGTTCGGCGTCGATCCGGATCCCGTTCGTCACGAATCCGAAGGCGCGTCGCATCGAGGCCCGATTCCCCGATCCGGTGGCGAACCCGTATCTGGCTTTTGCCGCGTTGCTGATGGCGGGCCTGGACGGTGTGCAGAACCGGATCCATCCGGGCGACCCGGCCGAGAAGAATCTTTACGACCTGCCGCCCGAAGAGGATGCGAAGATCCCGACCGTCTGCCATTCGCTCGACCAGGCACTGGAAGCGCTCGATCGTGATCGGGAGTTCCTGACCCGGGGCGGTGTGTTCAGCGACGATTTCATCGACGCCTTCATCGCGCTGAAGATGGAAGAGGTCACCCGGCTGCGGATGACGCCGCATCCGGTCGAGTTCGACATGTACTACTCCTGCTGAAGCGCGAGCTGTCGGCGGGGCCGATTTCCGCCTTCGCGATGCCTGCGGCCCAAGCTCCTGGCATCGCCCGTGAGCCGGCTCGCCGTCCGACGAAAGGCAGACAGACGGGACAGGCGTTGCGTGGCTGCCATGCGGGGCAGCTATCATGGGATTTGCCGGTTAGACTGCCGGCATGCCAACCCATCCAGAGTGCTGTCGCATGAATCATCCAACGAGCATCCATCAGCCCGATAAAGCACCTAGGAACTTGGGCGGCAGGAAAGTCGCGGGCTGCAAACCGGCCGCGCCGGCCCATTTTGCACCCGCTTCTTGCCCCATAGCTCGGGCTATGGGGCGGCGAATCGGGCACAAACTGTGCTCGGCGGGGCCGATTTTCGCCGTCGCGATTCCTACCGCCCAAGCTCCTAGCCGTTCCGGTCGTATGGTGGGGATGCTGCTGACCGCCGTTGCGGTGGCCGTGCTGTCTGGCACGGCCTCGGCCCAGTCCGCCAGCCGCATCTATCGCTGCGAGACGCCGGACGGCACGCCGCTGTTCCAGAACTCACCCGGCAAGGGCTGCAAGCTGCTCGATCTGCCGCCCGTCAACAGCGTGCCTGCGGATCGGATGCCGGTTTCTCCTGCTGCGTCATCGTCGCAGGGCCCGAGAAACACGCCAAAGGTATCCGGCGCGCAGCAGCGTGGCCGGGATTCGGACCGTCGTCGCATCCTCGAAGACGAACTGGCCCGGGAGGAGAAACACCTGGCCGATGTCCGTCAGCGCTACAACGATGGCGCGCCCGAGCGTCACGCCGATGAACGCAATTACCAGAAGTATCTGGACCGCGTCGAACAGCTGAAGAACGAGCTGATGCAGTCCGAGTCCAGTGTCCAGTCGCTGAAGCGCGAGCTGGACGCCATCCGCTGAGCGACCGCCCCGTACCCAAGAGCCCGGCAACACGACGTGGGTGACGGCAGCGCAGCCGGGCAGCTGCTCCTCCCGACAGCAGGATGGCCATGGCCGGGGTCTCATCATCGGTTCTGTCATATCGTGATGCGATTCTCGTGCTGCACGCCGGGTCATTTGAGCTTCGTCACCATCCGGCGGCGTTCCATGCGTTAACATCAACCGCTTGGCTGCCTGCCGTCATCGGCATGGCCACCGGCATCCTGCGCCTGCCTTGCGCCGATCGGTCGGGGCCGGGATGAACGCCCCGGATGTCCTGTCCAGCAGGGCACCGGCCCCCATGAACGGGTGAAACGGGGCAGCTTTTCTTGTCAGTCAGTGCAGCCCTGAAGGCAGGGTGGAGGTTCTCTCTTGTCAGACATTAGCCCGGATGCGCCGTTGATCCGGCTCGAGCGCTTGTGCAAATCGTTCAGCCTGCCGGATCAGGAACGCTTCGACGCGTTGCGAGAGGTGTCGCTGGTGGTCAACCAGGGTGATGCCATGGGCCTGATCGGCCGAAGTGGTGCCGGCAAATCGACGCTGTTGCGTCTGATCAATCTGCTGGAGCGCCCTGACAGTGGACGGGTGATCGTCGCGGGTCAGGAGCTGACCTCGCTGAACAAGGCCCAGTTGCGTGCTGCCCGCGAGAAGATCGGCATGATCTTCCAGCAGTTCAACCTGTTGCAGAACGCCACCGTCTTCGACAACGTGGCCTTTCCGTTGCGTATCCATGGCCGTCATTCGAAAACCGAGATCGAGGCACGGGTCCGCGAGTGCATCGAAGTCGTCGGGCTGGCCGAGAAGCTGGATGTCTACCCGGCCCAGTTGTCGGGCGGCCAGAAGCAGCGGGTCGCCATTGCACGGGCGCTGGCGCCGAATCCGGGCGTGCTGCTGTGTGACGAGCCCACGTCGGCGCTGGATGCCGAAACGACCCGCTCGGTGCTGGCCACACTGAAGGAAATCAATCAGCGCCTGGGGGTCACGATCGTGATCGTGACGCACGAGCTGTCGGTCGTGCAGGCGCTCTGCCGTCAGGTGGCCGTGCTGGAGCAGGGGCTGCTCGTCGAACAGATGGATCTGGGCAGCCCCGAGCCGCTGGCGCCGGTATCCTCGCTGGGCCGCGAACTGAAGTTGCTGGTCGAGGCCAGCCGGGCGAAGGCCGCAGCGGCGGCGGCCAGAGCCGATGCGGCTGGACAGGCCGGGCGGCAGCAGGCCGCGCAGATTCAGGCCCAGGCAATGGCCCGTGCCGAAGCGCAGGCGAAAGCCGAGTCGGCGTGGCTGGCGAAGGAGGTCTGAAATGGATGCGATCCTGTCGATGTTGCCCGAGACGATCGTCAATGTGCTGCCCGAGCTGTGGGTGGCCATCGGGCAGACCTTCCTGATGCTGGGCATCGGTTTGACAGCTGCCGTTCTGCTGGGCGGGCCGCTCGGGATCTGGCTCTTCCTGCTCAGCCCGGGACAATCGCTGGAGAACCGGGCCATCTATGCGGTGGTGGGCTGGTTCGTCAACATGGTGCGCTCCTTCCCGTTCATCATCCTGCTGGTGGCGCTGGTGCCGCTCACCCGACTGCTGGTCGGTACCTCCATCGGTCCGCTGGCGGCTTCGGTGCCGCTGTCGGTGGCTGCCATTCCGTATTTTGCGCGTCTGGTCGAGCAGAACCTGCGCGAAGTACCGCGCGGCGTGATCGAGGCTGCGCATGCAATGGGCGCGAGCGAGGCCCAGATCATCTGGCGCGTGCTGCTGGTCGAGGCCCGTTCGGGCATCGTGCAGGCGCTCGTCGTGCTGAGCATCAGCTTCCTGTCCTACTCGGCGGTGGCCGGTGTCGTGGGCGCCGGTGGCATCGGGGATCTGGCCATCCGCTATGGCTATTACCGCTTCCAGACGGAAGTCATGCTGCTGACGGTGGCGATCCTGGTGCTACTGGTGCAGCTGATCCAGACGGTCGGCAATCATATCTCGAGGCGCCTGGACAAGCGCTGAACCTGGCTTGAACCCTGAGAGCGTGTGATGCACTGATTCGTCCCCGCGAAAGCCCCTCTGGGCGTGCAGAACAAGGCGCCAAGCCCGCAGAATCCTCAATGGCTTCAAGGGATTGGCAACACGGTGCGGCGCGGCCCGCCTGTCCCGTTTGCAGCCCGAAGAACCCGGCCCGCCCGGGAGGAAATGTCTGACGGCATGCCCGTTGCCGATGCGCCTGTTCATCGGCAACGGGCATTTTGCGTTCATGAACCGACGCGGATACTGGAGGGCAATAAAAAGTCATTACATCGGATTTTAAAAAGCATTCTCAGTTATCATGCCGCCGTTCCAGTGTCTTCGACAGCCTGATGCTGGCCGGATCCTGATATCGAAGATGTGATGTCCGTCCGGATGGCCCCCATCCTGAATGCGCGTTGCAGTCTGCCTGGCTTCGATGAGTGACGGTCAGCTTCTTTGGCCTGTGATGGCAGCAGCCGCGGAGCGTGGGCGGGCTGACATGGGGAGGAACACCTTCATGACACGCTTTCAGTCATTCATCTTCAGGAGACTTTCCGATGTCTTTCCCCTCGTCCTTCAGATCACGATCGATGGTGTCGTATCGTGCTTGCCCATTGGTCGGGGCCGTGCCTCGAGCCATGGCGCCGGTGATGTTGCTGCTTGCCGTGGGCGGTGGTGCTGCCCAGGCGCTTGCGCAGGAGATTCAGGCCAGCGACGGGCTTCCCGTCACCGCTGGTTCCGCCCCGGCCGCTGCAGGGGACGCCGCCACGACCGAGCAGACGCTCGGTGCCGTCAAGGTGGTTGGTGACTGGCTGGGCGAGGCAGAAGAGGAAAAGGTGCTCGAACACCCGGGCGCCCGGGATGTGATCCGTCGCGATCAGGCGAAAGCTGCCGGTGCGACCACGACGCGCGAGGTGCTGAACCGGATTCCCGGTGTGAACGCACCCGAGAACAATGGTACCGGCAGCCATGACATGGCGATGAACTTCGGGATTCGTGGCCTCAATCCCCGCCTGGCCACGCGCTCGACCCTGCTGATGGATGGCATTCCGGTGCCCTTCGCCCCCTATGGTCAGCCCCAGCTGTCCCTGGGGCCTGTTTCTCAGGGCAACATGGAAGCCGTGGACGTGGTTCGTGGTGGTGGCGCGGTGCGCTATGGCCCGCAGAACGTGGGCGGCATCGTCAACTTCGTGACCCGCAGCATTCCGTCAGATGTCGGCCTGGGCGCGGATCTTCAACTGGATTACAGCCCGTCTTCCACGCAGAGCACGCCCAAGAAGAATGCGAGCTTTCTCGTGGGTGGAACCCTGGAGAACGGGCTGGGTGGTGCCTTGCTCTATTCTGGCGTGAGAGGCAGTGATTATCGCGAACACAGCAGGACGACGATCGATGATGTGATCCTGAAAGGCCGCTATCAGCTGGACGCCGTGCACAGCTTTCACGCGATCGCCCAGTATTACGATGGCGAAGCCGACATGCCGGGAGGGCTGTCGGTTGCCGATTTCAGGGCCGATCCGTACCAGTCGACACGTCCTGTCGACCGTTTCTGGGGACGTCGCACGCTGGTCGGGGCCGGCTACGACTATGCGCAGGATGATCGCAAGATCGATCTCGATGCCTTTTTCACCACGACGCTGCGCAGCGGCTTCCTGGATCAGGGCAGCTTCGTCTCGCTGTCACCGCGCGAATACTGGGTGCGGGGTGTCGAAGGGCGTGTGGCAGAGGGCTTCAGGGTGGGGCGCAGCCGGCATGAAGTCGGTATCGGCTACCGCTATGTGAACGAGTCGAGCCATGAGCTGCGTTATCGTGAACCGAAGGCGGCCGGTCGCCTGCCCACGGTCAGCAGCCGCAACGATCGTGATACGCGGGGCCAGACCGAGGCACATGCCATCTACCTGGACGATCGCATCGATTGGGGCCTGTGGACGATCACGCCGGGCATCCGTTATGAGCGGATCGACCAGCAGCAGCTGAACCTGCTCACCGGCACGCCCTACCAGGGCAAATACAGCACGGCACTGCCGGCGCTGAACGTGCTCTACCGGCTGGATGAAGGCTGGAACCTCTATGCCAATACCGAAGGCTCCTTCGGCAGCGTGCAGTACAGCCAGATGCCGAACCGGGTCAAGGTCAACGAGATCAAGCCCGAGAAGGCCCGTACCTGGGAACTGGGCACCCGTTATGAAGCCGGCGTGCTGAAGGCCGAGCTGGGCGTCTTCCTGATCAATTTCAACAATCAGTATGACAGCAGCCAGACGACCGACAGCGTGATCGCGCGGGGCCAGACCCGTCATCAGGGCCTGGAAACGGCTTTTGCCTATCGCCTGGATGAGGTGCTGCCTGCCCTGAAAGGGACAGAGGTCTATGCCAATTACGCCTATGTGGATGCCTTCATCCGGGAGGAAGGGCCCAACAAGGGCAATCAGGTGCCGTTCTCGTCCCGTCACAAGGGGCTGCTCGGCGTGGCCTATTCACAGGATGCGTGGCAGGTGGGCCTCGAAGGGCAGTTCCAGTCCTCGCAATATGCCGACAATGCCAACACGGTGGCCGAAAGCGCTGATGGCAGCACGGGCCGCATCCCGGGGTATGGGGTCTGGAATCTCCGGGGCAGCTATCAGTTCGGCCCATCGCTGATGAACCTGAAGCTGGGAGCCGGCATCCGGAACCTGTTCGGGCGCGAGTATTTCACCCGTTCCTTCGACGACAACAACAAGGGCATCTATCTGGGCCAGCCCCGGACGGTGTTCATCCAGGGCTCGTTCCAGTTCTGAACCTGGCACGCCGGGCAAGCGTCGATGCATGCCCAAGCTCTTAGGAGCTTGGGCGGCAGGAAAGTCGCGGGCTGCAAACCGGCCGCGCCGGCCCAT
>JAUMZD010000083.1 GCA_030528325.1 Lautropia sp. | reverse complement strand
GGCCCCAAAACTGCGGGCTGACAAGGCGCCACGCGCCGCCAAGGCTCGATGCCTTGGCAAGCGTGGCAACGCCGTCAGCATGCGGTTTTGGGGCCAGCCCGAAGGGAAAGCCCCTCTGGGCGCGCAGCACCGCGTTGCCAACCCCTTGAAGCCATTGAGGATTCTGCGGGCTTGGCGCCTTGTTCTGCACGCCCAGAGGGGCTTTCGCGGGGACGAATAAGTGCATAACACGCTCTAGGAGCTTGGGCGGTAGGAATCGCGAAGGCGAAAATCGGCCCCGCCGAGCACAGTTTGCGCCCGATTCGCCGCCCCATAGCCGGTGCCATGGGGCAAGAAGCGGGTGCAACATGAGCCGGCGCGGCCGGTTTGCAGCCCAGCCCCCATCAGCCGCGCCGATTCTAACGTCGCTCCCGCCCCATCCTGAGACGGCCGTTGCCATCTGTCACCACCGGTTACGAGCATCCACATCCGAAGCCCGACATCCCTGTCATGCACTCCGCTCCTCCGCCCCCAACCAGCCCCATCATTCCCACCCAGCGCGGCTTCCCCCCAGTCTGGCAGGCCGATGCCCGCATCCTGCTGCTGGGCAGCTTTCCCGGCACGGCCTCACTGGCGGCCCACGCCTACTACGCCCATCCACGCAACCAGTTCTGGCCCATCGTCGGCAGCCTCATCGACGTGCCGCTGGCCGACCTCCCTTACCCTGAGCGCCTGGAACAGCTACGCGCACACCGCATCGCCTTGTGGGACACCCTCGGACACTGCCGCCGCGAAGGCAGCCTCGACAGTAAAATCCAGGATGCCATCCTCAATGAATTCCAGCCCCTGCTGAACCAGCTGCCCGAGTTGAAACTGATCGGCTTCAACGGCCAGCGAGCCGCCCGCCAGCGCGCCACCTTCGAGTCGCTCGGCTACCAGACGGCTGTCCTGCCGTCCACCAGTCCGGCGCACGCCAGCCTGAGCCTGGCCGACAAGCGTGAACACTGGCTGAGCGCACTTCGGCCATGGCTGGCCTGAAACGGCAGCAACCAGCCCCTCTCCGGCCCCGACGCCTTCCCCGGCCGCGTCAATGTCCATCTGCCCATCCGGTCACCGACCGCATCATCCTGCCGGCTGACACGCCACCGCCCCGGAGCTTGGGCGGCAGGTATCGCGAAGGCGAAAATCGGCCCCGCCGAACACAGTTCGTGCCCGATTCGCCGCCCAAGCTCCCAGGATCAGCCATCCTGTTCAGGGCAGATAATCCAGCCCGATATCGTGCGCCCGGCTGCTATGCGTCAGATAGCCCAACGCGATCGAATCCACCCCGCAGGCGGCCACCCGCTTCAGGCGCTCCGGCGTGATGCCGCCCGAAGCCTCGGTGCGCGCCCGGCCCCGACAACGCCGCACCGCCTCCCTGAGCGTCTCGTCATCCATGTTGTCGAGCAGCACCCAGTCCGCCCCTGCGGCCAGCACCTCATCGAGCTGTGCCAGCGTATCGACCTCCACCTCCACCGGAATCAGATAGCCCCCGGCTGCCCGCGCCCGCCGCACCGCATCGCCCAGACTCTCGGCATAGACCAGATGGTTGTCCTTGATCAGCATCGCATCATCCAGTCCCAACCGGTGATTCCAGCCACCACCCGCCCGCACCGCATACTTCTGCAACACGCGCAGCCCGGGCAGCGTCTTCCGGCTGCAGGTGATCCGTGCCCCGGTACCGGCCACCAGCGCAACGGCCGCAGCCGTCATCCCGGCAATGCCGCTCAGGTGCGTCATGAAGTTCAGCGCTGTCCGTTCGGCCGACAGCAAGGCGATGGCATCGCCTTCCACCCGTGCCAGCACCTGGCCCGCCTCGATGGCCTCACCATCCCTTGATTCGGCAACGAACCGGATAGACGGATCCATCGCGTGAAAGGAAAGACGGGCCAGATCGAGACCCGCCAGCACGCCAGCCGATCGACTCACCATCGCCAGCCTCGCCTGACTCCCCGGCGGAATCACCGCAGCCGATGTCACATCGCCCCGCCGTCCCAGATCCTCGGCCAGCGCCTGTGTCACGAAAGGCATCAGCACCGCATCCGGCAACGGAAACAGCGGTGCATCCGGCACGGCTTCGCCATGCGCTGAAAGCCCTGGAGAACGGATCGGATCGTTCATGAAAAACCTCGCTGACAGACAAAAACAAACATCATGATATGGAACCAGATGATGGCCAGACTTACTTGATGACCGGCAGCCGGGTACTCGACATCAGCCGCTCGAGCAACACGTCATCCCTGAACCGGTAAAGCTGCGCCGGCCTGCCCCGACCACTCTCCAGGCTGTCGCCTGCCGCCTCGATCAGCCCCTGATGCAGGATCTGGCGACGGAAATTGTGCTTGTGCAATTCCCGCCCTGCCAACGCCTCCACGCTTTTCTGAAGCTGCAGCAACGTGAACTGCGGCGGCATCAACTCGAAGATCACGGGCCGGTACTTGATCTTGGCCCGCAGCCGTGACAGTGCCGTGGCCAGCACCCGACGGTGGTCATGGGCCATGCTCCGCCCCGTGCAGCCCACCTCGAAATCCGCCTGCCGACAAGGCGACTCCTCGATCAGGCCCGTTTCATACAGCAGCTCGTAGCGCAGCAGCACCTGCTCCTCCGACCACTCATACGGCGCCAGCCCCCAGCACAGGGCGATGCGATCCAGCCGGGCCCGACGCAGCGCCTCGCTGTCGGCTGCCTCTGCCCAGGCCCACTGCCTCGGCAGGATCACCTCCCCGATCAGCGATGGCTG
The DNA here is from genome assembly GCA_030528325.1 of Lautropia sp. GTDB lineage: Bacteria > Pseudomonadota > Gammaproteobacteria > Burkholderiales > Burkholderiaceae_E > Lautropia. Next base: position 4,198 of record JAUMZD010000083.1, on the reverse strand, counting down.
ACCGGCTCGCCAGTCTTCCCACGGGAAATACTCATACCAGTCGCGCCAGCGGGCATCGCCGCTCAGCACCATCTCGTTGGCCTCGTTGACCAGCCCCAGATAGCCGATGTAGAGCAGCGGCAACCCCTGCGCGTTCTGCCGGTGGATGTCCACGAAGGTGTAGAGCTGCTCGACATAGCCCATCGGCTGCGACGTCTGACGGGCCACCCAGGCCCGAACCCCCGCCTGCAGGGATCGATGCACCGGCGACAGCGGCCCGCTCGGCAGTGCCCGGCCACCCGCCACCGTCAGCACGCGGGCTTCGAGATCCGTCACGGCCGTCAGCACCGCCACCAGCTCCACCACCCCCGACTCGATCACCTGATCCTCTGCCCTGTCATTCATCTGGCTCTTCCCGTCATGTCCGCCGATTCATCCCGGTCAGAACCCGCCCCGCCATCCGGTTGCCAGATGGCTCTGATTATACTCAATCTGAGTATAATCAGCCCGACATCAAAGGAGGAGGGGTCGAGCATGTACACCACCATCGACCGACAGGCATTCGACTACGACGCCCCGGTGGCCGACGCGCCCACCTGCAACAGCCAGATCCGGCAGGCCTGGGCCAAAGTGCCCGCCATGCCGTCCCTGGCGGAGGCCGGGCAGCTCAGGGACGAGATCCGCACTTTACTGCAGCAGCGCCAGGCAGTCTTGGTGGCTCACTATTATGTGATCCCGGAGTTGCAGGATCTGGCGCTGGAAACCGGCGGCTGCGTAGGGGATTCACTGGAAATGGCACGCTTCGGCGCCCAACACCCGGCCCGCACCCTGCTGGTGGCCGGCGTGCGCTTCATGGGCGAAAGCGCCAAAATCCTGTGCCCGGACAAGACCGTGCTGATGCCCGATCTCGCCGCCGAATGCTCGCTGGATCTGGGCTGTCCAGCCGACGAGTTCTCGGCCTTCTGTGACCAGCATCCCGACCGCACCGTCGTCGTCTACGCGAACACCAGCGCCCGCGTGAAGGCACGCGCCGACTGGGTCGTCACTTCGTCGGTGGCTCTGGAAATCGTCGGCCACCTGCATGCCCAGGGGCAGAAACTGATCTGGGGCCCCGACCGACATCTCGGCCACTACATCCAGCAGCAGACCGGCGCAGACATGCTGCTGTGGCAGGGCAGCTGCATCGTCCACAACGAATTCAAGGCCCAGGAGCTGGCCGAACTCAAGCGCCAGCACCCGAAGGCCCCCGTGCTGGTTCACCCTGAATCCCCGGCTGGCGTCGTCGCCCTGGCCGACGTCGTCGGCTCCACCAGCAGGCTGCTGCAGGCGGCTGTGCAGCGGCCCGAAGACGAATTCATCGTCGCCACCGACCTCGGCATCCTGCACGAGATGAAGAAACAGGCGCCGCACAAGCAGTTTCTGGCCGCCCCCACCGCGGGCAACAGCGCCACCTGCAAGAGCTGCGCCTTCTGCCCCTGGATGGCCATGAACACGCTGAGCGGCGCCCGTGACGCCCTGCGTGACAACCGCGGCGAAATCCACCTCGACCCCACCCTGTGCGAGGCTGCCCGCCGCCCACTGGCACGCATGCTGGACTTCTCGGCGCAACTGAAACGCGCCCAGAACACCAGCGTCTTCAATGGCGTCGGCCCAGCCTGAACCCTTGCGGCACGAAGCGCCCATGCACACACCCCATGACCTGATCATCGTCGGCAACGGCCTGGCCGCCGCCACCCTGGCCCTGTCACTGCCGGCATCGATGCGGATCGCCCTGCTGTGCAAGCACCAGCTGACCCACAACGCCAGCCGGCACGCCCAGGGCGGCATCGCCGCCGTGCTGACCAGCCACGACAGCCTCGAACAGCATGTGGCCGACACGCTGACGGCGGGCGCCGGCCATGGCCATGAGCCCACCGTGCGCGCCATCCTGGCGCAGGGCTCCGCTGCCATCGACTGGCTTCTCGCGCAGGGCGTACCCTTCGACCGCCAGGCCGACGGCGATCTGCACCTCACCCGCGAAGGTGGACACAGTACCCGCCGCATCGTCCACACGGCCGACCGCACCGGCGCGGCCGTGATGGAACGTCTGCATCAGGCACTCGCCGCGCGACCACGGCTCGACATCCTCCAGCACGGCATGGCGCTCGACCTGCTGCGTGACGAACACGGCCACTGCTGCGGCGTGCAGGTGCTGCACGAAGGGCAGACGCGTCCCCTGCTCGCACCACGCGTGGCCCTGGCCACCGGCGGCCTCGGCCGGATCTACCCGCAAACCACCACCCCGCCCGCCTGCACCGGTGACGGCATCGCCATGGCCTGGCGTGCCGGCTGCACACTGGAGAATCTCGAATTCATCCAGTTCCACCCCACCGGGCTGGCGCTCGACGGCACGGATCGCGTCTTCCTGATTTCCGAGGCCGTGCGGGGCGAAGGCGGGCTACTGCACAATCAGGCCGGCAAGCGGTTCATGCCGGATCATCACCCGCTGGCCGAACTGGCCCCCCGCGACATCGTGGCCCGCGCCATCGCCACCGAAATCAGCCGACAGCAGCAACCTTTCGTCTGGCTCGACATCAGCCACCAGCCGGCCGATGCCATCCTGCACCACTTTCCGGGCATCGCCAGCCACTGCCTTCGTCACGGCATCGACATCACCCGCGATCCCATTCCGGTGCGGCCGGTGCAGCACTACACCTGTGGCGGCGTGCAGACCGACACCGCCGGCCGCACCAGCCTGCCCGGCCTCTTCTGCCTGGGCGAAGCCGCCTCGACCGGCCTGCATGGCGCGAACCGCCTGGCCAGCAACGCCCTGCTCGAATGCGTCGTCATGGGGCGCAACGCCGCCCGGGTCATCCTGGCCGAAGAACCGTGGCCGGCAGTCCGGTCGCCCCAGTCACAGCAGGCCAGCCCGCACGACAGCATCCCTGCCGGCACCGACCGCCACGGCACGAACGACGGAAGCACCGCTGAAACCGACATCCCCCCGTTCAGCCGCCAGGCCCTGCACGCGCTCTGCGCCCACAGCCTCGGCATCGTGCGCAACGATCACGACCTGCAACGCGCCTGCCGGCTGCTCGATGCCTGGCAGGCCCGTCTCGCGCCGCCCCCGCCCGCTGACCTGCACGCCCACGAAGACCGCAACCTGCTCGCCTGCGCCCGGCTGGTCGCCCACGCCGCAGCTACCCAGCCAGCGAACATCGGTGCGCACTACAACATCGACCGGGTCACTGCTGCATCCCCTGACGCAGAGCAATCGACACCGGAGCGTTCGGCCATCGACATCCTGGCACCATCTGTCGCGGCCATCTGACCGATCAGGCCCCGCGCTCAGCCACCAACGCCGGGTTGAAGGCCGGGTCGTTGTACATCTTGAACTGGCGATAGACCTTGAAATAGGCCTTGCCTGCGCGGCAATCGGCCATCAGCTGATCCAGACAGGCTGCCAAGTCGTCGCGCTGCGTCTCCAGCCGGGCCAGCCGGGCCCGCGACGATTCACGGTGCGCCTCGTCCACATCGGTGCGCTCGGTCTGGGCCTTCATGGCTTTCACCTTCAGCGCCATGATCGACATCCGGTCGATGATGCTGCCGGCCGTCTCGCTGTTCATCCGGGCATCGGCGCCCGCCAGGCTCAACGGCGCATCCCCGCCCACCGAGGCCGGATCCACGAGCCCCAGCGCCAGCAACAGCAACTCATCCACCCGTTCGGTCGCGTCGTTGCGCTTCTGGTTGTAGCCATCGATGGCCCGCTTGTTGCCAGCGATCTCCTCGGCCGACACCTGCGTGCGCCGGGCCAGATCCTCTTCATCCCACAGCAGGCTGTTGAAGCGATGGTTGTTGCCCACCCAGTGCCACAGCAACGCGTCCGTGTCATCGGCGGCCGGGGCCTGATCCAGGCTGCGACCTGCCGGATCCTGTCCGGCCTTCGGCCAGCCTCCGGCTGCCAGACACTGCTGATGAAAGCTGATCACGGCAGCGCCATCCAGCGTCCGGCGCCCACCCTGTTGTTGTCCACCCTGCATGCGTTTTCACTCCATAATGTCGAACCAGCCCCCGGACAGCCAGGGTACGTCACCAGACCGCCATCGCGCCCTGCGCAACGGTCTGACCAACCCCCCGATGATCGGCCATCCGGGCACCATTGCACAGGATTATCCATAAATGCGGCCCCTCATCGTTCGACTTCCGAACTGGGTCGGCGATGTCGTCATGAGTCTGCCGA
>JAUMZD010000023.1:46115-48822 GCA_030528325.1 Lautropia sp. | reverse complement strand
CGCCCAGCACACCAGCACCAATGGCCAGCGGGCTCAGGGGGGCAGCGCCTTCGGCAGCCGCAGCACCCTCGACGGCGCCGATGCCGAATCCCGGGGGGTTTTCCATGCCTTCGGACATGGCCAGCTCGATGGGCGCCTCGGCAGGGGCTTCGGCGGCCTCAGCCAGGATGATGTCCTGTTCGATCCCGGCCTTGGCCAGTTTGTCCAGATCGGCTTTGGCGGCCAGCTTGCCGTCCACCGGGCGCCCTGCCTGCACAGGAGCCTTCGCGGCAACGCGGGTGTGCAGGGGGTTGAGGGCGTTATGTTTTTGAGTGCTCATAAACAAGGTCTCTCAATGAAAAATGCGCCGGGACGCCTTGAAGGCGCTGTAACCGACAGGAGAATCGCGCTGTTGACTTGACCCGTCAGTTCAAGGAAAAAAGGGTGTGCGGGTCTTGTGCGGGAAGCGCTTGAGCCGATGGTGACAGTCTTGGGAGCGGGCCAAGCGACGGAGGTAATGGACGGCAGCCGTGGGCCGTTGGACGTGAGCCTTTTGTGTCTCAACCTTGCAGCGCTGACGTACGAACGGGTACGGGAAACAGTCGCTGCTGCACGTGCCGGCAACCGGCCAGGCATGACGACGGATCAAGGACGGGCGCTGCTGAATCGACGCTACGAGGAGCTGCGCGATGCCGTTTGATGCGATTGGCGCTCCGGCGCCATCGAGGACGTAAAAAGCTGCCCAAGCTCCTGGGGGAGGCAGGGCGGGCAGCCCGGTGTGACTCAGCGGAGTCGATCAGCCCTGAATCGGCTGAGGCTAAAGGATCAGGACAACAGCTGGGTCTGATCGTCCAGACCGGTCGACAGCAGCCTGCTGAGGTCGATGGCCTGCGCGGTGCTGGGGGCAGCGGTGGTGGCGCCAGGGACGACGGCGCCTGCGGCGGCTTCGGTCAGCGTCAGCGTGTGCTCGGTGCCGGCCACGGTCTGTGGGGGGGTGTCGTCACTGGCAGCGCCGTTGGTCTTCACGCCCACGATCTGGATGATGCCGCCACTGTTCAGCAGAGATGCCCAGCTCAGCTTGCCCAGGTCATCGGCATGGATCACCTGCCCGTCGGCCACCGTGCCTTCACTGCCCAGCTTCAGGGGGTGCTCGTAGTTTTCGTACTCGATGACGAAGTGGGTCAGCTTGGTGTCCCTGGTGCCGAAGTCCGAGATCATGGCCGGGCTGAATTGCCCGGGGGCGCCATCGGCACCAGGCTGGTAGGCGGCGGTCAGGATGCCGAAATTGGCCTGATTGGCCTCGGCGGCGCCGTCGGCCAGCTTGCCGTCGCTGGGCAGTTTGTGGCCATTCAGGGTGAAGCCGTAGGTCTGCCAGTCGGCAGGGGTGAAGGCCTTGCCGCCGAACCAGTGCCAGTCGGCGTCGGGGGCGCTGGCATCGGCTTTCTGGCTCAGCCCGATCCAGGCGCCGTTGGTCGCCAGACTCTGCGCATCGTAGGGTGTGCCCGGCAGGCGGCTGGAGAATTGTTCGGCCAGGGCCCGGGCTTCTTCGGCGCTGTCGATGGTCAGCAGTTTGCCGCCCATGGCGGCTGCGCGGTCGACGGCCTCGTGCCAGCTGATGCCTTCCTTGACCTCGATGAGTTCATAGGCGTGAGCCTGACCGTTGGCGCTGTCCTTGAAGAAGTGCAGCACACGACCGTCGGCGTCCTTGCCCTCGGCCGACAGGATGCGGACGATCCGTACCGCATCGGCGCCGTTGGTCAGGCTCTGACGGAAGCTGGCTTCGGACAGGCTGGTGACAGCATTGTTGGCCACGATGGGTGCGTCGGCCGTGCCGCCGGCGGTGTGCGTCTGGTCGGGATTCGGGGCCGGGGCCTGGCCGCCAGGCTGCTCGGTGCCACCAGCGTCTGCGCCGGGGGTGCCTGTGTTACCTGTATTGCCTGCATTGCCGGCGCCAGCGCTGGAGTCGCCCGAGCCCGTATCAGGGGCGGCAGGATGCCGGCCGTTGTCCGGGGTGATGCTCGTGTCGGGTTGGGTGATGTTGCCCTTGTCGGTGCCGGGGCTTTGCGAGACCGGATTGTCGTCCGATTTGTCGCTGGAACCGCCGCTGACGGCTGCGCCAATGCCGACCGCTGCCAGTACGCCGCCACCGATCAGCCAGGGGCTGACGCTGCTGCCGGCTTCGTCCGTGGCTTCGGCTGCTGCGGCAGCACTCTGGTCTGCTGCTGCTTGCTGTTCAGCGGCTGCTTTCGCTGCGGCTTCGGCTTTGGCCTTCTCGGCAGCGGTTTTGGCGGCGCCGGCCTTGGCGGCAGCCTCTTTTTCTGCGGTGACTTGCTGGGCAGCGGCGTTCTGGGCTGCGGCTTGCCGGGTGTTCTGGGGCTGGGAGGAGCGGGGAGTTTGTGGGGTCATGGTTGAACCTCGCAAAGAAGGGGCGTCAGGGCATTCGGAGTGGCCCTCGTCGCCAGTTGCCAGTCAGGCCCGGCTGGGCTGTCTGGGCTGCTTGAACGTTGCCTTTTCGCAACGAATCAGCGGGGCGAATGGTCGCAGCGAGGCGACAGTCGGGGAAAAGCGGCAGATGAGCGGTCGATGGTGGCCGACGAACGGTTTTTTTTGTGAAGTAGTTGTAGGGGCTGTTACAAGGCGGATCGGGTGTCGGATTGCCGACGTGGCCGTGAGGCGACGTAGGGACAGGCGGTTCGAAGGGCGGGATGAGGGGTAGGATGGGGGGTAG
>JAUMZD010000023.1:0-46105 GCA_030528325.1 Lautropia sp. | reverse complement strand
GGGCACGGCGGGGGGGCAGCCCGCGGCCCCCAAACGGGAGGGGAGGGTTTGGCGGGCGCTGACCCGGGGCGGGGCTTATGCCATGCGTGGCTTGCGTCGCATAATGCGGGGCAGGAGCCTGGGCGGCAGGAAAGTCGCGGGCTGCAAACCGGCCGCGCCGGAACCGATCAGGGAGAGAGCGATGAAAGTGAGCATGGCGGCACTGCAGATGGTGTCCGGGCCGGAGGTGGATGCCAATCTGGCGGTGGCGGAACGGCTGGTAGGCGAGGCGGCCGCACAGGGGGCGCAGCTGGTGCTGTTGCCGGAGTATTTCTGTCTGATGGGCAACCGGGATACCGACAAGGTGGATATCCAGGAAGGCGAGGAAGGGCCGCTTCAGGATTTTCTGGCGGATTGTGCCCGGCGGCATGCGCTGGTGGTGGTGGGCGGCACGGTGCCGCTGCGTTCACCGAAGCGCCACAAGGTGCTGAACAGTTCACTGGTCTATGGGCCGGATGGGCGGCAGCTGGCGCGTTACGACAAGATCCATCTGTTCGGTTTCCAGAAGGGAGAGGAATCGTTCAACGAGTCGAGCAGCATTCATCCGGGGCGCACGCCGGTGGTGTGCGATGTGTGGTTCCGGGAGGATGAGGCCGGGATCGGCCATGCGGTGGCCAGTGCTGCTGGCCTGCCTGGCTCGGTGGGCGTGACAGGGGCTGCGGGCGGGGGCCAGGGGCAGGCGTGTGTTGACGGGGAAGGTGCCGTGGCAGGCGCGTTGGCCGGTGCGGCGGATGAGGCGTCGATGCAGGCGGCAGGAAGGCTTCGGTCACTGCGGCTTGGGCTATCGGTCTGCTATGACCTGCGTTTTCCGGAGCTGTACCGGCAGATGTCGCCGCTGGATGTGATCATGATGCCGGCGGCGTTCACGTACACGACAGGTGAGGCGCACTGGGGGCTGCTGCTGCGCGCCCGGGCGGTGGAAAATCAGTGCTATGTGCTGGCGTCGGCGCAAGGGGGAACGCATCCGTCAGGCCGGCGAACCTGGGGGCATTCGATGATGGTCGATCCGTGGGGCGAGGTGCAGTCGGTGCTGCCTGCCGGCGAAGGGGTGGTGATGGGCACGCTGGATACGGCACGGATCTCCGAGGTACGGCAGAGTCTGCCGGCGCTGGCGCATCGGGTGTTGTGAGTGACCTCTATTTGAACAGTTCGGCGTGGGTGCCGGCCCGTACAAAGACGATCAGTTCGTGCTTCGAGCTTTTTTCCAGTCGGTAGATGAGCAGGAAGTCGCCTCCGATGTGGCATTCCTCGTAGCCGGCCCAGTCGCCGGTGAGGGAGTGATTCAGCCATTCGGGAGAGAGTGGCTCCTGATTCCTGACCAGTAGCATCATGGCTTCTGTAAGGCGGTTCATGTCGTACCGGCCTGAATGGGTCAGGCGTTGCCAGTCTTTGAGGAAGCTTTTGGTGTAGCTGGAAGCGCGTGGAAGCGCTGCGCGCTTATGCTGCGCTGTTTTTCTTGAGGTCATCGATCAGGGCTTCCGCTGTATCGAATTGCACCTGGTGATGGCGGATGATTTCCTCGGCTTCGCTCATGGCTGTCAGGGTGGCCGCATTGGGGACTTTCAGGGCGAAGGGAAGCGCCTTGTCTGCGGCGACGCGGGTCAGAAAGACACGGATGGCATCGGAGAGGGTAAGTCCCATGTCGGCCAGCGCAGCCGCTGCCTGTGTTTTCGTCTGTTCGTCCAACCGGACATGAACCATCGTGCTTGGCATGGTCAATCTGCGGGTGAGATACAAAAGGTATACAAAGTATCTCAAATAAATGAGGGGAATGCCAGGCGCCTGGGCGGTCGATTTTCGTCTTCGCGATTCCTGCCGCCCAGGATCCTGGAGCGTGCTGGCTGCGCCCGAATCCTCATGGATGAAGCCGCCCCGCTTCCATGCAGTCGACGAGGCGGGCGGTGGTGCTGCGCAGGCGCTCGGACAGCATGCTGACGAGGCGCAGCAGGATCTTGTTGCCGAGGGCGGTTTCGCGCTGCAGCAGGGTCAGCATGGCTTTGCGGCCGAGCACGCCGACCCGGCAGGGGGTCAGGGTCTGGCAGGAGGCGAAGCGGGGCATGCCGTCGATCATCGACATTTCACCGAGGGTCTGACCGGGATGGGCGAGGGCGATGCGGTTGGGAAAGCCATGCTCGTCGGCGCGCACGACTTCCATGCTGCCGCTCATCAGCAGCAGCATGAAGTCGCCCGGGTCGCCTTCGTGGATGAGGGTCTGCTGGGCAGGCGCCTCGTAGACGCGCATGATGCTGCCCAGCAGCTGCACGTCGGCCAGGCTCAGGCCGGCGAACAGGGCGGCATGGGAGAGCAGGTCGTGGAGGTCGTCGACGAAGTGCAGACCCGAGCCCCGGGCGACGAGGTGGAAGCCGCCACGGGTTTCGGCACGCCGGAAACTCTCGGCGCCGGTAGCGGCCAGTAGATCGAGGTCGAGGGACGGATGAGGGGTCTGGATCGAGGAGGCCATGGGCAGGACGTGGGGGGCAAGGGTGCTGCCGGTACTGCCGGCATGGCAGGGCGCCTGTCCCGTGGCCGTGGTTGCCGCCCGGAGATTTGCCCGGAGCGGGTGGCGGTATGCTGCCCGGGCTCCAGGAGCTTGGGCGGCAGGAAAGTCGCGGGCTGAAAACCGGCCGCGCAGGGGGCGCCATCCAGCCGATGCTGCCTGTCGCTGGGGGGCCAGGCCGGCGGGAGCGGATGAGCAGGCGACGGGTGCCGCCGGCCGGCGGCCTGTGTGGGGTGCCGGGCACAAACTGTGCCCGGCGGGGCCGATTTTCGCTTTCGCGATTCCTACCGCCCAAGCTCCCAGGCTCCTGGTGTTCCTCCGGTCGCCGGTTGGCATTGCCGGCCTTTCCCGGTCGCCGGGCCGCTCTCTGCGGCCTTCGTCCGTCAGTGACGGCCCAGGGCCACGCGGCGTTCGGAGACGCCGTCAGCCAGCATGGCGAGCAGTTCCATGGTGCTGTCCCAGCCGATGCAGGCGTCGGTGATGCTGCGGCCGTAGGTGGGGGCCTTGCCGGCGATCAGGTCTTCGCGGCCGGCTTCGAGGTTGCTTTCCACCATCACGCCGAAGATCCGGCTTTCGCCATCGGAGAGCTGGTCGCAGACCTCCTGGCAGACCTTGATCTGGTTTTCGTGGTTCTTCTGGCTGTTGCCGTGCGAGCAGTCGATCATCAGGCGGCAGGCGAGGGCGGCATTGCCGGCTTCGCGGCAGACGGCTTCGATACTGGCCCGGTCGTAGTTCGGGGCCTTGCCGCCACGCAGGATGATGTGACAGTCTTCGTTGCCGCTGGTGGAGACGATGGCGGAGTGCCCACCCTTGGTGACGGACAGGAAGTGGTGCGGCTGGGAGGAGGCCTTGATGGCGTCGAGCGCGATGCGGACGTTGCCGTCGGTGCCGTTCTTGAAGCCGACGGGGCATGACAGGCCCGAGGCCAGTTCGCGGTGTACCTGCGATTCGGTGGTGCGGGCGCCGATGGCCCCCCAGGCGATCAGGTCGGCGATGTACTGGGGGGTGATCATGTCGAGGTACTCGGAGCCGGCCGGCATGCCCATCGCGTTGATGTCGAGCAGCAGTTCGCGGGCGACGCGCAGGCCCCGGTTGATGTCGAAGCTGCCATCGAGGCTGGGGTCGTTGATCAGGCCTTTCCAGCCGACGGTGGTGCGGGGCTTCTCGAAGTAGACGCGCATGACGATTTCGAGGCGATCCTTGTATTGCTCACGCTGTTCCAGCAGGCGACGGGCGTATTCGCGGCCGGCGATGGGGTCGTGGATGGAACAGGGGCCGATGACGACGAGGAGCCGATCGTCCATGCCGTGCAGGATGCGGTGGATGGCGTTTCGGGCGTTGGCGACCGTGTGGCCGACGGCTTCGCTGACGGGAAATTCGCGGATCAGGTGGGTGGGGGGCGCCAGTTCCTTGGTGGCGAGGATGCGGAGGTCGTCGGTTTGCGGGGAAGTCATGAGAGCGATCCTGATACGTTGAAGACAGGTATGGGAAAGAAAATTCTCGACAGTGATGCCCCGGTTCGGGCGGGCAGAACCGTGTGGTCAGCGCTGCCATGAGAAGGGTCGGCGGATGCCCGGACAATAAAAAAACCGCCAGGGCATCTGCACTGACGGTTTCTCGGGTGATGTTCTCAGAGGTCTTCAGACAACAGCTTGCCGAGCCATTCCGCCAGCGGAATCGCGCCAAAAGCTGCCAAAAAAGAAGGGGTACTGAGAAAGCATGCGGTAAATGTAGCCTCAATGGGCGGTGGCTGTAAAGCGGCGGTTGCCGGGGAAAGCCCCGGGTATTCCCGGGGCGGTAGCAGCCTTAGGAGTTTGGGCGGTAGGAAAATCGCGGGCTGCAAATCGGCCGCGCCGGCCCATTTTGCACCCGCTTCCTGCCCCATGGCGCCGGCTATGGGGGGGCGAATCGGGCACACACTGTGCTCGGCGGGGCCGATTTTCGCCTTCGCGATTCCTAACGCCCAAGCTCCTAGGAGCCCGCGACTTTCCTGCCGCCCAAGCTCCCAGGTGCTCAGGCGGTGCCGCCGACGGTGAGCCCCTCGATGCGCAGCGTGGGCTGGCCGACGCCGACCGGCACGCTCTGGCCGTCCTTGCCGCAGACGCCGATGCCGGGGTCGAGTTCGAGGTCGTTGCCGATCATCGTGACGCGGGTGAGCGCATCGGGGCCGTTGCCGATGATCGTGGCGCCCTTGACCGGGTACTGGATCCTGCCGTTTTCGACCCAGTAGGCTTCGGAGGCCGAGAACACGAACTTGCCGTTCGTGATGTCGACCTGGCCGCCGCCGAAGTTGACGGCATAGAGGCCACGGTCGAGCGAGGCGAGGATCTCGGCCGGATCCTTGTCGCCGCCCAGCATGTAGGTGTTGGTCATGCGGGGCATGGGCAGATGGGCGAAGGACTCGCGCCGGCCGTTGCCGGTGACGGCGGTCTTCATCAGGCGGGCGTTGAGCGAGTCCTGCAGGTAGCCTTTCAGGATGCCGTCCTCGATCAGCACGTTGCATTGGGTCGGGTTGCCTTCGTCGTCGACGTTGAGTGAGCCACGCCGATCCTTGAGGGTTCCGTCGTCGAGCACGGTCACGCCTTTGGCGGCGACGCGCTCGCCGATGCGCCCGGCGAAGACGGAGGATTTCTTGCGGTTGAAGTCGCCTTCGAGGCCGTGGCCGACGGCTTCGTGCAGCAGCACGCCGGGCCAGCCGGGGCCCAGCACGACGCTGAGCATGCCGGCCGGCGCCGGGCGGGATTCGAGGTTGACGAGGGCCTGACGCACGGCTTCATCCACATAGGCGTAGACGCGTTCGTCCGAGAAGTAATCGAGGTCGAAGCGGCCGCCGCCACCGGCATAGCCCTGTTCACGCCGGCCATTCTGTTCCACGATGACCTGGACCGAGGCGCGCACGAGCGGGCGGACATCGGCCGCCATCACGCCGTCCGAGCGCATGACCATGACGACATCGTGTTCGGCTGCCAGCCCGACCATCACCTGCGTGACGCGCGGATCCTTGCGGCGGGCATAGGCCTCGATGCGGTGCAGCAAAGCCACCTTTTCGGCCGATTCCAGCGAGGCGATCGGGTTGCTCATCGGGTAGAGGCGATGGGGCTGAAGGGCACCGCCCGAGCCACTTGAGACACGGGAGCGGGCACTCTTGCCGGCACGGGCGATGGTGCGGGTGGCGTCGGCGGCCGAGGCCAGCGCATCGGCGCTGATTTCGTCCGAGTAGGCGAAGGCCGAGCGGTCGCCGCAGACGGCACGCACACCGACGCCCTGGCCAATGGAGAAACTGCCGGACTTCACGATGCCTTCGTCGAGGCTCCAGCCTTCGCTGCGGGTGTACTGGAAGTACAGGTCGGCATAGTCGACGCGGTGCTCGAAGATGCGGGCGATGGACTGGTTCAGGTCACGTTCGTCGAGGCCGTAGGGTTCCAGCAGGATGTGTCTGGCAACCGACAGGGGTTCGAGGGCAGGGTCATGCAGGTTCATGGGCAGTGGTGGCGTGGGCTGGGTCGGTAGCCCGGCCGGCGCGCTGGCCGGGCCGGGGCGTTCCGGTTGGATGGGGGGCTGCTCCGCGGACGGGGCTGCCGGGCAGGGCGCAGGCTGTAGGGTCAGCGTAGTTCGACAGTGCCCCGGGCGGTGATGCTGACGGCGGTTTCACCGCTTTCGGTTGGCAGACTCGGGGCGCTTTCGGCGTTGGCTGAGCGGGCTTCCAGCATGACGGGCTGGGGGCGATGGTGGCCGTCGGCGCCGGTGGCGATGTTCAGGGTTCTGATGGTGTAGTTGTCATAGCCGAAGGCGATGGTGGTGGCGAGCGCACGGGTCTTGAAGGCGTTGGCGGCCGATTGCAGCAGCTTGTTCTCCTCTTCCTGACGGCGGGCCTCGCTCAGCTGATAGCCGACGCTCTCCAGCTGCAGCCGGGTGGCGAGCTGGCCGGCCAGCTTGCTGACGGCCGGGATGTCGTCGCCTTCCAGCACCAGGGTGCCTCGCACCTGCCAGCCGCTGCGCTCGCCGTCCCTGTTCCATTCGGGCGAGGTGCTGATGTTGCCGGCCCGGGCCCGGACACCACGCTGGTTGCGGGTCTGGGCCAGGGCCTCGTTGATGGTTCTGATGACGGTGGCGTTGAGCGTTTCGATTGACTGGCCGCGCTGCGAGGTGGCGAGCTGCACGATCATCTGGTCGTTGCGCACCATCCTGCTGACGGTGGCGCTCAGTTCGGCCTGTGCGCTGGCGGGCTTGTCGGCGGCCAGCGCCGGAGCCGTGACGGCGCTCAGCAGGGCGGCGGCGAGCAGCAGGCTGCCGAGGCCATGCGAACGGTGGCGCGAGCAGTCATGGGAACGATGACGGGGAGGGGGCAGGATGGACATGATCTCGGGCGTGTGTCAGGCGTTGTGGGCAGGACGGTGGACATGGGCATTGGCAGGCCGGCGCGGCAGGCTGATTTCTGCCACGAGGCCGCCTTCCGGTGCGTTGGCGAGTCGGATGTCGCCACCATGCCATCGGGCGATATTACGGGATATCGCAAGGCCGATGCCGGAGCCGCCGCTGTTTCTGTTGCGGGAAGGTTCCAGGCGGACGAAGGGGTCGAAGACACGATCCAGGTCGGCCTCGGGAATGCCGGGGCCGTGATCCCGGATGAGGATCTTGAGCAGGGGCGGGGTGTCGACAAGGCTGATGTCGACCTCCTGGCCGTAACGGATGCCGTTGGAGACCAGGTTGTTGATGGCCCGGCGCAGCATGGACGGTTCGGTTGGATAGGGGCTCAGCACCCTGCCGTCCAGCCGGACGGTGTGGCCGGTGTCGGCCCAGTCGGTGACGATGCTCTCCAGCAGGGCGTTCACGTCGACCGGGTAGCGTTCGCGTGATTTGCCCAGCTCGGCGAAGAGGTCGAGCGAGGAGCCGACCAGCTCTTCCATTTCCTGCAGGTCGTGGATGAACTTGGCGCGCTGCTGCTCGGGCAACAGCTCGGCGCGCAGCCGCATGCGGGTGATGGGGGTGCGAAGGTCGTGCGAGATGGCGGCCAGCAGGCTTGAGCGCTCGATCATGTAGCGGCGGATGCGCTCCTGCGTCTCGTTGAAGCTGCTGATGAGCCGGCGCAGCTCGATGGGGCCTCCCCTGGCGATGACGAGGGGTTCGCCCACCTGGCCGCCCGGATTCTTGCCGATGCGAGTGACGGCACGGTCGAGCTGGCGAAGGGGGCGCGTGATCATCCGGGCGATGATGAGCGACATCAGGAAGCTGATGCCGAGCCACATCAGCAGCCTTGGCAGCAGGGCCTCGATCTGGCTCAGCGGCTCCTGTGGCATGCGCACGAAGAAGGCGGTGGAGGAGCCGTCTTCCAGCTCGATCTGGGCGACGACCGAGAAGGTGGCGGGCAGCAGGAAGTAGAAGCGGCGTGCCAGCCAGTGTTCGAAGGCGTTGGCGTTGGGGGGCTCGACTTCATCGGGGCTCTGGGCGCGGGCGGCGCGGGTGATCTCGACGGTGGTGAGCAGCGGCGGATTCATCGCGTCGCGGATGGCGGCGGCGAAGTTCTTTTCGTATTCGTCCAGCTCGATGAAGCCGCTCTCGATCTCGATGGGCTGGGAGGTGAACTGGATGCGAAAGTCGGTGCGCCCGCCCAGCTCGGCGGCCACGGCGTTGCGCTGGGCCTGGGGCAGGCGGTTGATCAGGCTGGCGGTCTGGGAGATGCGCAGTGCCATCTGCTCGGCATTCAGCCGGTAGATGGAGCTGCCGCGGTCGAAGAAGTTGACGAGCAGGCTGGCCGCCTGCGACAGCAGCAGGGCAGCCGCCAGTACCAGAACCATCCGGCCGAACAGGGTTTCGGGCAGCAGGCGGGGCTTGTCCATGCAGGCAAGCAGGGCGGCCAGGCCGCTCAGCAGACCCGTTCGACGTGGGCCGCCAGGATGTAGCCCTCGTTGCGGATGGTCTTGATGATGCGGGGCTCGCGGGCGTCGTCGTTCAGGCGGTTACGCAGGCGGCTGATCTGGACGTCGATGCTGCGGTCGAAGGGGGTGGCTTCACGGCCGAGCGTGAGATCCATCAGCGCGTTGCGGTCGAGCACGCGGTTCGGGTGCTGGATCAGCACGGCCAGCAGCCGGTATTCGGCGCCGGACAGCGGCACGATCACGTTGTCGGGCGAGATCAGGTGACGGGCGCCGGAATCGAGCGTCCAGCCGGCGAAGCGAACCTGCTGGGCGTCGCCGAGCGTGGGGGGCAGCGTGCGTGTGCGGCGCAGCACGCCCTTGATGCGGGCCAGCAGCTCGCGTGGGCTGAAGGGTTTGCCGAGGTAGTCGTCGGCTCCCATCTCGATGCCGATGATGCGGTCGACCTCGTCGGCCCGGGCTGTCAGCATGATGACCGGGACGTTCGAGCGGGAGCGCAGCTCGCGGCAGACGGTGAGTCCATCTTCGCCCGGCATCATCACGTCGAGGATGATCAGGTCGGGCTTTTCGGCGTCGAAGGCCTGACGCATCTCGGCCGCGTCGCGGGCGACGGTGACGCGCATGCCGTTCTGGCTCAGGTACTCGGCGAGCAGGCTGCGGATCTCGGCGTCGTCATCCACCACCAGAACATGGTCGGGGGGATCCTGCGTGTGCTGTGTGTCCATGCGTTCGAAGGGGCAAACATCCATTCTTTCGGGGCGCGCGCCATGCATGGCATCGTTCCTGACCAGACCCGTGCGCCGGTCAGAGCCGCTGCATGACACGCGCTAGGAGCCTGGGCGGCAGGCATCGCGAAGGCGAAAACCCCACCGGGCGCGGTTTGTGCCCGATTCGCCGCCCCATGGCCGGTGCCATGGGGCAAGAGGCGGGTGCAAAATGGGCCGGCGCGGCCGGTTTGCAGCCCGCGACTTTCCTGCCGCCCAGGCTCCTAGGGATACGCTGAACAAGTCCCGTCAGGCGCCGTGCCCCGACACGGGATGCAGGACAAAACGCAGGCATGTGCCCGTGCCGGGGATGCGGCGTCCGCGTGGACTTGTTCAGCGTACCCCTAATACTACAGGAAAGGCGTGAAAGGGGCTCCCCGGCTTGTCCGAAGCGGCTGTCGGGCCAATTTTCGGTAAAGGTGCGCATTCCGCTACCATCGTAGTCATCAAGTCCGTTGTGTCCTGCACGCGACGCACCGCGCTGGTGAGGTGGTGCAGGCGGCTTTCCGTCGGCTGGGGCTTCGTATCGGTCTGCAAACGCGCGATGTTCTGTTGGCAGGCCGCCCCCCGGCCAGTTTTGGAAACCTGGTGTGCGTCCTCCGCATGGCCAGCATCGATACAGGGAACGGAAGCGAGAGCGCTTCTGTCCGATCGAGTTTTTTCATGAGCTATCTGAAGCGTTTTTCTGTTACGGGCAGCGTCTGCCCTTCTTCCCCTGTCTTCGGGCAACGCGCAGCCCGTGAGGTTTCCCGTCTGGCCCCGGGCTTCGACCAGGTCGTGGTGGCCGGGATCGGCAGTGGCGTGGTGGCTTCACGCATCTATCAGCACCACCCGGATGCCATCCTGTTCGAGTGTGAGCGTGAGTTTGCCCACCGTTTCCACCTGCAGCATCCCTCGGCCCGTGTGGTGACGGATTTCATCCAGAAACTATATGAACATCACCCGGAACTGAGCGAGAAACGGGTGTTGCTGGCTTCGTTCATCCCCACGGCTGGCGCCTTCTATTCGGAAGAGGTGGCCCGTTTCTTCACGGGGCTCTGTCGGAACGGCGGCTATGTGATGCAGATGCGTTACCTGCCGCACCGAATGAGTGCCCGGTTCTTCGATGGCATGCAGGATCGTGGCGTGACGAGTGAGCGCCTGTTCACCGTGGCGCGCAACCTGCCGCCCGTGTCGATGTTCGGCATGCGCTCGACGCTGACGGCGATGACGGGTGGCAACCGTGTGATGGCGGCCGAGCGAGCGGGCAGCTCGCCGGCTTACAACCTGCACAGGGAAACGAGCCCGGTTGCGGCACAGCCCGAAGTCGAGGAGGCCGCCGCACGCGTCGTGCTGGCCCGTTCCTGACAGGGGTTCCGGGGCGGACACGACCCCTCGGCGCCATCAGGGAAAGCCCTGTGCGCCGGACTGTGAAGGCCGCGCTTGGCAAGATGCGGTGCTCTGCTAGACTGCCTGTCGATTTTCTGGGCTTTTTCTCCTCTTATCCGACAGTCAGCCATGCAGGACGAAACCATCGAAATCTTGAGAGCGCTGGTGGGTTTTGATACGACCAGCCAGCGCAGCAACCGTGCCCTGATCGACTGGGTGGCCGAGCGCCTCACCCGTCAGGGCCTGGATGTCCAGATCCAGCCGGGCGAAGAGGCCGGCAAGTTCAACCTGTTCGCCACGATCGGGCCGGCCGATGTGCCGGGCATCATCCTGGCGAGCCATGCCGATGTGGCTTCGGTGATGGACGAGGCCTGGGAGACGGAACCCTTCCGGCTGATCAACCATGAAGGGCGTCTGTATGGCCGGGGCACGGTGGACAGCAAGGGCTGGTTGGCCTGCTGTCTGGCGGCCGTCCCCTTTTTGCAGCAGGCTGGTCTGAAGAAGCCGGTACATCTGGCCATCTCCTACAACGGCGAAACCGACATGAAGGGCATGGTGGTGCTGGCCGGACACCTGAAGGCGCTGCCGGTGATGCCGGCTGCGGCCATCGTGGGCGGCCCGACCTCGATGCGGGTGGTGACGGCCGACAAGGGGACGGCCATCTGGCGTGTGACGGTTCAGGGCAGGGAGGTTCATTCCTCGCACCGCCACGAAGGGGTGTCTGCCGTCGAGATCGCCGCACGCATCATCGATCACGCCTGCAAGATCCAGAAGCGGCTTGAGTCGGTTCGTGACGAGGCTTTCGAGTATCCGCACACCAGCGTGCATGTGGGGCGGATCAATGGGGGCCATGCGGCCAACATCGTGGCCGACCGCTGCGAATTTCCGATCGAGATCCGCGCGCTGCCCGGAGAGGATGCCGGTGCGCTGATGGAGGAGATCAAGGCTTTCTGTGATGGCCTGCTGGTCGGCATGCGTGCGGTCGATCCGGGCTGTTCCATCGAGTTCGTGCCGCTGCGCAACGTGCCGGGGCTCACCGGCTGTAACAATCAGGCGCTGACGGCCATGGTGGCGGCACTGCTCGATGATCATCAGCCCTATCGCACCGGTTTCGGCTGTGAGGGCGGGGTGCTGGAGCAGATCGGCATCCCGACCGTCAGTTGCGGGCCCGGCAATGCGATGTGTTCGCACATGGCCAATGAGTCGGTCGAGATTTCGCAGCTTGCCGACTGCCTGAAGTTCCTGAAGCGGCTCGGCCGGCATCTGGCCAGCAGCCAGCCGCTGGACGGGGCGCCGGATCCGGCCGTGGCGGCGCTGTACCGTTGATCTGACGAGGTCTGTCCGACGATCCGATGGAAACCTCGTCTTTGCTGATGCTGCTGGCGATGGGGGCGGGTGCCGGTTTTCTGGCCGGGCTGCTCGGTATCGGCGGTGGCATGGTGATGGTGCCCTTCCTGGTCATGATCTTCGACCGGGAAGGCTTTGCCGATGAGCGGGTGGTCCAGATGGCGCTGGCCACGTCGCTGGCGACCATCCTGTTCACGTCGTTGTCCAGTGTGCGGGCGCATCATCGTCGGGGGGCGGTGCAGTGGCATCTGGTGCGTGCGCTGGCGCCGGGCATCCTGATCGGCAGTCTGCTGGGGGCCCGGATCGTCGGCTATCTGCCGGGCCGGGTGCTGGCCGGCATCTTCGGCGTCTTCATTTTCTGGACGGCCTTCCGGATGCTGAGGGGAACTGCCCGCCATGCCGGTGCGCCGACGGGCACCTTGCCGGGGCCCGCCGGGCTGGTGGGGGCTGGCAGCCTGATCGGTGGTCTGAGTGCGCTGCTGGGCGCCGGAGGGGGCTTCATCACGGTGCCCTACCTGAGCAACCGGGGCGTTCCCTTCGCACACGCCATTGCCTCCAGTGCGGCCTGCGGCTTTCCGATTGCGCTGGCAGGCACGATCGGCTATCTGCTCGTGGGCTGGTGGCAGCAGGTACCCGGCGGCGGGCTGGCCTACATCAATCTGAAAGCGCTGTTCACGATCGTGCCGATGAGCATGCTGTTTGCGCCCGTCGGCGCATCGGTTGCGCATCGGCTGCCGGTCGGGCACCTGAAGCGCGCGTTCGCGCTGGTGCTGTTCAGCCTGTCGGCCTACATGCTGTATCGGGCGTTCGGCGCCTGACCGCGCGCTTCGGTCAGGATCCGGGGCCTGGTTCGTCCAGGCCCCCTCACGGCAGACCGTCGCGCTTCGAGGCGCCATAACACGCTCCAAGGTTTCAGGCCGGTAGAAAACCGTCGATCGACAGGTAGCGTTCGCCCGTGTCGTAGTTGAAACCGAGCACGCGGCTGCCCTTGGGCAGTTCACCCAGTTTCTGAGCGATCGCCGCCAGTGTGGCGCCCGAGGAAATGCCGACGAGCAGACCCTCGCGGCTGGCTGCCTCGCGGGCAAAGCGCTTCGCATCCTCGCCATCCACCGTGATGACGCCGTCCAGCAGGCTGGTGTCGAGGTTCTTCGGGATGAAGCCGGCGCCAATGCCCTGGATCGGGTGCGGCGAGGGCTTGCCGCCCGAGATGACGGGGGAGGCGGCCGGTTCGACGGCAAAGACCTTCAGGTTCGGCCAGGCTTTCTTCAGCACGCTGGCGACGCCCGACAGGTGACCGCCGGTTCCGACCCCCGTGATCAGTACGTCGAGCCCTTCCGGGAAATCGGCCAGGATCTCCTGCGCCGTGGTCCTGACGTGGGCCTCGACGTTGGCCGGGTTCTCGAACTGCTGCGGCATCCAGGCGTCAGGGGTCTCGGCCAGCAGCTCGCGGGCACGCTCGATGGCCCCCGTCATGCCTCGCTCACGCGGCGTCAGCTCGAAGCGGGCGCCATAGGCGAGCATCAATCGACGACGCTCCAGCGACATCGACTCGGGCATCACCAGAATCAGCTGGTAGCCCTTGACGGCTGCCACCATCGCCAGGCCCACGCCGGTATTGCCGGAGGTGGGCTCGATGATGGTGCCGCCGGGTTTCAGCCTGCCTTCGCGCTCGGCCGTCTCGATCATCGCCAGCGCGATGCGATCCTTGATCGAACCGCCCGGGTTGCTCCGCTCGGACTTGATCCAGACTTCCTGGTCGTCCGGGAACAGCTTGTTGATGCGGACGTGCGGGGTGTTGCCGATGGTGGCCAGAATGTTGTCGACTTTCATGAATCAACGAATCCTTGTCGTGTGATGGTGTTCATGTTAACCCGCCCGTGACCCGGTGCGGCCCGGCCGGCATGCGACTGCCTTCCGGATGTCCCGGTTCGCCCGGCGGTACGGGGCGGCAGGCGGATGTTCCCCGCGTTGGCGGAGTTGGGACTAGGGGCAGGAAAGTCGCGGGCGTGGCGGTGGCGGCTGCTCTGCGGGGGGCTGTGTAACGGCTGCGAGGGCAAGTGAAAGGCTCACCCGCCGGGGCATTTTCGGGCATGATGTGCCCCCTTGGGGGTAGATCCTTATGCAGAAACCGAATGAAACCCATGAATGACGCACGATCGCCGATGACGGACGCCCTGCCGGCGGATGAGATCGATGCCGTACTGGAGCAGCGCTGGAACGAGATGGCCCTGGCAGGGCCGGTCACGGAACCGCACTGGCATGTGTGGCGCTATCGGGAGCCGGCCGTCGTGCTGGGGCGCTCGCAGCATCGGCTGGTGTTGCCGGAAGGGGAGGGATTGATGCCGCTGGTCAAACGGGGGGCGGGTGGTGGTGCCGTGCTGGTGGGGCCCTGGCTGCTCAGTGCCTCGATCGTGCTGCCCCCCGATGATCCCCGGGTGGCCTCGGTCTCGGTCACGGACAGCTACCGGTGGCTGGGCGAAGCGATGGTGGCGGTGCTGGCCGAGCTGGGGGTGACGGCTCATGCCGTCCCGCCGGCCGAGCGCATCGCAGCACCGCCCGAGCTGGGGTGGGCCTGTTTTGCTGGCGTCGCGCCGTGGGAGGTGGTGGTGCGTGACGAAGGCACGGGTCGCTGGCGCAAGCTGATCGGCTTTGCGCAGCGTCGCACCCGGCACGGTGTGCTGCTGGCACTGGGGATCCTGATGTCGCCGTCGCCCTGGCAGCGTCTGGCCGAACGACTGGGGGAGGATGAAGCCGGTGCCGACCTGCTGGCGGCCTCGACGGTGGGCCTGAGCGAACTGGTGTCCGGGCCGGTGCCGGCAGAGCGGTTCCTCGCGTTGCTGCGCCCCCGGTTGCAGCCGATGCGGGAGGTGCCGGACGGTCGAGTGCCGTGAAGGGTTCCTCAGTGGTAAAAAAACGCCGCTGATAAAATGCGCGCTTCCACCATCCCTCCATTCCGTGTATGCAGAGGCTTCTGAAACCCATGCCCGGCCCTCGTGTCTTCCGGACAGGTGTCCTGCCGGTGGCGGCCGCGTTGATGCTGGCATTGGCTGGCTGTGACCAAGGTGCTTCAATGGTGTTGCCTGGCGCGGGCCTGTCGTCCTCCGGCTCGGCCGCGGCTTCCGCCGGGGCGGCTGTCGATAGCGTGCGTTCGGCGGCTTCTGCCGCCCGGGAGGCGGCGCCCCAGCGTGGGCCGGAGCTTGCTGGCGACAGGACATCGGCTGGCCCCGAGGTGCCTGCCGTACCGGAAATCGCCCGCGATGCGCTGAAAGTCGCCTTCGTGTCGGTCAGCGCGATCGACAGGAGCGCCCGGACGCAGGCTCATGAGGCGGGGCGCAAGGCGCTGGTCGAGGCCCACGACGGCAGGGTTTACGCCACGCTGATGGAGAACGTGCCCGAGGCGGAGGCCGAGCGCGTGTTTCGCGAGCTGGTGGCACAGGGGCACGCATTGATCTTTGCCGCCAACGTGGCCTATCGTGACGTGGTGCAGCGGCTGGCTTCCGAGTTTCCGAAGGTTCGCTGGGAAGTGCTGGGGCAGCCCCCGAAACCCGGTACCAATGGTGCACAGCCCGGCAATCTGCGTTTTTATGACGTGCGCGCCTATGAAGGGGCCTATCTGGCCGGCGTGGTGGCGGGCCGGATGACACGTACCGACACGCTGGGCTTCATCGCTTCGGTACCGGTGCCGGAGGTGATCCGCAACATCGATGCCTATGCGCTGGGCGCCCAGTCGGTCAATCCGGCCGTGCGGGTGAAAGTGGCCTGGGTCAATGCCTGGCTCGACCCGGTTCGGGAGACCGAAGCTGCCCAGTCGCTGATCGACAGCGGTGCCGATGTGCTGCTGCCCGTGACGGGGTCGACGAATCCGATGAAGGTGGCCGAACGGGCAGGCAAGCATGTGTTCGGCTGGGCGACGGACATGAGCATGGCCTCCTCGAAGGCGCATCTGGGCTCGGTGGTCTTCAATTGGGGCACGCACTACCAGCAGAGCACGCAGCAGCTGCTGGACAGGCGCTGGAAAGCCTTGCCCAGCTGGCAGGGCGTGAAAGACGGTGCACTCGACCTGATCGCGCTGTCGGACAGGCTGCCGCCGGATGTCCGTGCCCAGGTGGATGAGCGCCGCAAGGCGCTGGCGGCCGGCAAGCTGCAGATCTGGCGAGGCCCGATCGTCTCGTCGGACGACCGCGAGCTGGTGGCACGGGACAAGGTGGCCGATGACCGTTTTCTGGCCGGCTTGATGACCTATGTGAAGGGGGTCGAGGGCCAGGTGCCGGCAGGGCGCTGAGACTGGAACGAACTGCGGCAATTTACATGCAGTAATGCCCCGCCTCCGTTATGATTTTTGGTTCTCCCCACCCTTTCACATCCTGAGATGTCTGAACAGTCCCGTCGTCGCCTGTTGCTGGCCGCTGGCAGCGGCCTTGTCTCTTCGTTCTGGCTGAATGGCCCTGCATGGGCACAGGGTGGTGCGCAGGTGCCTGCCCGCGCAGGCGAGAAAACGGGCGCGGCCAGTGGGCGTCAGCAGCGCCCGCTGAAGGTGGGTTTCGTCTATGACAGCCGTATCGAGGGCTATGGCGGCAGTGCCCGGCACGCCCGGAGTGCGGCGCTGCTGAAAAAACGGCTGGGCAACCGGGTTCAGCTGGTGTCGGCCGAGCAGGTGGGCGAAGGGCAGGATGCCGATCGCGTGTTGCGCCAGATGTGTGCCGACGGCTGTTCGCTGATCTTCGGTACGGCCTATGGCTTCATGGACCCGATCATCCGTGTGGCCCGTGATCACCCCGCCGTCCGCTTCGAGAGTCATGCCGGCTTCAAGACGGCGGACAACGTCGGCACCTACAACGCGCGTTTCTACGAGGCGCGCTATCTGGCGGGCATGCTGGCTGCGCACGCCAGCAGGCAGGGCGTGCTGGCCTACGTGGCACCGGTGCCCGTGGCCGAGGTGCTGCAGGGGATCAATGCCTATACGCTGGGCGCACGGGCCGTGAACCCGAAAGCCACGGTGCGCGTGATCTGGACGAACAGCTGGCGCGACCCGGCCCGCGAGCGGGACGCGGCCTATACGCTGCTGTCGCAGAAGGCCGATGTGTTCACTCATCACACCGACACGGTGGCCGTGGCTGAGGTGGCACGTGACCGGAAGCTGACATTCATCGGCTTTCAGGCCAACTATGCGAAGCTGCTGCCACCGGGTCTGCTGCTGGGCTCGGTGCTGCCCGACTGGGATGCCTATTACCTGAGCCGTACCCAGGCCGTGCTGAATGACGCGTGGGTGCCAGATCGTACCTGGGGGGGCCTCAAGGACGGCATGGTCTCGCTGGACGTGGTCACGGCCAATGTGTCGCAGGCTGTCCGTCGTCAACTGGCGCAGGCGCGCCAGCAAATCCTCAAGGGCGAGCGAAACGTATTCGGGGGCGTGATTCGCGCCAACGACGGCACGATCCGGCAGCTGGCAGGCACGCTGTCCGACGAAGCCCTGCAGAAGATGAACTGGCTGGTCGAAGGGGTGATCGGCCGTATCGGTTGACCCTGCGGCTGGTTTGCAGCCCGCGACTTTTCTGCTGCCCAAGCTCCTGGGCCTGACGGCACCGTCCATCGCATGCAAATACCGGCTTGCAGATGCCTGCCGGTAATTTTTTGCCTGCTGCCCGTTGCCTGTTGCCAGCCTGCCAGCTGGGGAGACGCCGACGGCCGCCGGGGCTCAGGCGCCCATGAGGCCCGTGACCGGGGCACCGGCGTTCATGGGTCGGGTCGCTGGCTTCAGCTCAGGGTCTTGCGCGCACGGCTGCCCGCCGCACTGCTTTTGCCCGCTGAAACCTTCGAGCCGGCAGTTTGGGCGCTGCTGGCTGTGGCGCCTGCCGACTTCGATGTGGCAGCCCTGGCGGCGCTACGCGTTCGAGCCGCTGTGGGTGTTGGCGTTTCTGCCGAAGCCGGTGCAGCCTTTCTGGTGCCCGCTTTCGAGGCCTTCGGGGCAGCCGCTGCCCTGGTCTGGGCCGAGCCGCTTGTGCCGGCCGCTTTGGGGGCCGCCTCTTTCGTGTCGGCTTTGGCTTTCGTGCTGGCCTTCGGGGCTGATCGGGTGGATGCCTTGTCGGCGTCGGCGGTGGTCGCGTCTGCCTGCGGGGCGGTGCTGGCGCTGGCCGTCGGCTGCGTTGAAGGCTGGATCTGGACGGCGACGACAGGCCGTTCGGGGGCCTTGATCAGGGCCGTTTGCACGGCACTGACTCTGGCGGCCGGCTCGTCATGCGGGGAGGGCGAGCCTGTGCCGGCGGTTTTGGGCGGTGTGCCGGGTTCGGCTCCTGCGGCGGTATCGGCCGCTGACCTTTGTTGGGCGGGTGTTTCGGCCTGCGCCATGTCAGCAGGCTTGTCGAGTGTGTCGCGGGCCGGTGTTTCCGGCTTCAGCACGACCAGTCCCAGCGGGGGCAGCGTGACCTCCAGCGAGAAGGGGCGTCCATGCAGGCTTTCTTCGTCGGCCTCGACAAAGCCGTGGTTGCCCACGCCGCTGCCGCCGTAGGCGCTGGCATCACTGTTGAGCAGCTCCGTCCACCGTCCGCCGCTGGGTGCGCCGACGCGATAGCCATAGCGCGGAATCGGGGTGCCGTTGAACAGCACCATCACCGTGTCTTCCGGCGATTGGCCATGGCGCAGGAAGGCCAGCACGCTTTGCGCGCTGTCATCGGCACTGATCCACTCGAAACCGGCAGACTCGAAGTCGAGCTGGTAGAGGGCCGGTTCGCTGCGCATCAACCGGTTCAGGTCGCCGAGCCAGCGCTGCACGCCGGCGTGCAGGTAATAGCTGGGGCAGGCCCAGTCGATGCTGCTTTCGTGTGCCCACTCCGACCACTGGCCGAACTCGCCGCCCATGAACAGCAGTTTCTTGCCCGGATGTGTCCACATCAGGCCGTAGAGCAGGCGCAGGTTGGCGAACTTCTGCCAGTCATCGCCCGGCATCTTGTTCAGCAGGCTGCCCTTGCCATACACGACCTCGTCGTGAGACAGCGGCAGCACGAAGTTCTCGTTGAAGGCGTAGTACAGGCCGAAGGTGAGGGCGTTCTGGTGGTAGGCGCGGTGAACCGGGTCTTTCTGGAACCAGGACAGCGTGTCGTGCATCCAGCCCATGTTCCATTTCATCCCGAAACCCAGCCCCGTCTTCTGTTCGGGGTTGTCGTTGCGATGTTCGCCCCAGCTGGCCGGCCGCGAGACGCCGGGCCAGGCCGTCGATTCTTCGGCGATCATCTGAACGTCGGGAAAGTCGCGGTAGATGCTGGTGTTCAGCTGCCGAAGGAACTGGATGGCTTCGAGGTTTTCGTGGCCGCCGTGCCGGTTTGGCACCCACTGGCCGTCCTGGCGCGAGTAGTCGAGGTACAGCATCGAGGCGACCGCATCGACGCGAATGCCGTCGATGTGGAACTTCTCCAGCCAGTAGGTTGCGCTGGAGAGCAGGAAGCTGCGCACTTCGTGGCGGCCGTAGTTGAAGATCCAGCTGTTCCACTCGGGGTGAAAGCCCTGTCGCCGGTCGGCGTGCTCGTACAGTTCGGTGCCGTCGAAACGGGCCAGCCCGTGCGCGTCACCGGGGAAGTGGGAGGGCACCCAGTCGAGAATCACGCCGATGCCGCGCTGGTGCAGATGGTCGACGAAGGCCATGAAGTCCTGCGGGCTGCCGTAGCGTGCCGTGGGGGCGAAGTAACCGGTCGTCTGGTAGCCCCACGAACCATAGAACGGATGTTCGGTGATGGGCATCAGCTCGACGTGGGTGAAGCCCAGCGACAGGACGTGATCGGCCAGCTTTGGGGCGATCTCCCGATAGTTCAGGAAGCCGTTGGGGTTGTCGGCCGGGCGCATCCATGAGCCAAGGTGGCATTCATAGATGCTGATCGGTGCGTCGAAGGCGTTGGCCCGGGCACGATGGGCCATCCAGTCATCGTCGTTCCAGTCGTAGTCGAGACGGGTGATGCGCGAGGCGGTGCGGGGGGGCTCTTCCCAGGAGAAGGCGATCGGGTCGCCTTTTTCGAGCCACTCGCCGGTGGGGGCCGAGTGGATGCGGAACTTGTAGCAGTCTCCCTCCGAGGCGGCTGGCACGAAGCCTTCCCAGATGCCGGAGCTGTCGCCACGAACGGCCAGGGGGTTCGTACCGTGCTGCCAGCCGTTGAAGTCACCGATGACCTCCACCGCCTGGGCATTGGGCGCCCAGACGGCAAACCAGCAGCCCTTTTCGGGTTTGCCGCCGGCTTGAAGCGAATAGGTGCATGGATGTGCGCCCAGCCAGTTGTAGAGGCGGGTGCTGGTACCTTCGCGGAAGTAGTAGATATCGTCCGCGGAGCAGTGGGGCGGGGCATCCGCTGCCGGTACCGCCGAAGCCTTTTGAATGGTGCCCTTGTCAGGCGATTTGTTCCCCGTAGTCATAGAGAGCCTCCAGCAGTAATTGCCCACGTTGGTCGTCAGGAGGCAACGCTTCACTCAGCGCATCGATGCGATTCGCGTATTCCGCCAGCGTGAGCGCCCCGCCCGCTCCCTGATGGAGTCGGGCATGGCAATGTTCGTGCCAACGTTGCCTTTCTTCACCATTGAGCATAGCCTGAAAATGCCTCGCCATGTACCGGAAAGACAGCGCCTCGAGTCGGGGATCTTCGAAGGCAGGTATCGGTTTGGGGGAAGCCTCGATCGACTGACGCCAGTCGTCCATCAGGCGCCGGTCATGATCGCCGACGAAGCCGCCATAAAGATCCTCGTCCACGTCGATGTCGGCGCTCAGGGCGTCTGGCCGGGCGTACACCTCTACCCAGCGTGAAGCCAGCGCCGGGGTGAGGCGGCGGGCAGTGTCGGCGTGGCGGCCGATGGCGTCCATGTCGATCTGCCATCGCCGGATCACGTCGGGCGTCAGCGTCTTCAGGTTGCCGATCACGATCGGGGACTTGTTGATGTGCAGGCTCTTGACCGGCAGCCGGGTGGTGCCAGGGGGAAGGTCTTCGGCTTTCGTGAACAGGCGCAGCCGGATCGTGTCGATGTCGAGATCGGCCAGCTCCGTGGGATCGGCGCCCAGATCCCAGACGATCAGCTCGTTGCGGTTCTTCGGATGCCAGGCCAGCGGCCAGACGACGGCCAGCGAACCCCGTTCGGTGCCGTACATGCCCGAGACATGGATGAAGGGACGCCCTTCACCGATCTGCGCCAGAACGGCCTGCTTGTGTCGCAGCGCGAGGCAGAAATCCCAGAGTCGTGGCTGATGCTGCTGGATAAGCCGGGCCAGGCCGATCGTGGCGCGAACATCCGACAGGGCATCATGGGCATGTTCATGCGCGAGCCCGTTGGCGGCACTCAGGTGTTCGAGTCTGAAGGAAGGGCGTCCGTCATCGTGGCGGGGCCATTCGATGCCCTCGGGCCGAAGGGTGGCGGTGCAGCGCACCACGTCCAGCAGATCCCAGCGGCTACAGCCGTTGCGCCATTCGCGTCCGTAGGGGTCGAGCAGGGCGCGCCAGAACAGGTGCCGGGTCACTTCGTCATCGAATCGGATCGAGTTGTAACCGACCCCGATCGTGCCGCTCCGGCCCAGCTCGGCCAGCACCGCCTCGGCAAAGCGGTGCTCGGGCAGTCCCCGTTCCAGACAGGTCTGAGGCAGGATGCCCGTCAGCAGGCAGGCTTCGGGATCCGGCAGGTAGTCGGGGGTGGGCTGGCAATACAGCTCGACCGGCGCACCGATTTCATTCAGCGCCTCATCGGTGCGGATGCCGGCAAACTGCGCCGGGCGATCCCGTCGGGGATCGCGGCCGAAGGTTTCGTAGTCGTGCCAGAAAAAGCTGCTGGCGCTCACGTCGGATAAGTGCCGGGCACCAGGATGTCCTTGGTCACGTCCTTGATGTTGCGCAGGCCGCTGAAGGCCATCGTCAGGTCGGCCTCGTTGTAGATGATCTCCAGCGCGCGCGTGACGCCCTTTTCACCCATGGCGCCCAGACCGTACAGGAAGGCGCGGCCGATGAACACGCCCTTGGCCCCCATGGCGATCGAGCGGATCACGTCCTGACCGGAGCGGATGCCGCTGTCGAGGAACACCTCGATATCGTTGCCGACCGCCTCGACGATGGCGGGCAAGGCTTCGATCGACGACAGGGCGCCATCGAGCTGTCGGCCGCCATGGTTCGAGACCACCAGTGCATCGGCCCCCGACTTGACGGCCAGCTGGGCATCTTCAGGTTCCATGATGCCCTTGATGATGATCTTGCCGCCCCAGCGGTCCTTGATCCAGGCCACGTCGTCCCAGCTGAGCGCGGGGTCGAACT
This sequence comes from Lautropia sp., assembly GCA_030528325.1. Classification (GTDB taxonomy): domain Bacteria; phylum Pseudomonadota; class Gammaproteobacteria; order Burkholderiales; family Burkholderiaceae_E; genus Lautropia. The sequence continues at coordinate 23,952 of JAUMZD010000023.1, read as the reverse complement.
GCTGCGAGGTCCAGCTCGACAGCGAACTCATGTCCGACACGCCGGTGGCGTGGCCGACGATGTTGCCGAAACTGCGCCGCTTCGTCTTGGCCATGCCCAGGCACCAATGCGGTTTGGTGGCCAGGTTCAGCATGTTCAGCAGCGTGGGCTTGGGCGGTGCCGACAGGCCGTTCTTGATGTCCTTGTGGCGCTGGCCGAGGATCTGCAGGTCGAGCGTGATGACGAGCGCGGAGCACCTGGCGGCCTTGGCGCGATCGATCAGGCGGCCGATGAAGTCCTTGTCCTTCATCACGTACAGCTGGAACCAGAAGGGGCGCGTCGTGTGTTCGGCCACGTCCTCGATCGAGCAGATGCTCATCGTCGACAGCGTGAACGGCACGCCGAACTTCTCGGCAGCGCGGGCTGCCAGGATCTCGCCGTCGGCATGCTGCATGCCGGTCAGGCCGGTGGGGGCGATGGCCACCGGCATGTGCACCTTCTCGCCGATCATCGTCGTGGCCAGCGAGCGGTTTTCCATGTTCACCGCCACGCGCTGGCGGAACTTGATCTTCTGGAAGTCGCTTTCATTGGCGCGGTACGTCGACTCCGTCCACGAGCCGGAGTCTGCGTAGTCATAGAACATCTTGGGCACACGGCGCTTGGCCATGAGGCGGAGGTCTTCGATGCAGGTGATAACCGGAGCCATGATGTGGATCTCCCTCTGGATGTTGAATCGGTGGGACGGCAGGCCAGCGGCGGGTGGCGAGGGATGCCACCGGTACCGTGTCCGCGACGGTGTAACAAAAGAGAGATGCTACACCGAGCTGCTACGTTTCAATCGTGAAGCGGTGAGTTGAGGCCCGTGCCGCACTTGGGGAGAACCCGGGAGAAGGATGAACCGGGGGGCTTTCGCGGGGACGAATACGTGCATCACAGGCTCTAGAATCACGGGAAAGCCCGTCGGGAGGCCGAGGCCGGGATGCCGGCACGTTGCCCGTCACGACACGATTGAACGAACCACAACGGAAAGGAACCATGATGAGCACTCAGGGCGCTGTCAACCCGGCGGACAACGGATTCTCGCCAGCTTTGCTGAATGCCTTGCAGGCACGCTTCGGGGATCGCGTCTCCACCTCGCCCGCCGTGCGCGAGCATCATGGACGGGACGAATCCCCCTTTCCGGCCGCGCTGCCCGACGCGGTGGTTTTCGTCGAAAGCACCGAGGACGTGGTGGCTGTCGTGAATCTGTGCCGGGCGCATCGCTGCCCGATCATCCCCTACGGTGCAGGCTCTTCGCTCGAAGGGCATCTGCTGGCTGTCAACGGTGGGGTTTCGGTGGACATGAGCCGCATGAACCGTCTGTTGACGGTGGCACCCGAAGACTTGCTGGTAACCGTGCAGGCCGGCGTCACGCGCAAGCAGCTCAACCAGGAGATCCGTGATACCGGCCTGCTCTTTCCGATCGACCCGGGCGCCGATGCCACGATCGGAGGCATGGTCGGCACGCGCGCTTCGGGCACGAACGCCGTGCGCTATGGCACGATGCGTGAGAACGTGCTGGCGCTCACCGTCGTGACGGCCGACGGCCAGGTGATCCGTACCGGCACGCTGGCCCGCAAGTCCTCGGCCGGCTACGACCTGACCCGCCTGTTCGTGGGCTCCGAGGGCACGCTCGGCATCATCACCGAGGTCACGATCCGGTTGCATCCGCTGCCCGAAGCCGTGTCGGCCGCCGTCGTCAACTTCCCGTCGGCGCGGGAGGCGGTCGATACCGTCATCCAGGCCATCCAGATGGGGGTTCCGGTGGCGCGCTGCGAGTTTCTCGATCCGCCCACCATCGCGGCCATCAACGCCTACAGCAAGCTCACGCTGCGTGAAGCCTATACGCTGTTCTTCGAGTTCCATGGTAGCGAGCAGGGCGTGACGGAACAGGCCGAACTCGTGCAGGAGCTGGCCGCCGCCAACGGCGGGGCCGATTTCGAGTGGGCGGTACAGGCCGAGGACCGTACCCGTCTGTGGAATGCCCGCCACAACGCCTACTTCGCGTGCCTGCAGGTCAGGCCCGGTGCCCGATCGGTGTCCACCGACACCTGCGTGCCCATCTCCCGGCTGGCCGATTCACTGGAAGGCGCGCGCCAGCTGCTCGAAGAGAGCGGCTTTCCGGCCATGATCCTGGGCCACGTCGGCGATGGCAACTTCCATTGCCTGATCCTCGTCGATGCCGACAACCCGGATGAGATGGCCGCGGCCGAACGGCTGAACCAGCGCATCGTCGAGCTGGCGCTGAGCCTTGGTGGCACCTGCACCGGTGAGCACGGGATCGGCCTGCACAAGATGGACTTCCTGCGTACCGAGGCCGGCGAGGGCGGCATCGAGCTGATGGCCCGCATCAAGCAGGCCTTCGACCCGCTGAACCTCTTCAATCCCGGCAAGATCTTTCATCTCCCCGCCCGCTGATTCGGCGTTGGCGGATGAGGGGGCGTGATTGGCGGGCTGGCTCGGCTATGAGGGGCATTTGAACATTCAATGACCTGGGTGCCTGCATGGGTTTATAGTTGAGGGCATCGGAAGCGGATGCCTTCTCCTCCGCAAAGCCAGGCTCCCAGGAACTTGGGCGGGAGGTATCATGAAGGTGAAGATCATGGCCGCGGTCAGGGTGAATGCCGCGATGCCAGGCGGGGTTTCCGCCCATGGGGACGGCCTTTCTGATACGGTGTATCCTTTCCCTATTTTTTCCCAACAAGGACGAACGAACAGACATGAGCATCAACATTGGCATGACCGACCAGCAACGTGAAGCCGTGGCCAAGGGCCTCTCCAAACTGCTGGCCGATTCATACAGCCTGTACCTGAAAACCCACAACTACCACTGGAACGTGACCGGCCCGCAGTTCAACTCGCTGCACGCCATGTTCGAGGGCCAGTACACCGAGCTGGCCACCGCCATCGACGAAGTGGCCGAGCGTATCCGTGCCCTGGGCCATCTGGCGCCCGGCTCGTATCGCGAGTTCGCCGAGCTGACCAGCATTCCCGAGGGCGACAGCAAGAAGTCCGGTGACGACATGGTTCGTGACCTGATGGAAGGGCAGGAAGCCGTCGTGCGCACCTGCCGCGAAGTTTTCCCCGTGGCCGAAGAAGCCGACGACCAGCCCACCTGCGACCTGCTCACCGTTCGCATGCAGCTGCACGAGAAGACGGCCTGGATGCTGCGTTCGCTGCTGGCGAAGTAAGCCAGCCAAGGAAACTCTGCCACCGTCATCCGATGTCTTCTCTTCGGAGACGGCTTAGGCCAGACCCTGAAACCTGAAGATTTCGGGTGATCTGCAGATCTGGTTTCAGCTTCGTCAGGCTTGTATCGTCAAGGCCGCCCTATCAGGATTTCCTGCTTGGGCGGCCTTGTCACGTACTGGTCAGGCGCCGTGAGACTTGATAGCCGGCTCGGCAGTATTGGGCTGCCCAAGGCTGATGTCATCGCCAGTTCTGATGGCAGGAGAAGCTCATGTGTCATAGGTCAGGCAGCCCATTTGGCCGATAGGCATTGACAGTGGTCTGAACGAACATGGGGCCGAATCCTCACTCGGGATACGGCCCCATGTCCATCACGCACGACCAGAATTTCAAGAACCTGATTCTTGATTATCCGCTTCAGGCGCTGCAACTCTTTGCGGCTTCCGAAGCGCCTTCATCGACCGACAAGATAGAGATCACCCCCATCCGGCAGGAGCAGCTGAAGGATCGTCTCGGTGACCGTTTCTTCGAGCTGGATGTGCCGTTGAAGCTCGAATGGCCCGATGGCCGCCAGGAGATGATGCTCTTCGTGCTGGAAGAGCAAAGCGATCCTCGCCGTTTTTCCATCTACAAGTTGGTGATGTGCTGCACCCAGCTTGCTGAGCTGATGAGAAACGACCGGGTCGTGCCCGTGGTGATCTTTCTGCGCAGCAGTCGAAATCTTCGCAAGCAGTTGCACCTGGGGCCTGAGACCCGGCGCTTTCTCAGTTTCGACTATCTGGCCGTCGAGCTGGATCAGCTGCCCGCCAGACAGTACTTTCACGCCACCAACATCGTGGCCCGGATCCTGCTGCCCCTGATGCGCCACGCGAAGCAGGAAAGAGCCCGCGTCTACGGCTACAGCGTGCAGGGGCTGCTGACGCTGGAGCCCGATCCCGAGTTGCAGCGCAAGTACCTGGATCTGATAGACAGCGCATTGCCACTTACCGATAATGAACGACAACAGTATGAGCGGGCCTTCCCGCGGGAGCAGACCATCATGGCAACATTGAGCGAGCGGTGGAAGGCTGAGGGAATTCGGCAGGGCATGCAGCAGGGGCTGGCACAGGGGGAACGGGCAGGGCGGTATCAGATGCTGGCCCATCTGCTGGAAAAACGCTTTGGTGCGCTGGATGTGGACACGGTCTCACGTCTGGCAGGGGCCTCCACTGCCGAGCTTGATCAGTGGGCCGAGCGTACCCTGGATGCGGGCTCGCTTCAGGAAGTGTTCGAGGTGCATTGAAGTCACCCGCCCATCGGGGGCGAGGCTAGGCCTGATCCAGCGCTCTGCCCGCCGGTGGGGGCGAATCGGGCACAAACTGTGCTCGGCGGGGCCGATTTTCGCCTTCGCGTTTTCTACCGCCCAGGCTCCTAGCGTTTCAGACATCGCTGATAGCGTTCGTCGACCCGGTCGGCAAACCAGGCGGTCGTCAGTTTTCGGGTGATCTTCGGGCTGCTGAGCTGGATGTCCGGCACGAGGGCCCGGGGCATCGGGTTGCCGGCCCCCTTGCCGTCGGCCTGGGCAAAGGCGGCCTTGTAAAGGGGGGTCTGCTCGAAGTCCGGCGAGTCGCCTTTCAGCAGCATGGCCCTGATGGTCTTGTCCGACAGTCCGATCTGCACGCCGAATCGTCGGGCCGCGCGTTCGGTTTCGCCGGGCTTGTCCATCGACAGGTCGGCATGGTTCAGCAGGTCGCCGTCGAGTGTCAGTTTCTGGTTGATGGCAACGGCCAGCGCCCGCTGGAAGGCGGCATTGCGGCTGGCGTAATGGCCGGCGTTGAAGTCGGCAAAGCGGTATTTCATCGCCGGGTACTGGGCCGGGTAGTCCAGCAGATGGGCAATGCCGAAATAAAGGCCCCCGCGTCGGGTGAAGATTTCCTGCCGGATGCTGCCGGCATCGGCATCGGCATAGGGGTAGGGCCGGCGGGCGGCATGGCTTTCTGCGTAGGCGATGGAGACCTGCATCGAGCCGCCGGTACGCACGGGGTTGTATTGGCCGAAGAGTCTGTTGCCCAGCGGCACGGCACTGATCATGTCCTCGAAGACCTCGCTCAGATCCTTTTCGGTGCGGGCCAGGTCGATGCGCTGGGCGTAACTCTGGCCGTTGGGGCTGGGGAGCTTCAGGGCGGCTCTGACCATGAAGGCGGGCACGCCGACGCTTCGGGCGCGATCCTCGATGGCTTTCCAGGCGATGACCGGCAGGTTTGCAACCGGCGGGTTCACCTTGAAGCCCGATTCCTGTTCGATGATGGCGATGGTGGCGCACAGGGATGCGGGCGTGGCGGGCAGGCCCAGCAGCGAGAAGGCGGTCTGGATGTCGGCGGCCCAGCCGTTGGCATCCTTCACATGGGTGGGAATCACGCGTTTGAGCGTGGCGCGGACGGTTTCGGGAGGCGGGGCATCCGGTGCCCTCTCGGTGAGCGACTGGCAGCCGGCCAGGGCCAGTGCGAGCACCAGCCCGAGCCCGGCTGGAAGACGGGATGATGGTGGGTGACAGGTGTCCGGGCTGGCCTGTTCCGGCGCCGGCCAATGGGAGGAAGCAGTCGCGTTCATCTCGGATCTTGATGGAAGGTGATGGATGGCGTTGCCGGCAGCGGGTCATCGAGCGGGCTTTCCGGGCGGCAAGGTCGGAACCGGCTGGCAGTGATGATGGCCCCGGGGTTCGTTGCGTGCCTCCCACGGGCATAATAGATCAGCGCTGGCCCCGGTTTCCCGACAGGGCCGCCAAGTGTATCTGTCCTGCTGAACCCGTCATGATGAGAATCGGCATCGGTATCAAGCTGTTCATCGCGGTGCTGGCCGCCAGTGTGGTGATGGCAGTGGCGATGGCCATTGCCAACCGGATCAGTTTCCAGCGGGGTTTCATCGGCTATCTGAACGAGCTGGAGTCGAAGCGGCTGGGGGTGTTGACGGGGATTCTGGCCAATCACTGGCGCGAGGTGGGTGATCCTGCGGTGGGCTGGGGCATGCTGCGGGGTCGGGATGACCTGTGGCGTCACATCGTCCGCTACAGCGGGTACCGGGTGCAGCTGGGGCCACGGGCTTTGCGAAGCCTGTCGTTTCAGGGCCTGCCGTTGCCGGTGCCTCTGGCGCACCGGCTGCCCTCGGTCTGCCTGCCGGCCGGGCGCGAGCTGGTGCCGGGAGAGGCATCGGCCTCGCTGGGGCTGGGCACCACCCGGATGTGGTTGTCCGAAGCCAGTGATGAAGAGGTGGTCCTGTGGCCGCTGACGCGGCAGTCCGTCGACGAGGTGGCCGAGAACGCGCCTGCCCAGCCGGGCGCGCCTGGTCTGCTGGATTCGGTGGATCCGATGGAGGCGCCGGATGCGCGTGACGGGGAAGGCCCCGACGAGGCCCGGCTCAAGCCACCGGCGATGGCTACGGCGCCCCAACGGCCGCCTGCCTGGGAGCCGGAGGTCGATGATGGCCTCACGCCGGCGCCGGTCGATGCGGCCGGGCGGATGACGTTGCAGGATGCCAAGGGGATGTTCGTGGTGGGCAATCCGATGCCGGGGCCGGAGGCAACCTATGCACCGGTGATGGTGGATGGCACGATCGTGGGCTGGGTGGCGAGCACGCCCTTCACCGAGGTGACGGATGCGGCGGACCTGAGCTTCCAGCGGCGGCAGGAGAGCGCGGCCTGGTATATCGTCGGGCTTGCGGTGCTGCTGGCCGGGATCATCACCTGGGTGCTGGGGCGAGTGCTGCTGGTGCCGGCCCGCCGGCTGGCGGCGGCCACGCACAGTCTGGCGGAAGGGAATTACGACATTCGCGTGCCGGTACGTTCACGGGATGAGCTGGGACAGCTTGGCCGGGTGTTCAATCGTCTGGCCAGCACGCTGCAGCACAACGAGAACATGCGTCGCAGCCTGATGGCCGATGTGTCCCATGAGCTTCGCACGCCGCTGGCGATCATGCGGGGCGAGCTGGAAGCGGTCGAGGACGGCTTGCAGCCGCTGGATCAGCGCGTGCTCGAATCGCTGCAGGCGGAGGTCGGCACCCTGTCGAAGCTTATCGATGACATCCATCAGCTGTCGATGGCGGAGGTGGGGCCGCTGTCCTATCAATGGCAGTCGCTGGATCTGTGTATCGTGCTGGGGCAGATGCTGCATGGCTGGGGAGAGCGCCTTGCCTCTCGCGGGTTGTCCCTGAAAACCGTGAAGGTTGCCGATAGAATCGTCGTATCAGGTGATCCGGATCGTTTGCGGCAGGTGTTCCAGAACCTGCTGGAGAACGCTGTTCGCTATGTCGACCAAGGTGGCACGGTGCAGGTGAGCTGCCAGCGAGATGGCCTGAATGCGGTGCTGACCTTCGACGATTCAGGGCCGGGCATGCCAGAAGCAGATTATGCCCGGCTGTTCGACCGTTTCTATCGACGGGAGGCTTCGCGTAACCGTGCCACGGGCGGTTCGGGGCTGGGGCTGGCCATCTGCAGGGGCATCGTCGAGGCGCATGGCGGTCGCATTCTGGCCGGTTCCTCCCCGCTGGGCGGTTTGCGCATCCGCATCGAGTTACCTTTGGATGTCCCGTCGGGAGGAAGTGTCTGATGCCCAAGCAGAATCTGTGGACCTCGCCCAATCGGCCGCTGTATGTGCTGGTGGTCGAGGACGAACCGAAACTGGCCGTGCTGGTGTGTCGCTATCTCGATGCCGCAGGGTTCCGCACGGGCATCATGGCCGATGGGCACATGGTCGTGGACTCGGTTCGTGCCAATCCGCCTGACCTGATCCTGCTGGATCTGATGCTGCCGGGCCGCGATGGTATCGACATCTGCCGGGAGATCCGTTCGTTTTCGGCGGTGCCCATCATCATGATGACCGCAAGGGTCGAGGAAATCGACCGTCTGCTGGGGCTGGAGCTGGGCGCTGACGACTATATCTGCAAACCTTTCAGCCCCCGCGAGATGGTGGCCCGCGTGCGGGCGGTGCTTCGGCGCACGCTGGCCGAGCAGGTGGTGGCGCCGGTTGCTGCGCAACCGATGATGCCGTCGCTGCCGCAGCAGCAGGACGGGAGTGTCGACATTCAGCCGCCGCCGGATGGTCTGTGGATCGACACGGTTCGTCAGCTGGCCTGGCTGGAAGGCAAGATATTGGAGCTGACGCCGGTGGAGTTCCGATTGCTGTCGGTGCTGGCGGCCACACCGGGGGAGGTCTTCACCCGGGAGGATCTGCTGGAGCGGGTGTATCCGGATAATCGGGTGGTGAACGACCGGACGGTGGACACGCATGTGAAGAATCTGCGCCGGAAGATGGCGAAGGCGCTGCCGGGCAGCGAGCTGATCCAGTCGGTTTACGGGTTGGGGTACAAGTATCAGGCTTGAAGGAGCGGGTCGGACTGTTCCTGGTGGCAGGTTCAGCCGTGGACAGGGGCAGCTTCGGGTGGGGGCCTCCGTACCGGGTACCTGCCTCGTCACAACCTGGCGGTAATGGATTCCTCGGCATGCACCCGGTACGGCGGCTGTGGCATGCGGAAGGCGGAAGCTTCGGGGATCAGGAGGGGCTCGGGTGTCGTCGCTGACCATCGGAATGGTGTTTTGCTGTCGGCCGGGAGGCCGCGTGGGTTAAATTACCGGCCCGCCATGTGATTGGCGGGCTTTTTCTTTTTGGGAGTCTGTTGTTCGATGGGTGCTGCTTTTTTCCGTAATGCGCTGTTGTTCCGTCTGTCCGACCAGTGGGAGCCGGACCCGGATGTGGTCGAGGAGAAGCTGGCCCGGCTGGCGTTTGCCCCGGGGCTGGCGGCGGATGCACAGTCGCTGGGCTGGGTGCCGGCGATGGAAGGGGATGGGCTGGCGCACCGAGTGGGCAGGCAGTGGCTGCTGACGCTTCGGGCGGAGAAGAAGCTGTTGCCGGCGTCCGTCATCAACCAGTTCACGAAGGCGAAGGCGGCGGCACTGGAAGAGGAGCAGGGTTTCAAGCCCGGGCGCAAACAGATGCGTGAGCTCAAGGATCGGGTGCGGGAGGAGCTGTTGCCGAAGGCCTTCAGCATCTTCCGGGATACACGGGTCTGGATCGACCCGGTGGGGCGCTGGGTGGTGGTGGATTCGACCGCGCCGGCCCGGGCTGACGAGATCATCGGCCTGCTGAAGAAGTCGCTGGACGATCTGCCGCTGGCGCCGCTGAAGCTCGCCCATTCCCCGGCGCAGGCGATGACGGCCTGGTTGCTGGACAACGAGGTGCCGGGGCCGTTCTCGATCGATGATGACAGCGAGCTGAAGGATACGGGGGAAACCAGGGCGGCGGTGCGCTATGTGCGTCAGCAGGTGGATGCCGACACGGTGCAGCGTCATCTGAAGGAAGGCAAGCAATGCACGCGGCTGGCGCTGACCTGGCGTGACCGGGTGTCTTTCGTGCTGACCGAGCAGGCGGCGGTCAAGCGCATCAACATGCTGGATGTGGTGCGTGAAGGGCGCGAGTCGCTGGATGAGGGCGATGCCCGTCAGGTTTTCGATGCCGAGTTCATGATCATGACGGGCGAGATGAGCGGCATGCTGGCGGATCTGCTGGCGGTGCTGGGGGGCGAGCAGGGAGGGGCTTGAGACAGGCCCCTGGCTTGCAGGCGCTGGTGTTCCTCATCCAGTTCGGCCTCGATCAGCGCCCGATTTCTTCGCAATACCGGAATACCTCCTGAATGGCGGCCAGGAGCTTGGGCTGCTTCTTCAGGGCGTACATGGTCAGTGCATGCCCCCTGTCGAACCCCGATCGTTCGCCAGCCCCTGCGCAAAGGATGCCCTGAAGCGTGACAGCGCGGCTGCGGTGCCGATGAAGGTGATCAGTGCGATGGTGCCGGCCACGGTGCCGATGTGGGAGACATGCCACTGGACCGCGACCTGGTTGCCGAGCAGGGCGCCGGCGCCGATACCGACATTGAAAAGTCCCGAGAACAGGGCCATGGCCACGTCGCGGGCGTCCGAGGTCAGACCCATCACGCGGGCCTGCATGGCGAGCGAGAAACACATCGCGGCCGCTCCCCAGATGACGAGCACCGTCATCAGTTGCCTGCGGTCCTGTGAGGTGGACTCGAACAGGAACAGGCTGCTGCTGATGACGGCGAGGGCTGCCAGCAGAAAGCCGGACGGGCGCTTCATGCCGAGCCAGCCGAAGAGGATGCTGCCGATGAGACCGGCGCCACCGACCAGCAGCAGCGAGAGCGTGACGCCATCGCCCGACAGCCCGGCCACCTGCTGCATGAAGGGTTCCAGATAGCTGTAGGCGGTGAAGTGCGCCGTGACGCCGAGAATGGTCAGGGCATAGATGCTGACGAGCGCCGGCCGCTTCAGCAACAGGGGCAGGCTGGCCAGAGAACCCGTGTTCTGGCTGGGCAGCAGCGGCAGCAGGCGCATCAGCACGAGCATCACAGCCGTGGCGATCACGCCGATCAGGCCGAAGGTCATCCGCCAGCCCAGCCATTCACCGATCATGCGCCCCAGCGGGATGCCGAGCACCATCGCCAGCGATGAGCCGGTGGCCAGCATGCCCAGTGCCTGTCCCATGCGTCCGGGGGGAGCCACGCGAACGGCCAGGGAGGCGGTGATCGACCAGAAGATGGCATGGGCGCTGGCCACGCCCAGCCGGCTGATGACCAGCACCGTGAAATTGGGCGCCAGCGTCGAGCCGATGTGGCTGAGGATGAAGACGATGAAGACGCCGCCCAGCAGTCGCCTGCGCTCCTGCTCGCGGGTGGCCAGCATCAGGGGCAGGGAGGCCAGCGCCACGACCCAGGCATAGATCGTCAGTATCAGGCCCACGTCTTCGGCTCGCATGCCGAAGGTCTCGCCGATGTGGGAAAGCAGTCCGACCGGCGCAAATTCGGTGGTGTTGAAAATGAAGGCAGCCAGTGACAATGCGCTGACGGCCAGCCAGGCCCGGCGGGCAGGAAGAAGAGCGTCTTGCTCGGTATTCATGAGGAAACGGCAACGGAGGAGAGGCCGGATCGTGTGGGGCCGGCATCGTCCACCACCTGGGTGGCACGCCTTGGTATCCTGCGACGGATGACAGGGCCGGTTTTTTGTCCGGCGGGGAGGAGAGGATGAAATTTATAGCGCATTTGTCGGGGCTGCGGTTGGCCATGTTGTTTAAGCGCACATGGCAGCCCCGACACCGGCCCGGCCTCAGCGCTTGTAGCGCTTCGGCACGAAGGGCAACTTCACGCGGCGCACCGGAATCTGTTTGCCTCGCACGATGGCGAGAATCGGGCTGTCGTCGAGTGCGGCGGCGGTCGACAGATAGGCCAGCATGATCGGCTGGCCCAGTGTGGGCGAGACGGTGCCGCTCGTGACTTCGCCGACGGGTTGGCCCTGGCTGTCGAACAGTGGGGTGTGGGCGCGGATCGGCACGTTGCTGTCCGAGACCAGCCCGACCAGCCGGCGTCCGGCGCCCTGGCTGATCTGTGAGAGCACGGCATCGGCGCCCGGAAAGCCGGCAAATCTTGCGCCGTCGGCACGCCGGCTTCTGGCGATGGCAAAGGTCAGCCCGGCTTCGACCGGCGTGGTCTCGGGGCCGATGTCCTGGCCGTGCAGCGGCAGGCCGGCTTCCAGGCGCAGCGTGTCACGCGCGCCCAGACCCACCGGCGTCACCTGCGGGTCGTCCAGCAGCTGTCTCACCACTTCCTCGGCCTCGGCAGTCGGGATCGAGATCTCGTAGCCATCTTCGCCGGTATAGCCGGATCGGGTGGCGAAGCAGGGCACGCCCAGCAGCTCCAGCGAGACGGATTCCAGGAAGGAGGGCGAGACGGCGCGAGGATCCAGCTCACTCAGCACGGCTTCGGCGGCCGGGCCCTGCAGGGCGATCAGCGCGGCGTCGATCCAGCTGAACTGCAGATCGGGGCAGCGCGAGCAGAGCAGCTTCAGATCATGCTCGCGGTTGCCGGCATTGACGATGATGCGCACCTCGTTGCCGAGGTTCACCAGCATCAGGTCGTCCTCGATGCCGCCCCGTTCGTTGAGCAGCAGCGTGTAGCGCTGGCTGCCCGGGTGCCAGCCCTCGAAGTCGATCGGCAGGCAGGCCTCCAGCTGCGATTGCAGTGTCTCGATACGGCCATCACGTGGTGTCACCAGCAGCTGCCCCATGTGGGAGACATCGAAAAGCCCGCATGACCGTCGGGTGGCCAGGTGCTCGGCCTTCAGGCCGCTGTACTGGATCGGCATGTCGTAGCCGGCAAAGGGGGCCATCCGGGCGCCCAGTTCACGATGGAGTGCATCGAGGGCCACGAGTTTGAGCGTGTCTGCTGACATGATCGGCGTCCTTGAGTGAGAGCGTTCCTGTTCACTGATAATCCGACATCGGTGGGCAGCTGCACACCGGGTTGCGGTCGCCGGCGGCATTGTCGATGCGCTTGACCGACGGCCAGACCTTGGCGGCGCGCAGCCACGGAAGCGGGTAGACGGCCTGCTCGCGGCTGTACGGGTGCGTCCATTCACCGGCCACTTCGAGCGCGGTATGCGGGGCCTGCTTCAGCGGATTGTCGTCGGCGGGCCACTTGCCGGCTTCGATGTCGGCGATCTCCTGCCGGATGCTGATCATGGCGTCGCAGAAACGATCCAGCTCGGCACGGCCCTCCGATTCCGTCGGCTCGACCATCAGCGTGTCGGGCACGGGGAACGACAGGGTCGGGGCATGGAAGCCATAGTCCATCAGCCGCTTGGCCACGTCCTCGGCCGTGACGCCGTACCGGCGCTTGAAGTCCCGCAGATCGAGGATGCATTCATGGGCCACGCGCCCCTGTTCTCCGGTATAAAGCACCTCGAAATGCCCTTTCAGGCGGCAGGCGATGTAGTTCGCGTTGAGGATGGCGACAGCGGTGGCGCGGCGGATGCCGGCCGAGCCCATCATGCGGATGTACATCCACGAGATCGTCGTGATCAGTGCGCTGCCGTGGGCGGCTGCCGAGACGCTGCTCGGGGCAGCATCATCGGCGGCAGCCGTCCGCGTGCTGGCCGGATCGCCCGGCAGATGTGGCACCAGATGTTCTGCCACGGCGATCGGGCCCATGCCGGGACCGCCGCCACCGTGCGGGATGCAGAAGGTCTTGTGAAGGTTCAGGTGGCAGACATCGGCGCCCATCTCGCCCGGCTTCGTGAGTCCGGCCTGCGCATTCATGTTCGCCCCGTCCATGTACACCTGCCCGCCGGCTTGGTGAACCTGGGCGCAGATGTCGCGGATGGCGGCCTCGAACACGCCGTGGGTGGACGGATAGGTGATCATCAGCGCCGAGAGCCGGTCGCGGTGCGTGTCGATCTTCGCGGCCAGGTCGGCCAGATCGACGTTGCCCTGCCGGTCGCAGGCCACGACGACGATCTTCAGATCCATCATCTGGGCCGAGGCCGGATTCGTGCCGTGGGCCGACGCCGGTATCAGGCAGACGTCGCGGTGCCCCTGTCCCTGGGCGATCTGATACTCGCGGATGGCCTGCAGGCCGGCATACTCGCCTTGCGCGCCGGAGTTGGGCTGGAAGGAGACGCCGGCAAAGCCGGTGATGTCGGCCAGCCAGTCGCCCAGCTGGCCTAGCATCTCGCGGTAGCCTTCGGTCTGGGTCTCGGGCGCCAGCGGGTGGATGGCGGCAAACCCGGGCCAGCTGATGGGGGCCATCTCGGCGGCTGCGTTGAGCTTCATCGTGCACGAGCCCAGCGGAATCATCGAATGCACGAGCGAGATGTCGCGGTTCTCCAGCCGCTTCAGGTAGCGGACGAATTCGGTTTCGCTGCGGAAGCGGTGGAAGACCTCGTGGCCGAGTACCTCGTCGTCGCGCAGCCAGGCGGCTGGCAGCACGTCGCCGCGCGCCGACAGGCTACGGGTGAGCTGTTGCAGCGCGTCGAGCGAGGTCAGCTGGCCGGTGATGACCTGGTGAAGGTCGGCCACGTCGGACAGGCCCACCGTTTCATCCAGGGCGATCAGCAGCTGGCTGGGACTCAGCCGTCGCAGGTTGATCCGGTGCTGGGCGGCACGGGCCACGGCCTGGTCGGTGGCACTGGCGTTGGGGAAGGCGTAGACGAGGGTGTCGAACCAGTTGGCATGCACGGGAGACGGGCCGCCCACGGATTGAACGCTTGCCGCCAGCAGGCGGGCCACGCCATGGGTTCGCCAGGCGATCTGGCGCAAGCCCTCCGGGCCATGGTAGACCGCGTAGAAGGCGGCCATGTTCGCCAGCAGGGCCTGTGCCGTGCAGATGTTGCTGGTGGCCTTGTCCCGGCGGATGTGCTGCTCGCGCGTCTGAAGCGCCATCCGGTAGGCCGGGTTGCCGCTGGCGTCCCGGCTGAGGCCGATGATGCGGCCCGGCATCATCCGGATCAGCTTCTGGCGGGTGGCCATGAAGGCCGCATGTGGGCCGCCGAAGCCGAGCGGCACGCCAAAGCGCTGGGCCGATCCGATGACGACATCGGCACCCTGGGCACCGGCTGATTTCAGCAGCAGGGCTGCGAGCAGGTCGGTGCCGAGGCAGACCTTCACGCCGGCCGCCTGCAGGCGGCTGATGGTATCGGTGTGGTCGAAAACCCGGCCTTCGGTGTCCGGGCTTTGCAGATGGGCCCCATAGACGGTGCCGGGGTCCAGTTCGTCCAGGGAGCCCACCTGCACGGGGATGGCCAGCCAGCGGGCACGGGTACGAATGACATCGATGACCTGCGGGTGTGTGCCGGCCTCGACGAAATAGCCGGCGGCCTTGCTGGTGCTGGCGCGTCTCAGCATCGTCATGGCCTCGGCCGCGGCGGTGGCTTCGTCGAGCAGAGAGGCATTGGCCACGTCCATGCCGGTCAGGTCGATGATCATCTGCTGGAACACCATCAGCGCTTCCAGCCGTCCCTGAGAGACTTCGGCCTGGTACGGTGTGTAGGCGGTGTACCAGCCGGGGTTTTCCAGCACGTTGCGACGGATCGGTTCGGGCGTGAGCGTGTTGTGATAGCCACTGCCCAGGTAGCTGCGCCAGACCTGATTCCGGCTGGCCAGGGCCGCCAGTTCGTCCAACGCAGCTGCTTCGCTCAGCCCGTCGCCCACGGCGAGGGCGGGCCGGTCGCCCGGATCGAGCAGGATGCCGGCCGGCACGGTCTCGCCGATCAGGGCGTTTAGCGAGGACGTGCCGATGGTGGCGAGCATGGCGGCCTCATCGGCTGCATCGGGGCCGATATGGCGTCGAACGAATGCCTGGTGCTGCTGGCCGAGCAGGCCGTCGAGATGGGCCGATGGGGTTCGATCCGTCATGATGTGGTGCCTCTGGTTGCAGGTCTTGGGGATACGCTGAACAAGTCCACACGGACTCAGTATCCCCGACACGGCCGCATGCCTGCGTTGGCATTGTCGTCAATAGCGCCACTATTGACGACAAATGCCGTCTTGTCCTGCATCCCGTGTCGGGGCGTGCCGTCTCGCGGGACTTGTTCAGCGTGTCCCTTGTCCGGATTCAGCGTATCCGCTTAGTCTTTCAGTGCCTGTTGATAATCATCGGCCGACAGCAGCTCGTCGAAGTCGGCCAGGTTGTCCGGCTTGATGCGGAACAGCCATCCGTCCTCGAAAGGTTGCTCGTTGACCAGCTCGGGCCTGTCGGTCAGTGCTTCGTTGCCGGCCACGATCTCGCCGGTGACCGGGGCATAGACATCCGAGGCAGCCTTGGTGGACTCGACTACGCAGCAGGCCTCACGGGCTTCGACCTGACGCCCGGCTTCGGGCAGCTCGACATAGACCAGATCTCCCAGTTCGGCCTGGGCATGATCGGTGATGCCGACGGTGAGCGTGCCGTCTTCTTCGCGGCGCAGCCATTCGTGGGATTCGGTGTACTTGAGATTGCTGGGAACGGACACGGGATGTCTCCAAATGGGGTGAAACGGTCGAAAACTGCCTGCACGGCAACGTGGCAGGCGCCACCCTTGCAGGTTAACAGCACTCGGCCGTTTTGGGGCCTGTCCGGTGGGACTTTTGCGGGGGCGAATCAGTCAGGACTCGGTGGATAGATGCCCTTCATGCGATCTGGCTCAAATCGGCCCGCCGGGGGGCTGCTATAGAATGCCGCCCAAGCTCCTGGCGCGTGTCATGCAGGGATTCCCGTCCCTTCGCAAGCGTCGCCGGATGGGCTGACACGCGCTGGCCGACCACAACGGCTCGACCTCCTGACATGAAGAGAAGCTGATGACCGCACCGAACGTCACGGAAACGCTGCCCCGCCTCCAGGAAGGTGAGCAGCCTTTCCAGAACACGGCAGCGCCGATGCCTGCCGAACATCTGCAACGACTGATCGGCGAGCTGCAACGGATCCTGCCACCGGGTGCGCTGCTTCATCGGGAAGAGGATCTTCGGCCCTACGAATGTGATGGCCTGAGCGCTTATCGCCAGTTGCCGCCGGTGGTGGCCATGCCGGATTCCGAGGCGCAAGTGATCCAGATCATCAAGTTGTGCCGCTCGCTGAATGTCCCGCTGGTGCCCCGGGGGGCCGGCACGGGCCTGACGGGCAGTGCCATGCCGCATGCGGGCGGCCTGCTGCTGTCGCTCGTCAAGTTCAACCGCATCCTGTCGCTCGACGTGGCGTCGCGCACGGCACGGGTTCAGCCCGGGGTCAGGAATCTGGCCATTTCCGAAGCGGCTGCCTCGCACGGGCTGTTCTATGCGCCCGATCCGTCTTCCCAGATCGCCTGCACCATCGGTGGCAATGTCAGTGAAAATTCGGGCGGCGTGCATTGCCTGAAGTACGGTCTGACGGTCAACAATGTGCTGTCGATTCGTGGCATCACGATCGATGGCGAGATCGTCACCTTCGGGGCGCCGATCGTCGAAGGCGGGGTGGCGCTGGATGTGCCGGGGCTCGATCTGCTCGGGGTCAACATCGGCTCCGAGGGCATGCTGGCCGTCGTCACCGAGGTCGTCGTCAAGCTGCTGCCCACGCCGAAGGTGGCGCAGGTGATCATGGCCTCCTTCGATGATGTCGAGACGGCCGGCAATGCCGTGGCGGCCGTCATCGCGGCAGGGCTGATTCCGGCCGGGATGGAGATGATGGACAGGCAGGCGACCGAGGCCGTCGAGCCGTTCGTGAAGGCTGGCTACGACCTGAACGCGGCCGCCATCCTGCTGCTGGAGTCCGATGGCACGGCCGAGGAGGTGGCCGAAGAAATCGCCGACATGGAGGCCGTGCTGCGCAAGGCTGGCGCCACGCGGCTTCAGGTCTCCCAGTCCGAGGCCGAACGGATGCGGTTCTGGTCGGGGCGCAAGAATGCCTTCCCGGCGGCCGGGCGCGTGTCGGCCGATTACTACTGCATGGACGGCACCATCCCGAAGCGGACGCTGGGCCGGATGCTGCTGGCCATTGCCGACATGGAACGCAAGTATGGGCTTCGCTGCATGAACGTCTTTCATGCTGGTGACGGCAATCTGCATCCGCTGATCCTGTTCGACAGCAGCAAACCGGGCGAATGGGAGCAGGCAGAACTGTTCGGCGCCGAAATCCTTGAGCTGTGTGTCGAGCTGGGCGGCACGATCACGGGTGAGCACGGGGTCGGGGTCGAGAAGATCAACTCGATGTGCGTGCAGTTCTCCGAGGCCGAGCGTGCGGCCTTCTTTGCCATCAAGCGGGCCTTCGATCCGCCCGGGCTGCTGAATCCGGGCAAGGCCCTGCCCACCCTGCATCGCTGTGCCGAATATGGGCGCATGCATGTGCAGCATGGCCGTCTGAAGTTTCCCGAACTGCCGCGTTTCTGAGACCAGGAGTCGATGATGTCCAATTCAACGGGAAACTGGAGGCCGCGCAATGCGGGCCGGGAACGGGGGCTGCCGGGCCATGAGGCTGGCACGCCGGGAGGGTGGGCTGGTGCGGTGATGCCGCCGGCCGAGCTGACGCTGGACGAGTCGGTGGCGCATGAGGTGCTGGCCTCGCTGCGCGCCGAGCTGGCAGAGGCCTATCGGGCTGGTCGGCCCATCCTGCTGCAAGGCGGGGAGACGCACGGTTTTTATGGGAATCCCTGGCCGACCGATCGGGGAGAGCCGGCGCGCATCGACTGCCGGCGTTATACCGGCGTCGTTCACTATGATCCGTCCGAGCTGGTCGTGACGGTGCGGGCCGGCACGCCGTTGGCCGAGCTGGAGGCCCTGCTGGCCCGGCAGGGGCAGTGTCTGGCCTTCGAGCCCCCGCATTTCGCGCCAGGCGGGACGGTCGGCGGCATGGTGGCCACGGGCCTGTCGGGGCCCCGACGGCTGTCGATGGGCGCTGTGCGCGACTACATCCTCGGCACGGTGCTGGTGTCGCCGGGGGGTGAGGTGATGCGCTTTGGCGGCGAAGTGATGAAAAACGTGGCCGGTTATGATGTTTCGCGCCTGCTGGTCGGTTCACTCGGCGTACTGGGATTGATCGCCGAGGTCTCGCTGAAGGTGCTGCCTCTGCCGAAGGCCGACCACACGCTGGCCCTGCCGATGTCCGAAGACGAGGCTATCCGCCGTTGCAATCAGTGGGGGGGGCAGCCGCTGCCGCTGGGGGCGACGCTCTGGCATGACGACGTGCTGTGGGTGCGACTGTGCGGGGCTGAGCGTGCCGTCGAATCAGCCATTCAGCAGCTGGGCGGGGAGCTGATCGCGCCCGAAGAGGCCGTGACTTTCTGGTTGTCGATACGGAACCAGCGCCATCCGCATTTCTGGCAGCCGGGCCCGCTGTGGCGCCTGTCCGTGCCGCCGACGACGCCTGCGCTCGGGCTGCCGGGTCAGGTGCTGACGGAATGGGGCGGCGCGCTGCGCTGGTATGTGCCGCCCGTCGATGCCGGCCTGTCGGCCGAGACCTTGCGCGATGTGGCAGCCCGTGTCGGTGGCACGGCCTCGCTGTTCCGGGCCGATGAGGCGCACGCTGACACGCCACGCTTTCACCCGCTGCCGGCCGTGAACCGCGCGATCCAGCAGAGGCTGAAAGAGGCTTTCGATCCGGCCGGGTTGATCAACCCGGGCCGCTGGTATGGCTGGTTGTGAGTCAGAACGGATAGATCATGGAAACCCGACTTGTCGAACGCTTTCGCAACACGCCGGACGGTATCGAGGCCGAGCAGATCCTGCGCACCTGCGTGCATTGCGGCTTCTGCACGGCGACCTGTCCCACCTATCAGGTGATGGGGGATGAGAAGGATGGGCCGCGCGGCCGCATCTATCTGATGAAACAGGTGCTCGAAGGGGCCACACCGACGATGGCCACGATGACGCACCTGGATCGCTGCCTGACCTGCCGCAACTGTGAAACCACCTGCCCGTCGGGTGTCAAGTATTCCCACCTGCTCGACATTGGCCGCAAGGTGGTCGAAGAGGCGGTCGAGCGGCCACTCTCGCAGCGTCTCTCGCGCGGTTTCCTGATCTGGCTGGTCGGCAATCGCCCGCTCTTTCACGGCCTGATGAAAGCCGCTCGATGGGTACGCCCCCTGCTGCCTGCGGCGATGAAGGCCAAGGTGCCGGTGGTGCGGGATGTGGGGCAGTGGCCGAAACGCCAGCATGCCGAAAAGGTGCTGATGCTCAACAGCTGTGTGCAGGGCGCCATGTTGCCGGGGGTGGATCGGGCGACGGCACGCGTGCTGGATCGGCTGGGCGTCGAGGTGATCATCGATCCGGCCTCCGGCTGCTGTGGGTCGATGAAGCATCACCTGAACGAACACGAGGGGGCGCTGGCCGAGGTCAAACGCAACATCGATGCCTGGTGGCCGCATGTGGAGCAGGGGGTCGATGTGCTGCTGATGAACGCCTCGGGCTGTGGAGCGATGGTGAAGGACTATGGTCATCTGCTGCGCAACGATCCGGTCTATGCCGAGAAGGCCGCGAAAATTTCGGCCATCACGGAGGACGTGATCGAGTGGCTGGCCGTGCGGCTGGCCGAGCGCAAGCCCGAGGCGCCGCTGCGCCCGCAGAAGCTCGTCTTCCATCCGCCCTGCACCTTGCAGCACGGCCAGAAGATCCGGGGGCAGGTCGAGAAGCTGCTGACGGTCTGGGGGGCCGAGCTGTTGCCCTTCAACGAGCCGAACCTGTGCTGCGGCTCGGCCGGTGTCTATTCGGTGCTGGAGCCCACGATCTCGAAAACGCTGCGCGACCGCAAGCTGGGCCATCTGGAAAGCAACCGGCCCGAGGTGATCCTCTCCGCCAACGTCGGCTGCATCGCGCATCTGGCCGGCGGCACCGACACGCCCGTCATGCACTGGATCGAGTGGATCGAGACCCGGCTGGCCACGGCCTGAACCGTGGCGCGGCCGAAAAATGGGCCAGCTCGAAGGGAAAGCCCCTCTGGGCGCGCAGCTTCGTGCGCCTGACATATCGGAGCACCGTTACCAATCCCTTGAAGCCATCCAGGATTCTGCGGGCTTGGCGCCTTGTTCTGCACGCCCAGAGGGGCTTTCGCGGGGAGGAATAAGTGCATAACACGCTCTAGATCCACCAGTTTCAGGATGACGCCTGCGCGCCGCTGGCCTGGTGTCCGGGCCCGTCGGCCCGGCTTTCCTTGTGTCTGTCCGAACGCAGGCTGGTACGGAGACGCACTGTCCATGGCATTCGTACAACACTGGGGGACGGGCACTGGTATTGGCTCTTGCGGCCTTGCACAATGATGCTCATGCGTCACGGCCACCACTCTAGGAGCTTGGGCGGCAGGAATCGCGCAGGCGAAAATCGGCCCCGCCGAGCACAGTTTGTGCCCGATTCGCCGCCCCATAGCCCGAGCTATGGGGCAAGAAGCGGGTGCAAAATGGGCCGGCGCGGTCGATTTGCAGCCCGCGACTTTCCTGCCGCCCAAGCTCCTAGGGCCCAGTGGTCGCGTGCCGGATGCCGTGTGCCTGTCGTGGTGCCGCAAAGCCTGCCCGGCTGGCACGATGGCTGGTTTGCAGCCCGCGACTTTCCTGCCGCCCAAGCTCCTGGATCCTATCCGTGTTCGTCCTGTCGTCGAGAGTATTCCATGGTCGGTGATGCCTTTGCCGCCTTTTTTCTGGGCAGTTTCGTCAGCCTGATCACCATCGTCAATCCGCCCGCCACGCTGCCGATCTTCACCTCGGTGACGGGCGGCATGGATGCCGACGCCACGCGCAAGACGGCCATGTCGGCCTCACTCTACTGCTTCTGCATCCTGGTGGGCAGCCTGTTTGCCGGCAGCATGATCATGAAGGCTTTCGGCATCTCCTATGGGGCCATGCGGGTGGCGGGTGGCATGGTCATCGGCCTCCTGGGCCACAGCATGCTGTACGGCCGGGCCGAGGTGTCAGAGGTGGCCAAAGCCCAGTACAGCAATCCGGCCTTTTTTCCGCTGGCATTGCCCGGCATCACCGGGCCCGGCTCGATCGCCGTGGTGATCGGTATCGAAACCCAGATCCGCGAGCTGGACACCTTCCAGAACCGGGTCAGCGCCTATCTGGCCGTGCTGGCGGCCATGGCGCTGGTGGCGTTGATCGAGGTGATCCTGCTGCGCAGTGCCCGCCCGGTCATGGCACGCCTCGGCCGCACCGGCATCGAGGTCATCACCCGACTGAGCGGCTTTTTGCTGATCTGCGTCGGGGTGCAGCTCGTGGCCTCGGGCGTGCAGACGCTGTATGTGTCGCTGAATCAGGCGGGATGAGCGTCCTTGCCTCCTTCAGGCAAGCAAACTGCCCAAGCTCCTGGGCATGTCAAGCATGGTTGCTTCCTCTTGAATCAGGGGCTCGCGCTACCATATGAAGTGCCGCAGCCGCAAGGCACTTTTCTGGAGAGGATACGTCATGCCCCGTCCTTACGATTTCGATTACGAAGATGTCCGCACGCTGGAAGCCGAGCGTGTATCCAACTATCGGCGTACGGCGATGCTCGATTACATCCTGCACATCTGCGGCATGGTCTTCTCGCTGGGCACACTGTCGATCGTGGCGCTGGTCATCAACTACATCCAGCGACCGGCTTCCCGCGGCACCATCTACGAGAGCCACTTCACCTGGATGATCCGCACCTGCTGGTGGACGCTGTTCTGGGCCGCCCTGATCTCGCTGCCCGTACTGGTCTCCTTTGGCATCTTCAGTTTCCTGTATTTCATCCCGGCGATCTGGTATCTGTACCGGATGGTGAAAGGGCTGCTGCGCCTCAGTGACCGTCGGCCGATGCCGATCTATGCCTGATGCTGTCCAAAAGCTTGGGATCCCGTTTCCAGCCGCAGGCCCATCATTCCTTCTGCTGGCGCGGCTGATCCCGGTTCAGCGCTTGTCTGATGACGGATACGGGACGTGAGCGGTATCTGGTTCTGCTCAATTACCTGCTGGCGCTGGCTGCGCTCCTCCCGTGGCTGGTGCTGCCCGAGATCGTGACGAACCGGTACTCGGTTCATTACGGCTTTCTTCGCGATGTCTGGCAGTGTGTGGACTGGCTGTGGCCTTCAGCCGACCTGTTCCAGCTCCAGCAATCGCTCGCGGGTGTGTTGCTGCCCGTGACGGCGCTTCTGCTGCCTGCGCTGCTCTCCGTATGCTTCAGTTGCTGGGGACAACGCAGCTGCCAGGATGATCTCCATCGTACGCACTTCAGCTGGATGTTTCGCACAGGACGGGCCGCCCTGGGGTTTGTGCTGGTGCTTGCCCTCTTCCCCTGGCTGCTCTTCCTCGGCATCGAAGGCCCATTCGAGGCCGCGCGGGCCAGTGGCTCGGACAACTGGCTTGTCCTGATGGGCCTGTGGCTGTTCTTCGGCTCGCTGATGCTGGTCAGTCCGCTGCTGTATCTTGCATTCATCATTCACGCCATCCAGCTTGGCTTGGGGCTGTTGCGCTGGTTTCAGCGCAGACCTGTCGTTCCCCGGTTTCGCTGGTACTGGCGGTCGTGTTGACATCTGTTCCTGAAAACATTGATTCCCAGCCGGAAGGCCACGCGTGATTTTTTGATGAAAAGAGGGGCTGATGAGTGAACTTGATTTTGAGGAAGAAGAGATTCTGGCGGCTTTCGATGCAGGACAGTTGAGGTCCGTGGCATCGCGGGAGGGTATTCAGCGCCTCAAGGATGCCGCTCATGCCACCGCCAGAAAGGATCGTAGGGTCAATATCCGCCTTTCTGCGGTTGATCTGCACGAGATTCAGGCTCAGGCACTACGTGAGGGCATGCCTTACCAGACATTGATGGCGAGTGTTCTGCACAAGTATGTGACGGGGCAGCTGCAGGAAAAGCCGGGTTCCTGAGAAGAAGCAACAACCCGGCTTGAATGAATCATTCAGGATGCCGGCCTGTTCTTTCAGCGTCTTGATGCCGCTCTTCGCGTCCCATACAAAAAGCCCCTTGCCGGTGAAAGGCGGCAAGGGGCTTTGTGCAGCTTCCGTCGGCGGTCTCGCCACTCACGACGTACCGACAGCGAAGAACCGCGCCAATGGCGGGCTGACATCAGCCATTGCCATGACACGCTCTAAAAAAAACCCTTGGGGCACGAGGCCACCAAGGGGGGCAGGTCGGGTCATTGGCGCCCGGTCGTGAGGTGAGGGAGGGGATCAGTCGACCGCCTTCACCATGTCCTCGACCACTTTCTTGGCATCGCCGAACACCATCATCGTCTTCGGCATGTAGAACAGTTCGTTGTCGAGACCAGCGTAACCGGATGCCATCGAGCGCTTGTTGACGATCACCTGAGCGGCCTTGAAGGCATCGAGGATCGGCATGCCGGCGATCGGCGAGTTCGGATCCTTGGCGGCCGGATTCACCACGTCGTTGGCGCCCAGCACCAGCACCACGTCCGTTTCACCGAAATCGGGGTTGATGTCCTCCATCTCGAACACCTGGTCATAGGGCACCTCGGCCTCGG
>JAUMZD010000082.1 GCA_030528325.1 Lautropia sp. | reverse complement strand
GGTATGACAGCGATTTTTATGGCTGGACTCAACAGCAGGCGGCCCTGATGCGTGCAGGCAACCTGGCTGAACTCGACGTGCAGCATCTGCTGGAGGAGATCGAGGAAATGGGCCGTAGTGAAGAAAGTGAACTGCTGTCCCGTTTCGAGATCCTGCTGATTCATTTGCTGAAATGGCGTTTCCAGCCAGCGCGCCGTGACCGGAGCAGGCAGCTGTCGATCGCCGAGCAGCGTCGCAAGATCGAGCGTCGTCTGAAAAAAAGTCCCAGCCTCAGGCACAAGTTGCCTGAAATCCTGGCGGACGCCTATGGTGATGCGGTTCTGGGGGCCGAGCGTGAAACCGGTCTTGATGGCAAGGTGTTCCCGCAGCACAACCCGTGGTCCTATGAGCAGATGATGGACCCGGATTTTTATCCGGAGGCTTGAGAGAGGGCCTCACCTTCGTCAGGCGTGTCAAAGTGGACGGTGATTCAACCGATGATCAGGCATCGGGAGGTAGCCGATGAGTCAGACGCGTTATGAGCAGGACATCGTGGCCTGGGCTCGCGAGCAGGCTGCGTTGTTGCGTGCCGGTCGTGTGGATCTGCTGGATCTGGAACACATTGCGGACGAGATCGAGGACGTGGGCAAGAGTGAACAGCGTGAGCTGGTGAGCCGGATGGCCGTGTTGCTGGCACGCCTGTTCAACTGGCAGTATCAACCCGAATGCCGTGGCAGCAGCTGGCGGGTGACGATCGAGACGCAGCGTGAAGACATCGAAGCTACCCTGCAGGAAACCCCCAGCCTGACGGGGAATCTCGACAAGCCCGAGTGGGCCGTGAAGATCTGGCGGCAGGCGAAGGGGATCGTGGCGCGTGATCTGGCCCCCTATCCGGAACTGATTGACGCCTTTCCTCCGCAGTGTCCGTGGACGATGGCGCAGGTGCTCGATCCGGCCTGGTGGCCGGAGGCGGGTGCGCCAATAGGGTAATTAGGGCAGACCGTTCCAGTGCCGGTGCGCGTCCGTGCCTCCCGGCGGCACGGAGCGGTACGGTATCCTTCCACCACCGGTTACCGGGGTAGGTTGTTCCAGCTTTTCCAGTCGTTCCAGATGTCGTAGGCGACGGGTGTAACAGGCTGACCAGGTTGCCAGTTTTCGGGCACTTGAAAGCGTGTGCAGACATTGCGGGACATCCCGCGGTACCTACCGACATCGAAAGTGGTGGACCAGCAAAGCTGGGGATGCCAGGCCGGACTATAGTCGGTCTTCAGCACCAGCTCTGCCACACCTTCCTTCTCTGCCTTCTTGCCGGGGGCCTGCCACCTGTTGATGTTCGTGCCATAGGGGATCAGCTGGTTGGCCGCGACCACGGTTTCGACTTCACGATACAGCTCGTTCGAGCTGGTCAGTTTTAGCGGCTCTCCTGGTCGTTGCCGGGAATGGATGTTCATTCCCAGCCAGCGGGGCAGCGTGAACACCTGATCAGGGCTTTGCGGGTTTGTCCGTACATTGAGGGCCAGCGTCACCTGCGGGAAACCGGGGGCCGCGGTGATGGGCAGGGGACGCCCCGGGGCGTGGATATCTCCCGAGCGCAGCGAATAGAGGTAGGTGCCCTGGGCCGGCGCGTAAGGGCCGCTGCCCTGGCCATCGGCATACTGCGCCACGCGGCTGCTCTGGTAGGCGATCCGGTTGGTACGCGTCGGGGTTCTTTCCGGACGACCGAAGGTGTAATCGCTCGGATAGGCATCCAGCTGTCCGAAAGCCTGCGTACCCTTGCCACGAGGCGACCAGGCATCGAACAGGGCTGCCAGCAGGGCGCCACTGATGCCCTCGCTGGAATGGTGGGTGTCCGTTTTCCAATGGGCGGCCGGATCGACCTGCAGATCTTCCGGCAGCGTGTTCCAGTGCTCCCAGCTGCGTCTGATGCTGTTGCCCTGGATCGAGAGGCTTTGGCCGAGATGGAGCAGCGCCTGACCAGGTGCCCAGCCGGCGGGTACTTCCCAGTGTGAACAGGCCCGCTGCTGTTTGATCGCCTTCACCGACGAGGTGCGAAAGCAAAGCAGGAATTGTCGCTCCGTTTGCCCTGGGCGGACATAGAGATCGACGAAGTGTGCTCGCAGCGGGTCTCCCCACTCGCCCCACCGATGCAAAGACTCCAGCCAGTCGATCTCCTCGTTGCGATGGATGCGGTAGGGTTCGCGGGAGGTGAGTGTCGTCGGATGGCTCAAGGGAGGCAGCCCGGCATGAACGATCCGTTCCGAGTGGTAGAAACTGTAGGCATCGAGCCGGTTGCCGAGCTGCAGCACTTCGGTATCGAGCGGTGCATCAGCGATCGATGCGTCCAGCAATCCCCTGGCCGACAGGCCGAAACGCAGCATGACGGTCCTCTGCGACCATCCAGCGATCTGACTGCCACGGATTCTGACCGTATAGGGGTCGTACGTATAGATGAAGGGACTGTTCAGTGCACTGGCAGAGCTTCTGGGGGTGATCGTCTGATGGATCATCACATTGGGCTGCCTGTGGTTGCCGGGCTCAGGGGGCGAAGTGTCCCGACTTCCCCTGGGGGCCTCGTCGGTCCAGGGCACGCCCCTGGCGCCCAGACGTTTCCCGTCGGCGTCGGTCTGACTGACCTGGATCCGCAGTGCCTGGGCCAGCACATCTCCCCGTATCCCGGTGCGCGAGATCGGTTCGATCAGCCGGGGGGCGATGACTTTTGGGCGGATCACCCGGGAGCCGGGTTCGGCGGGGGCGAAGTGAGGCGCAGGGCCTTGTCGGGCGCTGCCGGTCGAAGGGCTTGCGCTGGTCGGTGAGGCGGCGTCATCAGCGCCACCGCAGGCGGCCAGCACCAGCGAGCTCGAGAGCACAAGGCAGATCCGTCGTGTCAACAGGTTCGTTCTCATGGCAGTCATCCATTCGGGTCGGGGGCAGTGGATCAGAAGCTAGCGGTTCGCCCAGTTGTACGTGTCATGCCAGCCGGTGGTGCCGTCGGTGTACGACAGCCATGCCCTGTCCGTGATGTTGTAAAGCGCTGGCGTCAGTTTCTGGCCGGGTTGCCAGTTGGCGGGCACCTCCCATCGGGTGCAGACATCACGGTCGATGTGGGCGCGTTCTTCATCGAGGCGCATCTCCCAGCACAGGATGGGCGACGCACTGCCGAGGTCGTCACGAACCAGGCGGAGCGTGACGATTCCATCCCACCGGCCTGGCGTATGCCAACGTTTGATGACACTCTGGTAGCGAATCAGTTCGTCCGCGGCGATGCTGGTGGCTGGTGCGTCGAGTAGCTCTTCACGGTAGGTCCAGCGACGCTCACCCGTCCCTGGGATCTGACGCAATACGTCCAGCCCCAGCCAGGCAGGCAGGGTCAGTACGTTGCGACCATCGCGGTTCTCATGCCGCAGGTTCAGCGCCAATGTGGTCTGTGGATAGGCGAAAACTGCGATGGCCGGCAATGCGGCGTGATCATTCGGGATCTGGCCGCTGCGCAACGCATACAGATAGGTTCCCATGGCTGGTGAGTAGGCACCGGTCGTGGCTCCGTCGGCATACTGCGTGACACGGCTGCTCTGATAGGCCACCTTCGAAATGGGGCCGAAGGTGTCTGGCAGAGGCCCGAAGCGCCCATAGACATAGCGTGCCGAAAGCTTCCGGAAAGACTGCATGCCCTGACCGCGTGGCGACCAGACATCGAACATCGCAGCCAGCAATGCCCCACTGATGCCGTCCTCGGATGTGTGTGTACTGGTGATCTGCCGTGCGTCAGGGTCGACCTTTGGTGTGCCGGCCTGCACATGCCAGTATTGCCAGGGCTCGCCTTGTCGCAGCAGGGAAATGGTCTGGCCGAGGTTCTTCAGTGACTGGCCTGGTTTCCATCCAGCTGGGACTTCCCAAAGCGAGCAGGCGTGTTGCTGCGTGATCTGCCAGAGCTTGGAGGTGCGCAGACACAGGTGGAACTGATCCGGTGCCTTTCCCTCACGGACGAACAGCTCGACGAAAGTGCTGTCGCCCGGATCTCCCCAGCTTCCCCAACGGTACACCGGACGACGCCATTCGACTTCCTGATTCAGACGGATCGCGGGGGAGCGCCGTGCGTCGAGGGTCTGCTGCTGCAAGGCCTTGCGTTCGGCCAGCGTTGCTGCCTCGGGGAAGAGGGACACTTCGAGTCGGCTCCCCAGCTGCAGCACTTCGGTGTCCATCGGTGCCTGGCTCAAGCTGCTGTCCAGCAACCCCTGAGCCGACAGGCCGAAACGCAGGGTCAGGGCCGCGTGGCTGCCGTTCTTCGCGCCTCCGACCGTCCGGGGGAATGGATCATGCGTGTACAGGAAGGCCCCATCCAGACCGCTGCCTGCTGGATTCCGGCTGATGATCTGGTCGATGAAAAAATCGGGGGAGGTATGGGTGGTGTCGCGTTGCCCGCCCGGGTATTCCGCTGTCCAGCGAACGGCGTGATCCATGAGCCGGCGCTCCCCGGTTATACGCTGGCTCGTCTGGGTACGAAGCGCCTGGGCCAGTACGTCACCACGGATGCCGGTGCTGGAGATGGGGGGCAACAGGGTTTTGCTGATGGCCTTGGTTTGAAGCGGGGCGCCATCGCCTGTGTCTGTTTCGCTGCTCCCGCAGGCACTCAATGTCAATGCCAGTGAAAGGGACAGACAGGCTTTGGCGGGTGGGGGAATGCTCATGGGGCGTCTCCTGCTGAAGAGGCCGGGAATCCGGGAATGGACGTCTTTCTGTGGATGCGTCCGAAGGCTTGGAACAGGATTATCGACGTGCTTGCTCCCGTTTGGGTAACGGCCGTCAAATTTTCCGTCGTTTTTTTGTCATGAAGCCGGGGATCCGGAAGACAGGAGTGTCCACATCATCGCCTTCTTGCTGTTTGACCAATATGAGGCTGCGCTTCAACGGGACATGGTGAACAGGTATATGAACGATGATTTCCGGAGGGGGCGAACGGGAAGCTCGGACAGCTGCGATCGGGTAAAGTAAAGGGAATCGGTGAAGGCCATGAGGCCTGATCATCCCGAAGACACGCTGAACAGCTCCCGTTCCCGGAGGCCTCGCTCGTCAGCGTATCCCCTGCAATCCCCCCGACACTGGAGAACCCATGAGCAATCGAAGCAACCAACAGGAATTCGACCGTGCCAGTCAGGTGCTGGTCGGTGGCGTCAACTCGGCGGTGCGCGCCTTCCGGGCGGTAGGCGGGACGCCGCGCTTCATCGAGCGGGCCGAGGGCGCCTACATGTGGGATGTGGAGGGCAGGCGCTACATCGACTACATGGGGTCGTGGGGGCCGGCCATCGTCGGTCATGCCCATCCGAAGGTCGTGGCAGCCGTGCAGGAGGCGGCCACGCGCGGCCTGTCCTTCGGGGCGCCGAACGTGCAGGAAAGCGAGCTGGCCGAGCGGATCTGCGGCATGTTCCCGCAGGTCGAGCGCGTGCGTTTCACGAGTTCGGGCACCGAGTCGACGATGTCGGCCCTGCGGCTGGCGCGGGGCTATACGGGGCGCAATCGCATCATCAAGTTCGAGGGCTGCTACCACGGCACGGCCGACAGCCTGCTGGTGAAGGCGGGCAGTGGGGCGCTGGCCTTCGGCAACCCCAGCTCGGCCGGTGTGCCGGAGGATGTGGTCAAGCACACGCTGATCGCCCGCTTCAATGATCTGGACAGCGTGAAGGCGCTGTTCGAGCAATACCCGGACGAGGTCGCCTGCCTGATCGTCGAGCCGGTGCCGGGCAACATGAACCTGATGGTGCCGTCTCAGTCCTTCCTCGAAGGTCTTCGGGCGCTCTGCACCCAGTATGGCGCCTTACTGATTTTCGACGAAGTGATGTCGGGCTTTCGCGTCACGCTGACCGGGGCGCAGGGCTGGTGCGGCATCACGCCCGATCTGTCCACCTTCGGCAAGGTCATCGGGGGCGGCATGCCGGTGGGGGCGGTCGGCGGCCCGTCGAAGGTGATGGAGAAGTATGCGCCACTTGGCAATGTCTATCAGGCCGGCACGCTGTCGGGCAACCCGATCGCGATGGCGGCCGGCATTGCCACGATCGATCTGATTTCCGAACCGGATTTCTACCTGAAGCTTGAGAAGATCATGACCCGTCTGGTGGATGGGCTGAATGCGGCGGCGCGATCGGCGGGTGTGCCTTTCAGCGCCCGCGCGCTCGGCGGGCTGGGCGGCATCTATTTCCGCCCGACGCCGCCCGACAACTTCGAGGAAGCCACCGATCAGAACCTCGACACCTATAAGCGCTTCTATCACCTGATGCTGGATGGGGGCGTCTATCTGCCGCCGTCACACGTCGAAGCCTTCTTCCTGTCGTCGGCACACACCGAGGCCGACATCGACGAGACGCTGGCCGTGGCCGAGCGGGCTTTCAAAACGATTGCGGGTGAGTGATGGCCCGGACCGGCTGGCGGGGCCGATCCTGACGCCCCGTCAATCGGCCCCGTCATTGAAACCTGTTTCAGATCAGGTCGGACATGGACAGCAGAAACTCATCGGGCGAAATCCCGTCTGGCACCGGGTCATTGCGCCAGACATCATCCAGCGCCACGCCGCTGGCCGATGCTTCGGCGGGGACGAATGAAGCCGTGCTGGTCATGCCCTGTGAGCGTCCCCGGTTGGTGGGGATGCTGATGCTGCCGGCGGTGGCAGCCCTGTCTTTCGTGGGGGTGTATGCCCTGCTTGAATACCTCTGGTTCGGGCAGGGGCAGGACAGCGAGCGCTCGAAGATCATCCTCATGATGAGCGTGTCGTGGCTGATCCTGTTCGTGCTGCATCCGGCATGGCTTCTCGCCCGTATCCGGTTCGGCATTGGCAGCTGCCATATCCTGAAGCGCTCGGCGGATGGCCGCCTGTCACTGGAGAGAGCCTGGTGCTGGGGCAGCAGGGTGCTGCACCGCAAGCCAGTGGATGTGTCCGAATACACCTGGGTTTGGGTCAAATGCTGGGGCTGGCGCGAGCTGAGTCTTGAGCTGGGGGTGACCGACGAACCAGGAACTTCCCGGTATCGGGTGTATCCGCTCTCGGTGGTCAACGCCTTCGGCCGCTTCCGTTTCCGGCCCGAGGAGGTGGAGGCGGACAAGTCGAGGCTCTTGACCTGGGGGGAGCAGGTGGCTGCGCTGATGGGACTGGAAAACCGGGGCTTTTCGCTGTCGACATGAACGTCCAGCAACATCCGCCAGCTTCCCTTGAACAACCGTCCGAACCGTACGACGCGGTGCATGTCAAGATAGTTGTCGCCTGATTCATGCGACCTGCTGCTGAATATC
>JAUMZD010000002.1 GCA_030528325.1 Lautropia sp. | reverse complement strand
GAGAACTCCTTGAAGCGATTTATTGACACCCTCGGCTTCGATTGGCCGAGAGCCTTGCAGTTAAGCAGAAAATTATAGATCGGGTCATCCCCAAGTGCAAGCCGTAAAGTTCAGACCCTGGAACGGGTTGGCAACGCGGTGCTGCGCGCCCGGGGGCTTTCCCGAGGACGAATCAGTGCATGACACGCTCCATGTCGCGCAAAGCCGCCAGACCCGTTGGCGGCCTGCCCGCCCGCGTGCATCATTGTCGCTCTCCCTTTGTGTAACCCCATCATGCTGACCACCGACCAACAACGTACCCTGGCTTTCGAGCATGTGCGCAATGCCCTCACCCGCACGCTGGGCCGCAAGGCAAATGGTGCGCAGTGGCAGGCTTTCGAGGCACGGCTCGAAGCGCACCTGCCCACCCTGATCCAGAACCTGCAACCGCTCTACGGCCATCGGCCCGATTTTCTGGCCTGGGTGGATGCCGTGGTGCTGACGGCCTGGCAGGGCTGGGCCGAACGCCCGAAAGCGCTGAAGGCGCTGGATGAGGCAAGAGCTGCCGAGCCGGACTGGTTCCAGTCGCAGAAGATGGTGGGCGGGGTGCTTTACGTCGATCGCTATGCCGGCACGCTGAAGGCACTGATCAAGGACGTGCCCTACTTCAAGTCGCTGGGCCTGTCTTATCTGCATCTGATGCCGCCTTTCAAGGTGCCGGAGGGGCGCAGTGATGGCGGCTATGCTGTCAGCAGTTACCGCGAGGTGAATCCGCGTCTCGGCAGCATCGAGGATTTGCGAGCACTGGCCAAGGCGCTTCGTGAGGCCGGGATCAGCCTGGTGCTTGACTTCATCTTCAACCACACGGCGCATGATCATCCGTGGGCACAGGCGGCCGTGAAGGATGACCCGGTTCACAAGGATTTTTATTACATTTTTCCCGACCGAACCGAGCCGGACGCCTACGAGCGCACGGTGCGAGAGATTTTCCCGGACGAACATCCTGGCGCCTTCAGCCAGTTGCCGGACGGGCGCTGGATCTGGACGACCTTCTATTCCTTCCAGTGGGATCTGAATTACAGCAACCCGGCCGTCTTCAATGCGATGGCGGGCGAGATGCTGTCGATTGCAAACCAAGGGGCAGAAATCCTGCGCCTCGATGCGGTGGCTTTTGCCTGGAAGCGGCTGGGCACCCCCTGCGAAAGCCTGCCCGAGGTTCACAACATCATCCGCGCCTTCAATGCGCTGGCACGTATCGCGGCCCCCTCCCTGCTCTTCAAGTCGGAAGCCATCGTCCACCCTGCCGAGGTGATGTCCTACATTCACCCCGATGAATGTCAGCTCTCGTACAACCCGCTGCAGATGGCGCTGCTGTGGAATTCGCTGGCCACACGCGAAGTGAACCTGCTGCAACTGGCGCTGGAAAAGTGGCATGCACTGCCCGAAGGCACGGCCTGGGTGAATTATGTACGCAGCCACGATGACATCGGCTGGACGTTCGCCGACGAGGATGCGGCACAGTTCGGCATCAACGGCTTCGATCACCGCCATTTTCTGAATCGTTTTTACAACAATCGTTTTCCCGGAAGTTTTGCCCGCGGCGTGCCCTTTCAGGAGAACCCGGCCACGGGTGATGCGCGTGTCAGCGGCACCTTGGCTTCACTGGCAGGGCTGGAGCAGGATGACCCGCACGCGGTGGCCCGCATCCTGCTGCTCTACAGCGTGCCCCTCAGCGCCGGAGGACTGCCCCTGATCTATCTGGGCGATGAAGTGGGTACGCTCAACGACAGGCGCTACCTCGAAAACCCGCTGGAAGCAGCCGACAGCCGCTGGATTCACCGCCCTTTCCGGGATCTGACACGCCACGCCCAGCGCCATGACACGAACACGGCGGCCGGCCAGATCCATCAGGGGCTTAAGCACATGATCGAGGTACGGGCCAACACGCCAGCCTTTGCCGGCGGGCGGCTCACCGGTTTTCGGGCCGGCAACCCCGCCGTGCTGGGATATACCCGTCGACATGCAGATCAGTTGATCTTGGTGCTAGCCAATTTCAGCGAATTCGACCAACATTGCCCTTGGCAGGTCTTTCAAGCGTTGCCTAATGATCCGATGCAGAACCTGCTCACCGGCAGACTGCATGCATTACACGAAGGGATCACGCTGGCACCGTATGAGGTTCTGTGGTTGCACATGCCGTCGGATTGAGCAGCGGGCTGCTGATAAACCGAAGCCCATCCACTCGGCAAACCATCGGACAAGGCTTGCCCGGAGACCCCTGGATTCATTGTCATTGACCTATTGTCTTGCGAAGGAGACTTCTCTTGGATAACAAGAAATCCCTGGCGCTGGCAGGCGCTGGCGCCCTGTTGGCAGCTACCTGTCTGGCCACCCCGGCAGTGGCTCAGGAAGCCAAACCTTTCACCTTTGGCGGTTACTTCCGCTCGGGCGCCGGCACCACCTCGGAAGAGGGCGGCATTGCCTGCGTGCGCTTGCCCGGTTCGGTCACTTTCTTCCGCCTGGGTAACGAGTGCGACACCTACGTGGAGCTGAAGTTCGGCAGCAAGCTGGGCGAAGTGAAGGGCACCACCTTCGATGCCAAGTTCACGTTCTCGCACGGCACCCAAGGGGTGGCCAACTGGGAGCAGAGCGCCCCTGCCCTGCGTGAAGCTTTCGTGACGGCCGACAACATCGGCGCCGCTCTGGGCATGCAATCGCTGGAAGGCGCCAACCTGTGGGTCGGCAAGCGCTATTACAAGAACCCCGACATCCACATGCTGGATTACACCTACTGGGAGCCTGCCCAAGGCCCAGGTTTCGGGATCGACAACGTGGCGATGGGGCCGGGTCGCTTCGCCTACGCGATGTTCCGCATCGGCGACATGACGGGCTATGGCATCAACCCCTCGCTGGGTGGCTACAACCCCGATCTGATCGGCGGCGGCTCGCGCACGGCCACCGTGCATGACTTCCGTCTGGAAAAGATCGGTGTGAACCCGGGCGGTTCGCTGACGGTGGGCTTCGACCTGGTGCGCGCCAACAACCGCTCGGGCACCAGCACCTACACGGTCGACACGCCACAGTCTCTGGATCTGGACAACAACCCGCTCACGCCGAACGTGGATGTGCTGGTTCGTGAAACCCGCACCATCGACAACAAGGCCGGCAAGAACGGTGCAGCCTTCACCGTCGTGCATGAACAGGAAAACTTCCTGGGTATGGGTGGCACCAACACGGTGGGTATCCAGTTTGCCAAGAACGCCGCGCTACTCAAGGGCTTTGGCGTGGGCGGCAGCACCGACGAGCGCAAGGAATGGATGCTCTTCGATCACTGGCTGTATGAGCCAAGCGGCAACCGCTGGTCGGCCACCACCACCTTCGGTTATCGCAACGCCGACATCAACAACGTCGGCGTGAAGGAACTGTGGCTGGGCACCCGCCCGCACTACAGCCTGAACGAAGTGCTGGGCCTGTACAGCGAACTCGGCTATCAGCAACTGAAGCAGGAATCGCAAGCCACTCGCAAGCTGATGAAGCTCACGCTGGGCACGCAGTTTGCCATGGGTGAGGGCGTGTTCGCTCGTCCGGCCCTGCGCCTGTATGCCACCTATGCCAAGTGGAACGACGCGGCTGCTGCGGCTGGCTCGGTGGTCTGCACCGGCCGCGATTGCGGCACGCCGGTGAGCGCCTTTGCCGACAAGCGCAGCGCCATGTTCTATGGCGTTCAGGTTGAAGCCTGGTTCTGATGGCTTGCTGATGCGCTGATGCCAGCCCCTCGGGCTGGCTGATGCCTCCCAGAAGCCTCACCCCACGGGCAGTTGCCGATATTTTCGGCACTGCCCGTTTTTCATGGTGGGGTGAACGCTGGAGCGCGCTTGGATGCGATTGAATAGCCAGCTTCAGCCAAGCGTGAGACCTTGTCGGCACACCGTTTGCCCAGATACAGAGGGGAAGCCTCACTGGCAATGCCCCCCCTGCATGAAGCGCGCTGACATTCATGGCCCCAAAACAAGATTGACAAGCCAAAAGTGCGTTTCAAACAATGATTTGCATCCTGTTTTGCAACGTAAATAAGTATTGAGGCCACGCCCACCTTTTGCCATACTGAAACCATGAAAAGTCGTGGCATCCGTCATCGTGGCATTGTCTGGCTGACCTTGGTGATCTTTGGTCTGGCTTCGCTCACCCCGATGGTGTCACGCATGCTGGCGGCCGGGCATCATGCCGAGGCCCAGCAACTGGCCTTGGCCCTGGCCGAACACTGCCATGCCGGCGCAGCCGATCCGGGCCATGTCAACGCCCCGGATATCCCGGTCTCCGGCACCTGGCCCTCCTCCCCGCCTTCCACAACCGGTGCTCATGCCGCCACTGCCCTGGCACATGGGCATGGGCATGGGCATGGGAAGGATGGCGCGCACCATCATCATCACGGCGGGCTGGATCCGCACGCCTGGCAGGATGCAGCCAACGTGCGCCACTATGTCGAGAACATCAGCAAGGCGCTGTGTGAAGCGGTGCCGGCCGACTGCGAAGGATTCCGGCAGCGGGCCGCTGCCTATGACAGGCAGGTACGGATGCTCGACAGGGAGATCCATCAGGCCGTGGATGCGCTGCCCGAGAACCGGCGCCGGGTCATGGTGGGCCATGCGGCATTCGGCTATTTCGGCCGGGCCTATGGCATCGAGTTCCTGTCGCCGCAGGGCGTGTCGACCGAAGCCGAGCCGTCGGCGGCCGTCGTGGCCAGGCTCGTGCGGCAGGCCCGTGAGCAGAACGTGCGCGCCTTCTTCCTCGAATATGGCAGTGATCCGCGCCTGATGAAGCGGATGGCCGCCGAGCTGGACAAGCGGATCCCGATCGGCGAGCTGTATTCGGACACGCTGTCGGCCCCCGATGGCCCTGCGCCGGATTATCTGAGCATGATGCGGGCCAATGTCAGTGCCCTGGTCAAGGCATTGAGCAATTGAAACATAAGTAAGTGATCACTTGGGATGATGGCCTTGCCGGAAAGCCTTTCAGGCAGGTAGCAGCCCGCGACTTTCTTGCCGCCCAAGCCCCTGGTGGGGCGGCTGTCTGCTCTCTGGCGCAGCCGGGTGTCATCGAGACGGCTCGAGGGCTGGTGCTTGTGTGCCGAGGATCAGCAGGGCAGGATGGCCGGCATAGTTGGCAGGCGGGCGGCTCAGTGTGCCGAGCGTTCCCCTGACCAGTGCCTGCGTGGGCAGTGAGACATCGATCATCCATAGCGCAGGGGTTTCCGGTGGCATGCCGTGTTCGAGCAGGATCTCCCGAACCTGCTCGGCGATGGTGGCGGCCATGTAGAGGGAGCCACTGCCGGCGGCAGCCACCGCAGCGGCCCAGCCTTTCAGATAGGGTAAGTGAGCACTTGCTTTGCTTTCAAGGGGCTTTTCACAAGGCGTCTGTCCGGCATGAACCTGCGGGGTCGCCAGTACCATGGCCCGACGATGACCGCGCTGTGTCATCGGCATGGCCAGGGCCGCATGGGCTGCCTGCGCCGTACTGATGCCTGGCACGACTTCCACCTGGATGCCGGCGGCGCGCAGGGTGTCCAGCTCTTCCTGGGCCCGGGCGAAGATCAGCGGGTCTCCCCCCTTCAGGCGCACGGTCAGTCCGCCCCGTCGGGCGCAGTCGAGCAGCGTCTGGTTGATGGTCGATTGGCGGGCGCTGGGATTGCCGGCGCGCTTGCCCACCGGAATGATGCGGGCCCGTCGGGCCATGGCGATCACGGCTGGCTGTACCAGCGCATCGTGAACCAGCCAGTCTGCCTCGGCGATCAGTCGGGCCGCCTTGCAGGTCAGCAGCTCCGGATCGCCCGGGCCGGCACCGACCAGCGCGACCCGGCCCGGGTAAGGCCCGGTCGGTACCGCACTGGCTGGCATGTGCAGGCCGTGTGAGGGCGGTGTTTCATCGGGTGACTGGCTGGTGCCGGACACTGACATCAAGCCTGCTCCCAGGGCAGGCCCGCATGGCGCCAGCCACCGATGCGGTTGCGGTGCTGGTTGTCATCCAGCGGGCCTTCAAAGCCATTGATGACACTCCAGACCGATGCGTAGCCGGCTTCGGTGGCAGCGCGTGCGCCCAGTTCGCTGCGCACGCCACTGCGGCACAGCAGCAGCACTTTCTGATCCGGACGGGCAGCAGCCTTCAGTTGGGTCAGGAAATCGGGGTTCTGGCGCTGACCGTTGTCGATCAGCCAGGGCACCGGGATCGCGCCTGGCACACGGCCGACCCACTTCAGCTCTTCCGGTGTCCTGACGTCGATCAGCACGGCCTCGCCCTGCTGGAACTGGGCCCAGGCGTCCTGTGGCGTAATGTCTCCGGCGTAACCGATGCTTCCGGAGGTGGAGGGGTTGGATGCGGACATGATGTTTCTCCTTGAGCGTGCGTCATCAATGGCTTCGTGGGGACGGATGGGTGGATGACGCGATCCAGCGTATGTTCAAACCATCAAACCAGCGTGATGGACAGATCGGTCAGGCCATGAACCCTGCCGCGCAGTACGTCGCCGCGTTCCACGGCGCCGACACCTTCGGGGGTGCCGGTGAAGATCAGATCGCCTGGTTGCAGGTGCCAGTGATGGGACAGATGGGCAATGATATCGGCCACAGGCCAGATCATTTCATCGATGTTGCCAGCCTGCCGGGCCTGTCCGTTGACGCTCAGCCCGATGCCGGCATCGCTCAGCCAGCCGGTATCTGCCACAGGGCTGATCACCCCAACCGGGGCCGATGCCTCGAAAGCCTTGGCCACCTCCCAGGGGCGGCCCTTCTCCTTCAGGGCAGCCTGAAGATCACGCCGTGTCAGATCCAGGCCCACGGCATAGCCATGAACCATCGAGCGAGCTTCTTCCGCAGAGACATGGCGGCCTGCCTTGCCGATGGCCACGACCAGCTCCACCTCATGATGCAGTGACCGGGTTCCGGTGGGGTAAGGGATCGTGGCGGTGTCTCCCTCGGCGACCGGCACGACCGAGGAGGCCGGCTTCATGAAGAAGAAGGGCGGTTCACGGCCCGTGCTGCCCATTTCCTGAGCATGCTTCGCATAGTTCTGCCCCACACAGAACACGCGGTTGACCGGCAGGCGCTGTGCGGTGCCGGCCACGGCCAGGCTGACGGGCGGGGCGGGATCGAAAACGAAGGACATCGGCTTCTCCTGCTGTGAGTGTCAGGGATACGCCAACAAGGCCATGCGGGGACGCTGAACCCCGTTCGGGGCGCGTCGCCTGAGACGGGGCCTGTCCAGCGTATCTCTAGGAGCTTGGGCGGCAGGAAAGATTCCTGCCGCCCAAGCTCCTAGGCGTTTGAAGGCGCGCACTATTATCGCCGAGCCCGTGTGTGCGCGGCGGTTGCCTTCAGACCGATGGTGCAGGTGTTCATCAGGTTTCTGCCGGGCCGCTCCGACACGTCGCCGCCGCCAGCCTGCCCGCAAGGGATGCCGCGTGTCCGGCCTGTCTTTCCGCTGCATGCGTACTTGCATGGCCTCTTTGCTCATTACTTCATAGAATGGCACGATGGCCATCCGTCGGCCGGCTTTTTTCATCCTCCCCTGTTTTTCGTCATGACCCAAGATTCCGCTGCCATCCTTGCCAACGACCCGGCCGCTGCCCCGAGCCGCCCCGTGCCGCCGGATCAGCTGGAAGCCCGGCTGCGCGAGCTGCTGCGCGAACGCATCCTGATCCTCGACGGCGCGATGGGCACGATGATCCAGCAGTACAAGCTGGGCGAGGACGATTACCGTGGCGAGCGCTTCAGGGATCATGCCCATGACGTGAAGGGCAACAACGAGCTGTTGTCGCTGACGCGGCCCGACATCATCCAGGAAATTCACGAGCAGTATCTGGCAGCGGGCGCCGACCTGATCGAGACCAACACCTTCGGTGCCACTGCCATCGCCCAGGGCGACTATCACATGAGCGAGCTGGCCTACGAGATGAACGTCGTCTCGGCCCGGTTGGCCCGGGCGGCCGTGGACAAGTACAGCACGCCCGATCGCCCGCGTTTCGTGGCTGGTGCGCTGGGGCCGCAGCCCAAGACCGCCTCGATCTCGCCGGACGTGAACGACCCGGCGGCCCGCAACGTCACTTTCGAGGAACTGCGGGCTGCCTATCTGGAGCAGGCCCGCGGTCTGGTCGAAGGCGGGGCCGATCTCTTTCTGGTCGAGACGATCTTCGACACGCTGAACGCCAAGGCCTGCCTGTTCGCGTTGGACGAGCTGCACGAGGAACGTGAGGCGCAGGGGCTGCCGCGGCTGCCGATCATGATTTCGGGCACCGTCACCGATGCGTCGGGCCGCATCCTGTCCGGCCAGACGGTCGAGGCCTTCTGGAACTCGGTGCGCCATGCGAAGCCCATCACGATCGGCCTGAACTGTGCGCTGGGGGCCGCGCTGATGCGGCCCTACGTCGAAGAGCTGTCCCGCAAGGCCGACACCTTCCTGTGCGTGTACCCCAATGCCGGTCTGCCCAATCCGATGGCGCCCACCGGTTTCGATGAGACACCGGACATCACCTCGGCCCTGCTGAAGGAATTTGCCGACAGCGGTTTCGTCAACGTGGCCGGCGGCTGCTGTGGCACCACGCCGGATCACATCCGGGCCATTGCCGAGGCGGTGCAGAACCTGCCCCCGCGTGTGCCGCCGGTCATCCCGGTCTCGACCCGGCTGTCGGGACTGGAGCCCTTCAACATCGACGAAAGCTCGCTGTTCGTGAACGTGGGCGAGCGCACCAACGTCACGGGCTCGAAGGCTTTTGCGCGGATGATCCTGAACGAGCAGTATGACGAGGCGCTTCAGGTCGCCCGCCAGCAGGTGGAAAACGGCGCGCAGATCATCGACGTCAACATGGACGAGGCCATGCTCGATGCGATGGCCGCCATGCCGCGCTTCCTGAACCTGATCGCCAGCGAGCCGGACATCGCCCGCGTGCCGATCATGATCGACAGCTCGAAATGGGAGGTGATCGAGGCCGGCCTGCGCTGCGTGCAGGGCAAGGCCGTGGTCAACTCGATCTCGCTGAAGGAAGGGGAAGAGAATTTCCTGCGCCAGGCGCGGCTCGTGCGCCGCTATGGGGCGGCTGCCGTCGTGATGGCCTTCGATGAAGTGGGACAGGCCGACACCTTCGAGCGCAAGATCGAGATCTGTCAGCGGGCTTATCATCTGCTGGTGAACAAGGTCGGTTTCCCGCCCGAGGACATCATCTTCGATCCGAACATCTTTGCGGTGGCCACCGGTATCGACGAGCATGCCAACTACGGCAATGACTTCATCGATGCCTGTCGTTGGATTCGCGAGAATCTGCCGCATGCGCGCATCTCGGGCGGGGTCTCGAACGTGTCCTTCTCGTTCCGGGGCAACGACCCGGCACGTGAGGCGATTCACACGGTCTTCCTCTATCACGCCATCAAGGCGGGCCTGACGATGGGCATCGTCAACGCCGGCATGGTCGGCGTCTATGATGACCTGCCGCTCGAGCTTCGCACCCGTGTCGAGGACGTGGTGCTGAACCGCCCGCCGACCCTGCCGGATGATCTGCCGGCCGATTCGCCCGAGCGGGAGCAGGATGCCACCGAGCGCCTGATCGAATTTGCACAGACGCTCAAGGCCGGCAGTGCGAAGAAGGAAGCCGATCTCAGCTGGCGCAATGCATCGGTGGAGGAGCGGCTGACGCACGCGATGGTGCATGGCATCACGCAGTTCATCACCGAAGACACCGAAGAAGTCCGTCAGCAGATTGCCGACCGGGGCGGGCGGCCCATCGAGGTCATCGAAGGCCCGCTGATGAACGGCATGAACGTGGTGGGGGATCTCTTTGGCGCGGGCAAGATGTTCCTGCCGCAGGTGGTCAAATCCGCCCGCGTGATGAAGCAGGCCGTGGCACACCTGCTGCCCTTCATCGAGGCCGAGAAAGCGGCGCTGGCGGCGGCCGGTGGCGACGTGCGTTCGCGCGGCAAGATCGTCATCGCCACCGTGAAGGGGGACGTGCACGACATCGGCAAGAACATCGTGGCGGTGGTGCTGGAGTGCAACAACTTCGAGGTGGTGAACATGGGCGTGATGGTGCCCTGTAACCAGATCCTGGAGAAGGCGCGCGAAGAGGGGGCCGACATCATCGGCCTGTCGGGCCTGATCACGCCGTCGCTGGAGGAAATGGCTTTCGTCGCGGGCGAGATGGAGCGCGACGAGCACTTCCGCAGCCGCAAGACCCCGCTGCTGATCGGTGGCGCCACCACCTCGCGCGTGCACACGGCCGTGAAGATCGCCCCGCATTATTCCGGCCCGGTCGTTTATGTGCCGGATGCGTCCCGATCCGTGCCGGTGGCGCAGGCGCTCGTCTCGGAAGACCAGCGAGAAAGCTTCCTCTCGGATCTGGCGCGTGACTATGAGCGTGTGCGCGCCCAGCATGCCAACAAGAAGGGGCCCAACTTCGTGTCGCTGGCCGAGGCCCGTGCCAACCGTGAGCGCTTCGACTGGGCGAGCCATGTGCCGCCGAAGCCGAAGTTCATCGGCCGTCGCACCTTCAAGAACTTCGATCTGACGTCGCTGGCGCAGTACATCGACTGGGGGCCTTTCTTCCAGACCTGGGATCTGGCCGGCAAATTTCCGGCCATTCTTGAGGACGAGATCGTCGGCGAGGAAGCGAAGAAGGTCTTTGCCGATGGCCGTGCCATGCTGAAGAAGATCATCGAGAACCGCTGGCTGAAGGCCAACGGTGTCGTGATGTTCCTGCCGGCCAATACCGTCAACGACGACGACATCGAGATCTACACCGACGACTCGCGTACCGAGGTGGCGATGGTCTGGCGCAACGTGCGTCAGCAGACCGCCAAGCGCGAGGGGGTGGCCAACAAGTGCCTGGCCGATTACATCGCGCCGAAATTCATCGACGGCCAGCCCAGCGGCATTCAGGACTACATCGGCATGTTTGCCGTCACCGCCGGCATCGGCGCCGAGAAAAAGGAAGCCGAATTCATGGCGAAGCTCGACGACTACAACGCCATCGCCTTCAAGGCGCTGGCCGACCGTCTGGCCGAAGCCTTTGCCGAGGCCCTGCACGAGCGGGTTCGCAAGGATCTGTGGGGCTACGCCGCCGATGAGCATTTCACGAATGACGAGCTGATCGCCGAAGCCTATCGCGGCATCCGCCCGGCGCCCGGTTATCCGTCCTGTCCCGAGCACACCATCAAGCGCGAGATGTTCGAGCTGATGGATGCGGCCGACATCGGCATGTCACTGACCGATGCACTCGCGATGGTGCCGGCCGCCAGTGTCTCGGGCTTCTATTTCTCGCACCCGCAGGCCGAGTATTTCAACATCGGGCAGATCGACGAAGATCAGCTGAAGGATCTGATCGAGCGCAGCGCTCGGGATGAGGCGGAAGTGAGACGGGCGCTGGCGCCGTTGCTGGGGTGAGGGTGTACCGTCGAGCAGGTCTGGGATCAGGGTAATCGGATCGGGTGTCTGGGGGCAGAATGATCACGGAATTTTCATTCATCAATTGGAAGAGCCATGCACACGCCGTGCTGCATATCGACCCGCTGACCGTGTTGA
The DNA here is from genome assembly GCA_030528325.1 of Lautropia sp. GTDB lineage: Bacteria > Pseudomonadota > Gammaproteobacteria > Burkholderiales > Burkholderiaceae_E > Lautropia. The sequence continues at coordinate 147,153 of JAUMZD010000002.1, read as the reverse complement.
TTGGTACCAACGCCAGTGGAAAATCCAATGCGCTGGATGGGTTGCTGTTCCTTCATCGTATTTCGCATGGGGCGCAACTGACTGCTGCGCTGCAGGGCGATGGCACCCAAGGTGCAGTCCGGGGCGGTATTGAATGGGCCGCGAGAAGACCTTTCGATCATTTCTCCCTGAAAGTGGTGGTTCGTGTCAGCGATCAGATGGATTATGAGTACAGCATCGAGGGTTGTGTTCGTGCCAATCGGTGTGATCTGGTGTCGGAGCAGCTTGTCCGAATCAGGTATCGCCTTCTGAAGAACGGATCTCGTGGCACCGAGAACGGGCGGATCAGTCTTTTCTGGACGGACGCCTGTGAGGATGACTCGCCGACCATCGTTGCCCGGCTCTACAACGAAAAGCGTGGTGCCCCACGTCCTTTGGGGCGTTCCAATGCGGTGCTTTATCAGCTGATGGGGCAACAGCCAAGACAGGAGATTCAGGAAGGCGTGTCTGACGTGATCTGGGCGCTGAGGGAGGTTTTCATTCTGGATCCCATCCCAGCCCACATGCGTGGGTACTCCTCCCTGTCAGAGCAGCTTGAGCCTGATGCCAGAAACATTGCGGGTGTTCTGGCCGCGCTTCCGGAAAACAGGAAAAGGGATATTGAAATGACGCTCACCCGCTATGCGAGTGAGCTGCCGGAAAAGGATATTCGTCGAGTCTATGCCGAGCCGGTCGGGAAGTTCGGCTCGGATGCCATGCTGTATTGCGACGAACATTGGGGAGAGGGTGAGAGCACTCAGGCAGTCGACGCCCGTGGCATGTCGGATGGCTCACTGCGGTTTCTGGCCATACTGGCTGCCCTGCTCACGAGGCCACCAGGAAGCCTGCTCGTGATCGAGGAGGTGGACAACGGATTGCATCCATCACGCGCGCAACTGCTGTTGCGCATGCTCAGGGAGGTAGGGTCTGAAAGACAGGTTGACGTCGTGGTCACGACCCATAATCCGGCATTGCTGGATGCCATGGGGGCCGAAATGGTTCCCTTCATCACGGTTGCGCATCGTGATCCCGAAACGGGGGATAGTCGGCTGACGCTCCTTGAAGATATCGAAGATTTGCCCAAGTTGCTGGCACAGGGGTCGATCGGACGGCTTTCCAGTCGCGGCCTGATCGAGGCAAGTCTTCATGATGGCTCGTCCCCCGCAGGAGGCGGGCATGAATAAGCGGGTGTTGATTTTTGATACATCCGTGTTGTGCTGCTGGTTGAAGGTTCCCGGCAAAGAGACGGCAGGGACGGCTGCCGACCAATGGACGACGGAGCGTATCGAGAGGCTGGTTGAAGATGAGAAGAAAAAGGGTAGTACCTTTGTCTTGCCCATCGCGTCGTTGATCGAGACGGGCAACCACATCGCGCAGTCAGCAGGTCGTCGTCATGAATGTGTCCATGCGTTGGCCGAGCATCTGATGGATAGCGCGGATAACAAGTCTCCCTGGGCTGCGTTCACGGATCAGTCTGCATTGTGGGAGCCCGAGCAGCTTCGGGCCCTCGCGAACACTTGGCCTGCTCTGGCAGTAGGGGGAACCTCCATTGGAGATGCCACGATCAAGGACGTGGCCGAGCACTATGCCAAGGCAGGATTTCATGTGGAGATATTGACAGGAGATGCAGGCCTGAAAGCTTACGAGCCTCGGCAACCTGTGATGCAGCCGCGACGTCGCTCTGTTCGATGAATCGGCGACAAGCGCAGGATCGTGTGAACATCGCAGGTTTCCAGCAGCTTGCGACGAATCTTCTCGCCCACCCCGGCTTCAAACAGCACGTTGTCGGGTAGTACCACGGCAGTCTTGCCGGGGGCCATCAGCCCAGTTCTGGCTGTAGGCATCAATCGGGTTTGCCTGTTTGTTCCGGTGTCGATGGTGCGGAGGAAGCGCCTGCCAACAGAAGCTCACGAAGCCGGATGCGATCCTGATCCTGGCGGATCAGCTCGCGCACGTACTCGCTGCTCGTGCTGTAGCCGCGCTGGCAAGCCTGTTCATCCACGCAGCTCATCCCCTGGCATCGGCTCGGCATCCGGCACCCGGTTCATCACGGCGAGAAAGTCTTCTCTTCGTGCCAGCGAGGCCTCTTGCCGAAGATGATCGAGCGTCAGGAAGGCGGCCATTTTTTCTGCTGTGGCACTGGCGATGAACTGATTGACGGAAATGCCATCACGGGCTGCCAGCTCCTTGACTTTGCGGTGGACAGAATCAGGCAGGCGTATGGTCAAGGCAGTCATGATTTCCTCTTGAGCATTTTGAGAAATTCTGCGGGGGACAGCGCTGTGACACCCAGTGCTTTTGAGCGTTGAAAATCCCTGACGTTGTGCGTGACGATGTACGGGCTGGATGAGGCAACCGCACATTCAAGAACCATGTCGTCGTCAGGATCACGCAGAAAAGGGCGCCACAGATAATGTATGTCTTGAAGGTGCGAAACTGACATCAGGTATCGGAGGAACCCCTTCATCTGTTCCGCAGTGATGTTTGCAGGAAGATGTTCGGGCCGAGAGAGTACAGCCTGCCACTCCGTATAGAGGGCGATGGAGAGGGCAGGCTGGAAGTCGGGAGAGGGGATTCTGGCCAGAAGCTGATAACTGGCTCCGCGGGAAGACTTCATGGCTGCCACCAGAACTGACGTGTCAAGGACGATGCGCATGGTTATACCAGTGTAACCGTTTTGGCTGCCGCGCGGCAAGGGATACAGTGAGCAGGTCCCGCGGATGGGCGTGCCTTGGATCGGGGTGCAGATGCCAATGACCTGATGCCCTCAATCCGAGGATACGGCCGCCGCGAGGGTTTGTTCAGGGCATCCCCCGACGAGTGACGGCGAAAGGCGAGTGAACCCATCCCCAAGGGGCGCACGGCATCTGCAACCAGACGGACGGCAAGGTGCAACAGGATTAAAATCTGTGAAGGTCCGGCAGGGGTCGGGTTTTTTCCAGAGGTGCCGGGTCGCAGATGCGCCGAACGTAGTGTCGGCGTGTATTCCGGCTGTTTCCCATCAATAACAAGAGCACTCGTCAACGACATGGAAACCGATTATCCACAGAGACACTCCGAGAAATTCCTCACCTTCCTCAAGCGACAGAAGATGATCTTCATCGTCGCCTTCCTCGGCTACGTGTGCGCCTACCTCGTGCGCAACAACTTCAAGCTGATGTCCAAGTCGATCATGGTCAGCAATGGCTGGGAGAAGGACGACATCGCGATGCTGCTGTCGTGCCTGACCGTCTCCTACGGGCTGGCCAAGTTCTACATGGGGGCGCTGGGTGACAAGGTCAGCCTGCGCAAGCTCTTTTCGTTGTGTCTGGCGGCCAGTGCGATCATCTGCATCATCATCGGTTTCTATCACACCTCGATTGCGGCTCTGGCGGTGCTGCTGATCCTGTGCGGTGTGGTGCAGGGGGCGCTGGCGCCGGCCTCGCAGGCGATGATCGCCAATTACTATCCGAACCGCACCCGCGGGGCAGCGATCGCGGGCTGGAACATCTCGCAGAACCTGGGTTCGGCGCTGCTGCCGATGATGATCGCCGGCATGACGACGCTGGGCTGGATCGTGCCGAATACCGATCATGTGCTGGCGGCCTTCATCGTGCCAGCGGGGCTCGTGCTGGTCTTTGCAGCTTTCTGCTGGAAGTATGGCGGTGACAAGCCCGAGCACGAAGGGCTGGATTCGTTGCGCCAGATGTATGGTGAGGGTGGTGAATCGAACGTGGCGAGCGAAGAGGAAAAGGCGACGCTCACCTACTGGCAGCTGATCTGGAAGTACGTGTTCTGCAACCCGGCGCTGCTGCTGGTGGCGGCCGTGAACGTGGCGCTCTACTTCATCCGTTTCGGGGTCGAGGACTGGATGCCGATTTATCTGCACGAAGTGGCCAAGATGGAAGATGCGCACGCGCAGATGGCGATTTCGGTGTTGGAGTGGGTGGCCATTCCGGGCTCGCTGGTCTTTGCCTGGCTGGCGGCCAGGTATCCGAACCGGATGGCGAAGATCGGTGCCATCGGTCTGTTCGTGATGGCTGGTGTGGTCTTTGCCTATGAAGAGATCACGGCCTCCGGTGCGCCGAACTACGCGCTGATGCTGGTGATCTGTGGCGTGCTGGGGGCGCTGATCTATGGGCCGCAGCTGATCGTCAACATTCTGACCATCAACTTCGTGCCGCTGAAGGTGGCGGGCACTGCCATCGGTTTCGTCGGCGTCACCGCCTACCTGATCGGCAACATGGGCGCCAACTGGGTGATGCCTATCGTGGCCGACCACTTCGGCTGGTTCTGGTCGTATGTGGTCGTGGCTGCGCTGTCGGTGTTTGCCGCCGTCGGCTATCTGGTGCTGGCCCGGCGTGAGGAAGAGGTGATCAAGGCCTGATGGCTGACTGGCCGAACAGATCCTCAGGCAGTTACCTGAGCTGAAGATGCGGGGTCATTCGGGAAGCCGGGTGGCCCCGTCATCTTTTCCTCATCATGATTGCTTTGCGGGTTCAAAGGGACAGGGGCAGTGCGATGAGGATGGCAAGTCCTGGCATCAGGCCAGAGGGATGCCGGCTCACCACATCCGCTGCAGGATCTTCTCGCCCTTCAGCTGGTGCAGCACCGCCATTCCGGCATGGCCGATGATCAGGGCAAGCAGCGTGAAGCCCAGCTCGCCATGCCAGGCGTCGCCCAGCTCGATGGTCCACGGCATGTTGACACCGCTGGTGCCGGCGCCTTTGGCCTGTCCGGCCTGGCGGATCAGTCCGATGACCGGCACGGCCAGCATCAGCACATACATCGCGGCATGGCCGATCCGGGCGGGCCATGCCACCGGCGGCCGGTGCTCCGAATTGATCCAGGCCCACATCAGGCGAAAGAAGGCCAGCATCATGACCAGAATGCCTACGCCCTTGTGAAAGGGGATCAGCACGCGCTTCAGGCTGTCATCCAGGTTCCAGCCGATCGCGGTGCCGAACATGATGATGAACAGGACGAGCATCAGCGCGTGCAGCGTGCGTGCGACCCGGTCGTAGCGCTGGGGGGTGGCGGAATCAGGGTTGTGCTTTGTCTTCATGGTGCGAGGGGCTGGTGGAGGCCTGATCAGGTTGTCATCTTGGCCCTCGGGCCGAGGCGGTGGCTTCGCATCTGGATGCAAGCCTACTACAGGCCGAGGGCTCCCCTCTTGAGTATTGTCAGCTTGTCTGATGGCGCTCGCCTGATCGCCTGTCACGGTTCAGTCGGGATGGGAGGTTCCATTGGCCGTGTTGCCAGGGGTGGTTTATGATCAGCAGGATGCCGTATCGGATGAAGAGGGTGTGGGCGATATGAAAGATTTGGAGATTGAGCTTGACCTGGCTACGCACGCCCGTGATATCGAGGAGCAGATGCTCGCGCTTTGCGTCGGGGCAGCGAAAGGAAAAATTGACAGTTTCAGCAGTCCAGGTGCTCAGCGGGAGGCCAATGTCCTGCGGATTGCCGCGATGATTCTGCCGCATCGTTTTCCCGAAGAAACGGAACGGATATGGAAAGTCGTGGACAGCTGGTTTGATCAGCATCCTGATGATCTTCTGGAGGCAGGAGAGGTCGTTCGACGTGGTTGGCTCATCAGCCTGCCGAGATTTCGGGATGCGCTGGAATTGGCTCTTGAAAGGGCGAAAACATGACCGGGCAGCCCGTCTTTCATCTTGACACGCCTCTGGCCAGGGGGATGTGTCAACTCTTCCAGAAAATGGTTGACCGGTTGATGCTCGAGCGCCCATTGATGGTTTATCTGGCTGGTGGGATGGCCGTGCACCTTTATACGGGTGAACGTGTCACGACGGATGTGGATGCAGAGTATGGCGCTCGCATTCCTGTTCCGACCGACATTGGTGTTGAAATTGATGAACCCGATGGCAAGAAGCGACTGATCTATTTCGATGCCAATTACAATGGTTCGTTTGCCCTGACACATGAAGATTATCTGGACGATGCGATTCCGGTCGATATCGGCATCGATATGATCAGGCTTCATGTTCTGTCGCCGCTGGATCTTGCTGTCAGAAAGATTTCGCGTTTTGCCGGAAATGACCAGCAGGATATCGCAGCGCTGGTTCGAATGAAGTTGACGACAGCAGACGCCATTGAAGCCAGAGCGAACGAAGCCTTGGGGGCTTTTGTAGGGGGCGTGAGCATGCTCAAGCTCAATATTCGTGATGCTGTTGCTCTTGCGAGAGAGGTGGAGGCATCTCGATGACATGGCTTCATCAGGGGGAGCGTGGGGCTGTCCGGTGTGGTCATTGAAGCGTTTGAAGATGTTCGGGGTTTCATACCTATCGGAGCCCCCGCCACCAGGCGCCTGCAGGCGGGTCATCCAGCGTGAACACTTCGCCGATCATCGGGGTGGTCACACGGACACCATGCTGGCTGGCGGCTGCCAGCAGGCGCTCGACCGGTTCCTGCCAGTGGTGGTGGGCGGCGCGAACCTTCACATCGGCTGGGTTGACGGAAATGGCCTGCACCTCGATCAGCAGATCGTTCGGGTTCAGTGAGGGCTCGGGCAGCTCGATGTCCAGCAGGGCGTCGGGATGTTCGGCTGGCAAGGGGCGATTGAATCCGATGGCTTTCATGTTTCGTTCTGGTTTCAGGCGAAAAGGACAGGGAAATGGTTTTCGGCGATGATGCCGGTCTGTTCCGGGTGCCACAAGAACGCACATGAAAAGCCGCAGGTCACATGAATGTGACCCTTGTCTGAAAGGAAATGCCGTGAGCAACATTCCCCATCCACGTTTCGATTGCAATGAAGGCTGCTCGGTCGAGGCGGCGCTGTCGGTGATCGGTGGAAAATGGAAGGGCACGATCCTCTATCGGCTGCTGCTCGATGAGGTGTTGCGCTTCAATGAAATACGCCGCATTCTGCCCGAGGTGTCGCAGCGGATGCTGACGGCCCAGTTGCGGGCGCTGGAAGCCGATGGCATTCTCTCAAGAACGGTGTACCCGGAGGTGCCGCCCCGTGTCGAATATCGTTTGACGCCTTATGGTCTGACCTTGCGTGAGGCCATTCTGGCGCTGAAGGCCTGGGGGGATGTTCACAAGCGCCGGGCGCTTCGCGGGGACGAATAAGTGCATAACACGCTCTAAGGATACTCTGAACAAGTCCCGTGAGGCGACGCGCCCCCAAAACGGGCTGCAAACCAGCCACGCCGGCCCATGTTGCACCCGCTTCTTGCCCCATGGCTCGGGCTATGGGGCGGCGAGTCGGGCACAAACGGCGCTCGGCGGGGGTGATTTTCGCTGTCGCGATGCCTGCCGCCGAGGCGTCTGGCGCTGTTCACAGCAACGACAGTTGCTGTCCGTTTCCGTCAGGGGGTTCGTGTCCGTGCCTTGTCTGGCCCGATCCATCCAGACCGGCCGGCCCCGCCCGGAAGATGTCGACGGGTGCCAGTCGCATCAGGGCGGCGGCTTCATCACGCGACCCGAACAGCCACTGCTCGACATCCGCTTCCTCGATCGGAATCACCGAGCGCTTGTCCTGCTCATCCGGGCCGAAGCGTGGGTCGGGGCGGTGCATGCGGCGCATCAGTGGGTGTTCGTCGGCGTTGATCGTCAGCATCGTGTAGCTGTCGATCAGCTCGCCTGTTCGCGGGTCGGTCCAGGTGTTCCACAGGCCGGCCAGTGCCCAGGGCCGACCATCGGCACGGTGAAAGCGCCACCAGACGTTGCGGCCCGTTCCCCAGCAGGGCTCGTCGAAATGCACGGCCGGAATCAGGCAGCGTCGTCCACGCAGCCAGGGGCTGCGATAGCTGGGCTTGTCGGTCAGCTCTTCGCAGCGGGCATTGTTGGTCTGGAAGCGCAGCGGCACTGCACGCGCAAAGTCCGGAATCAGTCCCCAGGTGCCCACGACCAGATCGCGCTGACCGTGCGGGCTCGCGCGGATGAATGGGCCCGGGGCGCGCGGAAAAACCTCGCTGCTCATCCACCAGGCGGGGGGCGTGCGACCATCGACGTGCCAGAGGCCGGCGATGATCTCTTGATCGGGGGAAAGGTAACGGTTGCACATGCCAGCATTGTGCCAGTCATGGTTGGCCGAACCTGCCGCTGTTGAAGTCGTCGATGGCCTGGCGAATCTCGGCCTGGCTGTTCATCACGAAGGGGCCATGGCCGACCACCGGCTCGTCGATGGGCTCGCCAGCCAGCAGCAGCACCTTGACGTCGTTGTTGGCTTCCAGCGTCACGCCGCGGCCTTCATGCGACAGCGTGGCCAGGTCGGTGGCACGCAGCACGGCGTCGCCATTGAGCATCACCGTGCCGGCCAGTACCACGATCAGCGTGCTCCAGCCCTCGGGCTGGGCCAGATCGACCATCTTACCGGCCTTCAGGCGCACATCCCAGACATGCAGCGGGCTGTAGGTGGTGGCTGGCCCCTGATGGCCCCCGAATGTACCGGCGATTACCCGGATCTGTCCGGCCTCATCCGGCAGTGCCACCGCCGGAATCTGGGCGGCGGTGATGCCCTGGTAATGCGCCGGCGTCATCTTGTCCCTGGCGGGCAGGTTGACCCAGAGCTGCACCATCTCGAAGGGGCCGCCCTCGCGGCTGTAGCGCTCGGCATGGAACTCCTCGTGCAGGATACCGCCACCGGCCGTCATCCACTGCACGTCGCCCTTGCCGATCACGCCGCCGGCGCCGGTGCTGTCACGGTGTTCGACCTCGCCGTCATAGACGATGGTGACGGTCTCGAAACCACGGTGCGGATGCCGGCCCACGCCACGACGCTGACCGGTGTTGGGCTCGAAGCGGGTGGGCGCGGCGTAATCGAGCATCAGGAACGGGCTGCGATCAGCCACACCCGGCCCGTTGTAGCCGAACAGGTTGTGCACGGGAAAGCCGTCGCCGACCCAGTGGCGGCCGGGGGCGTGGCTGACGTTGAGGAGGGTCTTGAAGGGAGTGTGCATGGTGGATCTCCTGAACGGGCTGTCGGCAGCGTGATCCGGGCGTGGATCGGCTCGACAGCACCTATATCGCATCATATATGAAGCTAATCTAGGCTAAAATGCCTGAAATGGCCCGCAGCATCCTGTTGATGGAACGATCATCGTCGCGCGGCCGTTCATCGTTCAGCATCCGGCGCGCTCAGGAGGCAGCCATGGAAGATCTCAATGATCTGGCCTATTTCGCCCTGGTGGCCGAACATGGCGGATTTGCGGCGGCCGAGCGGGTCAGCGGCATTCCCAAATCCCGGCTCAGTCGTCGCGTTGCCGATCTGGAACGACAGCTTGGTGTCCGGCTGATTCAGCGAAGCACGCGCCGATTTGCCATCACCGAGATTGGGCAGCGCACCTTGCAGCATGCCCGGGCCATGTTGGCGGAGGCCGAAGCGGCACGTCTGATCGCCAGTGAGCAGGCGCAGTCACCACGTGGTACGGTGCGTCTGTCCTGTCCGCCAGCGCTGCTGCAATATGCGGTGGCCGACATGCTGGCCGGGTTTCTGGCGGTCTGGCCACATGTCCGGCTGGAGGTGCAGGCCACCAATCGCAATGTGGATGTGTGGCAGGACGGGGTGGATCTGGCCTTGCGGGTGCGAGCGGGCGATCAGGCGCGGCAGCAGGATGAGATCGTTCGCACGCTGGCGCTCAGCCCGCATGTGCTGGTGGCTGCGCCGGGGCTGATCGAGCGCTTCGGGCTGCCGACGGCGCCGCAGGCGCTGTCCGGGCTGCCGGTGTTGGGGCTGGGGAATTCACCCGAGGCGACGCTCTGGCGATTGCATGACCCGGCGGGCGCGCAGGTGGAGGTGGCGTTGGCACCGCGCCTCGTGGTGGATGACATGACGGCCTTGCGGTGTGCCGCGCTGGCCGGGGTCGGTTGTGCCAGTCTGCCCAGACTGATGGTGCACGACGCGCTGTCGACAGGGGCATTGCAGCAGCTGCTGCCTGACTGGATGCCGGTGCCGGGCCGGATTCAGCTGGCCTATGCCAGCCGGCAGGGCATGCGCCGGGTGGTTCGGATGCTGATCGATGCGCTGGTGGTGGCCTTTGAAAGCCTCATTGCGCGTGGCCACTGCCTGCGGGCCGACCGGCGCGGATGACGGGGTGAGGGTGAAGGTTCCTCTCACCGGAGGGTTGTTCTTGCCGGTATCTGCTCGATTCGCTTCAACCAGGCATCGAAGTGTGGGCACGCCTGCCGGATTCTGTCCAGGCCGATATCGATGGCGACCAGGGGGCCATGAAGGGCTTTCTGATAGGCAGGCATGACATGGAGTATTCGTTTTGAGGGTGCTGTGTCTGGGCCGTCATTGATGTCTTCCGGGGCCTGTCCGCCTGTGTTCTGAATCAATGAGTCAATTTGAGTGTCGTCATTCGTCCAGAGTTTGAAGGCATTCAGGTCGGTAAACAGCAGGGCCTCGAACTCGTGTACCAGTAGGTTCGGCAGGAAACGCGGCTGGTCGATGTCTTCGGCCAGTGCCTGTTCCAGAAATCGTGCTTTCTGGGCGCCGCTCTTTTGCTGCTTGTAGGCGTCATCGCTTTTGCCGGGGAAGTCTGGTGGCAAGGCGTAGAGGTCGAACAAGGTGCTGACGTAGGCATGCCGATCCTGCTTGCATAGCCGAAGGATCTGCGGCCTGATCTTGGCGTAACGGACGACGCCTCCCTTGTGGCCCTGGCTGGTTCGTACGATGATGGCTTCAAGAAAGATGTTCTGAGATGCATAGTGGGGAACCAGAAGCTCCTTGACGAAGGCTTCTTCCGTCTGTCCTTCCACCAGCAAGTGGATACGGATCATCGGCCGGGCCTCCCGCCCAGAAGGTTTTTCTTCCACAGCTCGCCCAGGGTGTAGTCATTCAGCCATTCGATGTAGGCTTGAGCATCGGGACGGCTGAAGGTCGAACTGCCTTCGTGCTTGTCGACGATGATCAGATCATCGATCTCGAATTCGTTCACCAGCTCGACGGATTGGGTGGAGATGATGAGTTGATGCCGGTTGGCAGCAGACTTCATCAATCCGGCCAGCACCGTGATGGCAAAGGGGTGCAGGCCCAGCTCAGGTTCGTCGATCAGCATCGTGGTCGGCATGAATGGCTCGGGTTGCAGCAGCACCGTGGCCAGACAGATGAAGCGCAACGTGCCATCCGAGAGTGCACTGGCATTGAATGGTTCATCCTGATCCTTTTCATGCCATTCCAGCTGAATCTTGTCCGGGTTGTTGATGGTGGGACGCAGGATGAAGTCACCGAAGAAAGGCGCGATCAGCCGGATGGTACGGACGATGCGCTGGTAGTGCTCGGCGTGCTGCTGTTTCAGTCGAAGCAGGAAGGCGGCCAGGTTTCTGGCGTCTTCACGAAGATATTCGTTGTCGTGAAGGTTGTGAATCTGCTTGACGCTGGCACTTCTGCTGGTGTCATGGAAGTGGTAGAGGCGCCAGCTTCGCATGGCCGGAACGACGAAGTCCCACACCTTGGTGTAACTCCCCTTCTCCTGAAAGGCCGTCTCGAAGTGGCCGGATTGGGGATGGAAGTCTCCTGATCCCAGGTTCCACCACAGGCACTCCCGTGCGAAGATCATCCGGTTGTCATCGGTGGGGATCAGGCTGAACTTGTAGCCATTGTTGCCAAAAAACAGTTCGGCAGACAGGGCTTCGGTTCTTTTCCGGCCAAAATGCAGGACGGCGTCCGGGCCACCTGCGAGGCCGATGCTTCTCTGAAGCTGCTGGTTCAGGATGTCGTTGATGAACCGGAAAAAGCTGATGAGGTTCGACTTGCCTGCACCATTGGAACCGATCAGGACGTTGAGTGCGCCAAATCCCAGTTCGGTGTCGGCAATCGATTTGTAGCCCTGCAGTTTCAGCCGGGTGAGATGGGTGTTGTCGTAGACAGGCTTGATCATGGGACTGTCTTCAGGGGGGCTGGGCCGGGAGGCAGGTCGTTCGGAATCATTATCGCTCATGAAGCTAGGAGCTTGGGCGGCAGGAAAGTCGCGGGCTGCAAACCGGCCGCGCCGGCTCATTTTGCACCCGCTTCTTGCCCCATAGCACCCGCTATGGGGCGGCGAATCGGGCACAAACTGTGCTCGGCGGGGCCGATTTTCGCCGTCGCGATTCCTACCGCCCAAGCTCCTAGGGCAGGTTGAGGGTGCCATGCCCCAGTATGAGCCCGACATGGCGCGAATCCGATGACGAATCTGGAGAGGCAGCTTAGACCAGATGGCCTCCTGATCGGGGGAAAGGTGACGGTTGCACATGCAGGCATTGTGCCAGTCATCCTTCACCTTGAGGCTTGATGGGGGCGCGATGCCGGTGGCTGCGTGCCGCCGTCGTCAGGGCGAGAGCCGCTCCCGGCTCCATTGCCCGCCGTCAAGCCGGTATTGGATTCGGTCATGCAGACGGCTGGGTCGGCCCTGCCAGAATTCGACGAGGCGCGGGGTGACGAGATAGCCGCCCCAGTGGGGAGGACGGGGGACGTGCAGCGGGTGGCGGGCGCCGACGAGGGCGGCACGGGCCATCAGGTCTGCCTTGCTGGACAGAACCTCGCTCTGGTGGCTGGCCCAGGCGCCCAGGCGGCTGGTGTAGGGACGTGTCTCGAAGTAGGCATCGGATTCGGCTTCGGGGAGCTTCTCGATGTGCCCTTCGATGCGCACCTGCCGTTCCAGCTCGGGCCAGAAGAAGGTGAGGGCCACATGCGGGTGACGGGCGATGGCGCGGCCCTTGCGGCTCTGGTAGTTGGTGAAAAAGACGAAGCCCCTATCGTTGACCTCCTTCAGCAGGACGATGCGGGCATTGGGGTGGCCATGCTCGTCGACCGTGGCGACGTTCATGGCAGTCGGCTCATGAACCTGGGCATGCATGGCGGCATCGAGCCATTGGCGGAACTGAGTCAGCGGGTCGTCGGCACAATCGGTTTCCGACAGTGCCTGCTTGCTGTAGTCCTGGCGGATGTCGTGCAGATCCAGTCTGTTCATGGTGGGTGCCTTTCGCGGGGACGAATAAGTGCATAACACGCTCTATTGTGCCTTGAAGCGTTCCTGGTAGCGGCAGGCTTCAGAGGGCCATGCAGGTTGCCGGTGCCCTCATCATGCCGTCGGCCCCGAGGGGTCGGCTGGCAATGTCATGTTCGACTCTGGCGACGGCCTCACGGACGGCCTTCACAAGCCTGGCATTGCCTGCCAGATCGCCCCACAGGACAGGATTGGCACAGAATGCGCTGACCGGATCGGCAGCACTGGCGATGTCGTGGCCCACGGCAGGGTTCATGTTCTGGTCGCGATACTGATAAGGCAGCTTGCCGTGGTGCCATCGCATCAGAAAGACGAGAAAGAGTGCCGGCAGCATCGCCACGGCGTCGATCGATTCCCGGCAAGCGAGACGGTCGCGGATGGTGGGGGCGATGCAGCTGGGGATTTTCGAGAAGGCATTGGCCGCCACACGCTGGTTCGTGTCGTAAAGGGAGACGTTGCCAAAGCGGTTCAGCACCATGTCGCGATAGGCTGTCAGATTGACCGGGTTGCCCGGAAAGCCCAGACAGGGAATGGCGTCGACGGTGATGTAGTCGAGTGCCAGTTGCCGGATGACCGGATCGTGGACGCTTTCGTGGACGTAGGTATGTCCCCGGAGTGTACCTGCCCAGGCGATGCCACAGTGGGTGGCGTTGAGAAGCCGGTCTTTTGCCTCTTCATAGGCGTCGATCGATGTCACCATGTTGACGCCGGCATCTTCCCACGGCGGGCGCCCTGCGATGAATTGATCTTCGATGACCCATTGCAGATAGTTTTCTGCCGTCACGGGGACCAGATCCCGGCGTCCGGTGGCCAGCAGGACGCGATGCTTCAGTGCGGCCGGGGGTTGGGGCGTGATCCGGTCGACGATGGCATTGGGAAAGCTGACGTGGGTGTCGAGCCACGCCAGCACGTCGTCTGCACCACAGCGGCGGGCAAAATCGTAGAGCCCCTCACGCGTGCGGTCGCCGTTGTACCGGAGGCTGTCGCAGCTTTGCAGGGTGATGGGGCCACTGCCGGCCTGCATCCGCGCACGCAGCATGCCGATCAGGGCGCCGTAGAGCGTCTGGCCCGGTTCTCCGCGTCTCAGGCGCGCCAGGTCGGCTGCAAGTTCTTCGAAGCGGGTGTCGAGTCCGCCATCTGCCGCGAAGTAGTAGCCGGCCTCCGTCACGGTGAAGGATATGATCCGTGTGAGCGGGTCTGTGGCCAGCGCCGTGGCCGTGGCCAGATCGGCTTCCCATGGAATCACCTGGTCGATGGCCGTGATCCATTCATAGGTGGTGCGTCCGTTCGGCTCGACGGTCTCCAGGGTGTAGCTTCCCTGCTGTTTCGCCAGCGCGCTGAGCAGTTCGTTGGCATCGGGCCGGATATTGGTGCTGGCGAGCAGCCATCCCCGGTCGCCCTGCTTCTTCAGGCGATGCAGATAGACCGCCTGATGAGCCCGGTGAAAGGCACCTGCACCCAGGTGAAGAATCCGGCCAAAAGCGGTGCCGGGGTCGGCGAGCGGAATGTTCATGTCGCGTGTCCTTTGTGGCAACGGCGCAGCGCTGGGTCATCCGGGGGCTGCTCGTGTGTGCCCGGCACGAGCCCCCGTTATCAGGCGCTTGGGAGGTAGGCCCAAAAATAACATCCGATGACTTTTGTTAAATTATATTTAGTGTACCCCAACGGCCTGTTTTGGGGACGAATAAGTGCATACACGTTCTATTGAAGACAAATGTCGCCTTGTCCTGCATTCCGTGTCGGGGCGCGTCGCCTCACGGGACTTGTTCAGCGTATGTCGGACACGTGTCAGCAGACGACCGTTCTTACGAACTGCGTGATGCCACGGGACAGGTTTCGGTAGACGTAGGCACGCGAGCTGGCGTAAACGGCATGCTGGCCGGCGCCCAGTGCGAGCGTCTCATCGGCAAATTCGATGGCCAGGCGCCCTTTGGTCACGAGCAGCATTTCATGGTAGCCGGGTGGATCGGGCTCACCGACATAGTGCTCGCCCATACCCAGCTGCCATGACCAGAGCTCAGCCATCTGGCGGGCCGGCGCGCTCCCCAGCAGGATGGCTTCACTGCCAGGCTGGCGGCCACGCCAGGCCACGGTGGGCTGGCTGGGCTGGCGGGCATCCGGGTCGCTGACCAGATCGACGAAACTCACGCCCAGCGCGTGAGCCAGGCGGTCGAGGCTGGCCAGACTGATGTTGGTGTCGCCGCCTTCGAGCTGCACGATCATCCGGCGGCTCAGGCCGGCTGCTTCGGCCAGCGAGGCCTGACTGATGCCGGCCTTCTGGCGCAGTCGGCGCAGGTTGGTCGACACATGGGCCAGCACGCCGCCAGCAGGGGAGGGTTCTGGACTGTGCAGTATATTTCCCATATCATGAGCGCACTATATTGCGCATTCGATCTTCTCACACTTTTGGCACCATGAAAATCAGCCGTCAGGAACTGGCCCTCATCTTGATCACGATGGTGTGGGGCGGCACTTTTCTGGTGGTCCACACGGCCATGAAGGTCAGCGGGCCACTGTTCTTCGTCGGTTTGCGCTTTCTGGTGGCGGCCATGATCGGGGCGCTCGTGTTTCATCGCGCGATGCGCGGGATGACCTGGCAGGATGTCTACGCGGGCACGGTGATCGGGGTCAGCATCCTGGTGGGATACGGCTTGCAGACCTATGGTCTGCAGACCATCAGCAGCAGCAAGTCGGCGTTCATCACGGCGATGTATGTGCCGCTCGTGCCGTTGCTGCAGTGGGCGGTCTTCAAGCGTCGGCCGCCGTTGATGAACTGGGTGGGCACGGCACTGGCCTTTGCCGGTCTGTTGCTGGTGGCAGGGCCCGAGGGTGGCAGCATCAGCATGAGCGAGGGCGAGGTCGCCACGTTGCTTGGCGCGGTGGCCATTGCCGGTGAAGTGATTTTCATCGGGTATTTTGCGGGCAAGGTCGACGTGCGTCGGGTGACGGTGCTGCAACTGTTCATGGCCGGGGTGCTGGCCTGGGCGCTGATGCCGGTGGCGGGCGAGCAGGTACCGGCGTTTTCCTGGATCTGGCTGGCTGCTGCGGTGGGCATGGGGGCGACCAGCATCCTGATCCAGCTCACGATGAACTGGGCGCAACAATCGGTATCGCCGACGCGGGCTACCGTGATCTATGCCGGTGAGCCGGTCTGGGGCGGCGTGGTCGGCCGCATCGCCGGAGAAAGGTTGCCGGGGCTGGCGATCCTGGGTGGTGCGCTGATCGTGCTGGGCGTGCTGGTGAGCGAACTGAAGCCGCGCCGCTGGTGGCGAAAGGGCGAGCCCTCCTGATCCGGCTGCCCCTGCCGTGTATCACGGCCCTGTGGTCGGACGATGGGGCTTGCCGGATGGCGCATCCGATGCAGAGCAGTCAGGTCAATCCTGATAGGACTGGTTCACCCGGTTTTCGAGCCGTGTCTGAAGGATGCTCAGCAGGCTCGCCACCGCCCAGTAGAGCAGTGCGGCACTCAGGTACATGGCAAAGATCTCGAAGGTGCGGGCCGTGATCAGCTGGGCCTGCCGGAACAGCTCCGGCACCTGGATGGTGGCGGCGAGCGAGGTGTCCTTCACCAGTGAGATGAAGCTGTTGCCCAGAGGCGGCAGGGCCGTGCGCGCCGCCTGAGGCATGATGATGCGCATCAGGGTTTGCCGGCGGCTCATGCCGAGGCTGGCGGCAGCTTCCCATTGGCCGTGGTCGATCGAGGCGATGGCGGCACGCAGGATCTCTGCCGTGTAGGCTGCGGTATTGAGAGCGAAGCCGATCAGCGCGGCAGGCAGTGGTGACAGTTCAAACCCGAACTGCGGCAGGCCGTAATAGATGATGAAGAGCTGAACCAGCAACGGCGTGCCCCGGAAGAAGGAGACATAGAAGCGGGTCAGCCACTGCAGTGGTTTGGGGCCGTACAGTCTGGACAGGGCCAGCAGAAAGCCGAGTATCAGGCCGAAGAACATGCCCCCCAGGCTCAGGGCAACGGTGTAGATCGCGCCGTCGAGCAGGGCGGGCAGTGATTCGATGATCAGGGGCAGTTGTTCGAACATGACAGGGCGGCATCGGGTCGGCGGGCCTTGGCGACCGGGAACGAATCGGTTCGCGACCCGCCCTGATGTCTGGCCCGGATGGCATCATCATACGCCAGTGCTGCCGGCGGCAGTGGCAGCGGCGCAGGAAGCCTTTCATCATGCCGCGCCGTCGGGCATCAGTCGGTGACGGTGATGTCGGTGCCGAACCATTTCGTCGAGATGGCTGCCAGCGTGCCGTCGGCTCGCAGTGCATCGAGTGCCTTGTTCAGTTCGGCCAGCAGTGCCGTGTCGGCCTTGCGGGTTGGGATGCCGGAGGTCTGGCGGGAAAAGGCCGGGCCGCCCAGCGCGAAGCGGTCGTTGCCCTGGGCCACCTGATAGAGTGCGGCGAGGCGGTCGACCAGTACGGCATCCAGGCGGCCGACGGCCAGATCCTGGTTCTTGGTCGGGTCATCCTCATAGACGCGGACATCGGCCTGGGGCACGTTCTTGCGCAGCCATTCTTCATAGTTGGTGCCCAGGCCCACGCCGACCTTCTTGCCTTTCAGGGCGTCAGGGCCTGGCAGCTGGTCGGCATCCGCCTTGCGAACGACGGCCTGCATGCCGGACAGTGTGTAGGGTTGGCTGAAGTTGTACTTGCCCTGGCGCGCTTCGGTGATCGTCACCTGATTGATGATGACGTCCAGGCGGCCCGATTCGAGAGCGGCCAGCAGGCCATCCCATTTGGTCGGCTGGAAGTCGGCCTTCACGCCAAGCTTCCTGGCAATGGCCTCGCCCAGATCCACTTCGAAGCCGACGAGCTTGCCGGCCTTGTCCTGAAAATTGAACGGGGGATAGGTGCCTTCGACGCCGATGCGAAGAGAACCGCGCTGCCTGATCTGCTCAAGCGCGTCGTCGGCAGCGGCGACAGGGGTGTGGGAGAAAATGGTGGTACCGGCCAGCAGGGCAAGGCTGCTGGCGAGCAGGTGACGGCGGAGTGCGCGGACTTTCATGGATGCGTGCTCGTGGGCCGAGCGGCCAGGGCGTAAAACCGCATTTTAATCGCAGGCGTTGACGCATGATGCTGCCCGCCTGGCCCGGGTGTGGGGCCATAGGGGGCGTACAGGGTAAACCCTGAGACTTGCATGGTCACAAGGCAATGCCTGAGGCCTGAGGCCCGACATCCGGCAGGCCGGTTTTCGCCGTCGCGATTCCTGCCGCCCAAGCTCCTGGGGGTTCAGCTGACGACGACCCGGGCTGGGCCGGCTTCCAGTTGGCCGATCACGGCGGCTTCGGCAAAACCGTGTCTGGCAAAGGCGGCCAGTACCTCATCCCTGGCCGACGGCGAACAGGCCGTCAGCAGGCCGCCGGCTGTCTGTGGATCGCTCAGCAGCGCCTGCAGGGAGGGATGCGCATCGGCAGGCAGTTCGATGTGTTCGCCATAAGCGGCCCAGTTCCGGCCGGAAGCGCCGGTGATGCAGCCATCCCTGGCCAGTGCCTCCACGTTCGGCAGGAAGGGAATCGCGGCGGCATCCAGACGCGCAGTGAGGCCAGCCCCCCTGGCCACTTCCAGCGTGTGCCCGAGCAGGCCGAAGCCGGTGACATCGGTCAGTGCATGGACGTCGGGCAGTTGTGCCAGATCGATACCGGGGCGGTTCAGGCGTGTGGTGGCGTCGACCATCTGCTGGTAGAGGTCGGGACTGAGCCTGTCCTTCTTGAGCGCGGCCGAATAGATGCCCACGCCCAGTGGCTTGCCGAGGATCAGCAAATCCCCGGCTTGGGCGGAGGCGTTGCGCTTCAGGTTCTTCGGATCGACCACGCCGATGGCCACCAGCCCGTAGATCGGTTCGACCGAGTCGATCGAATGGCCGCCTGCCAGCGGGATGCCTGCCTCACGGCAGACGGACTGGCCGCCGGCGAGAATCTGGCCGATCACCTCGTGTGGCAGCACATTGATCGGCATGCCGACGATCGCCAGTGCCATCAGCGGTGTGGCACCCATCGCATAGATGTCGGAGATGGCATTGGTGGCGGCGATGCGGCCGAAGTCATGCGGATCATCGACGATGGGCATGAAGAAATCGGTCGTGGCGACGATGGCCTGATGGTCGTTGAGGCGGTAGACGGCGGCATCGTCGGCGGTTTCGGTGCCTACCAGCAGGTCTGGGAAGGGGAGAGTGCCCGTCAGATGGCTTTTGGCCAGCAGATCCGACAGGACACCGGGTGCGATCTTGCAGCCGCAGCCGCCGCCATGGGAAAGGGAGGTCAGACGGGGGGCTTGTGTGTTCTGGTTCATGATGGTTCCTGTGGACACGCGCTGGCGGCGCAGACAGGATCACATTCTAGAGTGTACCTGTTCTCACCGGCGCCAGTGTGGCCGGGTTTGTTCGACACGTGCCGGTGTTCCGTGACGGATGAGGCGTCCAAGGGTTCTACCGGATATCACCGGCCGGTGGGCGGGCAGTAAGATGGATTCGTC
Organism: Lautropia sp.; assembly: GCA_030528325.1. Classification (GTDB taxonomy): domain Bacteria; phylum Pseudomonadota; class Gammaproteobacteria; order Burkholderiales; family Burkholderiaceae_E; genus Lautropia. Next base: position 127,729 of record JAUMZD010000002.1, on the reverse strand, counting down.
GCATGTGTCGACTGGAGGGGTGTTCCTGCCGCCCAAGCGCCTGGGGCGCCCGCCGGGTAGCAGCACACGTGCACGCCATGAAATCAAGGAGACGGCAGATGGATGCAAACGACTTGAAGAAAGCTGGTATCAGTATCGATTTTCCCTTCAGGAAGCAGTACGACAACTACATCGACGGGAAATGGACGCCGCCGGTCGATGGCAATTATTTCGAGAATGTTTCTCCCATCGATGGCAAGCCCTTCTGCCGTATTCCCCGATCCTCCGCTGCCGACATCGAGCTTGCCCTCGATGCGGCTCATGCAGCACGCCGGAAGTGGGGCAAAACTTCGGTGGCTGACCGTTCCGGGCTTCTGCTGGCGGTGGCCGACCGGATGGAGAAGAACCTGGCCACGCTGGCTGTGGCCGAGACCATCGACAACGGCAAGCCGCTGCGCGAAACGATGGCGGCAGACATTCCGCTGGCGATCGACCATTTCCGGTATTTCGCTGGCTGCATCCGTGCCCAGGAAGGTGGCATTTCCGAGATCGATGAAAATACGGTGGCATACCACTTCCATGAGCCGATGGGCGTGGTGGGCCAGATCATTCCGTGGAACTTTCCGCTGCTGATGGCGGCCTGGAAGCTGGCGCCGGCACTGGCCGCGGGCAACTGCGTGGTGCTGAAACCGGCCGAGCAGACGCCGGCTTCGATCATGCTGTTCATGGAGCTGATCGGCGACCTGTTCCCGCCGGGGGTGGTGAACGTGGTCAACGGCTTCGGCAAGGAGGCCGGGGATGCGCTGGCCAACAGCAAGCGGATCGCCAAACTGGCCTTCACCGGGTCGACGCCGACCGGAAAGCACATTCTCCATGCGGCCGCCGACAACCTGATTCCGACGACGGTCGAGCTGGGCGGCAAGAGCCCGAACATCTTCTTTGCCGACGTGCTGGATCATGACGATGCCTTCCTCGACAAGGCGCTGGAAGGGCTCACGATGTTCGCGCTGAATCAGGGTGAGGTCTGCACCTGCCCGTCCCGGGTGCTGGTACAGGAATCGATCTATGACCGTTTCATCGAGAAGGCCATCAAGCGCGTCGAGAAGATCAAGGCAGGCAACCCGCTCGACAAGACCACGATGGTCGGCGCACAGGCGTCGCAGCAGCAGCTCGACAAGATCCTCTCCTATCTGGATATCGGTCGGAACGAAGGTGCCGAGGTGCTGATCGGTGGCAGTCGGAACGACCCGGGCGAAGGCCTGAAGGATGGCTTCTACGTGAAGCCCACGATGCTGCTGGGCAACAACCAGATGCGCGTGTTCCAGGAGGAGATCTTCGGGCCGGTGGCCTCGGTCGTCACGTTCAAGGATGAGGCGGAAGCCATCGAGATTGCGAACGACACCTTCTTCGGTCTGGGTGCCGGAGTGTGGACACGAAACGGCACCCGTGCGTACCGGATGGGTCGCGAGATCCAGGCCGGGCGGGTCTGGACCAACTGCTACCACCTGTATCCGGCCCACGCGGCCTTCGGTGGCTACAAGCACTCGGGCATCGGACGCGAGACTCACAAGATGGCGCTGAATGCCTACCAGCAGACGAAGTGCCTGCTCGTGAGCTACAACGCGGAGGCGCTGGGCTTCTTCTGATCACTCCCGCCTCTTGCCTCATGGCATCGGCTATGGGGCGGCGAATCGGGCACAAACTGTGCTCGGCGGGGCCGATTTTCGCCGTCGCGATTCCTACCGCCCAAGCGCTTGGGCCGGATCGGTCATGGACGACTGGTAGCGGCCAGCGCGGCGCGGATCTGGCGGGCGTGATCCTCCAGCTCCGTGGCGGGCGGCTCGGCTCGTGGCCAGATCAGCTCGCAGCCGTCGTTGGCATGACGTGGGACGACATGCAGGTGGAAGTGGAAGACGGTCTGGAAGCCTTCCCGTCCATTGGCCTGCAGCAGCGTGAGAGCCGGTGCATCAAAGACCTGTTTCAGCGCATGCGCCACGCGATGGGCTGTCTGCATGATGGCCGCCGCTTCCGCTTCGGTGATCTCGAAAAGATCGGTGGCGTGCCGCCGGGTGGCCACCAGTACGTGACCCGGATTGACCTGGCCGATATCCATGAACGCGATGGTCAGCTCATCTTCGTGGACGCGGGCCGAGGGTATCTCGCCTGCTACCAGACGGCAGAAGATGCATTGGCCGGGAGGGGAGGTATCGACAAATTCGGGCATGGTTCAGACGGGCCGGGTTTCGTGGTGTCACCGTGTTGCCGTATCGGCATGTCGTTTTTAACCGGCTTTCGGCGGGCTGGACAATGAGGTTTACCCCGGGTTGCGGCCGGTGCCGGCATCATCTGGGGGCTGCTGGAACAGGGGCGTCGATGACGGGAACGGGCACCGCGTGGCCCGACCTGAGGCAGGGTGTGGTACCGTGCGACCCTGTATCGATGGGTGTCCGTCATCAGTGTGTTCGTGGCTGTGTAAACGGTTGGAGTCTTTCCGACGTTTGATACAGGCAGAACCCTTTTCAATCCAAGCAAGGAGCAAATGTCGATGAAGTTTCCCTGGATCCAGTCGTTGGTGCTGTCGATGGCCGTGGTGAGTGGTGGTGCGGCGTTCGCGTCGCAGGGCGCCGCGATGCCCGACGTGGATGGTCTGCTGACCGTGAAAAGCGCTTACTCGGCTTCCGAATCGGTGCAGCGCATTCAGGATGCGCTGAAGGCCAAAGGACTGACGATCTTCACGGTCATCGATCACCAGAAGGCAGCCGAGGCCCAGCAGCTGAAGATGCCGGCTGCCAGCGTGATCGTGTTCGGCAACCCGAAGCTGGGTACGCCGATGATGGTTCAGTCGCCGACGATGGCGATCGACCTGCCCTCGAAGGTGCTGGTCTGGGAAGACGGCAAGGGTAACGTCTTTGCCTCGATGAACACGGCCGCCTACATGGGCAAGCGCCATCATCTGCCGGAAAGCGTCTACGGGCCGTTGGCCGGGCTCGAGAAGCTGGTGCCGAATGCGGTGAAGTAAACCTCAGGGCGTGAGGGTCGGGCGCTGCCTGACCCGTTCCCACGACCTTGGGCACAGCAGGAAGCGGTGAGGCAGAAGGTTCATGCTTCACTGCCTTGTCATGGATGTCCGGCGGCCAGATGCTTCGATCCGGCAGCGCAGACCCAGGTTGGTATTGCCCCGCCGGCAGGCAGCCCGTGTCCGGGTGCTGCCGGTGAGGACGTCCGTCGGCCCGTCAGGCAGGTGCCGCGGTCGCCGGTGTCGCCACCACCGGGCGTTTCAGGATGCCCAGCATGATGGCACAGGCAAGCGAACCGCCGGCGATGGCGGCTGCATACATCAGCACATGGTTGACTGCACCGGGGATCGCCAGCACGAAGATGCCACCGTGCGGGGCTGCGAGCGTCACGCCGAACAGGGCCGAGAGGCCGCCGGCCACGGCTGCGCCGGTCATGCAGGCCGGGATCACGCGTAGCGGGTCGCGGGCCACGAAGGGAATGGCACCTTCGGTGATGAAGGCGAGTCCCAGCACGGCTGCAGCCTTCGAGGCTTCGCGTTCCTCGGCGCTGAAGCGGCTGCGGAACAGCCAGCAGGCAATGGCGATGCCAAGCGGTGGCACCATGCCGGCCGCCATGACGGAGGCCATCGGCATCGTGATGTTGCTGGCGATCAGCGTGGTGCCGAAGACGTAGGCTGCCTTGTTGACGGGGCCGCCGAGGTCGAAGCCCATCATGGCGCCCAGGATGATGCCCAGCATGATCGCGCTGCTGGTCTGCATGCCCTTCAGCCATTCGGTCAGCGCGGTCAGCGCCGCAGCCGTGGGTTCGCCCAGTACGGTCATCATCAGCAGGCCGACGATGCCGGTGGACAGCAGCGGCAGGATCAGTACCGGTTTCAGCCCGTCGAGTGTGCGAGGCAGCTTGATGTAGCGGTTCAGGGCAAGGCTGATGTAGCCAGCCAGGAAGCCAGCCACGATGCCGCCAAGAAAGCCGGCGCCGACCGTGTTGGCGATCATGCCGCCCACCATGCCCGGGGCAAGCCCGGGGCGGTCGGCGATGGAGAAGGAGATGTAGCCGGCGAGGATCGGCACCATCAGGGCGAAGGCGTGCTTCGCGCCGATCTGGAACAGCAGGTAGCCGAGGGTGCCCTGGTTGCTGTCTTCATAGACGTAGATGCCACCCAGTGCGAAGGCCAGCGCAATCAGCAGACCGCCGGCCACCACGAAGGGCAGCATGAACGAGACGCCGGTCATCAGGTGCTTGTATGGGCCGCCGGATCCGGCTTTGCTGGCGGATGCGGCTTCGGCCCCGCCAGTGGCGGCAGTGTCGCTGCTGCCGCTTTCGGACCAGGGCCTGGCTTCGGCATAGGCCTGACGGATCAGGGCATTGGCATCCCGGATGGCCGCCTTGGTGCTGGTGCTGTAGAGACGCTTGCCGACGAAGCGTGACTTGTTGACCTGGGTGTCGGCGGCGATCACGACGAGGTCGGCCGCTGCGATCTCTTCGGGTGTGAGTGCGTTCTGAGCACCGACCGACCCCTGCGTTTCGACCTTGATCTGATAGCCATCGGTCTCGGCGCCCTGTTCCAGCGCTTCGGCGGCCATGAAGGTGTGAGCCACGCCGGTCGGGCACGAGGTGATCGCCACGATCTTCATGCCGCCCGGTGGTGCGCCGGTCGGTGCAGGGCCTGCGCTGGCGGGCCGGGATGAGGTGGCGGTCGCCTGGTCTCCGAGGGCGGCTTTCAGCACGGCGTCGGCATCGTCGAAGACGGCCTGGGGGGTGCTTCGGTGGACACGGACGTTTGCGGGCAGGCTCGAAGGACCGAGGGGGGTGTCCGCCACGACGATGAGAACGTCGGCGGTTGCCAGTTCGCTCGCGGAGAACGAACCGTGTTCGCCAAGGTGGCTGAACACCTTCAGGGTGAGTTGGTGGCCGGCCTTGCCCGCAGCGGCCTGCAGCGCTTCTCCGATGATGAAGCTGTGCGCGGGCCCGGACTGGCTGGCGGTGATTGCCAAGATACTTGCCACGAGGACTTCTCCTTTGATGGGTGGCTGCGACGGTCAGAGCGGGGTCACACTGACCTGTCTGGCCAGCTCTTCGATCTCACTGATCGGCGGCAGGGAATAGTCGATGCGCTGGATCCGGGCGGCGGCACAGGCCATGCCCCAGACGGCGGCATCGGGGAAGGTCTGGCCGCGCAGCATGGCAGCCGTGGTGCCGGCGACCAGCGTGTCTCCTGCCCCGACGGTGGTGGTGACATTGACCTTGGGCGGCTTGCCCATCCAGCGCCCTTCGGGGCCGATGATCAGTGCGCCGTCTCCGCCCAGCGAGACGACGACGCGCTGGACACCGCCGGCACGGAGCTGTTCGGCAGCTTCGATCAGCTCGGCCTGCGTGTTCAGCGGGCGCCCGACCAGTTCTTCCAGTTCGGACTTGTTGGGCTTGATCATCAGTGGCCCGACCGTGGGGGAGACTTCGTTGGCCCAGCCCTTGAGCAGTTCGCCCAGCGAGGCGCCGGCCACGTCGATGATCAGGTGGACGCCCTTGTCGGTGAGCAGCCTGGCCAGCCGGAACCAGGTATGGACATCGCAGCCGGGGGGCAGACTGCCGGCCAGCTCACACCAGTCGCCAGCACGGGTCAGCGCATTGACCCGATCGAGCAGCGCATTTTCGGCACGCGCGCGCTCGGTCGGATCCATGCGCAGGCCCGGCAGGTTGATGTCGGTGGACTCGCCACGCAGCGCATCGACCAGCTTGACGTTGGTGCGGGTGCTGCCGGGCAGCCGGATCATGGCATCCTTGATCCGGTGGGTTTCGAAGGCGCTGACGAACAGGCCGTCGTTGTCGCTGCCGATCCAGCCGGTGGCGATGGTGGGGATGCCCAGATCGGCCAGGATGATCGAGACGCCGATGCCCTTGCCGCCGGCGGTGCTGGTGTAGCCGGTGGCGCGATGCACCTCACCGGGGATCAGTTCCTTGAGCGGAATGGTCTGGTCGATTGCCGGGTTCAGCGTTACGGTCAATACCTGAGTCATACGGAAGCTCCTGCCGGTTGGGATGAGGCGGGTTTGAGAGAGGCGCCGAGGGCACGGACATCATCGACGGTTTCGGCGTTGAGGGCCTTCTGGGCCAGTGTCTGCAGTTCGCCAAGGGTGTGGCGGCGCAACAAGGCCTTGATGGTGCCGAGATCGGTGGTGCTCATGCTGAGCTCGTTGACGCCCAGGCCGGTGAGAATGGCTGCGCCGAGCGGATCGCCGGCCAGGCCACCGCAGACACCGACATGCCGCTTGTGCGGACGGGCGCCTGCCACGGTCTCGGCGATGAGGCGCAGGACGGCCGGGTGAAGACCGTCAGCCATCGCGGCCAGTTCGGGATGCTGGCGGTCGATCGCCAGCGTGTACTGGGTCAGATCGTTGGTGCCGATCGAGAAGAAATCGACGTACTTCGCAAACTGGTCGGCCAGCTGGGCCGCCGATGGCACTTCGATCATGATGCCGATCGGCACATGGGGGCCATCGACGGCCTGCCGGATGGCTTCCGTGCGTTCGCGCAGCGCGTGCACTTCCTCGATGGTGCTGATCATCGGGAACATGATGGACAGGGGCCCGTGCCGGGCGGCACGATAGAGAGCCCGCAGCTGGGGTTCGAGCAGGTCGTCCCGACGCAGCAGCAGCCGGGCTCCCCGCACGCCGAGGAAGGGGTTCTCTTCGTGGGGCAGGGCCATGTGCGGCACCTGTTTGTCACCGCCGATGTCGAGGGTCCGGACGATCAGCGGCTTGCCGGCCAGCACGTTCACCATCGCCCGGTAGACCTCGTACTGTTCCTCTTCATTGGGGATGTGGTCGCGCTCGAGGAAGAGGAACTCGGTTCGCATCAGACCCACGCCTTCGGCGCCGGCTTCGAGCGCCAGCCGGGCCTGATCGGCGCGGTTGACGTTGGCACCGATTTCGACCCGATGTCCATCGATGGTGACGGCCGGCTGCATCCGGTTCCTGGTTTCTTCTTCCTTCAGCTGTTCGATGTGGGCGATGTGCTGTTGCGCTTCGGCCAGAGCGGCTTCGGTGGGAGCCACGTACAGCGTGCCGCGATAGCCATCGAGAATGGCACGAACCTGCCCGTCCCTGACGAGGGCCGGATCAAGGATGCTGGCGCCCGCCGCCACGACGGCGGGCAGGCCGAGCGCGCGAGCGAGGATGGCGGTGTGTGCCGTGGGGCCGCCCAGGGCCGTGCAGAAACCCTTGACGCGGCTCGTGTCGATCTGGGCCGTAAAGGAAGGGGCCAGATCATCGGCCAGCAAAATGGCGTCATCGGGCCATCCCTGGCCCGGGTTGCCGCTGTCGGGCTTGCCGAGCAGGTTCCGCAGCACGCGCTCCCCCACATCTTGCAGGTCGGCTGCGCGTGCGGCCAGCGTGGGATCTGTCAGGTTCTGTTGTGCCGAGATCCTGCTGGGCAGTGAACGCTGCCAGGCCCAGGCAGCACCATGGCCGGCCACGATGGTTCGCGTCACATCCTGCACCCAGCCCGGATCCCGCATCAGATCCAGGTGCGCCTTGAAGATGCTGGCCTGCTCGACCCTGCCGGCGCGCTCGGCCTGCGAGATCAGGGTGCCGAGCTGTTTTTCCGAGTTGGAGAGGGCCTGATCCAGCCTGGCTGCCTCTTCGGCGATGCCGTTGAACTGGTCTTCTGCATCCAGCGTCTGGCTGGTGGCCAGCACCAGGGTGCCGATGACCAGACCGGGCGCCGCGGCAATGCCACGATGGCTGCTGGCGGCTTTCGGCGCCCAGTCTCCCAGCTCGCGCCCGAGGCCCTGAGCCTGGCTCTGGCGGGTTTCTGCCAGCCTGGCCTGACGGATTTCCTCGTCGCCCAGCAGCTTGATGATGCCGAGCAGGGCGCTGATGGCCGACTGGGCATCATCGCCCTGGGCCGAGATCCGGAGCTGGGCGTTACGACCGGCGCCGAGGCTCAGCAGGGAGGCGACGCTGCGGGCATCGGCCACCACGTTGGCGCAGCGTACATGAACCTTCGCCCTGAAGCGGCGTGCCGTATCGGCCCATTGCGCGGCGGGGCGTGCGTGCAGGCCATTGGGATAGTTCAGCGTGATGTTCTGGCCGACGGGAAAGTCTTCCAGCGTCGGTTCGGGCGCCGCGCTGGTCTCGCCTGTCAGTGCGTCGATGATGTCCTCGGGGCTGTCGGTCTGCTGCAGGCGCTGCATGCGGTCTTCATCCCGCATCAGACGGGTCAGTTTGCGAAGCACCTGGATGTGTTCGTCCGAGGCGGCCGCAATGGCCACGACCAGTTTGACCACCTGCTGGTTGCCTTCGGCGTCGGTTCCCCAGACCACGCCGGCGGGCACCTGAAGAACGCCGAGGCCGGTGCGGTTGACCAGGTGCTTTTCCTCGACCATGCCGTGCGGAATGGCCACGCCCTGTCCGAGAAAGGTGGTGGCGACCTGTTCACGCTTGAGCAGGCTCTCGACAAAGGATGGCTGGGCGAATCCGGCGCTGACGAGCAGCTCGCCCGCTTCGCGGACGGCCTCGTCACGATTCCGGGGGGCAGCGTTCAGACGGACTTCGACGGGCGTTTTTTCCAGGGAGTTTGACATGGCTTTCACGGGAAGAGGGGAGTCGGCCGATTGATGGATGCTGACGGATAGGCGGGCCCATCGGGGGCGGTTCGCCGTGCGTTGCCAGGCAAGGCAGAAGGAGATGCCGGTGGAGAGGAAAGCCTCCCTGGGAGCTTGGGGCGGCAGGAAAGTCGCGGGCTGCAAACCGGCCGCGCCGGCGCAATCTGCACCCGCTTCCTGCCCCATGGCTCGGGCCATGGGGCGGCGAATCGGGCACGAACCGTGCCCGGCGGGGCCGATTTTTCGCCTTCGCGATGCCTGCCACCCAGGCTCCTGGCAGGTGGCTGACGATCAGGTAAATGACTTTACTTGATCAGGGTGACGGGAACCTTCACGAGGTTCAGCACGCCGGTGGCCACGGAGCCCAGCAACAGACCGGAGAAGCGGTTCAGGCCACGGGTGCCCATCACGATCTGGTCGATGTTGCCCTGCTCGACGTGCTCGGCAATGATGGTGGGAGCATAGCCACGGTCATATGAGGATTCGAAGGGAATGCCGGCATCGGCGAGGATTTTTTCGGCCGGCGCCAGGGCTTCGCGTGCCTCTTCTTCCATGTAGGCATCCAGATCGGCCTTGCTGAAGTAGGCGCGTGCATGGCCTGTGAGAATTTCCGGCTGGATGTTCAACAGCGAGATGGAGTGCTCGGCGCCGTTTCGGATCTGGTCGATGGTCCATTGCAGTGCGCGCAGTGCGGGCTCCGAACCGTCGACGGGGATGAGAATCTTGGCCATGTTCTATCGCCTCTTGAAAGCGCCCCCGGCGGGAGCTGGTGGAAGGGTGGGCCAGGACGAGGGTGCGCCATGACACGGGTGTTAACTTTCTTCAACAATGGATATTAACTGCTATGTGCGCTTCGCGTGCGCGAAGGCGACCAGGTTGTGGGTTCGATAGAATCGGCCTCCCCTTTTGAATGCACCTGATGATGTTTCCGGATCGTTTCGTGCCACTGTCGCCGTCTGCCTTCAGGCCGTTGCCTGCCGGGTTCGGGAAAGGGTGATGGGCACGCCTTCACAACCTGCTCAGACCCGTCGGGTGCGGACGCCGCGCGCGCCGGGCAGACGGGCTGCCCGTCGGAAGCAGCAGCCCCGATCGCTGCCATCCCGAGAGGCCGTTCAGGCGTTACCGCCTTTCGAACGGTTGCCGGATCAGGCGATCATGATGGTCGAACCTGGCCGTGCGGCCCAGGTCGCGGCGGACATTGCCCGGCATCCGGTGGTGGGGTTCGATACCGAATCGAAGCCGGTGTTCGTGCGGGGACAGGTGCAGGATGGGCCGCATCTGGTGCAGCTGGCCGTGGCGGACCGTGCCTGGCTGTTCTCGATGCTCGATCCACAGAGCGTGCAGGCGGTGGCCGCCCTGATGCAGCGACCAGAACTCTGGAAGGTGGGTTTTGGTCTGACGGCTGATCATGCGCAGCTCACGAGGCGACTGGGTGCGGCTCCCGCCTCGATGATCGACCTGGACAGCGTTTACCGGCAGCAGGGTTATCGCCATTCCACTGGCATCCGGATGGCGATGGCCATCACGTTTGGCCGCTATTTCGAGAAGTCGAAGACGATCGGCAAGTCCGACTGGTCGAGGCGACCGCTGTCGGCGCCCCAGTGCCGCTATGCGGCTCATGATGCGTGGGGGGCATACCGGATCTACGCGGAACTGGTGGCGCAGGGTGTCGAGATCAGCCCCGGGCTTTTGGGCATGCAGGGCTGAGTGCTGCGTGGGCAGTGACGATCCACAGGGGTCAGACGCCCCAGGTGACATCCACGTCGGCGGCTTTGGCCTGCTCCAGCATTTCGATCAGCGGAAACACGCGCTGGCGCAGGCTCACGAAGGGCTCGCGGGGGCCGTCGTCGTCCTGGGGGCGGGCCGTTTCCGGCGGGGGCGGTGGCTCGTTGTCGGCTGCCCGTTTCAGGGCTGCGATGGCGTCGGGAATCTGGGCGACGGTGATGATGCCGGTGGGGTCGGGGCTTTTGCCGATGATGCGCAGAATCTCGGTGCCAGTCTTGCTGGTCATGGTGATGGTGCCGGTTGCGCGGCTGCGGAATTCGAACAGCATAGGGGTTCTTCTGTGTCTGGTTGTTTCGGCATGGCCGTGATGGGCGGCCCGCGATTTCCTGCCGCCCAAGCTCTTGGGCTCCGGTGAGGATGCCATGGCACCGCTTGCCATGGTTTCCGTCGATTATGCCGTGTCCGCCGCCGGCGTGGGATCCGGGGAGATGGCTGATCAGCCTGGAGAGCCTGCGTACCCGGATGGGCGCGGTCTCACATGACCTGATCAGGAAGGTGTCTGACAGGGGGTTTCGTACCTGCAAGGATCGGCCGGGTCTTGCCCTGGAAGCCGGTCGGTCAGGCTGCTTCGGCCAGATGCAGGTGATCCAGAGGGCGGCGCAGCGCCATGGCCTCGGCCAGATGGGTGGCTTCCAGTGTGGGGCTGTCATCCAGATCGGCAATGGTGCGTGCCACCCGCAGGCATTTGTGCTGGCTGCGCACCGACCACGCGAATCGTTCGGCCGCCTGGGTCAGCAGCTTGCGGGCTGCGGGTGTCAGGGGCAGACAGGTGTCGAAACGGCCCGCCGGCAGGTGGGCGTTGTGGCAACCCTGCCGGTCTTGCTGGCGCTGGTGAGCCGCGAGCACGCGCTGGGCGATGGCGGCGGTACTTTCGGGCCTTGCGGCCGCGGAGGCAGCGTTGCATCCGACGTGTTCCCGGATCATCTCCACCCCCAGGTCGAAGCGTTCGAGCAGGGGGCCGGAGAGCCGGGACTGATAGCGCCGGATCTGCGCGGGCGTGCAGCGGCAGCTGCGTGCGGGATCACCCAGGTAGCCACAGGGGCATGGATTCATCGCAGCGACCAGCAGGAAACGGGCTGGATAGGTTTCGCGGGTGCCGCCCCGGCTCAGCGTGATCTCGCCGGTTTCGAGCGGTTCGCGCAGCGCCTCGATGACGGGCCGCCTGAACTCGGTCAGCTCGTCGAGGAACAGGATGCCGTGGTGGGCCAGAGAGATTTCCCCTGGCCTGGGTGGGTGGCCGCCGCCCAGCAGTCCTGCCGCCGTGATCGAGTGGTGAGGTGAGCGCATCAGCGGGCGTGATGAGAGAAGGGCAGGCTGCCCGCAGGCCGAGCGGATCATGGCCACGTCAAGGGCTTCCTCGTGCGTGAGAGGGGGCAACAGGCCTGCCAGGCGGTGAGCGAGCAGGCTCTTGCCTGTGCCGGGGCTCCCGGTGAACAGCAGCGTGTGGCGGCCGGCAGCGGCAATTTCCAGCGCCCGGCGTGCCAGCGGCTGCCCGATCACGTCGGCCATGTCGAGGCCGGCTTCGTCACCGGGGAGGTTGGTGGCCGCCCCGAAGGCCTGGGTCGTATCGGGTGCTGATGGCAGAGCGGCATCGGCGGCAAGGGCGTCGTTCACCAGTGGCCGGACACCTTTCAGGTGTTCGATCACCTCGCGCAGGTGCTGCGCAGCGTGCAGTCGGGTCAGCCCACCGGGGAGGGCCTCGTCCAGATTGGATCGGGGCAGGATCAGTGAATGTCCGGGGCTGGCTTGCGCCACCCCGGCCGCCACCGCCAGCGCGGCCCGGATCGGACGCAGTTCGCCCGACAGCGAGAGTTCGCCCACCAGTTCCACATCGGTCAGTGCAGCCAGTGGCAGATGGCCGGCGGCAGCGGCGATGCCGATGGCGATGGGCAGGTCGAAACGGCCCGACTCCTTGGGCAGGTCGGCTGGCGCCAGGTTGACGGTGATGCGGCGGTTCGGGAAGTCGAGACCGCTCTGAAGGAGCGCCGCCCGCACCCGTTCACGGCTTTCCCGGACCGAGGTTTCCGGCAGCCCGACGATATGAAAAGCGGGCAGGCCGTTGGCCAGATGGACTTCGACGGAGACGGGTGGCGCCGACAGACCGAACAGCGCCCGGCTGTGGACGACCGCCAGCGTGTTCATGAGACGTCGCCGGCAGGGGTCTGGCCAGACGATGGGGTGCCTGCCGGCTGGTCGAGGCGTGCTTCCAGCTGCTCGACCCGTTCACGCAGCGCCTGCAACATGGCAGCCTGGATCTCGAATTCTTCGCGGCTGACGAGTTCCAGCCGGTTGAAGGTCTGCCCCATCAGTGCCTTCAGGTTGCGCTCGAGGTCGGCAGCGGGGCTTGCCCGGAAGAGGGCCATCAGCTTGTCCTGAAAGTCCTGAAAGAAAGCCTGCTTTTCCATGTCTTGCTCCGGTTGGTGAAGGGGGGACGAAGAGGCCGCGCCGATCTGGACGCCGGGTCTGCGGCCACCGAAGAATCCGGACGGGGCGGGGCTCTCCGTCGATGTCTGGCATGGTACGCGCATTGGGCCGTCAGTCCAGCGCCCGTCGGTTGATCAGTCTAAGCCGGACAGACTGTCATGTTGTGTCATGAATGCCTGATGATGAATTCTGACAGCGTGATGAAAGGGGGGATCCGGCCGGCAGACCCTTGAAAGGGGCTGGCAGGAACAGGGCGGGCGGATTGGCGATGATCCCGAAACAAACGGGGCGACAGGCTCTAAAATGGGCGGATCACGCGGGCTGAGCGCCTGCCCCTTCCGTCATCCCTTTCAGGTGGTTCATGGACATTCTTTTCATCCTCGATCCCTTTCATCTGCTGAAACCGGAAAAGGAAACCAGTATCGCCATGATGCGGGCCGCCGTCGCGCGTGGTCATCGGATCTGGGGCTGCCAGCAGGGGGACATCGCCTATGAGGATGACGAGGTCGTTGCCAGGGTGACACCACTGTCACTGACGGAGAGCGACAAACCCTGGTATCAGACGGGCGAGCCAGCCACCGAATCGCTGTCACGCTTCGATGCGGTGCTGATGCGCAAGGACCCACCCTTCGACATGGAATATGTCTATTCGACCTACATGCTCGAGCGGGCCGTGGCCAGAGGGGCGCGAGTCTACAACCATCCAGCCGCCATTCGCAGCCATAATGAAAAATTCTCCATCACGGAGTTTCCGCAGCTGACGACGGATGTCCTGGTGACACGCGATCCGGCGCGCTTGCGTGCATTCGTGTCCAGGCACGGTGAGGCGGTGCTGAAACTGCTGGATGGCATGGGTGGAGCCTCGATCTTCCGGGCGCGACAGGATGATCCGAACCTGTCGGTGATCCTCGAGACCATGAACCAGTTCGGGGCGCGCACGGTCATGGCCCAGCGCTATCTCCCGGCGATCTCGGCCGGGGACAAGCGGATCCTGCTGATCGACGGGCAGGTGGTGCCGTACGCGCTGGCCCGCATTCCGAAGGTGGGCGAGGCCCGCGGCAACATGGCAGCCGGTGGCAAGCCGGTGGCCCAGCCGCTGTCGGCGCGTGACCGGGAGATCGCGGAGTATCTGGGGCCGATTCTGTCGGCCCGTGGGCTTTTCCTGGTCGGCTTGGATGTGATCGGTGACAGCCTGACCGAGATCAACGTGACGAGCCCGACCGGTTTCATGGAGATCACGGCGCAGACGGGCTTCGATGTGCCGGCCTTCTTCATCGAGCGGTTGCAGCGCCGGGTGGCGGCTGACCGGGCGGCCGCCACGGGAGCGGGAGAAGTGGGATGATTGCCCTGCTGATCGTCGCCCACCAGCCGCTGGCGAGCGCGCTGCTGGATTGCTGCCGGCACATCCATCGTGGTTTGCCGGTGCAGGTGGCGGCGCTCGACATCATTCCCGACGAGGATCCGGATCAGGCCCTGCAGGCGGCGAAATCACTGGCGAACCGGATCAACGATGGCAGTGGGCTCGTCGTGCTGACCGACCTGTATGGCGCCACACCGGCCCGGATCGCCGTGCAGCTGGCCGATTCGGGACGAATCAGCGTGTTCTATGGGGTGAATCTGCCCATGCTGCTGAAGCTCATCAATTATCGTGCCAGCCTGCCACTGGATGAGCTGGTGGCGAGGGTGGCGGCTGATGTGGCCGCAGGTATCGGTCTGGTCGAGGCCAGTTTTCCTGGCCATACATCCTCAGAGGATTCATGAAGACAGCAGAGGTGAAAATCGTCAACCGGCTGGGTGTCCACGCACGCCCTTCGGCGGCCCTGACGCAGACGGCCACACGCTTTCAGAGCGGTGTCTGGCTGACGAAGGGAGGCGGTGGCCGACGGGTCAACGGCAAGAGCATCATGGGCGTGATGATGCTGGCCGCGGCCTGTGGCAGCACGCTGGTCATCGAGGTCGATGGCCCGGATGAGGATGAGGCCCTGCAGGCGTTGACCGAGCTGGTCGCTTCGGGCTTCGGGGAAGACATTGCGGGGGGACATTGATGCAGAGACTGACAGGCTCACCCGTTGGCGGTGGGGTGGTGCTCGGGCGTGCCTGCGTACTGGAGACGGGCCTGATCGACGTGCCCCGTTTCCACATCGGTGCTGATGATGTCGAGGCCGAGACGGCACGTCTGTGGCGTGCCGGCGAGCGAGTCAATGAGGAGCTGAAGGCCGTTGCCGACCAGCTGCCGGCCGATGCGCCGGCCGAGGCCAAGGCCTTGCTGGATGTTCAGCTGATGCTGCTGCATGATCCGGCGCTCTTCGAGGCTGCCTGCGAGAAAGTGCGCTCTGCACTGGTCAATGTCGAGTGGGCCATCTCCGAAATGGCCGAGGAGCTGGCGGCGCAGTTCAGGGCCATCGAGGATCCGTACCTGAAGGAACGGGGGCGCGATGTGGAGCAGGTTGCCGAGCGGGTGCTGAAGGCGCTGGCTGGCAGTCCGCTGTCGGTGGCGCCCCGGGAGTCGGGTGAGCCACTGATTTTCGTGGCACAGGACCTACAGCCGGCCGACATGCTGCAGATCAAGGGCGCGTGTGGTTTCGTCTTCGAGCTGGGCGGCACCAACTCGCACAGTGCCATCCTGGCACGCAGCCTGCAGGTGGCTGCCGTGGTGGGTGTGCCGCAGGCAGCCTCCAGCATTCACGATGGCGATCTGCTGATTCTGGATGGCGACGCTGGCGTCGTGATCGTCTCGCCAGACGAGGCGGCGCTGTCCCTGTACCGTGACCGTCAGCGTCAGGTTGCCGAGGAGGCGCGTCATCTGGCCAGCCTGGCCGATGTGCGATGCGTGACGCGCGATGGTCAGGCCGTGAGCCTGCTGGCCAACATCGAGCAGCCCGAGGAGGCGCATGACGCGATCCGTCAGGGCGCCGAAGGCGTGGGCCTGTTCCGCTCCGAGTTCCTGTTCCTGAATCGTGCCGACCTGCCGGACGAGGAAGAGCAGTACCGGGCCTACCGGGATGCCGTGCTCGCGATGCAGGGGCGGCCCGTCACGATCCGTACGATCGACGTGGGGGCCGACAAGGTACTGCCGGCCCAGGCGCTGATCCCCGGTGATACCTCGGTGCTTGGCCGTCGGGCGATCCGTTTCAGTCTGGCCGAGCCGGAGATGTTTCTCGTGCAGCTGCGGGCGCTCCTGAGGGCGTCGGTGCATGGGCCGGTGCAGATCCTGTTGCCGATGCTGTCGCAGGTGCAGGAAGTGGACGAGGCGGTGCAGTTGCTCGCGCAGGCCCGGGATCAGCTGCGGGGACGGGATGTGCCGGTGGCCGATCATGTGCCGGTGGGTGGCATGATCGAAGTGCCCGCGGCGGCGCTGTCGGCAGGCACCTTCGCTCGCAAGCTCGATTTCCTGTCGATCGGCACGAACGACCTGGTTCAGTATACGCTGGCCATCGATCGGACCGATCATCGGATCTCGCACCTGTATGACGAGTTTCATCCGGCTGTGCTGCGCCTGATCGTGCTGACGATCCGGGCAGCGCGCAAGGCCGGCAAGCCTGTGAGCCTGTGTGGCGAGATGGCGGGTGAAACGAGTGCGACCCGGATGCTGCTGGGGATGGGGCTGCGCACGTTCTCGATGCCCCCTTCCCGGCTGTTGCGGGTCAAGCGAGTGGTGCTGGATGCCGATGTCTCCTGGTTGCGGCCGAAGGTGCGGCGCCTGCTGGTGCAGGATGATCTGGCAATGCTGCGCGCCAGCCTGCTGGCACTCGACGCCGATCCAGGCATGCCGTTGCCCGAGACGCCGGCTCACTGATGCCAGCCGTGCCCGCAGGGGTGGGCCGGCTTTTCCTTTTGGGAGTCCTACTGCATGAGTCTGCTGGTCACACCTGTCAGGCATCGATTCGAAACCCCGCTGCCGTTGACGAGCGGGGTTGAATTCGGTCCCTACGAGCTGGTGTATGAAACCTATGGCACGCTCAATGAAGCGCGCAGCAATGCGGTGCTGATCTGCCATGCGCTGAATGCCTCGCACCACGTGGCGGGGCTGACGGCAGGCACGGCCGATGATTATGGCTGGTGGTCGAACATGGTGGGGCCGGGCCGTCCGGTCGATACCGACCGGTTCTTCGTGATCGGGGTGAACAATCTGGGCAGCTGCTTCGGCTCGACCGGGCCGATGTCGCTCGACCCGCAGACAGGCCGCCCCTACGGTCCCAGCTTTCCGGTCGTGACGGTGGAGGACTGGGTACATGCCCAGGCGCGCCTGGCTGATGCCCTGGGCATCGAGCGTTTCGCGGCCGTGATGGGGGGATCGCTCGGCGGGATGCAGGCACTGGCCTGGAGCTACCTGTACCCGGATCGGCTGGCCTACTGTGCCGCCATTGCCACGGCGCCACGGCTGTCGGCCCAGAACATCGCGTTCAACGAAGTGGCTCGTCGGGCCATCATCACCGATCCCGAATTTCATGAAGGTCGTTTCTACGACCACAACACGGTGCCCGGTCGCGGGTTGCAGGTGGCGCGGATGATCGGTCACATCACCTACCAGTCCGATGACACGATGGCCGAGAAGTTCGGCCGGATGCTCAAGCATGGCAATTACGGCTTTTCCTTCGATGTCGAGTTCGAGATCGAGAGCTACCTGCGCTACCAGGGTGAGAAGTTCTCGCGCTATTTCGATGCGAACACCTATCTGCTGATCACGCGCGCACTGGATTATTTCGACCCGGCGCGTGCCCATGGGGGCAATCTGGCCCAGGCGCTGTCGCCGGCCAGGTGCGCGTTTCTCGTCGTGTCCTTCACGACCGACTGGCGGTTTTCACCGGCGAGAAGCCACGAAATCGTCAAGGCGCTGCTGGCCAACCGGACGCCTGTCACCTATGCGGAGATCGACGCCCCGCATGGTCATGACGCCTTCCTGCTCGACGACCCCCGCTATCACGATCTGGTGCGAACCTACTTCGATCGCATCCACTCGACCCTTCAAGCCTGAACCTTGTGATGCACCCTGAAACCGAAACCCTGCGGCCTGACCTGGCCATCATCGCCGACTGGATCCGGCCTCACGCCAATGTGCTGGATCTGGGCTGTGGCGATGGGGCGCTGCTGGCCCATCTGTCGAAAGAAAAGCAATGTCATGGCTATGGCGTCGAGATCGATGATGCGGAAGTACTCGCCTGCGCTCGTCGGGGCGTCGATGTCGTGCAGCGCAACATCGAGGATGGCCTCGAAATGTTCCGGGGCGGACAGTTCGACGTGGTGGTGCTGTCGATGGCCCTGCAGGCGACCAAGCGTACCGAGCGGGTGCTGGACGACATGAGCCGGGTGGCGGGTGAGGGCATCGTCTCCTTTCCCAATTTCGGCCACTGGTTCCATGTCTGGTCGATCCTGCGCGGGCGGATGCCGGTGACGCGCGAGATGCCCTATGAATGGTTCGACACGCCCAACCTGCACCTGACCACCCCCAGGGACTTCGAAGACCTTGCCAGGCGGCTGGGGCTGATCATTCTCGATCGTGTCTTTCTGTCCGAAGGGCGACAGGTTCGTTACTTTCCGGTGAAGCGGGCCACGCAGGCGATCTACCGTTTCAGGCGCCGGGAAAAGGGGGGATGACCGGCAGACAGCCCGTGTTTTTGTGGCTTCTTGAAAACTGTGTTGCCCGGAAGCTGCATTTTTCCCGGTCACGACTGGACGGTCGTTGTTTTCGGTGGAGGGCAAGTAACGCAGTAGGCTCTCAATTGAGTATTAATGTTGCGTAAGATACGGTTTGTAATCTTTGTACGCAGATGGCGCTGATAGTGCGTTAATTGCTGGTGCGGCGTTCAATCGTGCTGAGCAGAGACCCGTCTGCGGATGCCCGGCTGCGTTGCAATTCTCAACCAGTCAGGCTGTTGGAACGTGCTTCCACCGAGGGGGCTCCTTGTGGCCTGGCGCAGGGATCAGGAGTGTTTGAATGCCACAAAGCGATCGAAGCGCACGATACTCGGAGTACCGGGTCTGGGGTCTGGGTCAGCGAGGAGCACCGCTGGAGATCTACGATCCAACCCGCTTTCCGTTCATTGCCCAGGTCATCGAGCATATGGGAGGGCGGTTGCTTGAGATTCGTGGCGAAGGCGAACCGATCCAGATCGCCCTGGCAGAAGCCCGGCGCACGGACGACCCGGATGCCATCAGCCGGCGTTTCACGCCGTTTTTCTCCTCGCTGACCTCGCTGGACTTCTTTTGCAAGCTGAACTTGCAGACCTACCTGTCCATCGAGTTGGGTGCGGCCCCCCGCCGCTGGTTCTGGCAGGAGGATACCCAGGCCGGCTATCGTTCCTCGGGCGTCGGTTCCATCGTCAACGAGACCTCGGTCAGCATCGCCCGCAGCGCCAGCCATTGAGCGTTGTTTCGGCAGCGGGCGGCATGTCAAACGATGTGCCGTCTGTTCGTGTCAAGCCTGGCGACGATATCATTAGGGGTGTAACGGATCTTTCTCGTGTCAGGCAGCTCTTCTGATGAGTGACAAGGCTTCATCCAAACCCTTTCGTGGGCCAGACATGCAGTTCTGGGAGAACTGCTATCGGTCAGGCAAGACGCCGTGGGAGAGGAATCGTCCCAATCCCCAGCTTGAGAGCTGGATTCGAACCGGGAGACTGTCCCCCATCATCGCCAGTGATGCCCGGCCGGGCAGCAATGACGATTCACGCGTCGTGCGCGTGCTCGTGCCCGGTTGCGGCAGTGGGCAGGAAGTGGTGCTGCTGGCCGAATGGGGCTTCGACGTCGTCGGGCTGGACTATGCCCCCGCCGCCGTGGCCCAGGCACGGGATCTGTTGCGTGCCCTGCTGACGTCCCGGCAGTCGGGGCGGGTCGCGCGGGCAGAAGTGCTGCAGGCCGACCTGTTCGAGTACGCACCGGAGGTGGCCTTCGATGCCGTCTATGACCAGCAGTGCCTGGTGGCGATCCACCCGTCCCGCTGGCCGGCCTATGCCGACAGGCTGCACCAGTGGCTGCGGCCCGACGGTGAGCTGCTGCTCGTGCTCGACCACGATCTGACCCAGGCCGTCGCAGAGAGCCAGGCCCGGGCCGGGGAACCACGCCGGGGGCCACCTTATGATCTGAGCCTCGATCAGTTGAAAGCGGTGTTCTCGCCCGATCGCTGGGAATGGCCGGATGCGCTGCCGGGCGAGCTCGTGAATGCACAGGGGCAGATCGGGCTGGTACTGACCCGTCTGTGATGCCACATTGACGGGGTACAGGGTGGCCGGTACGTACGCTGGCTGGCTGGTGCGCCGATTCAGTGCAGCTGCTTGATGGGAATGACTGCGTGGGGCATCGCGCAGCGGATGGCCTGCGCCGCATAGGCCTGACACAGGTCGCGGGCGGCGGTCTGAACCGGTTCGGGTACATCTTCACACAGGATCACCTGCAGCAGCGTTTCGGCGATGAGATCGAAATCTGCATATCGTCCCTGGGCAGGGGCCTCGTTCATCAGGCGCCACAGCTCCGCCACCACCGTGGTCGGGTGCTCATCGACGAACCGTCGTAGTTCGGATGGCTTGTCCTGGGTCATGAGTCGTCTCGGGCAGCGCTAAGATGAGGGTGTTGCAGGGCATGGCCGTACCACCAGGGCCGGGCATGCTGATCGTAGACGCAGAATGCTAAGACATTTGCGAATACCGCATCATCATCATAGTTATTACAAGCCGATAAATGTCAGATTAACCGACGTACGGAATCGGCTCCTTTGCAAAAAGATGCGAGCTTTTGTATCTGCCTTGAACAAATTGGCCGACACCTTGACTGACTGGGATGGCGCGCCCGAGCGCCAGGAAAGCCCCGACCCCGACATGATGAACGCTGATCAGGTGTTGCAGCAGATCTTCGGCTATCCGGCTTTCCGGGGGCATCAGCGTGACATCATCGATCATATCGTCGATGGCGGTCATGCGCTGGTACTGATGCCGACCGGTGGTGGCAAATCGCTCTGTTACCAGATTCCTGCCCTGCTGCGTCCCGGGGTTGGTATCGTCGTGTCGCCCCTGATCGCGTTGATGCAGGATCAGGTGGCGGCGCTGCGTGAGCTGGGGGTGTCGGCAGCCTATCTGAATTCATCGCTGAGCGCGGACGAGGCGGCTGCGGTGGAGCGCGATCTGCTGGCGGGCGAGCTGAAACTGCTCTACATCGCGCCAGAGCGTCTGCTGACCGAACGCACGCTGGCTTTGCTGGATCGTTGCCGGATCGGGCTGATCGCCATTGATGAGGCGCATTGCGTGTCGCAGTGGGGACATGATTTCCGGCCGGAGTACATGGATCTGGGGCGTCTGGCTGCACGCTTTCCGTCGGTGCCCCGGATTGCACTGACGGCCACCGCCGACGACCTGACACGCCGGGAGATGGTGCTCAGGCTCGAGCTGACCGAAGCGCGCACTTTTCTCACGAGTTTCGACCGGCCGAACATCCGCTATCACATCGTCGAAAAACGCGACTCGCGCCAGCAGCTGCTGCGCTTCATCCGCAACGGTCATGAAGGGGAGTCGGGGATCGTCTATTGCGCCACCCGATCGCGGGTCGAGCAGGTGGCGGCCTTCCTGCAGGCTGAAGGCTTCCATGCCCGCGCCTATCATGCCGGGCTGGATGCCGATGAACGATCGGAGGTGCAGACCGCTTTTCAGCGTGAGGACGGGATGATCGTCGTGGCGACCATTGCGTTCGGGATGGGGATCGACAAGCCCGATGTCCGTTTCGTCGCTCACCTGGATCTGCCGCGTTCCATCGAAGCCTATTATCAGGAAACAGGCCGTGCGGGGCGTGATGGCATGCCGGCGGAGGCCTGGATGGCCTATGGGCTGTCGGATGTGCTGCAGCAGCGCCGTTTCATCGACAGCTCCGAGGCGCATCCGGATTTCAAGCGGCAGGCCGGCAACAAGCTGGATTCGATGCTGGCCCTGTGCGAGGCCACCGATTGCCGGCGCGTGAGGCTGCTGGCCTATTTTGGCGAGGCTGTCGAGCCGTGTGGCAACTGTGACAATTGCCTGAACCCGCCGGACACCATCGATGGCACGGTGCTCGCCCAGAAATTCATGTCCTGCGTGTACCGCTGTCAGAAGGCCAGTGGCACGTCTTTCGGCGCACAGCATCTGATCGACGTGCTGAGGGGGGCCGACAACGAGAAGGTCCGGCGCTACGGTCATCAGGATCTGCCCGTTTTCGGGATCGGTGCCGATCTGAGCGTCTCGCAATGGCGTTCGGTGGTTCGCCAGCTCTCGATTGCCGGCCTGATCTACATCGATGCCGAGCGCTTCCAGACGGTCTTGCTGACCGAGGCCAGCCGCCCTGTCCTGAAGGGCGAGCAATCGGTGGCTTTGCGCACGCCGTCCGAAAATGCGCGCGATGCACGCGCTCGCAAGCGTCAGCGCGGTGTGGTGGCCTCGACGCTGGAGCAGGATCTGGATGCGGACGGTGCGGCCTGCTTCGCCCGGCTGCGAGCCTGGCGAAGCCAGCAGGCTCGCGCCAGCGGCGTGCCGGCCTATGTGATCTTTCATGATGCGACACTGCATGACATCGCCCGTTCGAAGCCTTCCGATCTGGCGGCTCTGGCCGAGGTGCCCGGCGTCGGTGCGAAGAAGCTCCAGACCTACGGCGAGGCGGTACTGGACGTGGTGGCAAGGACGGGGGAGCTGTCCGATGCCTGAGCGGCAGTAGAACGTGTTATGCACTGATTCGTCCCCGCGAAAGCCCCTCTGGGCGCGAGCTTCGTGCGCCTTACATACCGGCGCACCGTTGCCAATCCCTTGAAGCCATGGAGGATTCTGCGGGCTTGGCGCCTTGTTCTGCACGCCCGGAGGGGCTTTCGCGATTCCTGCCGCCCCAAGCGCCCGGGAGGGTGGATGGCCCTGCTCGCCAGGGTGTTTGGCGACAGGTGGCGCAGTACAGGTGTTACAGTCATTCCGATGACGGATCATGACCGGGAGACAACATGCTCAGCGCCGCCTGGGCTGCCTTTCTGCTGAAGGAGCAGCCGTTCGACCGATTCGACTTTCCCCGCTGGCAGGCGGTATTGGGCATATCGCTGCTGGGTGCGCTGGTCGGGCTGGATCCAGCGACGGTGGCGGCCGAGCCGAACGTGCCGATCGTGGCGCTGGCCTGGTTGGGTCTGCTGTTGCTGTGGGGGGCGTTCCTGACGAGCTACTGGTTCATGCGCTGGTGGATGAAGCGGGGTGGGCGCTGGGACGGCCGGGGGGATCTCTTCAACCTGATGGCAGCGGCCTGGTTCGTGGTGAATCTGGTCGGCTGCGCCCTGTCGCTGCTGGGTGTGCCGATGATCCTGCTGATGCCCATCTGGCTGTTTTCGATCTGGGTGCTCGGCAATGCATTGTCCGGGGCCATACCGAAGGCCAGCCTCGGCTATTCGATCGTTGGCATCCTGCTGGCGGGCGTGCCTGTGACGCTGGTCATGCTGGTGCTGGCAGCCCTCTTCGGTTTCGTCGCGATGGCGCTGGGCTGGGTGTCGGTGCCGAGCGGTGATGGCAGCCTGATACCGGTCGGCTGAAGCGAGCCGTTTCGGGATCAGACCGGGATCAGACCGGGATCAGCGAGCCGATCGGCAGCAGTGGCTGTTCTTCCCGGCCGATCAGGGCGTCCTCCAGCGGACGAATGGCCGAGACGGCGCTGCCCTGTACCAGATCCAGGCCCAGCTCGCGCAACGGACGCAGATCGAGCGGGTTGTTCACCTGGTCGATCAGGCATTCGAAGCCCATGATTTCGCAGACGGCTTTGATGGCCGTCACTTCCTTGCAGGCGTGTGGGTTGGCTTCCAGATCGGAGAACAGCCGTCCGTCCAGGCGGATATGCCGGATCGGCAGCTGGGTGAGCTGGTGCAGGGGCAGGCCGGTGGCATCGGTGTCGAGCAGATCGATGCCCGAATGCACCGACAGCAGGCGCAGGTCCTTCAGGAAGGCGCGGGCGCCTTCAAGATCGTAATCGAGCACCTGCGAGGGCAGTTCGATGCAGAGCCGGTTCGCGGCCGTGCCATCGGCGCCCAGCAGCCGGATCAGGTTGCCGGTGAAGCCGGGTTCGGCCAGCGAGAGAGGGCTGAGACGGAAAATCACCATGCCGTTGGCAGGCAGTGTGGCACGGCGGGTGGCCATCGTCTGCAGGATCTGGCTGAGCAGGAAGCGATCCAGTGCGGCCGAGGCGCCCTGACGGGCAGCCGCCTGTTCGAGCTGGGCCGGCAGCTGCAGCTGACCGTTGGCACCGATCAGGCGGGGCAAGACCGTCAGGGACTGGGTTGGCACATCGTTCTGCAGCGAGGTGACGGCCTGTGCATGCAGCCGGATCAGCGTTTCCGGCAGTTTCTGCCGCAGGTTGGGGCCGAACTGGTGGCTGGCAGCCGGATCGCTCAGCGCAGGGCTGTCGGCCATCACGGCATAGGTGCGTGCGCCTGATTCCTGCTCGGACAGGGCGCAGGCGAGCCGGGCGGATTCGATCAGCCGGTCGGCATTCATGCCGGCCACGCTTTCCACCGCGCCGATGGCCACCTTGATGTGGATCGACAGACCCTGATGGTCGATGGCGGTGCGTGAGAGGCTGGCGAGCAGGGTGTTGGCCCGGGTGCGGGTGAGTGTGAGCTCGCTGCCGGGCAGGATCACGAGGAACTGGTCGTCACGAATGCGGCCCGAGACGGCCGGTGACGGCACATGCTTCTCCAGATGCTGGGCCACGGCTCGCAGCACGGCATCGCCGGCGGCGCGACCGAAGAGCTGGTTGATCTGCCCGAACTGCTGGATGTTGATGTAGAGACAGCTGAGCGGTGTGCTCGTGCGCATCTGCACGAGCTGCTTGCTCAGAATGCGGCGCAGGCCCACCAGATTCGGCGTGCCGGTGAGCGCGTCCTGCTCGGCGATCTCCTGGAAGGTGGCAGCGCGCCGGGCATGGGCCGTCACTTCGTGCATGCCGATCTCGCTGCCATTGTCCCGGATGCTGGCCTCCAGCACCCAGATCTTGTCGATGCCATTGCGCGAGAGCGTCAGCTCGCTGTGGTGGATGCCGGTTTTCTTCAGGTCGTTCAGCAGCTGCTGACCCACCGTGTTGCCGAGCAGCGAGAAGATGTGCGGGCTCTGGTGCTGGGCCAGGTCACCGCCAAAGGCTTCGGCAGCACGCTGGTTCCAGCGCTGGATTCGGGCCTCCTGATCCAGACTGAGCAGAGCCACGGGTGAGGTGTTGTAGATGCGGTGCAGGGTGCGTGCCGCGTGCTCAAGTTGTGAGACCGAGTGCTGGAGCTGTTTTTCGCGTCGTGCGCCCTGACTGAGGAAGGCGGCGATCCAGAGTGTGAGGCCGGTGGCGGCAATGATGGGAAGCCAGAGCTTCGGCACGATGGAAAGTGACCACTGACTTTCAAGAAAAGCCAGGTTCAGCATGCTCGAACTCAGGACGGCCGCCACGATGGCCAGTCTGCCTTCCAGGGAGCGCTGATGTTTGAAGACACCGAACAGCTGGGCGATCAGGATCAGGCTGAGCAGTCCATCGATGCCGGAACTTAGCCAGCGGGCATGCTCGTGACTGAGAAATGGCAGCAGGCAGCTGAGGATGATGGCCAGAAATGGGGCAATATTTCTGGGTTTGCGGGCCTGCAGGCGTACCGGGTTGGGCGAGGTGGCATCTTCCTTGAACAGGCAGTGCAGCAGGCCGATGATCGGCAGAAGTGACAGGGTCTGCACGAACAGGATGGCCGTGTCCATCGAGCCGCTGGTCTTGGCATCATGCTGGGACAGGTGAATGGCGACCCGCGTCACGGCCAGCAGGCAGCATGTCCAGAGGCCCAGCTGGGCATGGCGGGGCCAGAGGCTGAGAGGGGTGAACGTCAGGCCGAACAAACGCACGTCAGGGTCTTCCAGAGAGTACGAACACAGATCGAATCGATCACCGGGCGCCGGTTTCCGGGCGCATGACAGGCAGCCACACCGTTGTCGGCGCGGCAGGAAAACCGGGGCTGCATGCGTGCAAGCATGCGATGCCCGGGGGAGAGCGGCGAGAGGTGTCGGGTAGCTGGCTGATGACAGGAGACGGCTGGTCGGTGAGAAGTGTCTGTTTTACGCATCGCCCGGTTGTATCGGTGCGCACAAAAATGCGGCAATCCGGCAGCGGGGCGGTTAGCATCCGCCACGTTGGGATGATTTCGTGTTCAACCAGTTGCCGACCGGGGGAGGGGTTAACCATGGCCCAGACTGATGAAGCCGCCATCGTTGCGAAACCGTTGATCCTGCGGGATGACAGCCGTTCCGAGTCCGGCATCGAGCCGGGCTGCTATATCACGGACTGGTTGAATGATCCGGCCGACCCGGATCTGTCCATCGCCCGAATCCGTGTCGAGGTTGGGGCCGAGACCCGGCTGCGCCGTTTCCAGAACATCTGGGAACGCTACGTGGTGCTCGAGGGGCAGGGGCGGATCGAGCTGGTGGGCCCCAACCGTTCCTTTACCGAAGGTGACCATACGATCTCGTCGCTGGAACCGGGTGACGTGGTGATGATCCCGGCTGGGTACTCGCGCCGTATCTCCAACATCGGTGACGGTGAGCTCGTGTTCCTGGCCATCTGCACGCCCCGTTTCCGGCCTGCAGCCCAGCCGGATGATACGCTGGCTGGCTGAGCCCTCTGCGCTTACACTATCGCCCGTATGCCTTCACCGACGGTTATCGCTCAATATCTGTTGCCCAAGCAGGGGCTGACCCGACTCTGCGGCGCGCTGGCGCGCCGTCAGGGGGGCTCTGCCACGCAGGCAGTCATCCAACGCTTCATCCGCCAGTACCGGGTGGACATGAGCGAAGCGGCCGAATCCGATCCGGCTGCCTACGGCAGCTTCAACGAGTTCTTCACCCGTGCGCTTCGCCCGGGCGTCCGTCCGCTGGCCGACACGCCGCTCGTCTGCCCGGTCGATGGTGCCGTGAGCCAGCTCGGCCCGATCCGGGACGGCCGGATCTTTCAGGCCAAGGGCCATGAGTACACTTGCACCGCGCTGCTGGGCGGTGACGAGGCGCTGGCCAGCCAGTTCCGGGATGGGCAGTTCGCCACCCTCTACCTGAGCCCGCGAGACTACCATCGCATCCACATGCCGTGCGAGGGCCAGCTCGAGCAGATGATCCATGTGCCGGGCGCGCTGTTCTCGGTGAGTCCGGCCACGGCGGCCGGCGTGCCAGGGCTGTTCGCCCGCAACGAGCGGGTGGTCTGCGTCTTCGAGGCGCCGTGGGGGCCATGGGTGATGGTGCTGGTGGGCGCCACCATCGTGGGCAGCATGGCGACCGTCTGGCACGGCGTGGTCAACACCGAGCGCCCGGGGCATATCCGCCGCTGGCAGTATCCGGGTGATGGCGAGCCTGTTCTGCTTGAGAAGGGCGCCGAGATGGGCCGATTCCTGCTGGGCTCGACCGTCGTGATGCTGTTTCCGGCTGGCGCCCCGAAGCTGCCCACCGACTGGCAACCGGGCCAGGCGGTTCGGATGGGGCAGGCGATGGTGGCTGTGTAGGCATTTTCCCCAGGAGCTTGGGCGGCAGGAAAGTCGCGGGCGGCGAATCGGGCACAAACTGTGCTCGGCGGGGCCGGTTTTCGCCTTCGCGATTCCTACCGCCCAAGCTCCCAGGGTTCCGGGAACGGATGTCGATGCAGAGACGCCCTTTCCTGGTTCTTCGTTCTGCGGCCGCATGACCGTGCGGGCCTCTGGTGCGCTCTTTCCCCCCGTGATAAGGTCGGTGGATATGCTGCTTCCCGGCTGAGCGACCATGGCTGCCACCCATTTCAAGACCGAGAACAATACCTTTCGCAAGCTGATCGGAAACGGGTTGACCTACCGTATTCCCCGCTTCCAGCGCGATTACAGCTGGGGCGAAACGGAATGGGAAGATCTGTGGCTCGACATCGGAGCCGTCCTTGATCCTGATGGCGAGTCCGCTCACTACATGGGCTATCTGGTGTTGCAGTCGGCCGATGATCGTCGCTTCGACGTGATCGACGGGCAGCAACGTCTGACCACGCTGAGCATCATCGTGCTGGCGGTGCTCAAGCATCTGCAACGTCTGATCGATCAGGGGGTGGAGGCCAGGGCCAATGGGCAGCGGCTGGATCAGATCCGTCAGACCTATGTGGGCTACCTGGATCCGGTCTCGCTGGAAGTGCGTCCGAAGCTGACACTCAACCGCAACAACAACGGTTATTACCAGCACCACATGGTGCAGCTTGAACCTTTGCCCCGTTATGCGTTACGGGCGTCGGAACATCGCCTTCGCAAGGCTTTCGAGTGGTTTGACCGGCAGATTGGCGGTTATCTGAAGGTATCGGGCCAGACCGATCAGGGACGGGCTCTTGCCCAGCTGGTGGAAAGCATCAGCGATGGCCTGTTCTTTACCGTGATCACCGTGACGGACGAGCTGAATGCCTACAAGGTCTTTGAAACCCTGAATGCACGAGGCGTGCAGCTCTCCTCCACCGACCTGCTGAAGAATTATCTGTTTTCCGTGCTCGATCGGGGCAGGGATGACGAACATCATCTGCGTAGTCTGGAAGAGCGATGGGAAGAGATCGTCGGCCGGCTCAAGCAGGACAGTTTTCCCGATTTCCTGCGAACCCACTGGAACAGCCGGCATGGTTTCGTCCGTCAGGCCGAGCTGTTCAAGACGATCCGGCAAAAAATCAGAAGCCCTGATCAGGTTTTTACCCTGTTGCGCGAGCTGGCCGAAGACCTCGATACCTGGCTGGCCCTGTCATCACCCGAGGTATCCGATTGGCCGGGGCGTGACCAGGAGCAGGCCGGTATCCTGAAGACCTTTCGTGTCCGGCAGCCTTACCCTTTGCTGCTGGCCGCCCGTCGCCGTCTCGATGATGCGGGCTTTGTCGGGGTGTTGCGCGCAACGGTGGTGATCTCGTTACGCTACAACGTGATTGGTGCCTACGGTACGGCCGAGCAGGAGCGTGTCTACAACGCCGTGGCGCGAAGGGTTGCCACAGGTGAGGTGAAGGATCTGCACGCGGTCTTGCAGGGGTTGCGCAGCATCTATATCGAAGACAGGGTTTTTCGGGAAGCCTTTGCCGGAAAAGTCATCCGGACGACCGACAGCCGGAACAACCGTGTGGTTCGTTTCATCCTGTGCGCGCTGGAAAAACACCTGTCAGGTCAGGACTACAGCTTGGGCAGTGATGCTTTCAATGTCGAGCATGTATTGCCACAACGTGCTGCTGACGGTTGGGAAGGATTCCGGACGGATGAGGCAGAGGCGCTGGTCTACCGCTTGGGCAACATGACGCTGCTCGACTCGGCGCAGAACCGGGCGGTAGGGAACCAGTCCTATCCGATCAAGCGGGCCTGTTATCGGGACAGTGCTTTTGCCATCACACGACGGCTGGCGGAAGATCATGCTGAATGGTCGGCCGAAGCGATCGCAACACGCCAGCGATGGATGGCCGATCAGGCAACGTCGATCTGGCGGATTGCCCAGTTGGATGGGCGCTGAGTTTGGGCAATTGGGTTTGGCAGTACGAGCCGATAGAGGGATAACTCCGGGAAAGCTGGAACCATCACGGGAGTCGGTCTCGATCAGGATGGAAAGGGGTTGAAGCAGTGAAAGAGGATAGGGCCATGGCAATGGACATCAGGAAGGATCAGTGCCCTGAAGACACGGAGGAACTGCATGACCGGCTCTGGGCTTCCTTGATGAGCCTGGATGGGGATGGTTCTGCTGCGGAGGCGATGTTGGCGGGGGGGGATTCCCATCTATTACAGTGAAAAGGACACGCCTCAGGGGTTGATGATCAAGGAGTACCCAGATGGTCGGCGTGAGCTGGTCAGGTTTTCCAGACAAGGCGATGAGCTGATTCGTGCGTTATGAACAGCGATATCAATTCCCAGTTATGGGTGGTCGTGTGCTTATGACACGGCAATCCCGGAACGTCTTCAGCGTCCATTGCGCTCGGAACAGAAAAGTCTGCATTCCGCGGACAGTGCCAACAGGTTCGGATCCCTTTCGCGACTGCGAGGCAGGATCAGGGAAATCCTCTGCTTGATCCGATACGGTGCTGTGAGGGGAATCAACTGAATCTTGGGGCTGAAGTCAGCCACACGACCCGGGAGCAGCGCATGGCCCATGCCTCCGCTGATCAAATTGATCAGGGAGAAGATATCGTTGACTCTCATGCTGATCTGTGGCTGAAAGCCTGCCAGGCGGAAGGCATGGTTGAAGTCCCGGTGAGTGGCGAAATCATCATTCAGGCAGACGAAGATCTCACGCTCGAGCTTTTTCAGGTCGATGCTCCTGTGTCTGGAGAATCGGGACGCCTTCGGGGCTGCAAAGAATATTTCGTCCGTGAACATGGGTACGGCAAGCATGCTGGCAGCGATGGTGTCGGGGTCATAGGCGATCACGATCGCATCAAGGCCTCCGTCATTCAGGAGTTCCAGCAGTTCCCGGTTCGAGCTCAGGGTCAGGTCGACATCAAGATCTGGTCGTCGGGTTTTCAGGCCCACCAGCAGTCTTGGCAGTGTGCGCACAGTCAGTGAATAAAGGCTCCCGATTCGAAGACGGGAACTGCCGAATCCGCTGAACTCCCGAGCTTTCCGAATGCCCTGGGCACACTCCCTGATGGCTCGTTCTGCATGTTCGGCCAGCGCTAGAGCGGCGGGTAGCGGTGTCAGCTTGCGTCCCTCTCGTCGGAACAACGGGCATCTCAGCCCCTCTTCAAGAGAATGCAGTGCGCGATGCACGCTGACGGTGCTCTGGCCCAGTGCCTCTGCTGAGCGAGCCATGTTCCCGTGCTCAAGGAAACAGAGGAAAACCTCCAGCTTCCGGATGGTGATCTCTTCTTCTATCTGAATCTTTTTCATTGCGACTCCATGGCCCCTCGTCTTCTCCAGGGCATCTGTGGACATTTCAGCTCAAGGGAGACCCGAACGGGCGTCTGCCATGATCAGGGCAGTAGAGGCTCGCGTCAAACGTCCTGCGCCTGGCATCCGGATCGTTACGCCTGAAGTAACGAACAGACGCCCAGGTTGATTGAAAGCGAGCACGTTGTGTCTTAGTTTTTCAGTACAGGAATTCAACTAGCGGAGTGAGACACATGAAGGCTCAGGCTGATCCACGTTGGTGCCGGCGTCGAATCGAGAAGCTGCGTCGGATTGCTGCGGTGCGGGAGATGGTTGATGGTTCCGTCATTCCGGCAGACTTTCTGGTGGATGCACTTGAGCGGTTGATCGGCCCGGAAGATCGGGTGGTTCTTGAAGGGAATAATCAGAAGCAGGCGGACTTTCTCGGCCGGTCGTTGGCACAGGTTGATCCGGACAAGGTGAATCGTTTACATCTGATCATGCCAGCCGTCAGCAGGCCGGAGCACCTGGATCTGTTCGAAAGGGGAATTGCCCGTCGCCTGGATTTTTCCTATGCGGGCGCTCAGAGCTTGCGAATATCACAGTTCCTGCAAGACGGCCTCATGGAGGTGGGCGCAATTCACACTTACATCGAGCTCTATGCCCGCCTCTTCGTGGATCTGATTCCTGATGTGGTGCTGGTTGCAGCCTATGCGGCAGATGCCCAGGGCAATCTGTATACCGGTGCCAGTACGGAGGATACGCCGACCCTGGTGGAAGCTGCTGCCTTTCATGACGGCATCGTCATTGCTCAGGTCAATGAGATCGTGGACGATGTATCTGATCTTCCAAGAGTGGACATTCCGGCGTCCTGGGTAGATTTCGTGGTTCAGAGTGACAGGCCTTTCCATATCGAGCCACTGTTCACCCGGGATCCCAGGCTGATCACGCCCATACAGGTGCTGATGGCGATGATGGCCATCAGGGGGATCTACGAACGACACGAAGTTCAGTCACTGAATCATGGTATCGGCTTCAATACGGCAGCCATTGAGCTGCTGCTGCCGACTTATGGGCAAAGGCTTGGCTTGAAGGGCAAGATCTGTCGGCATTGGGCCTTGAATCCCCATCCGACCCTGATCCCTGCCGTTGAGTCGGGATGGGTTGAAAGTGTCCATTGCTTTGGCGGTGAGCTCGGCATGGAAGACTACGTTGCGGCGCGGCCCGACGTCTTCTTTACAGGGCGGGATGGGTCGATGAGATCAAACCGGGCCTTGTGCCAGTTGGCAGGTCAGTATGGCGTGGATCTGTTCATCGGATCCACGTTGCAGATGGATGGTTCGGGCAATTCCTCCACGGTCACGCGTGGTCGGCTGACCGGTTTTGGCGGTGCTCCCAACATGGGGCATGACCCTCGTGGACGAAGGCACGCGACGCCTGCCTGGCTTGGGTTGCTTCAGGAGGATGACCCGCTGTCCCGTGGAAGAAAGCTGGTGGTTCAGGTCGTCGAAACTTTTCAGGCAGGTGGCAAGCCATGCATTGTCGATTCACTGGATGCGGTCGAGGTGGGGCGCGCAGCCGGCATGCCGCTGGCGCCTGTCATGATCTATGGTGATGATGTAACCCATGTGCTCACGGAAGAGGGAATTGCCTATTTGTACAAGGCAGGATCACTGGAAGAGCGAAAGCGCATGATCGCTGCGGTTTCAGGGGTGACACCGGTGGGATTGAGGCATGACATGCGTGAGACAGAACGTTTGCGACAGAAGGGTCTGGTGGCGTTTCCCGAGGACCTTGGTGTCAGCCGACGCGAGGCGAACCGTTCCCTGCTGGCAGCCAGAAGTGTGGCCGATCTGGTCGCATGGTCAGGAGGTCTTTACAACCCGCCGGCCAGATTTCGGAGCTGGTGATGGATGAGGTGCTTGACAGAGAGGTCTTCATGCCTGCGGCTGTGCGCGCCAGATGGTCGGAATATCTGGCCGATCTCGCCGTGTCTGCCTTGATCGACGAGGTGACGTTGTCGCCAAAGCCTGGGCTTGTGGATGCAGGATGCAATGGTGCTCATGAGGATCTTGACTGGGCCCTGATGTGTCGATCTGCCCGGGCATTGCGCCCGGGCTTCGAGGCGATGGCCCGCTGTGCGGCCTCTCGTGAGCAGAGCGTGCAGCTCAGAGAGGAAGTGGGGCTCATCGGTCGGCTGGCGGAACAGCAGATGATGCGGGTGACCAGTGGGGTCAATACGCATCGTGGTGCGATATGGTCCCTGGGGCTGCTGGTTTGTGGGGCCTCGATGCGTCCGGGCCAGTCGGACGTGTTCAAGGTTGCGAGGCGTGCGGCGGGATTGGCCCGCTTGCCTGACAGAGCGATTGCCTCTGGTACAGGAAACAGGGGAGAGCGTGTCTGTCGTGCTCACGGTGTGGGTGGTGCCCGTGGACAGGCAGAGAACGGGTTCCCGCACGTGATGAAGGTTGCGTTGCCAGCATTATGGTTCTGGCGATCATGTGGGCGCAGCGAGGACGAGGCCCGGTTGAATGCGTTGCTGGCCTTGATCCGTTGTCTGGATGATACCTGCGTGCTGGCGCGTGGCGGTATGGATGGGCTGAAGTACGTGCAAGCCGGGGCTGCGTCCGTGCTGGAGGCAGGAGGCGTAGGTAGTTCGGAGGGGAATCGGATGATGGCTAGGTTCTCGGAAGAGCTGCTGACGAGAAATCTGTCTCCTGGCGGTTCGGCTGACCTGCTGGCAGCCACGTTATTCCTGGATCGTCTGGCAGAAGGGGGTTTCGGGTTTTTCATGGGAGAAAAGGATGGAGCAGATGACAATGACATTCCCGGCGATGGAGCCTGCTGATCTTCGGGCCGTTGTTGGTGTGGTCAGCTCGGGCGATCTTGAAGTGCTGCTGGAGCCGGGCAAGGGGGGGGAAAGCGTGGTCACGGTGAACACCTCTGTCGATGGAGGGCAGGAAAGATGGAGAGCCGTACTGGAACGGGTATTGGGAAGCGGTGCTCTGCCTTCTGTCAGCCTGGAAATCAATGATTCTGGGGCTACGCCTGGTGTGATCCGCTTGCGTCTCGCGCAGGCATTTGATGAGGTATCCCGACGTGGAGGTGAGCCGAGATGGGACTGACAGAACAGCTGCTGGCGCGGCAGAGTTTCCTCGAGCTGGGTGCCAGGGAGCGTGCGAAGGCGCTTCTGGATCCCGGCTCCATGAGGGAGTTGCTGGGGCCTTTTGAACGTCTGCATTCACCATGGCTCCGGGCGCAGGGCGTGGTGACACAGGCCGACGATGGTGTCGTGGTGGCCAAAGGCATGTTGGGAGGGAAACCCACGCTTGTGCTGGCCATCGAAGGAGGGTTTCAAGGAGGAAGTCTGGGGGAAGTCGGCGGGGCCAAAATAGCGGGTTCGCTGGAGCTTGCTGCAGAGGACAACCGTCTTGGAAAACCAACCAGGGCTGTCATCGTGTTTGAAACGGGCGGGGTTCGACTGCAGGAGGCCAATCTTGGTTTGGCCGCCATCGCAGAGATTCATGCAGCCATCGTGGATCTGAGGAGGTATCAGCCGGTCGTTGGCGTTTCGGCTGGCATGGTGGGGTGCTTTGGCGGCATGGCAATCGCAGCCGGGCTCTGCAGCTATCTGGTCATGACCCGAGATGCCCGCCTGGGTCTCAATGGGCCACAGGTGATCGAGCAGGAGGCTGGCATTGAAGAGTATGACGCCAGTGATCGGGCCCTGGTCTGGCGAGTCAGCGGTGGTGAACAGCGATTCGCCAGTGGGATGGCGGATGCCTGTCTGGAGGATGATGCGATCTTGATTCGGGATCGTGTGTGTGAACTTCTCGATCAGGGCGTACCACCGTGTCACCGCAGCGATCGGGTCAGCGAGTTTCTGGCCTGTCTTGGGGCAGTGAACACATCGGTTCAGCCGTCCCCCAGTGATGTTCGGACCGCTTGTCAGGAGGTTTTTCGATCATGAAAGAAACGAATCCGGAAGGGCGTGCAAGACGCTGGTTGTCGAGGCTGGCCGGAAGCTCGGATGTCATGGAGGGATTCCCGGCATCCGTTCTGGTGGTTGATGGGGTGCTTGGCGACGAACCAGCGAGGTACATTGCCGTCGAGAAAGATGCTGACAATCCTTTCCCCCGGGCGAGGAACGGAGAGGTTGGACTACTGGAAGGCTGGTCATTGGCGCGGGCGGTGCGTGAAGTGGTCAGCATGGACAAGGGGGCGAGGATCCAGCGGCCCATCGTGGCCATCATCGACACGCCAAGTCAGGCTTATGGACGACGTGAAGAGGCCTATGGCATTCATCTGTCACTGGCCAGCGCCGTGGCTGCATATGCGCAGGCACGCCTGGAGGGACACCCTGTCATCGGGCTCATCGTCGGCAAGGCCATGTCGGGAGCCTTTCTGGCACATGGGTACCAGGCCAACCGTCTGATTGCGCTCGAGGATCCCGAGGTCATGGTTCACGCCATGGGCAAGGCGGCCGCGGCGCGAATCACCTTGCGAACCGTTGAGCAACTGGAGGCACTAGCCCAGAGTGTGGTGCCGATGGCCTATGACATTGGCAGCTTCTCCAGGCTTGGGGTGCTCTGGCAACTGGCCAGGGTGTCCAATGCCGCCAATCCCACCACGGAGGACGTGGCGTTTATTGAGAGGTCCATGCTTGAGGCACTGGCAGAGATCAGATCGGATCCACGACGAGATCTGTCCAGCCGGCTGATGGGAGGGGATTCCGGTCGGGCGCTTTCATCCCGGGTTCGTCAGCGTCTTGGAGAGATGTGGGAGCCAGGTGCCATGGCATAGTGGCTGGGCGCGGGTGGCTTTTCATGGTTTCGATCAGCGCCAGACAATTCTGTATGGCGGCAAATTAAAAGGAAGGAGACGATATCATGACCATATATGGAACGGCCCTGCTGGCAGCATGTGTTCTGGCCGGATTGTTCATCGGCAATGTGCTTGGTGTCATTCTGGGTGTGAAAGCAAATGTCGGGGGAGTCGGGTTTGCCATGATTTTCCTGATTCTTGCATCGGATCACTTGAGAAATCGCGGCATGTTGCCGGAGCCAACGCAGGAAGGGATTTCCTTCTGGAGTTCGATCTATATTCCTGTCGTGGTGGCCATGGCTGCGCAGCAGAATGTGGTGGGTGCATTGAAAGGCGGGCCGGCTGCCATTCTGGCGGGCGTTCTGTCCAGTGTTGTCTGCTATGCCCTGATTCCTGTGGTCGTGAGGATGGGGGCGAAGCAGGCTGTTTCCGGCGAGAGCGATTGAGGGGGGCATATGGAGAAGATTCTGACGGATGTACTGGTCAAGAATGGGCTGCTGACCGGTTTCGCGGTCATTGGTCTCACCATGATGCTGTCCTATTGGCTTTCCCGTCATCTGACGAAGGGCAAGGTGCATGGCTCTGCCATTGCGATCATGCTGGGTCTGCTCCTGGCCTATGTCAGTGGGTTGATGACGGGTGGGAAGAAGGGCGTGACGGACATATCGCTTCTGTCGGGCGTAGGTCTGCTCGGTGGGGCCATGATTCGGGACTTTGCCATCACGGCTACGGCTTTTGGTGTCCAGCTCAGGGAGATCAGGATGGCTGGTGTCAGCGGCGTCGTTTCACTCTTTCTGGGGGTGGTCGTTTCGTTTGTCGTCGGAGCTGCCGTGGCTGCGGTATTTGGCTATACGGATCCGGTCAGCATGACGACGATAGGCGCCGGAGCTGTCACCTATATCGTTGGCCCTGTGACAGGGGCTGCCATTGGTGCCAGTTCTGAAGTGATGGCCTTGTCGATCGCGGCAGGCCTGGTGAAGGCGATTCTTGTCATGGTGGCATCACCTTTCTTTGCTTCGAGCATTGGATTGGACAACCCGAGGACAGCGATGGTGTTTGGTGGCATGATGGGAACCACCAGTGGGGTTTGTGGAGCACTGGCGGCCATTGACCCCAGGCTTGTGCCTTATGGTGCGATGACATCAACCTTTTACACCGGGCTCGGGTGTCTGCTTGGTCCCTCAATCCTGTTCCTGATGACTCAGGCATTGGTGGGATAGGAACTGTCGAGAGTTTCGGTGCGATGAGGCCCCACGATCTGTTATGGTTGACATTAACCATGGATGACAGGGTTGGAGATCTTCCGGCCTGGATGAACCTCTCATGGCCTGTGGTGGTTCGGCGGGCACCGGTATGCCCGATGGGGCGGATTCCGGTAGGCGCTCGAGGCATGAAGCGTCATCAGCGTCGGGCGGGCTGGGTTTTACCTGCTCGGATCGAACGGGTCTGCTCTCCGGAGAATCTTGCTGTCTCACGCGGCTGGCGGGCCCATGCTGATCGCGGTGTTGCTGCGATGGATGTTCTCAGGGAGGTAGAGCCGGTGATGCGCGAGTTGGGTCTGGCCTGGGGGCCGGTGGGTAGCGTGGGTTTCACGTTGGCCAGCGGGGTTCCTGCCTGTCATGCTTCGAGCGATCTTGATCTTCTCGTTCGCGCGCCTGAGCCATTGCCGGCATTCATCTTGCGCGAAATGGAGCGCCTCATCAGGACTGCTTCCTGTCGCTTGGACATACAGGTCGATACGCCGAATGGAGGCTTTGCCTTGTCCGAATGGTTGCATGGACGGGCGCGAGTGCTGCTGAAGACCGCGAATGGTCCCTGTTTGGTGAGAGACCCGTGGTGTGCGTTGACGGGCAGGGGGTGTTGATGCGTGTGCTGTTCTCCTTTCCTGGGCAGGGGGCTCAGGTGCCCGGGATGTTGTCGAAGTTGCCGGATGTGAGGGAAACGCGAAATGCGTTGGCGAAGGCTTGTGTTGTTCTGGGTCATGACCCGTTGATGCACGAAACAGCCGATGCACTTCAGTCCACGGTGTCCGTGCAACTGTGCCTGCTAATTGCTGGCGTGGCCATGGCCCGAACCTTGATGGCCGAAGGGGCGGTGCCGGACATGGTTGCTGGAATGTCTGTGGGCGCTTTCCCTGCTGCTGTCGTTGCGGGGGTGCTGGATTATGAGGCCGCATTGGAATTGGTGGCGTTACGGGCCCGTCTGATGGAGGAGGCCTTTCCAGCAGGGTATGGCATGACTGCTGTGACGGGGCTGGGCCTATCCAGGATGGAGGCGCTTGTCGATCAGGTGAATGAACCGGAAAGTCCGGTATTTGTGGCCAATGTCAATGGCGAGCAGCAGATCGTCATCGCGGGTTCGGACGAAGCCATGGCTGCTGTTGGCCAGTTGGCATTGATGAATGGTGCCGCGCGCTGTGAGCGCTTGAAGGTGAGTGTTCCTTCTCATTGTGAGCTTCTGGAGCCCGTTGCCGTGGCCTTGAGGCGTGCTGCAGCAACCATGAGCTTCCATCGCCCCAGAATTGATTATTTGAGCAGCTCGGCAGCACGCTTGCTGAACAGGCCAGACGCCATTTGTCATGACCTTGTGACCAATGTTGCTCGACGGGTGAACTGGGCTGACACCATTGAACTGGCATGGGAGCGAGGGGCTCGCCTGGTGGTCGAAATGCCGAGTGGATCGACCCTGACTGCCCTGAGCCAGAAGGCCTTTGCCGAGGGACGTGCGCTTGCTTCGGATGGTTGTCGCCTGGACACGATTGGCACGCTGGTCAGGCGCTCACGGGGGAGTGGGCTGGGCGTTTGCTGATCGGGCACATGGTTCTGGGGCTGGATGTACCATTTGCCTGATTGATCGTGATACCCATGCGCCATGAGCACTCATCCCTCCGTTGATTTCATCATCTACCACAACCCCAACTGCAGCACCTCGCGCAAGGCGCTGGAGGCGATCCGTGCCACGGGGGTGGAGCCGACCGTCATTCCGTACCTGAAGACTGGGTGGACGGCAGACCAGCTGCGGCAGCTGTTCAAGGAAGCCGGCCTGTCTGCCCGTGAGGCGCTGCGCACGAAGCAGGCCGAAGGGGCCGGGCTGGCTGCCCGCAATGCCAGCGAGGACGAGATCATCGCCGCGATGGTCGGGCTGCCGGTGCTGGTCGAGCGGCCCTTCGTGGTCACGCCCCGGGGCACGCGCCTGGCCCGGCCGCTGGAGCGGCTCGACGAGGTGCTTTGATCCGGGTCTGCCCTGGCGTGAAGGGGATGCCTTGATCGCGCGCCCATTGCTGGGAATGCTGGTCGATCTGTGCGATGGATCCGGCCAGCTGGTCCATCGGGGTGGGGGCCAGGGTGTCGGGACGGGTCATCTTGCAACCGTCAGGGCTTTGGTGCTGGCGCATGGGCATGGATGCCCACGGGCCGGATGCGTGTGGCCAGTACCAGCACCACCAGGCCGATCAGCACCGCCAGACCGAAGGCCAGCGTGATGCCATCCTGCATGGCCAGCGCCGGGGTGGGCTGATCCGACCAGCGTTCGCCCAGGCCGGTGGCGCCCACGAAGAAGGCCGCGCCCAGGGCACCGGCCACCGGGTTGATGGTGGAGATGATGGCGGTGCCGTGCGGGTGCAGTGTGCGGGGCAGGGCGTTCATCGCGTGGGTTTCACCGGTGACGGCGCAGGCCACGGCTGCACCGAACAGCCCGAAGGCCAGTGCGATTGCCACGGCCCCGGCCTGCGGGCCAGACACCCACCACAGCAGCGCCAGGCTGCCCACCATCAGCAGGGCGCCCGGCATCAGCACGGCACGGCCGCCCTTGCGATCCAGCAGGATGCCGGCCAGTGGCGCCGTCACGGCCTCACCCACGCTGGCGGGTAACAGCACCAGCCCGGTCAGCGTGCCGCTGAACAGCAGCACCTGCTGCATGTACATCGGCAGCAGCAGCTCCAGCCCCAGAAAGACGAAGATGCTCAGCCCCATGATGAGGGCCGGCAGCCGGAACTGCGGTTCGGCAAAGGCGCGCAGATCCAGCAGCGGCGTCTCCAGCCGCAGCTGCCGACGGCAGAAGAGCGCAATCAGCAGCACCGAGGCGGCCAGCAGCAGGGTAAAGGCGGTGCCCGACAGCGAGGCAAATTCGCTGGCAGCATAGACCAGGCAGCCAAAGCCGGCTGGTGCCAGCAGTGCCGAGAGCAGGTCGATGCGGGGGTGATCGACCTGCACCAGGTCCACGCGCAGATGGCGCATCGTCAGCCCCATCGACAGCAGCACGAAGGGCAGACCGAAGAGGAACAGCGCCCGCCAGCCCAGATGGTCGACGATGAAGCCCGAGAGCGTGGGGCCGATGGCCGGTGCCAGCGTGAAGATCATCGCCACCAGCGACATCGCCCGGCCCCGTTTCCCGGGCGGGTAGATGGCCAGGATCGCATTCATCAGCAGCGGCACCATCAGCGCGGCCGAGGCGGCCTGCACCAGACGGCCTGCCAGCAGCACTTCAAAGCGGCCGGCGGCCGCGCAGATCAGCGACCCCACCACAAAGGTGGCCAGCGTGGCCAGGGTGACGGTGCGGGTGGACGCATGGCGGATGAGGCTGGCCGT
Source organism: Lautropia sp. (assembly GCA_030528325.1). Classification (GTDB taxonomy): domain Bacteria; phylum Pseudomonadota; class Gammaproteobacteria; order Burkholderiales; family Burkholderiaceae_E; genus Lautropia. The sequence continues at coordinate 87,705 of JAUMZD010000002.1, read as the reverse complement.
GATCGGCGTCAGCCCGCCCATCACCAGCAGAAAGCCCGTGGTCAGCCACTGCACGCGGGCCCGGGGAATGTCGAACTCCTGCATCAGCGGTGTCAGCGCGACGTTCAGCAGGGTTTCGTTCAGATAGCCGAAGAAGGCGCCGACGAAGAGCGTGCCGATGATGGCCCGTGCCGGGAAGGCCGGGTCTTGCGAAAAGTAGCGATCCTGGTCGGTGCCCATGCGGCCCCCTGTTCCGGTGCCGGCGCCTTCTGGCCGGGATAGAATCCCCGCCCATGACCACACAGCTTGAAGAAGTCCGCCGGCGGCGGACGTTCGCCATCATATCCCACCCCGATGCGGGCAAGACCACGCTCACCGAGAAACTGCTGCTCTACGCAGGGGCGATCCAGATCGCCGGCAGCGTGAAGGCGCGCAAGGCTTCGCGCCATGCCACGTCCGACTGGATGGAGATCGAGAAGCAGCGCGGCATTTCCGTGGCCAGCTCGGTGATGCAGATGGAATACCGTGACTGCGTCATCAACCTGCTCGACACCCCGGGCCACAAGGACTTCTCGGAAGACACCTACCGGGTGCTGACGGCGGTCGATGCCGCGCTGATGGTGATCGACGCGGCCAACGGTGTCGAGCCGCAGACCCTGCGCCTGCTGGAGGTCTGCCGGGCGCGCAACACGCCGATCATCACCTTCATCAACAAGATGGACCGCGAGGTGCGCGAGCCGCTGGAGATTCTCGACGAGATCGAGACGACGCTGGGCATGCCGACCGCCCCCTTCACCTGGCCGGTGGGGATGGGCAAGCGCTTCGCCGGGGTCATCGACCTGAAGAAGGAGCAGATGCGGGTGTTCCGCGCCGGTCAGGAGCGGGCCTCGGACGATGACGAGATCCTGCAGGGGCTGGACAATGCCGAGGCGCGTCAGCGCTACGGGGCCGAGTACGAGCAGGCTCAGGGCGAGATCGAGCTGGTGAGCGGTGCTTCCGAGCCTTTCGACCGCGAGACCTTCCTCGCCGGCAGGCAGACGCCGGTGTTCTTCGGCTCGGCCATCAACAATTTCGGCGTGCGCGAGGTGCTCGACGCGCTGGTGGATCTGGCGCCGCCGCCGGGGGGGCGCCCGGCCATCCAGCGGATGGTGGAGCCGACCGAGCCGAAGTTCACCGGTGTGGTGTTCAAGATCCAGGCCAACATGGATCCGGCCCACCGGGATCGCATCGCCTTCCTGCGGGTGTCTTCCGGCCGCTTCGAGCGCGGCATGAAGCTGAAGGTCTCGCGAAGCGGCAAGGAGTTCCGCACGACGAACGTCATGTCCTTCCTGTCGCAGCGACGCGAGCTGGTCGAGGATGCCTACCCGGGTGACATCATCGGCTTGCCCAATCATGGTGTGCTGCAACTGGGTGATACGCTGACCGAGGGCGAGACGCTGCAGTTCACCGGCCTGCCTTTCTTCGCGCCCGAACTGTTTCAGGCGGTCGAGTTGCGTGACCCGCTGAAGAGCAAGCAGTTGCGCACCGGACTCACGCAGCTGGGTGAAGAGGGTGCCATTCAGGTGTTCCGGCCGCAGCTGGGGGGCTCGCTGTTGCTGGGCGCGATCGGCCAGTTGCAGTTTGAGGTCGTCATCCATCGTCTGAAGACCGAATATGGGGTCGAGGCGCGGCTGATGCCGGCCCGCTACCAGATGGCGCGATGGGTCACCGCCGACGACCCGGCCGAGCTGAAGAAGTTCATCGACGCCAATGCCGCCCGCATCGCCTGGGATTCGGTCGAGGCACCCACCTTCATGGTGACCTATCGCAGCGACCTGAACGTGGCGGAAGAGCGCTGGCCGAAGATCCGTTTCCACGCGATGCGTGAGCATGCGGGGCTGGTGTTCCAGTCGGCGTGAGGCGTTGTCGATAATCCCCCGCACTTTACGAATCTATTGCGCGCTTCCGGCAAACGCGCCGTGATAGCCTTGCACGGATTGCTTTTTTGGGCGAGTGTCATGGCGTGAACGTCGCCAGGCGCGGCAGCCCGAAGGGAGCTGGATGTGCCGATAAGCAGACTGAGAATTGCCATGCTGGGCCACAAGCGGGTGCCGTCACGGGAAGGCGGTGTCGAGGTGGTGGTCGAGAACCTGTCCTGGCGCATGGTGCAGGCCGGTTGTGAAGTGACATGCTTCAATCGGCGCGGGCATCACGTCAGTGGATGTGCTTTCGATGCCCCGGTGCTCGATGAATACCGGGGCGTTCGCCTGAAAAGGCTCTTCACCATCAACCGCAAGGGTTTGGCAGCGCTCAGTTCATCGCTGATCGGCGCCATCCGGACAGCGCTGGGGCGCTACGATGTGGTGCATTTTCATGCGGAAGGGCCATCGGCCATGCTGTGGTTGCCGAAGCTCTTCGGCAAGCGCTGTATTGCCACGGTGCATGGGCTGGACTGGCAGCGTGCCAAATGGGGCGGTTTTGGAAGCCGTTATCTGAAATTCGGCGAATGGATGGCGGCGCGGCATGCCGATGAGCTGATCGTGCTGACCGAAGGGGCCAGGCGTTATTTCAAACGGCGGTACGGACGTGATGCCCGCCTGATACCGAACGGGGTCGAGCGCCCGTCTCCCGCACCGGCGAAGCTGATCCGTGAGCGCTTCGGTCTGGACAAGGATGGCTATGTTCTTTTCCTTGGACGGATCGTGCCGGAGAAAGGTCTTCGTTATCTGGTCGAAGCTTTCAGGGATCTGAAGACCGACAAAAAGCTGGTCATTGCGGGCGGGCAATCCGATTCCTGTGATTTCGTCGAAGAGATCAAGGCGCTGGTGAAGGATGATCCGCGCGTGATCTTCACCGACTTCGTGCAGGGAGAGACGCTGGCCGAGCTGTACAGCAATGCCTACATCTACGTGTTGCCCAGTGATGTGGAGGGCCAGCCGCTCACCCTGCTGGAGGCGATGAGCTATGGCAACTGCTGTCTGGTGTCGGATATCGAGGCCTGCACTTCCGTCATCGATGATGCCGAGGCGGGTACGCGCCGGGGCGTGGTGTTCCGTCAGGGGGACGCGCAGGAGCTGCGGGCCCGGCTGCAATGGCTGTGCGACTCCCCCGAGGCGGTGGCAGCCCATCGGCAGGGAGTCGATGCTTTCGTCTGCCGGCACTATGACTGGGATGTGATCTCCGACAGGACGCTTCGTGTCTACGAGCGTGGTGTCTGATCAACGATGCTATCGCGTCTGCCGGGTGTCCGTCTGGTGGGCGCTCGTGTGTCGGGGCCTGTTGATCAGGCGAGAGACGAAGATGACCGGGATGGTGCCGATCGCGACGATGGCCAGTGCCGGCAGTGCTGCTTCGGCCAGGCGCTCGTCTTCGGAGAGCTGCTGGGTGATGACGGCCAGCGTGTCGAAGTTGAAGGGGCGCAGCATCAGCGTGGCGGGCAGCTCCTTCATGATGTCGATCATCAGCAGCAGCCAGGCGACCGCCACCGAGCGCCACAGCATCGGGACATGCACCCGGCGAAAGACCTCGAAGCGTGTGGCACCCAGCGAGCGGGCAGCCGCATCGAGATTCGGGGTGATCCGCTGCATGCCGGCATCGATGCCGCTGTAGCCCACGGCGAAGAAGCGCAGCAGGTAGGCATAGAGCACGCCGATGATGGTGCTGGTGATCAGCGTGGTCCTGGATCCGACCAGATCGGCCAGGGCGTGATCGAACTTCGCCACCGGCCACAGGATGGCCAGTGCGATGACCGATCCCGGCACGGCATAACCGAAGCGCAGGCCGCCGGCGATGCCGGCCAGCAGCCTGCGCTGGCTGTTCTCCGCGAAGCGCACCCCATAGGCGACGGCGCAGGCCAGTGCCAGCGTGAGGGTGGCGCCGAGAACGCCGGCCGTGAAGCTGTTGCGGGCCCAGTCGGCGAAGCGGTGCAGGGTGGGTGTCATCTCCGGTTCCCGGATCAGCAGCCAGACAAGGCCCGTGACAGGGATCAGGAAACCGATCAGGATCGGCAGGCACAGCAGCAGGGTCAGCAGCCAGCCGCGCCCGGCCGGTAGTCCCTCCTTCGGCCAGGGGCGATGGGCGCGGGTGGTGCACTGCTGCACACGCCCGCGGGCGCGACGCTCGATCAGGTGGATGATGGCGATGACGAAGAGCAGGGCCACGGCGAGCATCAGTGCCGCGCCCCGGTCGCCCAGCGAGAACCAGGTCTTGTAGATGCCGGCCGAGAAGGTCTGCAGACCGAAGTAGTAGGTGGCGCCCACGTCGGCCAGCGTTTCCATCAGCACCAGCATGCCACCGGCCACGGCGGCCGGCATGATCAGCGGGCGCACGACGCGCCAGAACACGCTCCAGGCGCCATGCCCCAGCAGCCGGGCCGACTCGATGGTGGACACGGAAATGTCCGCGATGGCGTTGCGGACGATCAGATAGACGTAGGGATAGTAGACGAAGCTGAACAGGATGATGGCGCTGGGCAGGGATCGTACCTGCGGCATCCGGCCCTCGAAGCCGAGCGTGTCACGCAGCCACAGATGCACGGGGGCACCAAAGGAGAGCAGGTCGGTGTAGGCATAGGCGATGACGTAGGTGGGCATCGCCAGAGGCAGGATCAGTGCCCAGGACAGGGTGTCCCGGAGCGGAAAGCGGTAGCGTTCGATGCACCAGGCGCTGGCGATGCCGAGCAGCATCGTGCCGAGCAGCGCGCCCAGGGCCAGCGTGCCGGAGACGACCGTGGTTTCAGCCAGGGTCGTGCGGGCCAGGTGAAGCAGGGTGGCGCTGTCGAAGGTCGTGGCGCCCGTGATGACTAGGGCCGCCATGGGCAGCAAGAGCAGCAACCCCGTCAAGGAGACCAGATGGATCAACCAACGAGAACCAGAGCTTGATCTGTTCTGGGATTGATTTACATTTAATGTTTCTGCAACAGGGGCCACGAAATGTCTTTCCTCAGCGTTGATCGTTTGTCAGTACAGTACCCGGGCACCGAAACCCTGACGGTGGACGGGTTGTCGTTCCAGCTGGAACAGGGTGAAATTGGTTGCCTGCTGGGTGCTTCGGGCTGCGGCAAGACGACGGTATTGCGTGTCATCGCAGGTTTCATCGCCCCGCAGGACGGCGAAGTCCATCTGGCCGGACGCCTGCTGGCCAGCCGGGATCAGGTGATGCCTCCCGAAGAACGGCAGATCGGTCTGGTCTTTCAGGATTTTGCATTATTTCCGCATCTGACGGTGGCCGAGAATGTGGCCTTTGGGCTGAACAGGTTATCGAAGGCCGAACGACAGTCCCGGGTGGGGGAGATGCTTGAGCTGACGCGGCTGACGGCGCAGGCCAGACGCTATCCTCATGAGCTGTCGGGCGGGCAGCAGCAGCGGGTCGCGCTGGCGCGTGCGCTGGCGCCACAACCCTCGCTGCTGTTGCTGGACGAACCGTTCTCCAGCCTCGATGCGGCCCTGCGCGAGACGCTGGGGCTGGAGGTTCGACAGATCCTGAAAGCCACGAACACGACGGCCGTCCTGGTCACGCACGACCAGCGGGAAGCCTTTGCGGTCTGTGACCGGATCGGCATCATCAACCGCGGGCGGATGGAGCAGTGGGATTCGGCCTATCGTCTCTATCACCAGCCGGCCACCGAATATGTGGCGGGCTTCATCGGTGAAGGGGTCATGGTGCCGGGTTTCCAGAGCGATTCGGTCGATGGCAGTCATCGGCATGTGCGCATCGAGCTGGGCTTCATCACGTCGCCGGACCAGTGCCCGCACCCTCATCAGCCGGAGCGCCCGGTGAGAGTGCTGCTGCGTCCCGATGATGTGGTTCACGACGATGGCGCGCCGCTGAAGGCGGTGGTCGTCCGCAAGGCGTTCCGGGGTGCCGAATACCTGTACACGCTGCGGCTGCCATCGGGTGACGAGGTGCTGGCGACGGTGCCGAGCAATCATGATCATGCCGTTGGTGAGTCGATCGGCATCCGGCTCGATACCCATCACATCGTGTCCTTTGCGTCGCAGGCCCAGCGCGTGTGATGCCGTTCGCCGCTGCGCTGGCCGCCAAACCGTGTGCTGACCCCCTCAGGAGCTTGGGCGGCGGGCATCGCGAAGACGAAAACCGGCCCCGCCGAGCACGGTTTGCAGCCCGCGACTTTTCTGCCGCCCAAGCTCCTGAGGGCACGTTCCAGGGGGCTGAAGAAGAAAGGCCTGCTGCCGGCGTCTGACCCCGGTGACAGGCCTTGATCGAAGGGTCTGCTCGAGCCCGTCGGGCGGGCGAAAGAGCGGACGGAAAGCTTGCTCGCGAAGGGTTGCCCGTTGCGGTGCCAGCTGACCGTGTCCGGTACCCGCGGGTACATCGGACACCAGCCGAAGCGCCTGACGGCAACAGTGAATGCTTACCTATGCGGCGCTTTCAGGTACGACGATCACTTGTAACCGACCTTGTCCAGCAGCTTCTGGGCCTCGACCGACTGGGCGGCCATGCGGTCGGTGCTGATGGTGTCCATCTTGAAGGTACCCAGGCTGTCCAGCACCGGGTTGTCGATCTTGACGGACTTGACCACCGGCCACTCGTTGTTGCTTTCCACGAAGTACTTCTGGGCCGAATCGGTGGCCAGGTACTCAAGGAACTTGATGGCGTTTTCACGGTGCGGGGCGTACTTGGCCACGGCACCACCCGCCAGGTTCATGTGGGTGCCGGTGGTGGCCTGATTCGGCCAGACCATGCCGATCTTGGCCACGGCCGCCTTGTCTTCCGGCTTGTCGGAACGCATCATGCGGGCCAGGTAGTAGCTGTTGGACAGGGCCACGCCACACTCGCCACTGGCCACGGCCTTGATCTGGTCGGTGTCACCCCCCTTGGGGCTGCGGGCCTGGTTGTCCACATAGCCTTTCAGGATTTTCTCGGTCTTCTCCAGGCCGTCATGCTCGACCATCGAGCCGAAGAGCGACAGGTTGTACGGGTGGCTGCCCGAACGGGTGCAGACCTTGCCCTTGTTCTTCGGATCGGCCAGTGATTCGTAGGTCATCACATCCTTCGGGTCGACCGTGTCCTTGTTGTAGACGATGATGCGGGCGCGGTTCGAGAAGCCGTACCAGCTGCCGTCCTGGGCGCGGAATTCGGCCGGAATGCGCTCGTTCAGCGTCTTCGACTCGATCGGCTGGAACAGGCCGGCCTGTTGGGCACGGTACAGACGCGAGGCGTCGACCAGCAGGATCACGTCGGCCGGGCTCTTGTCGCCTTCCGAGTTCAGGCGCTCGAGCAGCGGCTGATCCTTCAGTTCGACACGGTTGATCTTGATGCCGGTCTGCTGGGTGAAGTCGCTGTACAGGCGCTCATCACCCTGATAGTGACGGGCCGAGTACAGGTTCAGCACCTTGTCTTCGTTGCTCTTGTCCTGGGCTTGCACGGCGCCGACCAGGGTGGCCGAGACGGCGGCGGCCAGCAGGCCAAACTTGAAGCGGGTGGTCATGCGGGTTTTCTCCTGAGAAAGGTATGGAAACCGAAACGTCTGCAGGATGCAGATGCGTTTGAGAGTGAGAATTTTTCAGAGTGTTCCGAGCATCACGCTGCCGGGATGGCAGGCAGAGGATAGCCGACAAACGGTCATCGGCGCCGGAATTTCCGGATTATGACAGGGTTATGCCGGAAAACCCGCCTCGGGACGGTGGCGCCGTGTGAAGGAATGCCCGGCGGGGGTTGGCAGGCCCGCTGCGGTCCGCGGGGCCGGCTTTCGCCTTCGCGATGCCTGCCGCCCAAGCTCCCAGGGAGCATGGGAAAAAGGCGGGGGAAGACGTGAGGAGGGGCGTGAAGGGCGTGCGTTCGAAGGGGGCACCCCCTTGACAACCTCGCAGGCAGTATCAGGCGCTCTGCTCGTCGGCCCCATGGGGGCGGGCTGCCCGGCGAACTTCTTCCATGTCCAGGTCACGGATCTGGCGGATCAGGTCATTCAGCGCACTCTTGGGCAAGGCGCCGGCCTGCTGGAACACGATGACCTTCTCGCGGAACACCATCAGCGTCGGAATCGAGCGGATGCCGAAGTGGCCGGCCAGCTGGTTTTCCTCATCGGTGTTGATCTTGGCGAAAACGATGTCAGGGTGCTCTTCCGACACTTCTTCGAAGACCGGGGCAAAGCCCTTGCAGGGGCCGCACCACGGTGCCCAGAAATCCAGGATCACGATGTCGTTGCCGCTGATGGTGGTGTCGAAATCGGCGGTTTTCAGGTCTTGAACGGCCATGCAGGGCTCCTGTCGAAGAGGGCTTTTTGTCGGCAAGCACCGGCACGGACACCCAAAGGGGACTGCTGCCATGCCGGTTGGAAGGTTGCCGGATGAAGTCGGCCATTGTGCTTCAAGCCGCTCACGCTCGGCAAGTGAGCCCAGCCCGCCGGCAGGGCCATGCTATGGCCGGCCGTATGGCCGATGGCGCCGGTGGGCAGGCGTGTCCGCCGCTCAGTCCGGCGTGTTCGTGGGAGGGATCGGGGCAGCCTATAATTTGGGCAGACTGACCGGGCTGGTGTGTCCGGTCGGGTGTCGTTCCTGAACGTGGAGCAGCGGTGTCAGTCGGAAAGCCTCAACCAGATCTGCCGGTCATGGCGGCCATTCAGGATGAGCCATCGGGCCTTCGTGCCCGGCGGCGGCTGTTGATCGCCTTGCCGTGCCTGGGGTTGCTGCCGCCCGCGCTGATGCGTCCGGCTGTGGCCCATCATGGCTTTCTGGGCAAGTACCAGTTTTCCAGGCCGATGTTCCTGCGCGGTACGGTCGTGCGCATCACGGGGGGCTTGCCGCATGTGCGGATGCTGGTCGACGTGCCGAAAGGGGGCGGGCGGGTGCCGCGTGCCCGGGAATGGATGCGCCCGCTGGAAGATGCCGAGGCCCGGCCGACCCTGACGATCCTGGCGCCTTTCGACAGGCGTGGCGAGGTGGAGCTGACCTTCGACTGGCGTCTGTCCCGGCAGTTGCTGGAAGAGCCGGATCTGTTACGCGAGGGAGACCCGGTCTCGGCGGTGGTGTACCGGCGCACGGCAGCCGATGAATATCATGGGGAGCTGCTGGTCGTGCTGTTACGCACACCCGATGATCAGGTTCTGGTCAGTTCCAGGCCAGTGTCTGCTGACCGTCGTGCCCGACCGCCCCGGTGATGCTGTTGCCTGCCCGCCATGGGCACCTGCCGCTGGTCTTCGTCGACCGGGCGTCCATGACTGCCATGGCCCTGACCGCAGGGTGTTTGCTGCTATGTTGAACGGCGTTGCACCGACCCCGGCCGCCGATCGCCGGTGACATGCCTCGCCTGTCGTTTCAGGCCGGGCTCATCGTGTCGGGCCGGTGGCTTCCTGTGGATCGTCGATGAAAACCCTGTCCCCTTCCTGTGGCCCGAAATGTCAGGGTCATCCTGCCCGAACGACAATCATGGCCTGTCCGGCTTTCCTGCCGCCCAGGAGCTTGGGCGGTAGGAATCGCGAAGGCGAAAATCGGCCCCGCCGAGCACAGTTTGTGCCCGATTCGCCGCCCCATAGCCGGTGCCATGGGGCAAGAAGCGGGTGCAAAATGGGCCGGCGCGGCCGGTTTGCAGCCCGCGACTTTCCTGCCGCCCAAGCTCCTAGGCTCCTAGCACTGGCGATCATGATCAGTGCGAGTACCGCCGCGTCGGCCGTATCCGGTCAGCCGGTCGATGGGGCATCAGAGGGACATCGCTCGGACACGGGTGTGCCGGCCCTGTCAGCCCCAAGGGGCCGACCGGTCGCGCTGACCGGACGTGAGCGCCTGCCGGTGTGGGAAGTGGGGGTGGGCGCATCCGCGTTGACGCTGCCTGATTATCGGGGGGCCGATACGCGCCAGCGCTATCTGATTCCCTTTCCGGTTCTGGTCTACCGGGCGCCCCATCTGAAGGTGGACAGGGGCGGGATTCGGGCCGACCTGTGGGAGGATGAACGCTATGAGCTGGATCTCAGCGTGAATGTGGCGCCCCCGGTCAAGCGCCATGCCACCGGCATTCGTGCCGGCATGCCGGGGCGCAAGGCGCTACTGGAGCTGGGCCCGCGCCTTCAGCGGCTGATGTGGACGGGGGGTGAGGGCCGGCAGCGCCTGAAGCTGCACTTGCCGCTTCGCTATGCGATGCCGCTCGGCAAACTGGACAACGCGGGCCTGGTCTTCCATCCGAAGCTGGTGTTCGATATCGACCATGTGGGGGGCTGGCGCGGATGGCGGCTGTCGGTGGCGGCGGGCCCCATCTTTGCCAACCGTGCCCATCATCGTTATTACTACGAGGTCGATCCGGCCCATGCCCGGCCCGGCCGCCCAGCCTGGTCGGCGAGAGGGGGCTATGGCGGCATGCAGTACACGGCCTCCTTCAACAAGCGCTTCCCCGATTACTGGGTGGCGGGCTTCGTTCGCCTGGATCAGGTGCAGGGGGCCGCGTTCGCCTCATCGCCCCTCGTTCGCCAGCGCAGTCAGCTCAGTGCCGGCCTGGTCTTCGGCTGGCTGTTCGCCCGATCGGCAGAGCGGGTGCCGCAGCGGGATTAGGGTTCCCCCCGCGAAAGCCCCTCCGGACGTCCAGAAAAAGTCCCGTGAGGCGAGGCGTTCCGCAACAGGATGCAGGACAGGCCAGTGAGAAGCCCGCAGCATGCGCCCTGAACAGGGCATGCCGAATGCAGGGGCGCGATCAGGATGAGTGATGATCCAGCAGGGTGTCGGCAGCCGGTGTGTCCACGCGATGTGTTCCCGCCAGCGCGGCGTAGTGGTAGCGCACCCGGCTCAGCGGTGGCTGTCCCTCGCCGGGGGAATCGTCATGGGTCGATTGCAGCGTGAAGTGCGTGCCGGCCATGCCGTTTCCAGGAAAGCCCGGTAGTGAACGTGTGCGCTGCTCGGCCAGCTGTTGCCGCAGACGTTCCACTTCGCGCTCGGCGGCCGCCCAGGTTTGCCGCGTGTCGTGCAGGGCGTTTTCCAGCGCGGTGACGGCGGCCTGCAGGCTGTCGCAGGTTGCCCGGCTGTGCAGACAGGCCTGCTGCCAGTAGACGCTTTCGGCTTCGTACCGGCGCATCAGCCGGGCTTTTTCGCGGCTCAGGTGAAGTTCTCTGGCCAGCCGTTTCTTCAGCAGGGCCTGCACGGTTTCGCTGACCTGCTGTGTCGACGCCCGGTGTGCGCTGGCGCTGGCAGGATGAGCCGGACGGGCAGCCATCGGGGGGCGATCCGGGCCGTGCCCGGGATGGCCGCCCGCAATGCTGTGGGCGCCAGCAACCGTGCCGAACCTGCCGGCAGCAGCATGCTGTCCGACCGGTGAGACGTTGGTCGCGTTGTCCGGGATGAGCGCCGGCTGACGGGCCAGGGCCGCCTTCAGCTGCTCGATCCGGCGTGCCTGATAGGCCAGCTGGCTGGCCTGTTCGATGGCCTGGTCTTCTGCCAGCAGGCGACATTCTTCGAGCTGTTCCTGCTGGCGGCGCTGATGCGCCTCCCACAGCTGAAAGACGACCCGGCGCCGACGGCTGGCCTGAATGCCCCACGCGAGCACGAAGCCTGCCAGCAGGACGGCACAGAGCAGTATCCAGTGGGCACCCTGCTCGATCCAGTCAGGGAGCATCAGAAAAAAGAGCGGCAGATCCTGAGGCAAAGTGGGTCCTGTCATCACCGTGGCAAGCCATCATCCGCTTCCCTGAACCATTGGCAGGGAGGCAGGAGGCTGATGTCACAAGTGTGCCAAAGTTCAGTGCCAAAAAATTGAAGAATTTTCTTGTGGATACAAATAGATGCAAAAAAGATACGCTCAAGGGAGCGTTTCGCGACCGACCCTGCCGCTTGTGTCGTCGTGATGGATCTGGCGCTTGATCAATCGCGCGAGGAGCTTGGGCGGCCGGTTTGCACCCCGTGATTTTCCTGCCGCCCAAGCGCCAAGGGGAAGGGCGCCGGCCAGCCGGCGCTGGCGGGGTTCGCTGCCTGGCAAGGATGCTGCAAGCGGGGCAGGCCGCCCGGCCGAAGGCGGGTGGCTTCAGAGCACGGTGACGGCCAGTGTCACGCGGTTTCGGCCAGCGCCCTTCGAGGCGTAGAGTGCCCGGTCGCTGACGTTGATCAGACCGTCCGGGTCGGAGGCATGCTCGGGATAGGCGGCCACCCCGATCGAGACGCTGACAGCCGAACCACCGACCGTCTCGACCCGCTCCTGAACCCGCCGGCGGATTTCATCGGCACGGCGCTTGGCAGAGGTGCCATTGAGGCCGGGCATCAGGATCAGGAACTCCTCGCCGCCCCACCGGCAGACGATGTCGCCGGCACGGGCATTCTGCGTCAGCACTTCCGACACCTGGCGCAGCACGCGGTCTCCCGCTTCATGGCCATAGCGGTCGTTGATCCGCTTGAAATGGTCGATGTCCACCATCTGCAGGGCCAGTGGCGAGCGGGCGCGGCTGGCGCGCTCGAACTCGATGGCCAGCTGCTCGTTGAAATAGCGTCGGTTGAACAGGTTGGTGAGCGGGTCACGCAGCGACTGCTGTTCAAGCGTCTGACGAAGCGACAGGTTGGCGAGAAACTGGGCCACGCTGGCCGAGAACAGCCGCTGGATCTTCTGGTCCGCCGCGCTCCGCTCGGCGTTGGCATGGATGAAGGTCTGATCGCTGCGCAGGCTGATCATGCCGGTAGCCTGTCCATTGGCGAACATCGGCATGCAGCAGCTGTGCCGGTTCGGGCCGATGCTCAGGTGATGGCATCGCAGACCCAGCTGGTTCTCGTTGTGCGGGTAGGCCTGGTTCTGTCGCAGCCCCCAGCATTCGCTCAGGTGCAGGGAATCCGAGCTTTCACCTTGCAGGCCCCAGGAGCCCAGCAACCGGAAGGTGGACTGGGCGGGTTCCGTCACATAGATCGAGCCGGAATCGGCGTTGAACAGCTTGATGGCGAATTCACCGGCCACCCGGGCGGCCTCGGCTGGCGTCGTGCAGGCCTGCAGCATGTCGTTCATGTCCTGCAGGATGCCGTAGGCACGGGACTGGGCCCGGCTCGCGTCCAGCGTGGCGGCCAGTCGTTCGGCCGTTTCCCGGTAAGCCTGGGTGCGGCCCTGCACCTGCTCCTGCAGATCGGCCGCCAGCTTGCGCAGCCCTTCCTGCTCCTTCATCTGGTCGCTCAGGTCGGTGACGACACTGAGGCTGCTGCCGCTCTCTGCGCCCCGCGCGAGCGGGGTGCTGGAGATCTGAACGGCCACCAGTCCGCCGTCCGGGCGAAGCAGATGGCACAGCGTGCGCACGGCCTCGCCGCGCTGCTGGCGCTGCAGCATGCTGATGATGCTCGGGCGCTCGTCCTCTGGTACCAGCTCGAGCAGGGCGCGACCCTTCAGCTGTTCGGGCTTGGTGCCCAGCATGTCGGCCAGCCGCGGGTTGGCAAAGCTCACTCGACCGATCCGGTCCAGGATCCAGATGCCTTCGGCCACGGTGTCCATCAGCAGACGGTAACGGGCCTCGGAGAGGGCGATCACCTCATTGGCATGACGGATCCGCTCGATCTCAGCCGACAGCATCTGGTTCTTCTGCTCGAGGATCGTTCGCGGAGGCAGCGAGGCGAAGCGCCGGCCGACGGGGATCAGCAGGGCCAGCAGCACCGTGGCGCCTGCCACGCTGGCAGCCCTGATCGGCCACAGCAGGGCGCTGTGTGCGGGCCCCACGGCCACGGCCAGGGCTTCGAGCAGAAAGCTCAGACAGAGCAGCCCGACGAAAGCGGTGGCCTTCCAGAGAAGCTGGCGCCCAGGCTCATGCTTCTGGCGGCGGCTGTAGCTGATCAGCAGCAGCGTGCCGATCAGCAGCGTGGCCGCCAGCAACAGGCTGATGGCCACGAACAACAGGGACAACGGGGGCTCGAAGAAACGGGTGCTGGGCATTCCGGTGACAGGGCGTAATGCAGAATGACGGAAAATCCGACAGGCGGCGGACGGTGTCCATACTATCGGACAGAGGGGCTGTATCAGCGGCAAACCACTCGTCAGGCCGACAGCCGGTGCCCGTGGGGAAGCTGGCCGTTGCTCTCGGGCAACAATCGTTTCCTTTGTGTAAATCCTGGTCTGGTGCGTCGATCAGCGGCAGGCAGACGCCCGCCGAGGAACCTGATTCATCATTCAGGCGTTGGCGATATACCAAGGTAGTGCCACACGCAGACCTTCCTCCAGGGTGTGACTGGGCTGGTAACCGATGCGGTTCAGGCTGTGGCTGATATCGGCCAATGAGTGCCGGACATCGCCTGGGCGGAAGTCCCGAAATACCGGCTCGGGCATCGACAGTCCGGGCTTGTGCTCGAGGATAAGCCGGCGCAGCATCGACTCAAGTTGTAGCAAGGTCGTTCGCTGGTTGGCCGCCACGTTGAAGACGTCCGTGTCACCGGCTTCAGCATCGGCCATTGTCAGGGCTGCCCGGATGTTTGCCTGAACGACGTTGTCGATATAACAGAAGTCACGGCTTGTCTCTCCGTCGCCGTTGATCTGAACGGGCTCGCCTCGCAGCAGGGCTGCAATCCATCGGGGAATGACGGCGGCATAGGCGCCATCGGCATCCTGACGGGCCCCGAAGACGTTGAAGTAACGCATGCCGGCGGTGCGGATACCGTAGCTGCGCGAATAAACGGCTGCGAAAAGTTCATTGGCTGCCTTGGTGGCCGCATAGGGTGAAAGCACTGAACCCGTGACCTTTTCCACCTTGGGAAGGGCAGGGTGATCCCCGTAGACGGAGCTGGATGATGCGTAGACAAAGGACTTCACATTGGCCAGCCGTGCCGCATCCAGCATTTCCATGAAACCCGTGACATTGGCATGGTATGACACCAATGGGGTTTTCATGGAGCGGGGCACGGATCCCAGCGCTGCCTGGTGAAGAACGTAGTCAACGCCTTCCATGATGCGAGCGCAGAAGACCCGGTTGCAGATCGTGCCTTCTTCGAACTGAAGTCCCTGCTGACCGGCGGCCCGGGTCGATGCCATGATGGCATCGACGTTGGCCTGCTTGCCGGTGGAAAAGTCATCGATGGCGATGACGGATTGACCTGCAAGTGCGAGGGATTCGGCCAGATGGGAGCCAATGAAGCCTGCGGCACCAGTGACCAGCCAACGCGCTTTCCGGCCGGCCAACAAGGGAGTGACATCCATAACGATTTGTGAGCTTTGTGTTTCTGATAAAGAAAGGGTGCTGTCAGAAATGGGGGGGACAGCAGGAAGGAGCTGGCTAAGATACGTGAGATGCAGCATGTCATGTATGCAAAGCCCTCATACGTCACATTCTAAATTGCCAAAGAAGTTTCAAATCGTTGCAGGCGTATGGGTTCGAGCCGGGCATACTTCGCAGACTGCCTGGCGACGGTGAGTTACCCTGCTCAGGTGAATTCGCTGTCTGGTGTGCTCTGCCGTCAGCAGCAATATCGGTTGCTTATTGGAACTGACCTGATCACGTGCTTCCGGGTGTTCGGGGGCTGTACCAGGTGCTCTGATTCGTTTCGTCTCATGCCAACGTCCGCCTTTGCTTCGCTGTTGATTGCCTTTGTGGCCGCAGCTGGTGCCGTTCCCTTGTTGCGTGACCTCCTGCGTGGCAGGCCTGCCCTGCGCTCTGCCGGGGGATGGGCCATGTCGTTGGGGGTGTTGGTGGCCGCTTTCTACTCCGATCCCTGGCCAGTCTCCGATCATGGTCTCGTCTTCGGTGCCGTTTCCCTGCTGGCTGCCGGGCTCTGGTTTGATCACCGCCAGCAACCGTCGGTTGGCGCAGGGGTAGGCGCTCGGCGGGTCTTTGAAATCCTTGGAAGTCTGGTGGCAGCCATCTTCCTGTTCGGTTATCTGGATCATGATCGGGTCACCTGGTCCGTCGGCTTCATGATGCTGGCTGCTGTCAGCCTGATTCTGCCTGTGGCCACGGCCGCCCTCGCCCGTTTGCCCACGTCCACGCCCGCCCTGCCTGCCTTCATGGTATTGGTGCAGTTACTGCTGCTGCTGGCTTTCGGCGCGCTCAATGCGGCGGGAGGTTCACGGTATTCGCTCTACGGTGAATTCGCCATTGTGGCTGTTCCGGTGATCGGGGCGCTGATGGGGTGTCTGATCTATCTCTCGAGCATGCCCTGGCGTCCGCAGGCAGGCATTGCCATAGGGGCGGGCGGCTTACTGGCTCTCGGACTGCTGGTGTCATGGGGGATCCTGCGCCTGGGATCGATCACGGCAGAAGTCCTGGGGGGGACCACGGCTTTGTTGTGGCTTGTGGCCGTTCCCATCCTCGAATTGATGCGTGAATGGCTGCTGGTTCGAGGCCTGGCCTGGCTGGTTGATGCCCGATGGCTGCAGCGTCCGGCTTGGGCTGGCATCCGTCGAGCGTTGCCTGCCTTGTGCCGGACACACTATTCACCGGCCGCGCTGGTCATCGTTCAGGTTCTGTTTGGTCTGTCCGGCATTGCACTGTGCGCGTTGCAAGCCTCCGGTTATCTGATGACACTTCTGTTGCTGCTGCTCGCCGTTGCTTACATGGCTTTGCCAGTGCTAGTCTCCCAAGCCAGGCCGTCGTCAAGCAACCGGCTGCTGCAGGGCATGTTTCCGCGTCATGGGGGCGACCGGGTCTGAAGCAGGTCGCGGCCTCCCACGGCTTGCTGCTCATGACGGGCTCTGACTTCTTCCCAACCACTCAGCTTCCCTGCCTGCCAGAGGCCTGGCCCGAAAGGGCTGGGCTCATGCTGTCAGGCATCTTCCATGCGTGCCCTGATCCACTATCTCCGCGTCCATTTTGCGGCGCTTCCGTTGATTGATGCCCTGGTGCTGATTCAGTCGATGGTGCTGGGTTATGAAATCCGTCTCCTGGCGGATGACCTGATGCTCTCGACCCTGCATGGGGTGCTGTTCGCCTGCACCATGCTGCTGACGATGACGGCTTTTGGCCTGTATGGTGGGCAGCAGGATGAGCCGTTCAGGACGGTGGTCCAGAAGGTCTTTGCCGCTTATCTGGTGTCCTTGCTGATCCTGACGGTAGTCTTTTACGCCATTCCGGGCTCATCGGTTGGCAGGGGGGTGTTTGCCATCGCCTCGGTCTTTGCGTTGTTCGGGCTGCTGATCGTGCGTTACCTGGCCTACCGGTTGGGTTTTTTGCAACGGCGGGGCCGGCGGGTCCTGGTTCTGGGGGCGGGCGAGGAAGCGGATCTGGTGCTGAAGACGCTGAACGGCAACAATCTCCGCTCGGCACAGGTCGTTGCACAGGTGGCCATCAATGAACTGCCGAGGTCGCTGCTGAGGACCGCTCGTGAGCATCGTGCCACGCATATCGTGGTGGCGGCACATGAGCGCAGGGGGGGGCAGATCCCGCTCAATCAGTTGCTCGACTGCAAGGTGGCCGGTATACAGGTGCTCGATCTGCTCAGTTTCTATGAGCAGGAGCTGGGCCTCATCCGCTTGCGTTATCTTCGGACTGGGTGGCTGGTGTATGGTGACGGTTTCGATCAGTGGGCGGGTAGGGCCATCGTGAAGAGGCTCTTCGATCTGTGTGTGGCTTCGGTGTTGCTGCTGCTGGCTTCGCCAGTCATGCTGCTGACCGCTGTGGCGATCCTGCTGGAAACTGGGCGCCCGATCTTTTTCAGGCAGGAGCGGGTCTGTGCGCCCGGAAAGAGCTTCAACATCCTGAAGTTCCGTTCGATGGTGCAGGATGCCGAGAAGGATGGAAAGCCGCGCTGGGCCGTCGTTGGGGATGACCGGATCACTCGGGTTGGGAGGTTCATCCGTGCCACACGCATCGACGAGTTACCACAGTTGATCAATGTGCTGAAAGGTGAAATGAGCTTCGTTGGCCCCAGGCCAGAGAGGCCCTATTTCGTCGAGCAGTTGATTCAGCAGGTACCATATTACGATATCCGGCATTATGTGAAGCCTGGTATCACTGGTTGGGCCCAGGTCAGGATGGATTACGGTGCCTCTATCGAAGAAGCGATGGAGAAGCTGGAATACGATCTTTTTTACGTCAAGAATCACTCTTTGTTTCTGGATTGCATGGTTCTATTTGAGACCATACAGGTAGTCCTTCGGAAGAAGGGTGCTCGTTGACTTACTCGTGGATGAACAATGACGACGGTTGCAGTAGTTGGTTTGGGATATGTTGGCCTGCCTTTGGCTATTGAGTTTGGTAAGCACTTCGATACGATCGGTTTCGATGTGGCCGCAGACAAGGTTGCGCGGTTGCAACAGCACAATGACGTGACCGGGGAAGTGGAGCGGGAAGATTTTGCCGCGGCAACCAGGCTGAAGATGACGGCGGATCCCAAGGAGCTGGCCAAGGCCGACACGATCATTGTCGCGGTACCGACCCCCATCGATGCAGCCCGCCTGCCTGATTTTGGCCCGCTGGTGGGGGCCAGCAAGCTGGTTGGCGCTAACATGAAGCGTGGCGCAACCGTTGTGTATGAATCGACGGTTTATCCCGGTGCGACCGAGGAGGTGTGCATCCCAGTGCTGGAAGAGCAGTCCGGCATGACCTGGAAGAAGGATTTCCGTGTCGGCTATTCGCCAGAGCGGATTAATCCTGGTGACAAGGAGCATCGCCTGCCTACGATCGTGAAAGTGGTCTCGGGTGATGACGCCGAAACCCTGGAGCAGGTAGCCAGGCTCTATGAAAAAGTCATCACGGCTGGTGTCCATCGTGCCAGCAGCATCAAGGTGGCCGAAGCCGCCAAGGTGATCGAGAACACGCAGCGTGATCTGAACATCGCCTTGATGAACGAACTGGCGATCGTGTTCGACCGTCTCGGCATCGATACATTGGAGGTTCTGAAGGCCGCGGGTTCAAAATGGAACTTCCTGCCATTCCGCCCGGGCTTGGTGGGGGGGCACTGCATCGGGGTGGATCCGTACTATCTGACCCACAAGGCCGAGATGGTGGGTTATCACCCTCAGGTCATTCTGGCGGGTCGTCGCATCAATGACGGCATGGGTAAGTTCATTGCCGAGCAGACCGTCAAGATGCTGGCTCGTCAGGGGTTGTCCGCCGCAGGTCAGACAGTGGTCGTTCTGGGGCTCACCTTCAAGGAGGACGTGCCGGATCTGCGGAACTCCAAGGTCATCGACGTGATCCGGGAGCTGGAAGCTTATGGTGCCAAAGTTCTTGTGCATGACCCGGTGGCCGACAGGGACGATGCACGCCATGAATACGGTGTCGAGCTGGTGGATTGGGAAGACTTGCCCAAGGCCAATGCCATGATTGCGGCCGTGTCTCACAAGCGCTTCCAGGAACAGGGCTTGATCAGCCTGCTGGACAGGCTGGTGGATGGCGGTGTCTTCATCGACGTGAAGAGCGCATGGGATCCAGTCGAAATCGAAAAGGCAGGCAAGGCAGTCTGGCGTCTTTGATTCGTAGCGGAGCGTATCAAAACATTTTTTCTGCATCCTTTCATTGACGGTTGAGCAATTCTCCCTGTTGATCGGGCCAGATGGCATGCAGAATATCCGGTGCCCCTTGTGGGCACCTTTTTTTGCCTGTCGCAGCCAGCAGATCTCTGCCCCAAGCCAGGGTCTGTGTGTCCGGCAGGCTGTTTGCCTTATCCTGGAGATGGAGTGCTGACATGCAGCCGATGCACATAGAGGTTGCGCCGAACAGATGGCTGGCAGCCATTCATCACCCACCCTCTGTCAGGGCCACAGGCCGTGCGGTACTGATCATCAATCCGCTGGGTCAGGAAGCCATGCGGGCACATCGTCTGTTGCGGGTTCTGTCGGATCGGCTGGCACGTCAGGGTGTGCATGTCCTTCGCTTTGATTTTCATGGGTGCGGTGACTCGTCAGGGGATGACCTTGATGGTGAAATGACAGGCTGGCAGGACGATGTCCTGGCGGCACATGCCTGGCTGTCGAGGCAGCCAGGTGTTGAAGCGGTGGCCTGGCTGGGCATTCGTTTGGGTTTTGCGATCGGCTGGCTGGCGGCCAGTCAACTCCGGGAGAAGGATGCTGCTGGCAGTGGCATTTTCCGGGCTCCGGTGCCGGATCGCCTGGTCGGCTGGGACCCGGTGGTCTCGGGACGGGCATACCTGGATGATTTGTGGACAAATCATCAGCTGGCGATTCGGCGGGCATTCAGTCTTCCGACCGTACCGGATCGCCTGTTGAAGCGTCAGCAGGTTGAGGTGGATCTATCAGAAGCGATGGGTTTTGCACTGTCTCCCGTGCTGGTTTCCCAGATCCGTCAGCTGGATCGTCAGCAGTGGGAGAAGGCACCGGTGGCCGAAATCAACATCCTTCTGTCGAATGGGGCGTTGCCCTGGCCGCATGCTCATCGTGCATCGGCCGTACCCGCATTCAATGCCGGGCCCTTGCGGGCATCGTCTGCACCGGTTTCCCGTGTCCATGTCGAATCTGTGGATGTCGATTTCGACTGGACTTCGGAGGAGGCCCTGAATACCCCGCTGGTGCCCGATCAGGCACTGCGCAGGCTTGTACCCTGGTTATCGGAGGCAGCTCATCATGGCTGAGCCCTATCGCGAGCGACTCACGCAGCTGGGAGATGGGGGGCATCTGGTGGCCACCATGACCATACCGCTGAAGGCTGCGCTCAAGGCACTGGCAAACCGGGATGGAGAACAAGGGCAATCGGTCAGGTGTTCGTCCGTCGGCGTGTTGCTGCTCAATGCAGGGGTGATCCATCGGGTGGGACCGCATCGGGTCAATGTGAAGCTGGCGCGCCAGTTGGCAGAGACCGGCATTCCTTCCGTTCGTGTCGATTTGAGTGGTCTTGGCGATAGCCGACGGGCAGCTGGAACGGAGCCCATGCTCGCACAGGTAGCTCAGGATGTCCGCTCGGCCCTGGATGCCCTGTCAGCCCAGGCTGGCGTCAAGCATTTTGTCATCGTCGGTATCTGTTCTGGGGCAGAATATGGATACCAGTATGCAGCCCAGGATCCTCGTGTGGCAGGTCTGGTCATGGTGGATGGTTACAGTTTTGGCAATTGGCGCACCAAGTGGTTGCGTTATGGCCTGCGACTGTCCACGTTGACGTGGCCCGTGTTCAGAAATGCCGTACAGGGCCGCATCAGGCGTTTCAGGGAGCAGCGTGCAGGTGCAGGCGGAGCCGGGGCAAATGCCCGCGCGCCGGTTGATTATGGTCTGCCTTCGATCACTGCAGAAACCTTTGCGGCAGGGCTGAGTGAGCGTATACGCAGCGGCTGTCAGGTCTATCTCATTTACACCGGCAGCATTCTGCAGCGATACAACCATGCCAGCCAGTTTCGTGATGTGATGGCGACGCTTCCCCTGAGTGCATCCGACCGGGAGGCTCTCTCCAGGGTGCGGTGTGATTTTCTGCCGCAGATCGATCACACCCTCAGTACGCTGGATGGACAGCGCCTTTTCATCGGCCGGGTCTGCAAATGGCTGGTAAAACGGGTTCAGACTGTGCGTGCTTGATCTAGGAGCTTGGGTGGTAGGAATCGCGAAGGCGAAAATCGGCCCCGCCGGGCACGGTTTGTGCCCGATTCGCCGCCCCATAGCCGGTGCCATGGGGCAAGAAGCGGGTGCAAAATGGGCCGGCGCGGCCGGTTTGCAGCCCGCGACTTTCCTGCCGCCCAAGCTCCTAGGGGATCAGCTGAAGCATGGAATCAATGGTGATTAGCCTGGTAAGCAAGGGAGGTATTCAGTCGCGTGTTGTTTGTAGGTGATCCGGTCGAGTGGTTGTTGCCTATGCCCTGGACCCTGGCATGGGTTGGGCTGGCATTCTGGCTCTGGGCGAAGTGGCGTCCCGGGATGCGTCGCAGTCGCCGGATCGTGGGCCTGCTGATGGGGTGTTGGCTGGTGCTGGCGTCGGTGCCCGTGCTGGGCAACCTGTGGATCAAGTCTCTCGAAGGCAAGCCCGTCTCCGTGGCAGACCAGGTCGCGTCACTGGGACCGATGGATGCGGTGGTGGTGCCTGGCAGTGGCGGACCCGGGGTCAACAGCAGCAAGGCCGTACAGCATCTGTCCGGTTATGTCCGGGTGATGGCTGGTGTCGAAACCTGGAAGAAAACCGGCGGTATGCTGATCCTGATGGGGGGAATGGCGAAGACGCCGGAAGACTCGCTGGCTGCGGCCATGCGTGATATGGCGATGAGCATGGGGGTGCCGGCTGACAGTATCCGGATCGTGGCGGACAGTCGCACGACCCAGGAGGACATGCGGGGGGCTGCCCGCATCCTTGCTGGCAGCTTCCCGGCCGAAGCAGGCCAGGCAATGGCGGGTACAGAACCTGGTGGCAAGATCGGCGGTATTTCCGCCAATGCCCGGATTGCGCTGGTGACCAGCGCTTCCCACATGCAGCGTACGTTGGCCACTGCCCAGCAGCTGGGATTCAAGCCAACGCCGATCCGTTGTGATTTCAGGCAGATTGCCAATCCGGGCTGGCGAGCCTGGTTGCCGAACAACGGGGCTCCCTGGCAATTCCGCCAGGCCCTTCATGAAACGGTCGGCCTGCTGGTCTACCGCCTGCGTGGCTGGGCAGATTGAGAGGCAGCACACGGGTGACCTGGTGAAAGCCAGGGCAGAACCACGTTGCAGGGACTGAGTGCGGGCGGGATGTCAGAAGCGCCGCTTTCTGTGATCATGGCTTCCTGCCGTGTTTTCCCGGATGGCCGATTCGATGTCCTCGCCGAAGCTCTCACCGCGCACCGCCCTGCTGCTGTGTGTGCCGCCCCTGATGTGGGCAGGTAACGCCATTGTCGGGCGCGTGCTGGCGCCATGGTGCCCGCCCATCACCCTGAACCTGCTGCGCTGGTCGCTGGCCGCTCTGATCCTGTTGCCTCTGGCCTGGCCGGCCTGGCGCCGTGGCATCATCCAGCATGCCTTGAAAGCGTCGTGGCGACCATTGGCGCTGATGGGACTGTTCGGCATCGGATGTTACAACTCCTTTCAGTATCTGGCCCTGCAGACCTCGACACCGATGAACGTCACATTGGTGGCCGCAAGCGGGCCGATCTGGATCATGCTGGTGGGAGCCCTCTTCTTTGGGGTGCGTCCAAATGCATCGCAGGGCTGGGCGGCGCTGTGTTCGATGACAGGCGTGCTGGTCGTGCTGACCCAGGGGCAGTGGCGGGCGTTGATGACACTTGAGCTCCTGTCGGGGGATCTGTTCATGCTGGTGGCAGCCCTGTGTTGGGCGGGCTACAGCTGGCTGCTGTTGCGGGCCAAGGTACCCTCGGCCCTGAAGGCGAACTGGGCGGCCTTCCTGTTCGTGCAGGTGCTGTTCGGCGTGATGTGGTCGAGTGTGGCAGCGGCGATCGAATTGTTATGGGGCGATCGATCCGTCGTCTGGGATGCTCGCCTGATTGCTGGCCTTGCTTTCGTCATGCTGGGGCCAGCCGTGCTCGCCTATCGATGCTGGGGACTGGGCGTTCAGCAGGCAGGCCCCACCGTGGCTGCTTTCTTTTCCAATCTTACGCCTCTGCTGGCGGCCCTGTTATCTACCGCCCTGCTGGGCGAGCCGCCGCATCTCTACCATATCGTGGCCTTTGTGTTGATCGTGTCCGGCATCATCCTGTCAGCTCCTGGATCTCTACCCGTGTCGGAGCAGAAAAAGACCTGAACAGGAAAAGTGCTGAATGCGGTGCTGTCTCGCTGGGCCGGTCGTAGTGATGTGTCGCAGGAGCCGTCGGCATGGGCCCCTGAAGAGCAGCCGCCCTGCTTCTGTCGGTTGCTGGTGGAGTGCCTGCTTCGCGTGGCCCGATTCTGGGTCAGGGGCGCCGTTCGAGACTGCCTGCGGGGATGCGGACCAGATAGGCATCCACATCCTTCGGATCGTCGCTGTTCCAGGTCGAATTGAACAGGATCCGGCTGAAGTCACGGCTGACGCTGGCGTTGGGTGTGGGCCAGCTGTGCACTTGTGTCGGGTCGGGCAGCCACCAGTCGTTGTGCATGTTGGCGATCGACTTCACCTCAGGCCTGCCACCGACTGGATCGAGATTGATTGCGAACAGTTTCCGATGATGCCATTGTCGGGATGGGTGTTCATGGCGCAGGTTGCGTACCCATGCGGAGGGGTCGGGCCCGTGGGTCCGTTCGGCGTGTGAGGATACCAGCATCCAGCCTGGTTCCTGATAGCCCCGGCCGGAGAATTGGAGTCCACCGATGGTGCCGCCGATGTGGTTGTCGAACAGGTGGGTTCGGGCGCCTGTGTCCAGATTCACCATGTAGACTTCGCCTCGCCCCTGGCCGTGGTTGTAGTTCACCGACACGTAGATGTCTTCTCCCTGTCGGTTGAAGGCCATGTCGGCGTCGTGATCTTCGGTGCTGACCTGGAGATAGGCAGCTTTGCCGGGGGAGTTGGCAGGGGAGGAGAAATCACGCCGGTAGACACGGGAACCGACCGGGTAAGGGGCAGCCACCAGACAGTGCTGGCCGCTTGGGCTGGTGCTGATGTAGGAAGGTCTGTAATTCTTG
Organism: Lautropia sp.; assembly: GCA_030528325.1. Lineage (GTDB taxonomy): Bacteria > Pseudomonadota > Gammaproteobacteria > Burkholderiales > Burkholderiaceae_E > Lautropia. Next base: position 63,405 of record JAUMZD010000002.1, on the reverse strand, counting down.
CCACTCGCGGTGTCAGTCAGTGACATCGTGCCAATGATGCGGCCAGTCTGCATGTCCCAGGTGAAGACGCCATGCGGCTGCCAGCCACTGTCATCGGCAGCGTTATGTTCGGCCAGCAGGCACCAGTAGCGTCCATCGGCCGAGGGGGAGCCCTGTCCGACGGTCCAGGCGTGGGTGGCCTGTGGCCAGTGCTGTCGAATCTGGGGGCCGAGGTCGGCCAGCAGGCGGCTTTCGTTGCGATCGACCCGAAGCTCGTGGATCTGCATGCCCTGGCCATTGTTGGGCAGGTAATGAATCAGGTTCGGATCGGTTGCATGCCATTGCGGTTCGGCGTTGACCCCATGGATGTGATCGAGTTGCCGGACGAGTTGCCCCGTCCGTGCGTCATGCACCCGCCAGCTGCCGTTGCGGGCGTTCAGCAGGAATGCCGATGAATCGGCATTGAACACCTGCCGCCGGGGCGTCTGTGTTCCCCAGTACTGTGCAGGGTGATTCGTGGCCTGATCGGTGACACGGGTCACGCAGCTTTGATGCACCGGGTCTTTGTGAGGGCGTCCGAAGGCAGGGCGTGTGGTTGCAGGATCGGCGTAGCGAAGCATGCCGGAACGCAGCACGAGTGGCTGCGCCGACAAGGTGTCACAGCTCGCCAGATAGTCGGGTGAGGTTTCGCTGATGTGAGGTGGCTGGGTGACGATGGGCATATCCCCTGGCTGGTGTGGCGGCTGCCCTGAGGTATCGTGCTGATGGGGGTGTTGCGGGGCGGCCGTGTCTGGAGAGCCGGATTGGGAAACTGCACCGGCCGATGTGTTGCCACTGCTCGTGGCACCCGCTTGTGCGTTGCTGTCATGGCCGCCGGTGGCAGGGCCGGATGGCTGGCTGTCGGGGGGATTGGGCTGCCCGGTGGCCTGTGAGGCATCTCTAACGGTGCCGCCGGGCAAGGAGGGCCTGCCGGTTGCGCTACCACCACCGCAGGCTCCCATGCCGAGTGTCAGGGCCAGTATCGAAAGAGGCAGCCACAGCCTGGCTGGCAGGCTGCTGGCCACGGGAACGGGACGGTCGATACGGGGCGCAGCAGCAGGAGGTTGCAAGCCGATGTGCATGCTGGCATTGCCCGCCGGCGACGCGATGGGTGAGGGTGAAGCAGTGTGGGATTTCATCCGGACTTTGACCGCAGTAAAGACGTGATGAGCATTTGTCCTGCGCGTCTGACAGACTTGCGCGGGGACGAATAAGTTCATAACACGCTCTAATGCCTGAACGGGGGGCAGGCCGCCACGGTGGGCGGTTGTATGTCGGAGATCAGCCGATCAGCGGCAGATTGCCTCAGTCTGTCGTGACGGGCTGATCAAGCCGGATGCTGCATGGAGTGGCAGTCAGCCATGCAGGAATCCGTCCGGTCAACGAGCTGCTCAGCGTGTGGGACGATCCAGTGCGTTCTTCGGAATGGCCAGCATGAAGGCTTCCATGTCACGGGCGTTGGTGCTGTTCCAGGTCGAGTTGAACAGGATGCGGGTGAAGTCCTGATTCACGGTGGCATGCGGTTCGGTCCAGTACGAGAGCGCATCGCTGTGGGTGTAGGCGAGCGAGCGGATCTTCGGATTCTTCTCGAGGCTGACGGCAAAGATCTTGCGGTGTGGCCATTGGCGTGCTGCGCTGTAACGCAGGTTCTGCCAAGGTGTGCTCGCATGGTGTTCGCCATAGGTGGAGATCAGCACCCAGCCCGGTTTCCTGAACGACTTGCCGGATACGTGAATGGCGGTGGCGGTCCGGTTCATGTAGGTCGGGAAGAGCGAGGTTTTTTCACCGGTCTTCAGATTGACCATGAACACATCGCCACGATTGCTCTGATAGTCGATCGAGACATAGACATCTTCACGTCTGCGGTTGTAGGCAAGATCGGAATGCTCCGATTTGTGGTGGAGCTGGAGATACGGGGTGGATACCCTGGCATTGTAGGGGGCCTTGAAATCTCGCCTGTAGGCCCGGGTGCCGGTTCGGTCGTCACCCGATACCACGCAATAATTGCCGCTTGGGCTCATGCTGACATGGTCTGGGCGTGCCCGCACGTTCATCGTCGCAATGATCCGCTTTTCGGTGAGGTCAAAGGTGAATACTCCCCGCGGACGCCACTGGCCACCGCTGATGCTTTCGACCATGAAGCACCAGTAACGGGCGCTGTGGGATGGAGAACCTTCGGAGCGTGTCCAGGCCGTACTGGCATCCGGCCAGAACGAACGAATCTGACGGCTCATGTCAGCGACCAGGATGACCTGATTTTTGATGACATCCAGCTTGTAAATCTTCATGCCAACACCGTTGGTGGGCAGGAAATAAATCACATGCGGGTTGTTCGGATGCCACTGCGGTTCGGCATCACCGGCCAGCCCCTTCAGCACTTTAAGCCATTTGCCTGTCATGGCATCGTAGAGATGCCAGAAGCCATCCTCAGCGTACAGGAACATCAGCGAGCCATTGGCATTGAAAGCCTGGCGGCGAGAATAGTCATTGCGATGGAAGCGCCCGCGCGTTGCGGACTGGTTCGTCAATCGAACCAGACAGCTGCCGTAGGTTGGTTCGGTGGTGGCAACACCCTGGCGAGGGCGGGAAGTGTTTGGCAGGGACTGCAGGCCGTGGCCGCCGACCAGCAGACTGTTCCGGCTCAGGATGTGCCGGCAGATGTCATTGCTGGCCACGGCTTTCAGGGCTGGAGAGCTGTAGAGAGCGCTGCGCCCGGTATCACGTTCGGGATCCTGCAGGGCGGGCGTGTTGTCCGCTGAACCGGCTTGTTCAGCACCGGATGGCTGGGCTGTTTCGGGACTCTGCGCAGTTTGAGTGGTTCGAGGTGCCACATGGGCTTCGGCTAGGTTCAGGCTGCCTGCGTCGCCTGCCTGTCCGCATGCAGCCAGTGTCACACTGAAGATGGCCGCTGCAAGTCCGGAGACTCGCATGGTGTTGGCAGGGCGCTTGTCCAGGTTGGTCAGTGCATGCCGTGAGGATGCGCTGATAGCTGGTATCGTCAGTGCCGATAAGGGTGATGCGCCATCCGGGAGGATAGGCTGCCTGGATGGTGCATGTTGCGCGGAAGAGGTGTTGACAGTGTATTTGACAGAGTTTTTATAAATCATCTGAAGGCTGAAACGGCAAAAGGTTGTCAGCCTGCCGGTTCAACCAATCGACCATCGGCATCGCGCGCAGCAGGCTTGGGCTGACGATTGACGCCGGGTCTGTTCTTGGGGGGGGAGGGGCGCTTGCCCGGGACGGGTGGCTGTCCTTCGCCGGATTCCCGGGTCTGAAGGATGCACAGATAACGTGCAGCCAGCGCAGCCAGAATCCAGTAATTTCCCGTCACGGCACCATCCAGCAGACGGCTGCCGTACAGATTTCCCAGCATCACGGCCAGCGTAGCACCCGCAAAGCCGGCGGCCATAGCCCGTTGGTCGGCTGTAACTGCCGCTCGCCAGAAACGCCAGGCCAGCGCGCAGAGGGCTGCATACAACGCCAGAGTCAGTATGCCACCTAATAGTCCTGCTTCGGTGGTGATGAGAACCAGGAAGTTGTGGGCATCGAGACCGGCCAGCTGAGGCTGCTCGGAGCCGATCTCGCGCTTGAAGTGATTGAGGCCGATTCCCCAGGGCCGACCCATGATCAGGCGGCCTGCCCCCTCCCACAGGATGAAGCGGCTTTCGGTGCTTTCATCCAGTTGCGCTTCGCCGGTTTCCGAGGTCTGTTCGGTGGTCATGGCCAGCCGCTGCACGACGCCTTCGGGCACCCAGGACTCGTAGCTCATGACGGCCAGAGCGATCAGTACCCCCAGAATCAGGTTGCGCTTGGCCGCCATCAGCAGCAGCAGCACGGCCACGATCAGGTAAGCCTGTCTCGAATAAGTACAGAAAATGCCGATCAGCAGGATGGCGGTGCCGCCCATCCCCCCGATTCGCCAGAGGGGCTTGCCTTTCATGTAGAACGCGACCGCGGCAAAAACGGGGATGAACATCGCGAAAAAGACGGCGGCCAGGTTGGATGCCTTGTAGTCGGCACCGAAGGGACCTGCGGCCCGTTTCGTCTCTCCATAGACGCCGAAGCCGTAGTCGATCCCTTCCTTGATGGCCTCCAGCCCGGCCACGGCGGCCACGAACAGCAGCATGAAGAACAGCCGCTGGATGGTCTGCACATCGCGCACGGCATGAAAGAAAACGAAGTACAGCGACATGAAGAAAATCGAATTCTTCAGCGCCGTCAGGTCGAGCATCATCTGTGATCGGTCATAAACCTGACCGATCACGAAGCCCCAGATGAGCATCAGGAAATAGGCGATGAAGATGCCTTTCATCGGGGTGGCGACAGCCGGGCGTGAGTCGTCCTTCTGTCGCATGAACATCACACACAGGATGCTCAGAAACAACAGGTTGATCGAATTGAGGCCCTTGAGTCCAAGGTCGGAGGGCAGGTGAAGCTGGTTGGGCACCCAGAGGATCATCAGGGCCAGAAGACCGGTCAGCAGCAGGTTCAATGGGGTCCACCAATGATGTTGAGGTTGTGGATGGCCCGCTTGAAATCGCCCATGGGGGTGTCCGGCATGCCGACACGCGCTATGGCGTAGCGGTTGACCGGAGCCTGGTTGATGCCACGCTCGGTGCTGACGGCGTGATGAAAGCCGGCCAGGTTCAGCAGATCGGGCATCCAGACTGAGGTACGGCCTCCAGGATAGGCAAAACTGTCGACGGATTGCTGGCACAGGTTCTGCAGAGCCAGTCGGGATGATGTCAGCTCGTGTAGCAGCTGGTCGCGGTTCAGGTGCTTGGGGTCGACGTGGGAAATGGTGTGTCCGCCGATGCTGAAACCCTGGGCAGCAAGACTCTGAACCTCCGCCGGACTCATCCGTTCGGCTTTCAGCCACGGGCAGGCAACAGGTTTGAGCAGAACGGACAGTCGTGACAGGCTTTCCTGGATGCGCTGGTCGTTGTGTGACCACAGCGTCTCGAGCAGCAGAATGCAGCTGTCGCGTCGTTGCCCTGGGGCAAGAGACAGGCTGGGCGGAAGTTCGGGCAGTCCGAGTGTCTGGGTATCGAGAGTCTGCTTCGAAGTGCTGGCCATCATGGCGATGACCTGATCCCACCAAAAGGCGGTACCTTGTTCCAGCTGGCCAGTCACGACGTAGATCGTGGCCGGAAACGCCTGCTGCTTCAGTAGGGGTGCGGCAATCGTCAGATTGTCGCGGTAGCCGTCATCGAAAGTGATCGCGACGGAACGGGGGGGAAGTGGCTCGCCTGCGAGCAGCCGTGTGACGGCGTCCTCCAGTGGCAGTACGTGGGCATTATTCTTCAGCCAGGCCAGTTGCTCGGCGAACCGGTGCTTCTGTACGCACATGCCCAGCTGAAAGGGATCTGCGCGTGGGTCGTCGATCACCCGGTGATACATTAATACCAGCAGTCGGCTGTCTGAATCCATCAATCGACGGATTCTTCCATCGTAAAGGCCGGCCAGGTTCACCACCGGGGAGATCAGCCGCTTCAGGAGCTGTTTGCTGTGATGTTTGAGCATCAGAGTTCCGTCTCATGGTCCGGGCGATCCACGAAGCGCTGCATCCAGACTTCGAGGATCATGATCATCCACAGCAGTTCTCCGCGATCCAGCATGCCCTGCTGATGCTCATCCACCACGCGCTGAACACCGTTGAGGTCGAACAGGCCGCGCTCGCGGAAGGCGCGACTGTTGATCGTGTCCTGCAACATCGGTCTCAGCTCGTTGCGGAACCATGAGGCCAGCGGAATGGCGAAACCCTGCTTCCGTTTGGCCAGCACTTCGGCTGGCAGCAGTCGGGCTGCTACCTGTTTCAGTGCATATTTGCCATTGCCTCCCCGCAGTTTCATCGAAACGGGCAGACGGGCGGCAAATGCCAGCAACTTCTGATCAAGTAAAGGCGCGCGAGCCTCCAGTGAATTGGCCATGCTGGCGCGATCAACCTTGGTCAGAATGTCATCGACGAGATAGGTGCCCATATCGCCTGACAATATCTGTTCCAGACGGTCGGGGAGTTCGGGGCGGATGAACCGTTGGCGCACGCTGCCGAACGGATCCTTGCGAGCCCGCTCACCGAACAGCAGTGCCAGATCCGGCTGGCTGGCCAGACCGACCATCGCCAGATAATCATCGGGCCAGCCAAGCGAGAGGCGCTCTCCCATGCGGGCAAAGCGGTGGGCGTGTGGGTCAGGCAATAGCCGCGAGCCGATCTTCAGGATCTCGGGCGCCAGTCCGAGGCTGGCCGATTTCAGACGTTGCAGGCGCTGGTAGCGCTGATAGCGGGAATAGCCGGCAAACAGCTCATCGCCACCATCGCCCGAGAGCACCATCTTGACGTGCTGTGCTGCCAGCCGCGATACCAGATAGGTCGGGATGGCCGATGAGTCGCCGAAGGGTTCATCGAAATACCAGGCCAGGGCTTCGAGCAGCCCGGTGGCGTCGGGCTTTACCACCAGCTCATGATGTTCGGTGCCCAGATGGGTGGCCACCCGCCTCGCGTCCGGCAGCTCGTCGAAAGCCGCTTCCTCGAAGCCGATCGAGAAGGTCTTGAGCGGCGAGGACAGGTGGCGGGTCATCAACGCGCAGACGACGCTGGAATCCAGACCGCCGCTCAGGAATGCGCCAAAGGGCACATCCGACATCAGGCGAACGCGAACGGCCTCGTCAAGTTCGGCTTCGAGCCGTTCGATCAGCGTGGTTTCATCATCCGTCCATTTCGGGCCGAAATCGAGGCTGGCATAGGCATGCTGTTCGATCAGGGCTTCCTGCCCGTCGCGACCAGGCCGGATGCGTAGCCAGTGTCCGGGTAGCAGCTTGCCGATGCCCTCGAAAATGGTGTGGGGCGCCGGGATGTAGCCGAGGCTGAAGAAGTCCTGAATGGCATCTGGCGAGACCTTCGGTTGCCAGCCAGGTACCGCCAGCAGGGTTTTCAGCTCCGAGCCGAAGCCCAGCAGGCCGGGAGAAAGCTCCCCCAGGTAAAGCGGTTTCTTGCCGATACGGTCTCTGGCGAGGATCAGTTCCTGCCGGTCCATGTCGAGGACGGCAATGGCGAACATGCCGCGCAGGCGCTCAAAGCAGTCGGTGCCGTACTCGGCGTAGGCATGGGCGATGCATTCCGAATCGGAGTCGGTCAGGAAGACATGGCCCCGTGCCTTCAGTTCGGTTCGGAGTTCCCGGAAATTGTAGATCTCGCCGTTGAAGACGAGCTGGACGCGACCGCCACGCGCGTGAACCGGTTGATGCCCTCCCGCCACGTCGATGATGGCCAGCCGACGCATGCCGATCATGGCCCAGTCGGCGACGAAGGTGCCTTGATCGTCGGGCCCGCGATGCACGATGGCAGCGCACATGGCGTTCAGTACGTCAGCGTCGGGCAGCGCTCGCCCGTTCAGGGAAATCAGTCCGGCAATGCCACACATGGTTCGGTATCGAATTAACTCTGGAAGGTCCTGGGGGGAGAGGCAGCGTTGCTGCTGATGGCCAGGCGACCGTGGTCGTACAGGGACAGCAGCTGCCGGGTGACGGCGGGAATCGAGGCGGTGGATTGCACGCGATGGCGGGCAGCTTCGCCCATCACGGCCAGGCGGTCATGCCCAAGTTGATGAGCGGCTTGCAGGCATTCGACCAGCGCTGCCCGGTCACCGGGCTCGAACAGCCAGCCATTGACCGACGGTTCGATGAAATCTTCGGTGCCGCTGACGCGCGAGCCGATCATGGGCAGTGCGGAAGCCATGGACTCCAGCAGGGTATTCGACAGACCTTCCGCATAGGAGGTCAGTACACCGATGTCGGCTGCCGCCAGGTGCTGGGCGACATCATTGCTGTGGCCGACGAATTCCAGTTGATGGGCGCAGCCACGCACTTCGGCGAGGGCTTCGAGCTGAGTCTGCATGGAGCCTGTACCGACCAGCACGAGCCTGACGGGCTGATCCGGACGGAAGGCGTCTGCCCAGGCATCGAGCAGCAGATCGACCCCTTTTTCCGCTTCCAGACGGCCTATGTAAACCATCACCAGCTCGTCTGCTGGATACCGGGTTTCGCGGGCTTTCTGGCGGGCTTCTCTCGAACGGTAAAAACGCTCGGTATCGACGGCATTGGGTACCTGAAAGACACGGGAAGCATCGAAGCCGGCTTGCGGAAGACGCGCGACCAGTGTCTGGCTGATGGCCTGTATCATGCTGGGCTTGAGTAGCATGCGCTTCAGTCGCATCGCCAGACTGGGTCGTTCCGCGAGGATGCCGCCATTCAGTTCGGTGCTGCCCGTCAGCTTGACCAGCATGTTCTTTTTCAGCCAGCGGTTCGCCAGCGCAGTCGTCGCAGCCATGTTGTTGGCGATATGGCAATGCAGGGCACGGATCTCGTGGCGGCGTTGCATCAGCAGGGCTGCCAGCCGAAGCTGGAGGATCAGCCCGCCGAGCAGGGGAACCCGTGGATAACGGATACGAACGATCTCGATCATGTCATCCTGTTCGGATGACCTTTGTGGGCCCCAGGGCACCATCGGGGTCACGATGACACAGGGGGCACCGTGTCGGGAAAACCAGCGACTGAGCGTGCCGACCTGGGCTTCGGCGCCGCCGCCGCCCAGTGCCGGATACACGCTGTCGAGAATCATGAAAATCCGTCGTGATGGATTATTGGTCTTGTTGGGTGTCATGCGTATGGCGTTTGAGCCAGAGTTCCAGAACCAGCAACTGATACAGCTCCGAGGCGTGATCCCAGGCATTGCGCTGATGGCGATCCAGCAGCTTTCGCACGGCATCCACTTCGATGTACTGCCACAGATGGGCGTGGGGAGATTCCAGGGTGTCGTTCAGCAACTGACGGAAGGGGCCATGGCCTCGCATCCACAGACTGACCGGCAGACCGAAACCCTGCTTTTTCTTGCGCCGGATGGCTTCCGGCAGCGTGCTGTTCATGGCCTCCTTGAACAGCGCGCGCTTGTTGGTGCCCCGCAGCTTGAAATAGGCGGGCAGCCGGGCCGTGTATTCGACCAGATGGCGATCCAGGTAAGGAAACACGACCGACACATCGGCAGTACGACAGGCTCCGGTCACCTTGACGATGTCGTTGTCCGAAATCGCCATCAGCAGGTCAAGGTGCATCAGACGATGAAGCTCGCTCGGAGCCGGGAGTTCTTTCCAGATGGCGCGCTGCAGATCCAGTGAGGCGTCGCGGCCAACCTGTGCACGAAAGCCTGCGGTCAGCAGCGTGTCGTAATGATCCGAGGCGAAGGAGTCATCGGTATAGAAACGATCCGGGTTCGGCAGGCTGCCACGCTCGATGAAGTTGCGGATGCGGTTCGCCCAGCGCTGGTCGGTGTCCGACAGCATCCGGTGTGCCTGCTTGCCGATGGCCCGGATGAAGGATGGGGCGTGGTAATACAGGCTGAAAATCCGGTCCTTCAGGTACCGTTCGTTGCCCCCGAAAATCTCGTCACCGCCATCGCCGGCCACCAGCAGCTGCTTGCCGGCGTCAGCAGCCATCCGGGCGCAATAATAGGTCGGGATGGCCGAGGCATTGCCGAAGGGTTCGTCAAAGGCCTCGATCAGCCGGGGCAGTGCCTCGACGGCTTCCTGCTCGTCGACACGGCGCTCGTGGGCGTCCAGCCCGAAGGCGTTGGCCGCGATGCGGGCGTATTCCAGTTCGTCATAGCCGGGCTCGGCAAAACCGATGGAGAAACTCGACACGACATCGGGCGCTGCATGGCGGGCCAGAATGCCGCAGATGCTCGAACTGTCGGTGCCCCCGCTCAGGAAGGCGCCCCAGTGGCCATCTTCTTGCGGGCGGTACTGCCGGACATTGTCGATGATGTGGTCACGAAGCTGGACGGCTGCCCGTGACCGGCCCAGGTGCAGATCTTCCGGGTAGCGCAACTGCCACCATGATTCGACCTCGGCTTTCCGGTTCCGGTAACGCAGGCGCTGGCCGCCGCCGAGCTTTTCCACGCCCTGATAGATCGCACTGTGAGCCGGCACATAATAGAAATTCAGGTAGTGGTACAGGGCCGAAGCCGACAGTTCCGGTCTGACAAGCCCCGTGCCGAGCAGCAGGCGCATGTCGGATGCCAGTGCAAGCCCCTGCTCGCCGGCATCCACATGGCAGACCGGCCATGTCTTGAAGGCATCCGTGATGACCTGAACATGACTGTTCGGCAGATCCCAGCAGATCAGGATGAAGCGCCCGGTGCACTGCTCGACCGGTGTCTGCCTTGAGTCGAGCCAGGTCTGCATGACAGCGCCCAGGTCGTCGTGGATCGGGCCGACACTCATTCCCAGGGCGCCTACCCGGTGGTCACCTTTCATCTGCCAGCCCCCGCCTTGCCACTGCAGGCTGAACTGCCGGCCATCGGCCAGCTCGCCCTGTTCATGATGACTGGCCGTGCCCGCCTGCCCGGCCGGCCATGTCACAGGGGGGGTGCGGCCTTCTTTCGTCGGCTGGATGAGCAGCAGGAAATTACCGTTGATGGACACGTTCGTACTCCTTGCTCATGGCATTGACCATGGCGTCTGGACTGTAATGCTCTGAAACACGGCGCTGTCCCGCCTGACCGATGCGGGTTCGCAAGCCGGGGTCGTCGGCCAGCTTCTGCATGGCCTGACTCAGGGCCGCCACATCGGTTGCTTCGACCAGCAGGCCGTTGATGTCATGTTCGATGATCTCCGGTGTACCGCCGGTTCGGGTGGAAAGAACCGGGCGCCCGAGGGCCATGGCCTCGAGGACCACATTGGAGAGCCCTTCGCGCAGCGAGGGTAGTACCACGATGTCGGCTGCCGCCATCAACGTGGGCACATCATCGCGCTCGCCGAGCAGGAATGCCTTGTCGCCCAGCGCCAGCTCCTGGATCTGTTGCTGCAGTACCTGTTCCAGCGGGCCGCCGCCGGCCATCAGCAGACGGGCATCGGGACGGTGTTTCAGAAGCTCGGCAAAGGCCATCAGCAGGCGTGGCAGATTCTTGTGTTCGACGAGGCGGCCCACGAAGAGCAGCAGCACCCCACCGGCAGACCGGGATGTCGCCGTGCCATCAGCAGTGCCGGCGGATGGCGGCAGGTACCGGGCTCTCAGTGCCTGGGCTGCCACGGGATCGGGGGACGGCGTGGCGACCCCGTTCGGAATGACCCGGAAAGCCTCGGCCGGCCACTGCATCTGCTGCGCGGCGTAGTCGGCACCCATCTTCGAGTTCGAGATGATGCTGGCCGAACGGGCACTCACCCAGCGTTTCAGCGTCCATTGCCGGGGGGTGTACCACTCGTAGGTGCCGCGGACGGAGCTGATCAGGGTGGGACGCCTTGCGCCGGGCATGAGCTGGCAGGCCAGTGCCCCCCATAGTTCGGCGGTGAATGAAAAACAGTGAACGACATCCGGTTGCCAGTCCAGCATGGCCTGGCGCAGGCGGCGCACGAAGCCCGGATCCACCCGATGCTGCTTCTGGACATGCAGCGTGGGCACGCCTGCTTCGTTCAGTACATCCACCAGAAAGGACGGATACCGGAAATACACCACCACGCAACCGATGCCGCGCTGCTTCAGGCCAAGGGCCAGCTGGACGATCTGACGCTGGCTGCCGCCGACTTCCATCTCATCGGTCATCAGCATGATCCGGGCGGCCCGGGGCTGGCCTGTGTCTTTTGCTGATGGGGTCAGAGCCTGAGCTGCCGGGTTGAACCGGATCGGGGCGCCAGGGCGCAGCCCCATCATCCGGTCGAGCAGTTTGCCGGCTTCGATATCCGCATCGAAGTCCTGACACACCTTGGTCCGTGCCTGTCGGGCCAGCTGCGCCTGCAACGGCGCATCATCCAGCAGCCGCCGGATGGCGCTGGCCAGTGCCTCTGCATCGCCGGGGGGCACCAGCAGACCCGAGACGCCGTCGGTGATCAATTCCGGAATGCCCGATACACGGGTGGAAATGGCGGGCAGGCCGCTGGCCATCGCCTCCATCAGGGCTACCGGAATGCCATCGGCATTGCCATCGGCCAGCATCACCGAAGGCAGCACGAACATCGTGGCCTGGCGCATGTGTTCACGCACGGCCTGTTGGGGCAGAGCGCCGGTGAGGCGAACCTGGGCCTGCAGCCCGTGCCTTGCGACGGCCTGCGCCAGCGCCGGTCGCAGCGGACCGTCACCGATGATGTCGCATTCGAAAGGCACGCCCTGAGCCTTCAGGTGCGCGCAGGCATCGATCAGGTGGATGAAGCCCTTGATCGGGTCGAAGCGCCCGACCGCCATGATCCGGGCCGCGGCCCGTTCTTCGCGCACGAAGGCAATGTCGTCAGGCAGTACGCCGCAGTGGATGACCGCCAGACGATCATGCTGCGGGGCCGGCATCCGGGTACTCAGCTGCCGGCGGTTGTACTCGGAAATCGTGACGCTGAAATCTGCCTCGCAGAGCTTGGCGCTCAGATCCTGATCATGAACGAAGATGTCATGGGCATGACCGGTGAAGCTCCAGCGTGCGCCAAGCCGGCCGGCCAGGATACGGGCGCCAGTGCTCGGATAGGTGGCCCAGTGTGCGTGGACATGATCGGGGCCGAAGCGCTTCACATCCGACACGACGGCCAGTGTGCGCCACCAGCTCACCAGCGATTTGGCCAGTTCCACCGGACGCTTCCAGAGGCTGCGTACCAGCGGGAGAACTTCGCCAAGGCTCTGGATCGGATGCAGCAGCACGAGTGGCAGGGCCGCCTGCAGGCTCCTGATGCCCGAGGGAGGATAGATCACCCGGTCGAGCATCTGTTCGGCATCCGGTTGCACCATGGGCTCGTGGGCTCCCTTCAGCGACAGGATGCGGATATCGACGCCACGCCGCAGCAGCGCGCTGATTTCACGAACGATGAAGGTTTCCGACCAGCATGGAAACAGGGAGACCAGGTACAGCACTTTCATCGGTCGGTCGTCCGAGCCGGCGGGCTCGTTGCTCCAGCGGTGCAGGTTGCGGTTTCGCAGGTATTCGACGAAGCCCAGCACGATGAACAGGTGCATCTCCACAAAGGTGCTGGACAGCCGGATGGGCAGCCAGCGCCGCGAAGTGGGCAGCAGCCGGGCGACGATGGCCATCAGGATGACACCCAGTTCGACCGCCAGCAGCAGGGCGAAGATCAGGGATTGGCCAGCCAGGGACAGGCTGGCCACCAGCATCAGCACGAGGGCCACCGGGGTCAGTAGTCGGCAGACCTTGTGCGAGAAGAAGCCGACGAATGCCGGATTCGCGCGCGGGTTGATCAGGGTCGGGCAAAGCTGGAGCAACTGGAAGTTGCCGGCCAGCGTTCGGATTTTCCGCCGCCTTTCCTGTTCCATCGATGTGGAAGGCAGGTCATAGGCGATGGCGCCTGCCTCGAAACCGACACGATGCCCATCCAGCACCATCTGCATCGGGATCAGCACGTCGTCCAGAATCGTCTGCTCAGGGATCGGGCGGAATGCTTCGCGCCGGATGGCATACAGCGCGCCGGTTGCACCGATGGTCGAGGCCACCTCGCTTTCCGTGCGACGAAGCCATTTCTCGTAACGCCAGTAGGCGTCCAGTCCCTGACCGACGAAATCCCCGTCGTTGACTTCCAGTTGCAGTTCGCCGCTGATGGCCGCGCGGCCCGGATCGCGCAGCAGCGCTTCGACCAGCAGACGGATGGCCTGGGGGTCAAGGCGCTGGCGGGCGTCGTTCAGGATCAGGATGGGTTGATCACACTGGGCGATGGCATCGTTGAGCGTGGCTGACTTGCCGCGGTGCTCCGTGTGACGCAGGATCCGGACACGGCTGTCGCCAAGCCGCTCGGCGGCCTGTGCCGTGGCTTCATCGGGACCGTCGATGGCCAGCACGACCTGGAGCCTGTCGGCCGGGTAGTCGCTGTCGAGGCAGCTTCGGATCTTGCGTTCGATCAGTCCGCTGGCATGACGCGCCACGATCACGACAGCCACCGGCGGCAGTGCTTCATCCGCCGTGGGCGTGGTCCTCAGCGATGAAGGAGGCGAGTGTCTCAGCAGCCGTTTCCGTTGCCACATCAGTAGCAGCGGATAGCCCAGATAGGTGTACAGCATCCAGACGGAAGCCAGGACAAAGACGATCAGCCAGAACGTAGTCATCGCACGGGGTCATCCGGGTGAGGGCGTTGAACGATCGTACTGTCGGAGGTGGCGCGGATGCCAGTATCGGCACCTGCATTGGTCGGCGACTTCTGTCCGGGCAGCAGCCAGGCGCGAAGCCGCTCGTGCCCGTGATTGCCGAGCAGCTGCTTGGAGAGCCGAAGCAGACGGTAGCGTAACTGCTGCCTGAGCATCTCCCTGGGCTGCTGGGTGATCCAGGCGAGGAATTGCGGATCACGCGTGCCTTGCAGCATGGCCAGTCGCGGCAGTTCCAGCGCCGGCCCGTCGGCATCGGGAGAGGCCGGCTTCCAGAGCCCGACGCGGGAAGAGCAGACGGCCTGATAACCCAGTTCATGGGCCAGCTTCGTGAACCCGGCAGGCATCCGCCCGCCTGCGGGCGCGTAGATGTTGACCGGCAGTCCGATGGCGTCCTCGATGGCCTGTCGCGAGTCTGATAGTTCGGCACGCACCTCCTCGGGCGACAGCTGGTCCAGATAACGGTGGTTCATGCCGTGTGACTGGATCGACATGCCCATGTCGGCCATTTCCCGCAATTCGGCCCAGTTCAGAAAGCCTGGTTTGCCCACCATCGACGGATTGACAAAAAAATCGGCCTGTCCGCCGTGCCGGGCGATCTGTTCGGCTGCGTGGCCATTGCTGACATGACCGTCGTCGAAGGTCAGGCAGACGGGGTGGCGGGCGTCAGGTCTGACGAGGCCCCCGGGTTTCTGCCTCAGGTGCTCGAGCTGTGTGAGCACACTGCTCACATAGCCGCCGTGCTGCCGGATCAGCTGAAGTTGATGGGCGAACCGGGCTGGCTCGACCGAGTAATGGGCATCGGCACCGATGGCGCCATCACGGTCGATGGCGTGGTACATCAGTACGGTAACGGCTTTCATACGCGCTTTTTGATCAGGCCCAGCCGGGCAGCAGTCTGTTGCGCCATGTCACGGGAGTGACGATCCAGAAGCATCGTCACCACAGGATAGATCAGCGCACCTGCTGCGACTCGGGTAACCAGGGTCAGGAGGTCGTGATGGGTATCAATCTGCATCAGGGCGCCATACATCAGTCCGGAAGCCAGCACGAACACGCCGAGGCGGTAGGGTTCGGGCCGGACGGAGACGGTGTGTCGGCCCAGCCAGGCCGCCAGTCCCAGCATCAGCACATAGCCCAGAAAGGTTGCAATGGCTGCGCCATCGATACCGGCCACCGGGATCAGCACCAGATTGAGCACGATGTTGAGCAGCGCAGCCGACAGGATCGAGACCAGAATGAAAACCGAGCGTTTCTGAATCTGCAAGCCGGCTGATGCAACCGGAAACAAACCTTGCAAGGCTATGCCGGAAATTACCCAGGGAATGATGCTGGCGCCACTGCGGTATTTTTCCGAGGCCACGAGTGCCAGCAGCGGCTCGGCCACGGCCGAAACACCTGCCACCATCGGCACGGCGAACAGCGCGTAGAGATGAAAGACCCGCTGCAGGAAATCCTGAGTGGCAGCTTCGCCTTCGTCAGCCCAAAGCCGGAGCACCATCGGTGTGACGGCGCTGGTGAATGCCATCACCAGTACGGCCCCGATGTAGTCACACAGGTTGTATGGGGCCGAATAGATGCCCAGTGCAGCCGTGTCCATCAGCCGTTCGATCAGCACACGGTCGCCGAGGCTCAGCATGACCGATGACAGCTCCATGACGACCAGTGGCAGACTGAAGGTCAGCAGTGTTCTGAGCAGCGGGGCCGAAAAGTTGGCCGGTGACCAGGGGTGACGCCTGAAGAACCACAGACACAGCGCCAGGAGACAGAGGCTTTCTGCCACGATCTGCGCGCCGTAGAAACCCCACAGCGTCCGGGAAACATGCATCAGCACCACCAGCATCAGCCCGAGACCGAGGTAGCGCTGCAACACGCTGTAGAGGGACAGCACACCGCTCATCTCGCGGGCGCGCAACTGGTTGATGACCGAGCTTGACAGGCATTGCAGCAGGGCCAGCGGCGCCACCAGATAGAGCAATGCCCGGCTGTCGGGCTGGCTGAAGAGCGTGTCGGGCAGTATCGACACCACGCCGGCCCAGATCAGCGCGGCCAGCGTGCCGAAACCGGCCAGACTCAGGTAGACCGTGCTTTCGTATTGGGACAGGCTCCAGGGAGACTGCCCGGCCCGCACCTCACTGTAGAAGCGCAGGGCGGCCTGCTGAAGTCCGAGCTTGCCCACGGCAGCGGTGGCCGTCACCATCACGCCGATCAGGCTCATCATCCCGTATTCCGCCACGGAGAAGATCCGGGTCAGGAAGGGAAAGGAAATGATGCTGGCCAGCGTGACGAGCAGACTGGCCAGCGAATAGCGGGAGAAGTGTGCGGCCAGCCGGCTGAGCATGGGGGCGAGAAAGCGGATCGGTTCAGGCCGGGCGGATATTGTCGAGCCGTACCAGAATGGTCTTGGCAACCTGTGAAATCTGGCTGCTGGAGGCTTCCATGGCTTCCAGCCGCTTCTCCAGCGCCTGCAGCCGCAGCGCGATGCTGGCATCGAGAGCCTGTGAATCGGCGGGCAGGCTTGCATCGCTCTGCCATTCGGCAGTCATGTCCTGCAGGATCACATCCACGTCGGCGGCATTGACCTGTTTCCGGTCTTCCACATAGGCTTGCGTCAGCAGGCGCTCGCACAGGATGTTGATGCGGCGCGGGTTGCCCTGCGTGGCCTCGTGGATGCGGTTGATGGCCTGTTCCTCGAACGGCAGCGCTCCCTGCCATCCAGCTTGTTGCAGGCGCTTCAGGATGTACTGCGATACTTCTTCCTGTGGCAGGTTTTCCAGGTGATCCGTCACCAGAATCCGCTGGCGCAGCGCGTCTAGGCGAGGGTGCATCAACCGGGCGCGCAGCACTGGCAGACCTACCATGAAGATCTGGACCAGTGGCACGCCGTTGAACATCAGGTTCGAGAGCAGGCGCACGGCCTCGAGTGCATGGTCATCCAGGTTGTGGGCTTCGTCGATCACCAGCAGCAGGCGGTGGTTTTCGCGCGCTTCGGCTGTCAGGTATTGCTGGATCTGCTGGAGCAGCTGGCCTGCATCGGCCTGAGGGTTGGCGCCGTCGAGGCCAAAAGTGCCGGCGATCTGGCGCAACAGTGACAGGTCATCGGCACGTGGGGTGGACAGCGTATGAACCTGGATTCCGGCATCCGGCAGGCGCCGGTTGATGTTCTGGACCAGCAGGGTCTTGCCGCTGCCGGCTTCACCGGTCAGCAGAACCAGCCCCTCACGTTGATAGAGCCCGTATTTCAGCGTGTTGAGCACCCGCTGCATGGCCTCGCCATTGAACAGGAATCGCAGGTGCGGATTCAGGCGGAAAGGCTTGGATTTGATACCGAAGAAGGATTTGTACATGGCGAGATCAGTATCCGTAGTAGGCCGGTGCCTTGGGCTGAACCGGCGCCTTGTTCAGCAGCATGCCGACTGCTTCGCAGTTCTGCAGTTGCACCAGCGATTCGTTGACAGCGCTGCGCGGTGTCTCCCCGGCGGCAACCACCAACATGACCTGGCCCACCAGTGCAGACAGTGAGCGGGTCTCGGTGACAGGTAGCAGCGGAGGGCTATCAAAGATGATGACGTGCCTGGGCAGTTCCCGGGAGAGTTGCTCGACCAGCTTGGCCATGTTGGCTGAAGCCAGCAGGTCGACCGGTCGGTGTTCCAGCTGGCCGGCCGGCAGCAGCGTGAGACCGGGCAGCGAGGTATTGACCAGCAGATCGGACAGTGGAATCGATGGATCCTCAAGATAATCCGCAACCCCGCGTTCTTCCGGCAGGTCAAGTTCCAGCGTGTTCGACATGCTGGGGCGGGCAATGTCGGCATCCACCAGCAGTACCGGATACTCTCCGCCGATCGCAATGCTGATGGCCAGGTTGATCGAGCAGAAGGTCTTGCCTTCGGAGGGCAGGGAGCTGGTCAGCATGATCAGACGGCCGTTCTCCACGACAGGACGCAGCCTGCCGAAGGCATTGTCCAGAAGCCGGCGCTTGATCAACCGGAATTCCTGGTGGATCTTGGCCGTCTTGTCGTTGGGCACCAGAAAGCCACGCGCCTTCAGACGCTCGAAATCAAGCTGTACCGTCGGCCGGTTCGAGGCCGGGCGTGATTCGGTATTGCTGGTCTCCTCGGTCAGGACGGGAACCGGTGGCTCGGTCGTGACCGCGGGCATTGGCTTCTGGTTGACTGGCGTGCTCGCCGTTGCCTGCACGGGAAGCGGGGCCGTTTCGGTCGGTGCAGTGGCGGTATCTCGAGCCGTTTTGACGGGCGGCAACGGTATCGTCGGACGGATCGTGCCCTGAGGGCCGGCCCCGATCTTCTGGACCGCTGAGCGCGGGGCTGGCCGGGGGGCCGGTGACGAAACCGTTTTCTGCGGGGGCTGTTCCCGAATTTGGCGCAGGGCATCGGCACGCGCGATCTCGGCCCGAATCCGGGCGGCCTGCAGCTCGTCGGCTTCGGCAGATGGCTGGCTCGAGGTCAGTGTGTGCCCGGCCGGCAACGTCGGGGGCGTCAGGGGTAGTGTGCTTTTGGTCGGATGCTGGTCAGCCAGCTTCTCCATGGCACGCTGGATAAGGCGCTTGTTCATGACAGGATCATTTGGCTGACGGACTGACTGACGGGGATGGCCGGTTTGGCAGGCTGGCCGTTGTCGAGCAAATAGAACAGGATCAGCAGGACGAACACCAGACCGTAGGCCGCTGCCAGCGTGATGAAGCTCAGACGGCTCTTGCGAAGCTGTCGGCTGCCCTCTGCGTCATGATGCATGCCCACTGCGCCGAACAGCGGTACCGGTACGGCCTGCTTCAGCGCGTTGGGCTCGTAGAACACCGGGTTCTGCAACTCGCGCAGGAATGCGACGGCCAGACCGACTGCGACGGACAGAATGAAGGTGGCGATCAGCAGCAGCGGACGATTGGGTGATACCGGTTTCGGGCTGACCCGTGGGGGATCGACCACCCGGAACTCACGTGAACCGGTGTTCTCTTCGATGCTGCCTGCCAGTCGGGCAGCATCACGGCGTTGCAGCAGCTTCTCGTAGTTCAGCTTGTTCGAGTCGTAGTCACGGTTCAGCTGGATGTACTCGGCCTCGACCTTCGGGATGGCCAGCGCGATCTCGCGAGAGCGCTTGACCTGTGCTTCGGCCTCATGGACACGAGCTGCCAGCGAGGCTACCCGGGCATCGGCTTCGGCCAGCGTGATCGAGATTTCCTGGTACAGACGATTGGGCATCTTGCCAGGGCCCGGCCGCGAGTCGGCAGGGCGCAGCGCTTCCTCGTGCAGCAAGGCTTCCAGCTCCTTGATCGAGCGGCGCGTGTTGAGCACGTCCGGGTGCTTGTCGGTGTAGCGGACCAGCAGTTCGTCCAGCTTCTTGCGAGAGGCCTCGAGACGGCGTTCGGTCTCGGTGGCACCGCCATTGGCGGACTGGGCGCCGCCGCCCGAGACGTATTCGGGAATGGCTTCCAGACGGGCGCGAATGGCAGCACGGGAATTGACGGCCTGCCGGTACTCCAGACGGGCTGTCTGCAGCTCACGCTGGATGTCGGCCGAGCGGGAGACATAGTCCTGCGCCAGGTTCGGCATCACGTCGATGTGCTTGATCTTGAACTCTTTCAGTGCGGTTTCCGTCTCCAGCAGCAACTGCTGGGCCTTGGCGATCTCCTGGTCGATGAAGGCCACCGCATGCTGGGTATCGGTCGTCTTGCCGGTTCGCGTGGCTTTGACAAACAGCTCCAGCAGCGTTTCCACCACTTTCAGCGCGGTTTCCTGGGACGGATGGCGGTATTCGATGCTGTAGAAGTTGGTGCCGCCGGCGGGCTTGAAGCGGATATTGCGTTCAAGATTCTGCATCAGGGCTTCACGTGCCTTCTGCGTCTGCACATCCCGATCCAGTCCGGTGACCTGGACGATGGTTTCGAGGTTGGGGCGGCTCACCAGCGTGCGGGCCATCATCTGCACCTGGTTCTGCACGTTGGGCTGAACGGTCATGCCCTGCATCAGGGGCTGGAGGATGGACTGCGTGTCCACATAGGCACGGGCCGTGGCTTCATAGTTGCCCGGCAGGATGACGGTGACGCCGATACCCAGCAGGCCGCACAGGGCGGTCGCCAGCAACCCCCAGTACCGGTACTTCCACAGACCGGACAGGTAGGTTTTATAGGACTTCAGAAGTTCTAGCATGCGACTTCGGAGAAAGGAGGATTCGCCGACGGACAGGGGGAAACGGCCGCCTCGGGGCGGCCGGGCCAGAAGAGACGAGAGAAAGGCTTGCCTGGATCAGAGCAGGCTTTCCGGGATCATGATGGCGTCGCCCGGTGCGATCTCGATGTTTGCCGAGGGGTCACCACGGTGAAGCAGGTCGCTCAGGCGGATGCGGTACTGCTTGTTGCCTTCGATGGCGCGAACCAGCACGGCATTGTTGCCACCTGCCTTGTTCGTCAAGCCATTGGCGGCGGTCATCACGTCCAGCAGGGTCATGCCACGCTGATAGGGAACCGAGCCCGGCTTTTCAGCCTGGCCGATCACCCGGATGACCGACAGCGGGTCGCCGACGATCTTCGTGACGACGACGGAAACGCTTGGGTCACGGATGTAGGTGCCCAGACGCTCTTCGATTTCCTGTCCCAGTACCTGCGGGGTCTTGCCGACGGCCACGATGTCCTTGATCAGCGGTGCCGTGATCTTGCCATCAGGGCGTACGGGCACCTTGACGGACAGATCCGGATTGCGCCAGACCTTGATGTCCAGCTCGTCGCCAGGGCCGATCTGGTAGACGTAATCGTGCTCGGGCGCCTTGTCGGGAGCCGAGGGCAGATGGGAACAGGCACTGATGATCGAGGCCAGGGCTAACGTGAACAGGAATCGAATGTTGATCATGGCAGTGTGACGATGACAGGATTCGGCCCGATAGCGGGTCTTCAGGCTGGCATATGGGGTGAGTTTGCCGGTTTGCGCGAGACTGACAGCAGATAACCGATGAACTGACGCACAATGTCTGCCGAAAGGCCGACAGCCAGTTTGCTACTCTATCCTGTAGTCGGTGCGCTATTCCAACGGAATGATCTCGCGAGTGTGAAGAATGGCCGTAACTTTCGATATGCCCTTGTGTGCATATGTTAATAAGTGATGAATTCAGTATGCCACACGCGCGAGTCTTCGTTGTGTTGTTGCGCTGCGCACAGGGCTTCAGGGCTCGTGATCACGATACAAATGTCTTGGAATTGCATCATTGGTGACAAGGGTCTGCTTCGGGTTTAACCGGAGAAAACGCACCTGAAGGAGGCGGGCTTGACCGGTATCATTGCGTTCTGGCCGTTCTGGCATACTGAGGAGACCTGACTGTGAGAACCGACTGCACGCATGGGCAGGGTGTGGGGCAGGTGGCCCATCGTGCCAGGGTGGCGAAGGATTCCGTTGCGGTGCAACAGGGTGCGGCGGCGGTGGTGCCTGGGCAACGAATTGAGGGGATGCCAATGCCTGTTGGCCAGACCGAGCCCGAGCTTGACGAGCTGATCATGCAGAATTTTGAGTTTTCCGCCTATGAAGCCTTTTCGCGGGCCGAGTGGGCGCAGTTGCGCTCCAGCACGCCGTTGACGCTGTCGGAAGACGATCTGAAGGCACTGCGGGGGGTCAACGAGCAGATCTCGCTGCAGGATGTGGTCGAGGTCTATCTGCCGCTGTCCAGGCTGCTCAATCTGCATTTCCGCTCGGCCCAGGCCCTGTCGGGCGTGCGGGATGATTTCCTGGGGCGCCTCGTCGGCGTGCGTCCCTATGTGATCGGCGTGGCCGGCAGTGTCGCCGTGGGCAAGAGTACCTTTGCCCGCGTGCTGCAGGCGCTGCTTGCCCGCTGGCCTGACCATCCGAAGGTCGAGCTGGTGACGACCGATGGTTTCCTGTACCCGAACCGGATTCTCGAGGAACGGGGCCTGATGCACCGGAAAGGCTTCCCGGAGAGCTATGACCTCAAGCGGATGATCTCGTTTCTGGCGGCGTTGAAGGCAGGCGAGCCGGTGGTGGAGGCGCCCGTGTATTCCCATCAGGCCTATGACATTCTGCCGGATGAAACCCAGCGGGTCGAGCAGCCCGACATCCTGATCTTCGAGGGCCTGAACGTGCTGCAGACAGGCGGGGTCGAGCGGCCGGGTGGATCCGTCCAGAGCGTGACGGTCTCGGATTTCTTCGACTTTTCCATTTATGTGGACGCGACCGAGGCCGATATCGAGCGCTGGTACCAGCAGCGCTTTCTGTCTTTCCAGCGCACGGTCTTTCGGCGCCCGGACTCCTATTTCCGTCATTACCAGGATCTGAGCGAGGCGGATGCACTGAAGGTGGCCAGCCAGATCTGGCGCGACATCAACCTGGTCAACCTGCGAGAGAACATCGTGCCGACCCGGGAGCGGGCCAATCTGGTGCTGCGCAAGCGCCCTGATCACAGTGTGGGCGAGATCCGGTTGAGGAAGATATGAACATTCACCCTGGTGCATGCACCTGACGGAGAGGGCTCGTCGGCAAGGCGTCTGGTCACTGAATGCTGAATGATACGTTCAGGAAGGCGGCATGGCTGCGCTGGCCAGACACATAAAAGGCCCGGATCCGTCATCACCGATCCGAGCCTATGCCGTTTCCGGGGCTGTTGCCAGCCCGCTTGTCCGCGGGGGTGATCAGCCTTCCATTTCGATGGCCAGCGCGGTGGCTTCACCACCGCCGATGCACAGTGAGGCGATGCCTCGCTTGCCGCCGGTCTTCTTCAGGGCGCCGATCAGCGACACGATGATCCGGGTGCCGGAGGCGCCGATCGGGTGGCCCAGGGCCACGGCACCGCCGTGGATGTTCACCTTGTCGTGCGGGATGTTGTGATCCTTCATCGCGGCCATCGCGACCACGGCAAAGGCCTCGTTGATCTCGAACAGGTCGACCGAGTCGGTGCTCCAGCCGGTTTTTTCGTAGAGCTTCTCGATGGCGCCGACCGGGGCGATCGTGAACCACTCCGGCTCACGAGAGTAGGTGGCATGGCCCTTGATGGTGGCGATCGGCTTCAGGCCCAGCTTGTCGGCCGTGGAGCGGCGCATCAGCACCATGGCAGCGGCACCGTCCGAGATCGAGGACGAGGTGGCGGCCGTGACGGTGCCGTCCTTCACGAAGGCCGGGCGCAGGTTCGGGATCTTGGACGGATCGACCTTGAACGGGCTTTCGTCCTTGTCGATGACCGTGTCGCCTTTCTTGCCGCTGATGGTGACAGGGGTGATCTCCCAGTCGAAGTCGCCGTTCTCGTTGGCGGCGCGGGCGCGGCGGGAGGACTCGATCGCGTAGGCGTCCTGCTCCTCACGCGAGAAGCTGTACTTGTTGGCGCAGTCTTCGGCAAACAGGCCCATCGACTTGCCACCGCCGTTCGGCATCTTGCTGTAGGCGTCTTCCAGGCCGTCATAGGCCATGTGGTCGAACATCGTGGCGTGGCCATAGCGATAGCCGGTACGACCTTTCGGCACGAGGTATGGGGCGTTCGACATGCTTTCCATGCCACCAGCCACGACGATGTCCTGGCTGCCGGCCGCCAGCAGGTCATGGGCCAGCATCACGGTCTTCATGCCCGAGCCGCAGACCTTGTTCAGCGTGGTGGCACCGGCCGAGAGCGGCAGGCCGGCCTTCAGCGTGGCCTGACGGGCAGGCGCCTGGCCCAGGGCGGCGGGCAGCACGCAACCCATCAGCACTTCCTGAACCTGCTCGGGCTTCAGGCCGGCACGCTCGACGGCTGCCTTGATGGCGATGGCGCCGAGTTCAGGGGTGGGCAGGCTGGAGAGCGCGCCCAGCATGGCGCCAATCGGCGTACGTGCGGCAGAAACGATGACGATCGGATCATTGGTCATGGTGATTCTCCATAGAAGCGTGAGAGAAGGTCTGTGGAACGATGCCGGGCCTTCCGGCCGGCAGCAGCTTCGCGCCGTGTGCCCGGTGCTGATGGGAGACACGGTGCATGTCAGGCCAGTGCCGCACCGGTGCCATCGTCTTCCCGGGGAAAGCGAACCCTGGACGGGTAAGGAAAAACGTCATCAAGTATGCCGTTTTTGATGCGTTTCTGCTTCTCCTGCCAGTATTCGGGCGTCAGCAGGTCGGCGTGGTACTTCATGAAGGGCTTGCGCACCAGCGGGTTGCCCAGCAGGAAGGTGGAAAACTCTTCCGGGAACACATCATTCGGTGCCACCGGATACCAGGGCTCTGAGGCCATTTCGTCCTCGGGCGTGCGCGGTTCGGGCACCTTGCGGAAGTTGCAGTCCGTCAGGTAGAGCACTTCGTCATAGTCGTAGAACACCACCCGGCCCTGGCGCGTGACGCCGAAGTTCTTGTAGAGCATGTCGCCGGGGAAGATGTTGGCCGCCACCATGTCCTTGATCGCCAGACCGTACTGGTTGATGGCGTGATCGCGCTGTGCCTCGTCGGCCTGTTCGATGAACAGGTTCAGTGGCACCATCCGACGCTCGATGTAGAGATGGCGGATGACGATCCGGTCGCCTTCGTCCTGGATCAGCGAGGGCGCCGTTTCCTTCAGCTCCTCAAGCAGTTCGGCCGACATCCGGTGCTTCGGGAACGGTACATCCGAGTATTCCCACGAGTCGGCCATCCGGCCCACCCGGTCATGGGCTTTCACGAGCTGATAGCGATCCTCGATGTACTCGCGCGTGATGTCCTTGCGGCGCCTGTCCTTGATGAACTTGAACACGTAGGGAAAGGAGGGCAGCGTGAAGACACCCATCACCAGGCCCTTGATGCCGGGGGCGATGATGAAGTGGTCGGAGGATTCGTGCAGATGCTGGAGCAGGTCGCGATAGAACAGCGTCTTGCCCTGCTTGTGAAGCCCCAGCATCGTGTACAGCTCGGCCGGTGGCTTGGTGGGCATCAAGGTCTGCAGGAAGCGCACATAGGCCGAGGGCACGGCCATGTCCACCATGAAATAGGCGCGGGAGAAGTTGAACAGCGACTCGATCCGCTTCGGCTCGGTCAGGACTGCATCGATGAACACGCGGCCACGGCTGTCCCGCAGCAGCGCCAGCGCGAAGGGCTGGACCTCGCCATCGTCGATGATGCGGCCGATCAGGTAGGCCCCCTTGTTCCGGTAGAACAGTGAGCGAAGCACATGCACCTGGCAATCCAGCGAGGTGACGACATCGGGGCCGAAGATCTCCGGGCAGGCGTCGATCACCTGCTGCAGATCGTTCTCGATATCCTGATAGCCGCAGGATAGCCCCAGATCGATCATCACCTGCCGAAGCAGGTGCTTCCAGCCCTGGGCATCCGGGTAATAGACCCGGAAGGAGGGGGGCGTGGCGTCCAGATGCTCGGTGGAGACCGCCGGGCGCACGAAGATGAAATCGTTGTGGAAGTACTCCCGATCCAGCAGCCGGGTGCTGACCGTGTTGAAGAAGGTCTCGGCCAGCTCGGGCTGCTGGTGCTCGGCCAGCAGCAGCACATAGTGCTGCTTGACGGCTGCCCAGGTGTCTTCTTCCTGCAGGCTGGCCGGGTTGAACTGGGCTCGCAGCGCCTCGATGGCCTCGCGGGCGCGCCGGTCATAGAACGTGATCCGTTCGGTGGCCAGCTGACGCATCTTGTGCCAGGCGCCCTGCTCGAAGCAGGTCTTGGCCTGCTGGGCGTTGTAGCGGAACAGGGCATAGTGACGGTCGAAGCCGGCCAGGATCGTGCGAGCCAGGGTGGCCGGCAGGCTCTCGGCGCCCATGCTGGCAGGGGCCGGAGGAATGGGGCGGTTGCTGGGGCGAGGGTGCGATTTTCTGTGCATGGGGGCTATCTTAATGCGGGCGCCGCGCT
This sequence comes from Lautropia sp., assembly GCA_030528325.1. Taxonomy (GTDB): domain Bacteria; phylum Pseudomonadota; class Gammaproteobacteria; order Burkholderiales; family Burkholderiaceae_E; genus Lautropia. The sequence continues at coordinate 37,474 of JAUMZD010000002.1, read as the reverse complement.
TGCCAGCGGGCTCTCCGCGTAAACCCCAAGCCTGGGAGCTTGGGTGACAGGGGTGCTCTGTTGCGAGGGCGGGGCAGTCCGACCATTGATCCGGGCAATGAAACCGGGAATCGGGGGTTGGTGGGGGAAGACTCGGCCATGGGCGGATACTGGCTGCCTTGCATGGCAACGTGTGCCCATGCATGCTTGTACGAGCTGTGCCCATGAGAACCGACCGACCCTATCGTCTGATTACCCGCTCTGATTTCGATGGCCTGGTAAGCGCTGCGATGTTGCGTGATATCGGCCTGGTGGACTCGGTGCTGTTCGTGCATCCGAAGGATGTGCAGGATGGCAAGGTGCCCGTGGGCAAGGGCGACATGCTGGTGAACCTGCCTTATGTGGCCGAGGCTGGTCAGGTGTTCGACTATCAGGCACCGGGCGCACGGCGGCTGCCGAAGGTGGGTCATCACAATCTGGTGATGGGGGTGGGCGAACGCTCCGTCTCCCGCGTGATCCATGATCACTTCGGCGGCGAAGCCCGTTTCCCGCGCGTGTCGGCCGAGCTGCTGGAGGCGGCCGACAAGGCCGGCAGCGCCAGCTACACGCTGGCCGATGTGCTGCACCCGCGTGACTGGACGCTGCTGTCCTTCCTCACCGATCCGCGCACGGGCCTCGGGCGCTTCAGGGACTTCAACATCTCGAACCTGCAGCTGATGATGATGCTGGTCGACGCCTGCCGCTCGATGGATGTCGAACGCATCCTGGCGCTGCCCGACGTGGCGGCCCGCGTGCATCGCTATCACGAGCACGAGTCGCTGGCCATCGAGCAGATCCGCCGCTGCGCCCAGGTGGATGGAGAGACCGTGGTGCTGGATCTGAGGAACGAACCGGTCATCTACGCCGCGAACCGTTTCCTCGTCTATGCCCTGTTTCCCAACTGCAGCATGTCGGTGCATGTGATGTGGGGGCGCCAGAAGGCGAACACCGTGTTTGCGGTCGGGCGTTCGATCTTCAACGCCGACTCCCGCGTGGACGTGGGCGACCTCTGCACCCGCTTCGGGGGCGGGGGGCATCAGTTTGCCGGCACCTGCCAGATCGGCAACGAGTGGGCCAACCTGCGGCTGGAAGAGCTGCTGGAGCGGATCCAGAAGGCGCAGGACAAGGTCCGCAGGACGGCTGAGACCGAGCAGCTGGGTTGAACCCCTAGCGCTTTTCTCTGATGGCGTCCCCCGCTCTTGATGGCGGGGTATCGTTCATTCAATGTGCCGGCTGCGCGCAGACGCGGTGCCGGACGATCCGGCAGCATCTGCGCCTTCCGTTGACCCTGGGCCGATCAGAAGCGATAGCTGACGTTCAGCCGAACGTCCCGGCCCGGCTCGGGCAGGCTGGCGATGCCGGCCCGCTGGCTGTGGCTCTTGTAGTTCTTGTCGAACACGTTGTTGACCGAGAAGTTGATGTTCAGGTCGTCACGCCCGAAGGGCTTCCAGGTGGCATAGATATCGTTGACGCCGTAGCCCACCCGGTTGACCAACTGAACCGCCGCGCCGGCACCTGCCGAGCCGCGCGAGCTGGGGATGTAGCCGGCGCTCTGCACGAAGCGGCCACGCCAGCCGACCTCGATGTTCGGGTTGTCGAAACGGTAGGACAGGCCCGTGGTCCAGGTACGGCCGATCGGGATGGCGGTGGTGGCCGAATCGGCCACTTCGCCGTCAAGCTTCGGCTTGCTGTAGGCCACACCGAAACGCGAGACCCAGCCGCCGGTGTTGTAGGCCGCGTTCAGTTCATATCCGTGATTCTTCAGCGTGCCGCTGTTGAACAGGCGGTAATAGGCATCGGTCGCACCACGGGCGCAGGGGGCACCGGCCGTGTCGATGCACTGATAATCCTGGTGGTTGCGGGTACGCTGGTGGAAGATCGAGCCAGTCAGTTGCAGGTTTTTCATCGGGGTGTAGGTGACACCCAGTTCCAGGTTGCGGGCCTGCTCTGCCTTCAACCCTTCATCGGCACGGATCAGGCGGCCACCAGCCAGCATGGCTTCGTAGAGGCGAGGGCTGCGGGTTGCGTAGTACAGGCCGGCGTTGAATGACAGCTGCTCGTTGACGTCATAGATGACGGCGAGGCTGGGGCTGACAGCGCTGTTCGAGATCTCGCTTCGACCCGAGGTGCGCATGTTGAAGCGATCGTAGCGAAGGCCTGTGGTGAGGGTGACAGGTTGCAGGTTCCAGATACCCTCGACGTAGATACCGGCGTCGGTTTTCTTTTCGTTGACCGAATCGACGGTACCGGTACCACGAATCCGTTCGCGGCTGGGCGGGGTCTGTTCCTGTTTGCGAAGGTTGAGCCCGTATTTGATGATGTGGTGCTCGAACAGGTAGGTATCGAAATTGAGATTGGCACCCAGGGTTTCGATCTTGCTGATGCCGCCCAGACTGCCGTCGGCACCGGCACCACTGTTCAGCTGGGTATTCATCCGGTAGGCATGGGTATTGATCCGGTCGATGGCGCCAAAGCCGCCACCCGCGTACTCGACACGGGTGGTGTCCTGGGTGTAGATGCGGTAGCGTGGATCATTGCGTTCCGCGTTGCCGGACTGGGAGAAGTCGAATTCTTCACGCAGGGCGCGCAGGCCGTGGGTCTTTTCCTGACGATGGCTCAGCTCAAGACGGTTGCGCGAATCGAGGCTGTATCCGAACTTGGCCAGCAGCCCGCGCTGGCCAAGGGCGCTGTTCAGCACTTCGGTGTTGCCATCGGCGTTGCGATAACCCTTGCCGCCTTCGTAGTTCTTGCCGCTCACCCAGTTGCCCGTCAGCAGGGCATCGATGGCACCGAACTGGCCATAAGCGGAGACGCCGCCACTCTTGCCGCTGTTGGAGCCGACGCCAGCGTTGAGCTTGAAGCCGGTGGCTTGCCCCGGGCGCAGCAGATCCCTGGCCGAAACGGTCTTGGCCACGATGGCCCCACTGGTGGCACCGATGCCCGCCGACGCTGAACCGGTGCCCTTCTGGACGTCGATGTCCTTGATCAGGGCCGAGTCGAGCACGAAGCGACCGTTGTGGTGGAAGATCTGCGAATCGGTGTAGGCATCATCGACCTTGATGTCGATCTGATCCTGCCCCATGCCGCGGATGGTGGCCCATTGTGAGGTGCCCTTGCCGCCGCCGAAGTTGATCGAGGGCTCGTTGAACAGCACTTCCTTCATCTCGGTGGAGGTGCTTTCTTCGAGCGCCTTGAAATTCACCTTCTTGGTGGTGGAGGCGGCCTTTTCGATGGCGTAGATCGCCTCAAGTTCGGTGGCGTCAGGGGCAGCTGTCTGGGCATGGGCGAAGGCGCTGAGCAGAGCCAGCGGCAGCACCTTCATGGCGAAGCCGATATGGCGGGTACTTGGTTTCATGGGGATCAGTCCTATAGTAGGCGGGCAGCGTGAATGCTCTGGATATTAACACTCAATATCATTTCGTCATTTAGGTGCAACACCCTTCCCTGTGGTCGGTGGAATCGCGGGATGGCGGAGTCTGGTCATGGATCGAGAGGCTTTTACACCTGTTCTGACGGCATTCACGACTCGTCCATGCTGTGTGCCATCAGGTGACGAAAGGCATCTGGCAGCTGCCAGATGGAGAGGAATGTTGCTATTTCGATGAAAGTTTTGACATGGCTTAACTTTTTTGTCGGGTATTTCAGCGTTTAGTATTGAGAAAAGTATTGATAACTATTCCTATAAAACTAGAATCAGCCATTCTTACCGCTTATCACCTCCCTACCTGCAAACTTGGCACAAGGGGCATGGTCTGCCCAGCGATGCCTTCCGTTTGCAGCGGCCATATCTGGCCCGGATCATTCTTCAAGGAAAGGAGTCGTCTTTCATGTCGTACATCAAGAGCCGCAAGCATGCGGTGCCCCGCTCGACGGGCCCCATCACTAGCATGGCGGCGATGACCATGCTCTCGCTGGCATCGACCCAGGCCGTTGCCCAGAGCGGCGACACGGAACCCCGTACCTCGGGTACGCTGGGGGAGGTGACGGTGCGGGATAGTGCCGGTACGTTCAAGACCGAAGCGGTCAGCAGTCCGAAATACACGGCGCCGCTGCGTGATACCCCGCAGAGCATCACTGTTGTGCCTCATAAAGTGCTGGAGCAGCAGAACAGCCTGTCGTTGCAGGAAGCGCTGACCAACAACGTGCCAGGCATCACTTTCCAGGCGGGTGAAGGTGGGGGCGGCTACGGCGACAACATCATGTTGCGCGGTTACACCGCGAGCAACAACATCGCTCAGGATGGTGCGCAGGATTCAGGTCAATACACCCGCTCAGACTTCTTCAACATCGAGAACGTCGAAGTCATCAGTGGTGCCAGTTCGGTGTATGGTGGTTCGGGTAATGTTGGTGGCAGCATCAACCTGGTCAGCAAGTCGCCGAAGGCAGATGATTTCACGAATGTGTCGGCGGGTCTGGGCAATGCCAAGTATGGTCGTGCCACGATTGACATGAATCGTCGTGCCAGCGATTCGGTGGCCTGGCGTCTGAATGCGATGGTTCATCGCAACAACATCGCCGAACGGGATGAAGAACGCTTCAAGCGTTTCGGGATCGCTCCTTCCGTCACCTGGGGGATGAACTCGCCCACCAGCGTCAATCTGAGCTATTTCTATCAGAAGGACGACAATATTCCCCAGTACGGCGTGCCGTATGCCAACACACCGTTCAACAGCGGGCCGATCGCTGGAATTTCTCGCAGCAACTTCTACCAGTATCGCAATATCGGGAACGGTGAAAAAACCGATAACCATCGACTGTCTCTGCTGGTCGAGCATCGCTTCGACGAGAATGTCCGTTTGAGAAACTTCACCCGCCTCGGGTATACGGATCGGTGGTCCCAGATCGATGCCACACGCGGTACCTGGTGCGTGGGTGGGGTCAATCCCTATGGCTTGACGGCCGAGGAACGGGCCTGCAGGATTGCGGATAACACCTTCCTGCCGAACAATGGGCCGCATGGCTATGTACGGGATGAAAAGAGCCGCATCATCAGCAACCAGACGGATCTGATCGCCAAGGCACAAACTGGCATGATTCAACATGACGTCGTGGTCGGCATGCAGCTCACGCATGAAACGCTGGATCGCGAGGTGGGCAGCGTTCTGAATGATGCCAATGGCCGTGCCGTGCCGCCTGCGCAGCGTACGCCGATGAGTGCCACGAATCCGGAAGGCATCTGGACGGGGCCGATAAATTATGTTCGCAGCAGCTATGGTGATGCGAAGTTGCAGAACATTGCTCTGTATGCTTTCGACAACCTGAAGTTCGATGAACAATGGTCCCTGAACACCGGTCTGCGTGTCGAGCGCATGAGCGGTGATGCTGTGACGCACCGGATCGCCAACGGGGTTGAAACGCCGGGAGCCAGGCAGAAGGGTTCGGACACGCTCTTCTCGTTCCTGTTGGGCGGGGTATACAAGCCGGTCGAACACGGTTCGGTCTATCTGGCTATCAGCAATTCCAAGACACCGTCGCAAGCCAGCGTCCGGCTGTCGTGCAATGAACAGACGTGCAACGTCGATCCGGAAACGGCGGTCAATTACGAGTTGGGTACCAAGTGGGACGTGCTGGACGAGCGTCTGTCACTGACAGCTGCGCTGTTCCGCAACGAACGCAAGAATTACAAGGTACCGTCTGAAGATCCAGCGTCGCCCGACCAGACGCTGGATGGCAAGGCCCGCGTCGATGGTTTGTCGCTTGGCGCTTCCGGTCAGATCACGCAGGCGTGGGGAGTGTTTGCGAATTACACCTTCCTCAACAGCAAGGTGCTTCAGAGCGTCTCCGATTACACGCGCCTGACGACAGGTGTGGATGCGCAGGCAGGCAACCCGCTCACGCAAACGCCGAAGCATGCGGCCAACTTCTGGACGGCCTATGACTTCGGGCAGGGATGGTCGGCTGGCTATGGCTTCAACTACAACGGCAGCTATTACCTGAACAATGGCGAAGGTCCACATTACAAGGCATCTTCCTATATCGTTCACAATGCCATGGTCAACTATGCCGTGAACAGGAATCTGAGTTTCCAGTTGAATGCCAAGAACTTGAGTAACAAGGAGTACTACACCCGGATTCGTGGTCATGCTCCGTCACGCTTCGCCGTGCCGGGGACGGGTCGGACGGTGACGTTGACGGCGAATTACTCGTTCTAAGCAGATGAGTGAAGCGAAAGCGCGATGAAGGTCGTGCTTCCGTTGGCAGCTCAGAATGGCGCCAGGCACTCTTTTTTGGGTGCTTGGCGTTTTTTGTGCGATGGCTCTAACCTGAAGCAACGGTCATGCGGCTATGGTTGGTGAGGTGGCTTGGCTGGGTACTGTAAGTGCTGACGAAAGACTTGAGGGAGAGATGTGTCTGTACGGGTAGCTCCAGGACGTTCTTGAATTCAACCTGCCGGAGAGGCCATGGCAATAGGAAGAGAGTCAGGTTATAGAGGCCCCGGTCTTCTGGGCAAGCTGATGTGGCTCCCTGCCAGTGCAGGGAAGGCTGAAGACATTGTGCCGATCGAGCGCAGGATCAGTGTCTGGTTTGGTCTGATATTCCTGTTTCTGGCAGCCTGGATCCAGTATGCCAAGTATCCGTATCCACCTGTGAGGGACAGTTCCGGTCATGTCAGAAGGACTGCCGTGATCCTGGAGGGACCTTATAGTGCCTCCGATGACAGGCAGGTACTGGAGGTTTATCTGAAGTTTGAAACCGGCGGGGGGCGGCAGTTCAGGTTGCAGTATCCGGCCAGGTATGCGCTCATCCCGGATATCAATATGGGCAAGCGTCTGCTGGTGGATGTGGCCTTGTCTTCAATGGCAAAAAAGCGGCCGAAGGTGATCAGGGTTCATCGTTACGCTGGGAAAGAGATTTTTTCAGAAGATGTCCTGCTGGAGCTTCGGTGGAGAGATTACCGATTCTTCATCCATCTAAGAAACATTTTTTTGGGTTTCTTCGTCTTCTGTTTGCTGAATTACGTGTACCTCGGCATCAAATTCAAGCCCCCGCCTGAAGAGGGCCAAGGGTAAGGCGAGCGGCCGTCAGGCACAGGGATGAAACTCTTGCATCATGTACGACGGTTTTCTTCTTCCTTGCGTGCTTTCTCTTTCTTGCTCTGATCGTAATGTCACTTGATGGCGAAGAAGGCGGCGATCAGAAGTACGGTGATCTTGAAGAGGCCGAAAATGATTGGAACCCAGTCCATCGTCTGATTGCTTCCGGTGATGTCTGCTGAATGATGGGCTGTCTGAGATGCCGCTGCTGTCAGGGGGCACACATCTTTCTGTGCCAGATGCAGAGATGATTGCCCATCCCCGGCATTGTACGAAAGTGTCTGGCTGCTTGTGAGTTGAGGTGCAGGGATTGTATTCGGCAAGTCAGGACAGGACTGTGGCCGTGCCGGTTTTCGACAGGGCACCGATGGCTCTCGGGTAAGATTGAGTCTTATCCCCATTTGATGGGGTGATGCCCGGCCAGGCGCTTTGGCCACTTTTCCTGTAGGGAGATTCCGTCATGATGCTGCACGTCCCCGAAGTGTTGTCCCGAGACCAGGTGCGTCAGATGCGCGCGGCGCTGGAGGCGGCTGAATGGGTGGATGGGCGTGAAAGCGTGGGGGGGCAAGGCGCCGCGGTGAAAAAGAATCGCCAGTTGCCAGAAGCCTCACCGGTCAGGGCCGAACTGGGTGGGATCATTCTTCAGGCGCTGGTCCGCCACCCGATCTTTTTCTCGGCAGCGTTGCCGCTACGTTACGTGCCGCCGTATTTCAACCGCTATGAGGGCGGCGAAACCTACGGGCTGCACGTGGATGGCTCCGTCCGGATGGTGGCGGGCAGCCCGCCGGTGCGCACCGATCTGTCATGCACGCTGTTCCTCTGCGACCCGGACGAGTATGAAGGTGGCGAGCTGGTGGTGGTGGACACCTATGGTGAGCACGAGGTCAAGCTGCCGGCAGGTGATCTGATCCTGTACTCATCAGGCAGCCTGCACAAGGTGGAGCCGGTCACCCGCGGTGCGCGGATCAGTTCGTTCTTCTGGCTGCAAAGCATGATCCGTGAGGATCAGCAGCGGCTGATGCTGTTCGAGCTGGATCAGAACATCCGGAAAATCCGCGGCCAGTATGGCGAAACGCAGGAGGCGGTCGCGCTGACCGCGATTTATCACAACCTGTTGCGGATGTGGTCGGAAACCTGAGAGTGGCCAACGGTTAGAAGAGCGGTATTCCCCCTCCCTGCCTGAAGCTTGTTTTCCTGGGGAGTGGAGACGAGAGGAAATGACCATGCTGAGCGATGCCGGTCTGAAGCATGCCTGTGAGCAGTTCAGGGAGCAGGGGTACGCAGTGGTGCCTGATGCCTGGCAGCCGGAGGAAACCAGGCAAGGGATCCTGGCCCTGGAGCGGCTGGTAGAAACGATCCGACAGGATGCTGCCGCCTGGGAGGATCATGTCCTTTGGCAAAGGGATGTGCTGTCAAAGCAGTTGGCGGCTATTCCTGAGGGCCAACGTGCTTTGGCTGATGGTCAGATCTACATCATCAGTGATGTGGCCGCGCATGACCCCACGCTGGAGGCCATGGTGCTGGATCGCTGCTGTGCTTCTCTGGCCAGCGCACTGCTGGGCGGCTCTGCTGTCTGTCATTTCAGCAATGCCACGATACGGGCAGCCACCGCCGGTTGCGCCTGTCAATGGCATCGAGACTGGCCCAATCAGTATTGCACGACGAAAACCGGGCGCCAGTTGAGGATCATGATCTGTCTGGATGGGATGCAGGATGGGCAGGGCGTGACCCGGGTGATACCGGGTAGTCAGCATTGGGGAGATCGTCAGTGGCAGGCATGGCGTCAGTCGCCACATTCGCTGCATGACGAGGGGGTTCCGTTGCTGTGTACGCCTGGCAGTCTGGTCGTGTTGGGGCCGACCGTGGTGCATGGTGCTGGTGCGAACCTTTCGTCGCATCCGAGACGCAATCTGATTGCGCAGTGGGGCGCAGAAACGGACATGATCTGTGCCCAGCGTTTTGAGCACGTCATGGGGCTATCTGGATGATCCTTCCCTTTCAGGTTTGTGTGTTGCAACGGGAGCAGATGTTTGCGCTTCCTGGCTGGCTTTCTTCTTTTTGTCCTGGTCGTAATGCCACTTGATGGCGAAGAAAGCCGCGATCAGCAGAACGGTCAGTTTGAAGAGGCCAAAAATGATCGGAACCCAATCCATCGTTTGAATACTTCCTGATATGTCTGCTGAATGATGGGCGGCCTGTGATGCCACTGTCAGGGGGGCGCATCTTCCTTGGAATTTGGGCGGTTGATTTGCAGCCCGCGACTTTCTGCCGCCCAAGCGCCTGGCCAGATGCAGGGAAGATGCCTATCCCTTGGCATTGTACGAAAGTGTCTGGCTGTTTGTCCGTTGCGGTGTGTGAACCACGAACGCTGCGCTTGCGCGGGGCATTTCAATCGGCGCTGAGTCGATGTTGAAAGATTCTCGGTTCGCCCATGATGTCTCTCAGGGAGAGGGGAGTCTTATCTGACTTGAGGATGTCATGGCATTGTCTGGCTGAGCTTCAGGGTTTGTTTGAATGGCAAGAATCGAACGATTCGCCTAAAATGGTCGATCCATTGGTGGGATAACGATAGGGAAGGCAGGTCAGGATGCAGACTTACACAGCGAACGAGGCAAAGACGAGATTCGGGGAATTGCTGGATCGGGTGCAGCGGGAGCCTGTTCGGGTTACCAGGCATAACCGGGTCGTGGGTGTGATGGTGTCGGCGCAGGACTATGAGGCCATGCGCGCCTTCTATGCTGATCGTTTGCGTGGCACATTGAAAGAAACGGCACAGCAAGCGGCTGATGAAGGTTTGACACAGGCAGAGCTTGAGCGGTTGCTGGCCGATGAAGATTAAGCGTGCGGTGGTTGACACCAACGTGCTCATCAGTGCTGCCTTGTCGCCACGGTCTGTACCTGCATCGCTGGTTGACCTCCTTTTGCAGCATGGCAGGTTGGTGTTCTCAGCCGAGACCTATGGAGAACTGGAAACCCGACTTTGGAGGCAGAAATTTGACCGATACCTCAGTATTGAGCAACGCCGTCTCATCCTTCAGGATCTGGCTGCCGTTGCAGATTGGGTTGATTTGCCCGAATTTCCCAGGGCAGTTTATTGCCGAGACCCTGATGATGACATTTTCATCCATACGGCCTTGGAGGCTGATGTGGATGTGTTGATCACTGGGGATCAGGATCTTTTGGTATTGGCAAACAACGTCGATGTAGCCATCCTGAGCCCGTTTGAAGCGTTGCAATGGATTTCACAGGAACAAGTTACGGGCGGTCTCCCTTGATCCTGGAAGGCATACGGGTGTCTGTACTCACGTCGTGTTTAGAGGCAATCACCCCGCCTCCCAAGCCCACAGCACCAGTTCGATGCCAAACGGAATCAGCATGTAGCCGAGGTAGTCGAAGGGGAAGCTGCCCAGGCCAAAAGGCACGATCACGAACAGGGTGAACAGGACGCCACCCAGACTGATCAGCCAGCCGGCATGAGCCAATTTCAGGCCCAGGACATGGCTGGGTGGTTTCCCGTCGATCAGGGCGGGCTTCACGATCCAGCGCAGCACCAGGACAAGAGGCGGCACGCTGACGGCTGCCAGCACCAGCAATGGTCCCCAGGGGGGCAGGTAGTACCAGTTCAGAAAGCACAGCACCAGGAGGCAGGGATACCAGAGGATTCGGGGGGCGTGGCGTCGGAGGCGGGATGCACGGCATGTAGCTGGCATTGGGCTGCTCGTCTGGTGATGATGTGGCGTCAGACCTGCATCTGCTTCAACGTTTCGATGAGGTCTCCCCGCCGAAAGGTGGCAGAGAGTTGTTGCACCGAGATGGCCTGATCCCCGTAAAGTGACGCCAGGGCCGTCTGGATGTCCTGAGCGGAGGCGTGAAAATAGCGTTCGCCATTCGCCAGGATTTTTTCCCTGGCGGCAGGCAGAGTCCGGTGATCCAGCTCGGAGAGGCTGATGTCCAGCTCCTTCAGGAGCCTGCGTCCCATCTGCATGGCGATGAAGCAGGAGGCATAGCGTACGAAGAGCGGGTCTTCTGGTTGGGGGCGACGTCGACGGTTTTCCGTGATGCGATATAACAGGCTTGCTGCGATGACCTGGGCGCCGTTCAGGTCATCGGTGAAGATCGTGTCGTAGAGCTTGCCGAAATGCTCGCGGGTGAGGAACTTGGCCTGATGCGGTGCCTGTCGCCAGATGGCCAGAATGGCTTCGGCGGCGGCGCCGGTCGTGATCTCGGTGGCCTTGACGCTGGTATCCATCCGCTTGCGTCGATAGCTGTAACCGAGATCCTGGATGCTCTGCTCCAGTTGTTGCTGTTTGCTGTCGTTGGCACGAAGATCCTTCAGGTCAACCGGGTTCTGGCTGTTGGTGGCATGGGTGATCTGAAGGATGATGTCCTGGTTGTCTTTCGGCAGTTTGTAGATCCGGACGAGAACGGTGGCGTCCGATGGCAAAGAGCGTCCGGCCTTGCGCAGTTCTTCCGCTGTCTTGTAGATCGTCATGCAGGTTTGGCCGCCATTGACGATATGAAGATTGTCGACCTTGACCTGAAAGTCGCTGTTTTGAAGGGCGTTATAGGAAAAGTCGTCGCAAACCAGTGTCAGCCCATTGTTGAAAAAGTAGAAATAGGCTGATTGGTGCGAGTTCAGCGTCCGCCGAATGCCTTCGTTGACCCGATTGCCGTGGAGTCCGAGATAGCGCCGGATGTTGCGCTCCAGTAGACGATCACCATGTCTTTCCATCAGGGCTGCCACTTCGGTTACTGGCATCCGCCCGATGCAGACACGGCTGAAATGCATGTCTTCGATGATGGCCTTACCGGTCAGGCGGAGGGTTTCCTGAACCGGGGACACGCGCTGCATGAGATTGACCAGGACATCATGGTTGACATGCTCCCACACGACCTGTTCGCCAAAGCCGGAGCGATCGATGGCTTTCTGTGCTTCCTGATTCCAGGTCTGGCCATTGTTGCAGGCGATGGCTCTGACGCGGGGAATCATGCCGTCCCGGATGAGGGCGCGGATTTCTTCAACCTTGACACGCAGGCGGTCATTGATGGCGCCAAGATCGGCGGAAGGGTCGAACAGATGCCGGATGGCATTGATCAGTGCTTCGATGCCGTGTTGTTTGAAGTTCGACTGGGCGTCGAGACGATTCTTGTACTTGCTCTGGAAGAGCGTTACCCAGAATTCGCCATCAATTTCTTCGGTGGCATGCAGTGCGTCGACGCCAAAATCTCCGCCGCCATCGGTCAGGCAATCGAAGGCCTCGTCCGGATCCAGATCGAGCACGGTCTTGACGCACAGGTAGACGAAAGCCAGAGACTTCAGGCGCCCAGTGTCTTCAAGCTTCAGCTCCGCACTGGCCCGTTCACGAATCTGGTCTTGTATGCCGGTCAGGCGCTGATCGATGATTGAGGCATTGAGGTTCATCGCGGGGGCTGATTCGGGGAGACACGGTGACATGCTGGCACGTGGTGTCGTGGCAACAGAGTGTTGCCTGGTATGTTGCCTCAGCCCTTGGGGGGCAGCAAATCCTGTAGTGCCTTTTCCACATCGGGATACTGGAACGCGAACCCCTCCGCCAGTAGCCGGGCGGGTTGGACGAATTGTCCGTCCAGCACCAGATCGGCCTGTTCTCCCATGGCCAGGCGCATGGCGGCGGCCGGCATCGACACCAACAGGCGCCGATGCATCAGGCGGGCAGCGGTTTCGGCAAACTGGCGTTGGGTGGTGGCCTCGGGGGCCACGAGGTTGTACACCTGCCAGGCAGGTTCCCCAGATCGTTCCGCCAGAAACCGGACGGCGGCCACCACGTCGTCGAGGTGGATCCAGGGCAGGGGCTGGTTGCCCGGGCCGATACGGCCGACGCCCATCGAGACGGGTTTGAGCAGCTGGGGCAGGATGCCACCACGGTGGCCCAGCACGACGCCGAGCCGGCAGACGGTCACGGGCACGCCGGTATCCTTCTGCATCTGCCGGGCCAGGCCCTCCCATTGGTGGCAGAGGTCGGAAACGAAGACGCCGGGCTGGGGCGAAGCGTCTTCGTCGAGCACCTGCTGCCAGCCCGTCCGACTGCCATTGCCGTAGTAGCCGACGGCCGAGGCCTGGATGATGCGCTGGGGCTTGTAGCTGGTGGTTTTTAGCCAGTCGGCCAGCGTTTGGGTGGGGCCCAGGCGGCTGTCGAACAGCGTCTGTTTGCGCCGTTTCGTCCAGCGGCCTTCGCCGACCGAGGCACCGGCGAGATTGATGACGAGGTCGACCCAGATGCTGGGATCGAAGTGGTGCAGCGAGCTGACGTACTCGAAGCGTTCACCCAGTTCGGCGCGGCTGTCGTCCGGGCGACGGGTGACGATCAGCACGCGCCAGCCGCGGGCGGCGTAATCGGCAGCCAGATGACGGCCAATGAAGCCGCTGCCGCCCAGCAGCATGACGGTCGGGTGGTGTTCGATGGGGTGCGGGGGGGTCATCGGGATCGGTGGATGAGGCGCGGTGGAGGCAGGGAGCTCGTCACGGCGGTGGGCACAGCCCCGGACGGGCTGACGCGGGGACGAATCAGTGCAGCAGGCCTTCTCGGCTGAAGTGTTGCAACGGAGAGACGCCTGGCAGAGCCTCCAGCATGCCAGTTTTCAGGGGGGCGGGACGGAAAAGACCCCGCGCGCCAGAAAGACGGCGAACAGCGGAATCACCATCATCAGGTGCGAGCCGATCATGATCAGGCGACGGATCTTGCGGACGTCGCGGCTGGGCGGCAGCTGACCCGTGCGATCCCAGACACGGGCCCAGCGGCGGATGGCGATGGAGGCAGGGACGGCGATCACGGCCATCAGGACGAAGAAGGTGATCTTGGCGTGCAGCATCGGCTGGGCCAGATACCAGTCGAATCCCTTGGCGCCCCAGACCATCCGGACGAACCCGGTCAGCAGCACGCACAGGGCCGAGAGGCCGTAGAGGACATCCACCCGGGCCAGCCGCTTGAGCACGTCGGCGTTGAGCCATTCGGTGCGGCACAGGGCGGCTTCGCTGGTGACGAACACCACCATCATCAGGATGGCCGAGAGATGCAGAAAGGCCAGAATCGATTCAAGGAACATGGCGGAGGGGGCTTGAGGGGAGGGGATCGGGCGCCATTCTGTCGTATCCGTTCACTGGATGCACCGGTTGGCCAGCAGCGCGTCCACGACGGAGGGGTCGGCCAGTGTGCTGGTGTCGCCCAGCTGGTCGGGGGCATTCTCGGCGATCTTGCGAAGGATGCGGCGCATGATCTTGCCGGAGCGGGTTTTGGGCAGGCCGTTGACCCACTGGATGTGCTCGGGGCTGGCCAGCGGGCTGACGGTCTGGCGCAGATGCTGTGTCAGTGACAGGCGGAGTGCTTCACCGGGGGCCTTCTCGTCGACCAGCATCACATACAGGTAGATGCTCTGGCCCTTGACGGGGTGGTGGCAGCTGACGGCGGCGGCTTCGGCCACGTCGGGGTGGGCCAGCAGCGCGCTTTCCACTTCGACCGTGCTGAGGCGTGTGCCACTGATGTTGATCACGTCGTCGATGCGGCCGGTGATCCAGTAGTCGCCATCCTCGTCGCGTCGGGCTGCATCGCTGGTGAAGAAGAGACCGGGGTAGGGGCGGAAATAGAAGTCGATGAAGCGGGTGTGGTCGCCGTATAGCGTACGGGCCTGCCCGGGCCAGCCGTGAGGGAAGACCAGCACGCCGCAGCCGGACTGATCCTTCGGGATGAACTCGGCATTGTCGTCGACGATCTCGGGGCTGATGCCGGGCAGGGCGCGGGCGACGGCGCCCGGCTTGGGATCACTGCCCACGGTCGAGGCCAGCAGGATGCCGCCGGTTTCGGTCTGCCACCAGGTGTCGATGATCGGGCAGTGGCCTCCCCCGACGACCTCGTGCAGCCAGTGCCAGGCTTTCGGATCCAGGGGTTCACCGGCCGAGGCCAGCAGGCGCAGATGCCGGTGATCGAAGTGGGGAGGTGGCGTCGTGCCGGTGTTGATCAGTGCCCGTACCGTGGTGGGCACGGTGTAGATCACGCTGACTTCATGCCGGTCGAGCGTCTTCCAGAAACGGGTCGCCGTCGGATAGGTCGGCGAGCCGTTGAAGAGCAGCGAGGTGCTGCCATTCGCGAGTGGCCCATACACCATGTAGGTGTGTGCAGCGATCCAGCCGATGTCGGCCGTACACCAGAAGACGTCGTCGGGCTGCAGGCCGAAGACCTCTTCATGCGTGAAGGCGGCGTACAGCAGGTAGCCGCCACAGGCGTGAACCAGTCCCTTCGGGCGGCCGCTGCCACCCGAGGCGTAGAGAATGAAGAGCGGATCGTCGGCCTGCATGGTTTCAGGCTCGCAGTCGGTGGGCTGGCCGGTGGTCAGCGCATGCCACCAGTGATCCCGGCCCACCTGCATGTCGACGGCTTCGTCGAGATGCTTCAGCACGATCACGGTTCTGACGCTCGTCAGTCCGGGCTGGGACAGCGCCGTGTCGAGGTTCTGCTTCAACGGGATGTGGCGGCCGGCCCGGCGGGCGGCGTCGGCCGTGATGACCGCACAGGCCTGGCTGTCTCGCAGCCGGTCGGCCAGTGACGCGGCGGAAAAGCCGCTGAACACCACGCAGTGGATCGCGCCGATGCGCGCGCAGGCCAGCATCGCCACCACGGCCTCGGCCAGGGTCGGCAGGTAGATCGCGACACGGTCTCCCTTGCCGATGCCCTGGGCCCGCAGCGCATTGCCCAGCTGACAGACCTGGTCATGCAGCTGCTGATAGCTGATGTGCAGCGAGGCACGGCCTTCATCATCCGAATCGCAGATCAGTGCGGGCTGGAGCGCCCGCTCGGGCAGGTGGCGATCCAGACAGTTGACGCTGACGTTCAGCTGGCCGTCACCGAACCAGCTCAGTCGCAGGTCATCCGGGTCGTAATGGATGTCACAGACCTGGGTGGGGGCCTTGATCCACGTCAGCCGTTTCGCCGCTTCGCCCCAGAAGGCAACGGGGTCTTGCAGCGAGGCTGCGTGGCGTGTCTGGTATTCGGCCCGTGTCAGTGTTTCCGGGCAGGCAGGCTTCGTCATGAGCATCGTCCCTCCAAGCATCCCCAGGATGCATCCGTCCCCGTCGTTCTGTCCTGATTGTAAGCCTATGGGGCTGCCTGGTTATCCCCAAGCTCCCAGGGGGCGGGAGAACGCCGGGGCAGGCGTGATCCCGAGACCCGGGGCAGGGCGAAGGACAGCCAGGCTGGCAGACGGTAGGGGAGAGGTGGCTCAGCTCAGGGGCTCAGCCCTGGACGGGCAGCAGACCATATGCCTGCATCTGGCGGTCGACAGCCTCGTCCCAGCCCCGGTTGGCAGCGGGGCTGGCCGGGCTGGGATGCAGGATCTGCCCGATATGCAGGCTGCGGGCCAGCGGCCGGTCGTCCATCACGTCGGAGACGACGTGCCGCAGGCGCTTCTCGGCGAAGCCGCCCACGCCGATCACCCACTCGGGCCGGAGGGCCTCGATGACGGTGGCCAGATGCCGGTCGCAGATGGCTTCGATGGCGCGCTGCTCGGCCGCTGGCAGTTGCACCGGTGTCCGGTTCCTGCCCGTCGCCTCCAGAAAGACGAGCGGACAGTAATTGATGACGATGGCCTGACGGAAAAATTCGTCGGCTTCACCGAAGCGCCGCGCTGCCCATCCCCAAAGTCTGCGACCACTCACTTCCGAGCGGCGGCAGGCAAAACCTTCGATCAGCCGTTTCGGATGCTGATGCTCGGGGGACTGGATGTCGGCCTCGATGCCCATCCAGCCGCGCACGGCGGGAATTTCGCCAAAGGGGACACCGGTCTGCATCATGCCGAAGGGGCCCGGGTTCATGCCGAGGAACATGATGCGCTTGCGGCCCTGTCCGTAGCGGGACAGATAGGCGGCGTGGCCGGCCCAGGCGTAGTCGAGCGGGTTGTAGACGTGGGCAACCGGTGGTGCGAAGTGCAGCGCGCCCAGCGCGTGGCTCATCTCGGCGGCGGCGCGCAGCAGGGTCTGTGCCGTGGGGTCGGGATGCGTCGTGCCGGTATCGGTGATCAGGGTGGTGGGGGTTGGGGTGTCGGCGCTGGCCGCGGGGGCTTCCGGTGATGACGGTGGGTTCATGGGCATGACAGTGGGGGGCGTGCCTGGGAGCTTGGGCGGCCGGTTTGCAGCCTGCGACTTTCCCGCCGCCTCAAGCGCCTGCGGATGGGGTTCGATGGGGCGAAGCGGTCTGGATCGAAGCTGGCTGTATCGCCATGCGACCGGCTTGACGGGATGATGGCCTGCGCGGCGCGATTCGGCAAATGGGCGGGCATGAGATTTGGTAGATTCGGGCCATCGTGTGCAGGCTGTCAGGCTTGCCGGATGCCGGCAGGTGCGGATATCGACCAGAGGGGGAGCAATGAAGTACATCGATCATGGCAAGGGCGGCGAGGCCGACGTCATGTGGCTGAAAGAAGGCGAGATGCCCGAGGTGGGCGCTGGTGAAGTGCTGATCCGTGTCGCCTATGCCGGGGTGAACCGGCCGGACGTGTTGCAGCGCAAGGGGCTCTATCCGCCGCCACGGGGGGCGTCGCCCCATCTGGGACTGGAGGTGTCGGGCACGGTGCTGGCGGTCGGGCAGGGCGTGGACGAATGGGCGGTTGGCGACCGGGTCTGTGCGCTAACTGATGGAGGCGGTTATGCCGAGGTGGTGGTGGTACCGGTGGGGCAGGTGTTGCCGGTGCCGAAGGGGCTCACGCTGGCGCAGGCGGCGGCACTGCCCGAGACCTTCCTGACGGTCTGGGCCAATGTGTTCGAGCGGGGCCGCCTGGCCCGGGGAGAGACCTTCCTGGTTCACGGCGGCACGTCCGGCATCGGCGTGACGGCCATCCAGCTGGCGAAGGCGGGCGGGGCGCGGGTGTTCTGCACGGTGGGTACGCCCGACAAGGCACGTGCGGCCGAAGCACTGGGAGCCGAGGCGGCGATCGACTACCGCCAGCGCGATTTCGTGGCCGAGGTGGGGCGCCTCACCGAGGGACGGGGCGTGGATGTGATCCTGGACATGGTGGGCGGCCCCTATATCGAGCGGAATCTGCGCTCGCTGGCGCCGGATGGCAGGTTGGTTCAGATCGCCTTCCTGCAGTCTCCGAAGGTCGAGCTGAACTGGACGCCGCTGCTCGTCAAGCGGCTGACCTTCACGGGCTCGACCCTTCGTGCCCGCAGCGGGGCTGACAAGGCGCGGCTGGTGCGGGCGCTGCAGGCCCATGTCTGGCCGCTGATCGAAAGCGGGGAGGTCAGGCCGGTGCTGGACAGAACCTTTGCGTTGGCCGATGCGGCCGCTGCCCATCGCCGGATGGAGTCGTCCGAACACATCGGCAAGATCCTGCTGGCCGTCAGGCCGGCCGAATGATCCGGCTGGCAGAGCCGGCATCGGGCCGCGACGGCGGCCGCCGGGATCGGGCCGGTGGTGAGGGTCTGCTGGCGGGGGCCAGCCCTGCGGGGCCTGCCGGCCGAGGCGGCGGTTTCAGATGAAGCGGTAATCCCGGTGTTGCCGGTAGAGGCGGTTCTCGCGGGCCACGCACATCAGCATTCCGCAGCCGAGGCCCAGCGTGATCAGCGCCGTGCCGCCATACGACAGGAAGGGCAGCGGCACCCCCACCACGGGCAGCATCCCGATCACCATGCCGATGTTCACGAAGGCATAGGTGAAGAAGATCATCGTCATCGAGGCCGCGAGCAGCCGGGCGAAGGTGCTGCGGGCCCCGGCTGCGATCATCAGGCCGCGGCCCACCAGCCCCAGATAGAGCAGCAGCAGGACGGCGGCGCCGATCAGGCCGAACTCTTCTGCGTACACCGAGAAAATGAAGTCCGTCGTCCGCTCGGGGACGAAGTCCAGGTGGGCCTGGGTGCCGTGCAGCCAGCCCTTGCCTTCCAGGCCGCCCGAGCCCACGGCAATGGTGGACTGGATGATGTGAAAACCCTTGCCGAGCGGATCGCTGGCCGGATCCAGCATCGTCAGCACCCGCTGCTGCTGGTAGGGCTTCATGTTGATCCACAGCAGCGGCATGGCCGAGATGCCGATGACGAGGCTGCCCATGATCACGCGCCAGCTCAAGCCAGCGAAGTAGATGGCGAAGGCGCCGGCCGAGCCGACGAGGATGGCCGTGCCCAGGTCGGGCTGACGGCCGATCAGGGCCACGGGGATCACCAGCAGCAGCAGCGCGATCAGGTGGCGGTGCTGCTGGCTGAGCCGGTTGCGCTGGGCGGCATGGTGATAGAACCAGGCCAGCAGCAGCGGGATGGCGATCTTCATCAGCTCCGAGGGCTGGATGCGTGTGAAACCGATGTCGATCCAGCGTTTGGCACCCTTGGCCGTGATGCCGGCCACCTCGACGCCGATCAGCAGGGCGATGCCCAGTGCATAGAGCGGGATGGCCACGGTCATCAGGTGCCGCGGACGCATCAGGGTGATGACCCAGGTGATCACCACGGCCATGCCCAGATTTCGTGCATGGATGAAGAGGCGCTCCAGGCTGTCGTTGGCCGCCGAGTACATCGTGACGAGGCTGATCACGGTCAGCCCGGCCAGGATGCCGAAGAGAGCCGGATCGAAGACGAGGACGAAGCGTCTCAGGAAGCGCCAGAGGCAGCTGGCGGTCATGGTGCCTCCTCCGCGGTCGTGTGCGTGTCCACGGCGCCGGGTGGCGGTTCATCCGGCAGTTTGCCCAGCAGATAGAAATCGAAAAGCTTGCGGGCCATCGGTGCGGCCACACGGGCACCGAATCCCCCGTTCTCGACGACCAGTGCCAGGGCGATGCGGGGGTTGTCGGCGGGTGCGTAGCCGATGTAGAGCGAGTGGTCACGGTGCTGTTGCGCAATCCGCTTTTCGTCGTATTTCTCGTTCTGGCGGATGCCGATCACCTGCGAGGTGCCGGTCTTGCCGGCGGACTGGTACTCGGCGCCCTGGAAGGCAAGGCGGCCCGTGCCTTTCAGTGTGACATCCACCATGGCGCGCTGCACCCGCCGCAGCGTGGCAGGGGAGACCGTGATGGCGGATCGGGCACCGGCCGTGGGGGCTCGCTGTGCCTGGCCGATGTGGGTGACGAGATGGGGCTGCTTCGGCACGCCGTCGTTGGCCAGCGTGGCCGTGGCGTGGGCAAGCTGCAGGATCGTGAAACTGTTGTAGCCCTGCCCGATGGCCACCGATGGCGTTTCACCCGGATACCAGGGCTGCTTGTAACGGGCCCGCTTCCAGTGGGAAGACGGCAGGATGCCGGGCGATTCATCCGGCAGGTCGATGCCCGTCAGCTGTCCGAAGCCCCAGGGCTGCATGAACTGGTGGATGCGATCCACGCCCAGATCCATCGAGGCACTGTAGTAATAGGTATCGGACGAGACGACGATGGATTTGTGCAGATCGACCCGGCCGTGGCCCGTGGGTTTGGAATCCCGGAAACGATGCTTGCCCAGCATGAAATAGCCGGGATCCTGGATGATCTCGTCGGGCTTGCGGACGCCACTCTCGGCAATGGCCATGGCCATGAAGGGCTTGTAGGTCGAGCCCGGCGGATAGGTGCCTCGCAGGGGCCGATTCAGCAGCGGGCGGCCCGGGTCTTCATTCAGGCGTTGCCAGTTCTGCGTGTCGATGCCATCGACGAAGAGGTTCGGATCGAAGCTCGGCATCGACACGAAGGCCAGCACCTGGCCCGTGGCCGGTTCGATGGCGACCAGGGCGCCCCGCTGGTCGCCGAAGAGTCTTTCGGCCAGCTGCTGCAACGGGATGTCGAGTGACAGCTGGAGTGACTGGCCGGGCGCGGCCGGCTTCCTGGAGAGCGAACGCACGGGGCGGCCACTGGCCGTCACCTCCACCTCTTCGATGCCGACGCGGCCATGCAGCTGGGACTCATAGCTCTGCTCCAGTCCCAGCTTGCCGATATGGGTGCTGCCCGCATAGTTCGAGGCGCGTTCGTCCTTCTGGAGCTGTTCGTTGTCGCTGGCCGAAATCCGTCCGATGTGCCCGATGGCATGGGCAGCCGTGCTGCCGAGCGGGTAATGCCGGCGCGGGCGGGCCGTGATGTCGATGCCGTCGAAGCGGAAGCGGACGGCGGCGATCCGGGCCACTTCCTCATCGCTGAGCCGGGTCTTCAGCGGAATCGTGCCATTGTGCCGGACCTGGGGAAGCAGCCGGTTGAAGCGGCGCTTCTCCACGGTTGAAATGGGCACGATCCGGCCCAGCTCCTCGATCAGCTGGTCGATATCCTGGACCCGGTTCGGGGCGATTTCCAGGGCTGGGGCATAGATGTCTTCGGCCAGCACGGTACCGTGGCGATCGACGATGCGGCCACGCTGGGGGGCGAGTGGCCGCATCGTGATCCGGTTCTCTTCGGCCAGGGCGTGGTAACTGTCATAGCTCTCGACCTGCAGATACCAGGCCCGGGCGCCCAGCGCACCGAAGGCGCAGCCGACCGCCAGCATGGCGACCCAGAGACGCCGCTTGAAGAAGGGGGGAGGAGGGCTCGTGCTGGGATGCCTCACTGGATCACCCTCCGTTCAGGCATCCCGCCGATGACGGTCGGTGCCGTCGGAGGGCGTCGTCCGCAGGTAGGGGGTGGTCGGCCTGTGGCGGGGCGACGGGGCGGGTTGCCGGCCGAACAGCAGTGGCAGCACGGGCCAAAGCAGGGTGGTGCTGATGGCGTGCAGGAGCTGGGTGTGATCCTCCATCGGCAGGCCGGCGATGAGCCGGGCTCCCGCGAGCACCGCCTGGGCAAAGAGCAGGATCAGCAGCACATGCAGCATCTGTAGCGGTACGCCGAACCAGCGCATCCGACGGCGCAGCTGGATGCCGAGCCAGACGATCAGCGTGTAGCGCAGGGCATGTTCACCCAGTGCCGACATCAGGTGGGTGTCCATGATCAGCCCCAGTGCAAAGGCCAGCAGCATCATGGGTTGCGACGGGTGCCGGATCGACCAGAACAGCAGCGTGAGGGCCAGTGCATCCGGAATGGCCGGGTTTTCCGGCCAGGGGCAGAGATTCAGCAGCAGGGCCACCAGCAGGCTGCCCAGCAGCCTCGGCCAGGGGCGCGAGTCGGATGGGTGGGTCGGGTATGGGCGGGCCATCACGGCTGGGCGCTGGCGGCTTGTTGGGCCGCCGTGCCGGTGTCGGACGAAGGGGGCAGGGAGGGCGACAACAGTACCAGAACCAGTGTCGGGTGGCGAATGTCGGCCAGCGGTCGAACCGATATGTTGGCGAATGGTAAGTCGGCTTTCTTTCCGATGCTGTCGATCACGCCGACGGGCAGCCCCGATGGATAGAGGAAGTCCAGCCCCGAGGTGTGGAGCAGATCTCCTTCTCGCAGGTCGGTGTCGGCTGTCTGGAAGCGCAGCTCCATCCGGTCGGGCGTGCTGTTGCCGAAGGCGATGGCGTTGAGCCCATTGCGCTGCACTGTGACGGGTACGCTGATGGCCGAATCCGTCATCAGCGTCATTTCACTGGTGTGCGGGTAGACGCGGGTGATCTGGCCTATCACGCCTTCCGGGTCGATGACCGGCTGGCCGACGGCCAGCCCATGCTCGCTTCCCCTGTTCAGCAACCGCTTCTGGCTGCCGACCGTGTGCGGCTTCATCAGCACTTCGGCCACGACCGATGGCGTCTGGATGCGTGGTTGCAGTCCGGCGATGGCTCGCAGCTGGCGGTTTTCCTGTTGCAGTGCCTCGGTCTGTGCCAGTACCTTCGACTGACGGGTCAGGGCCTGACGTAGCACCTCGTTGCGCTGGCGCAGCGTATGCACGTCACTCACATAGGCGCTGGCCGTGCGCAGCAGTTCGCGCGGCTGTGCCAGCGCGTGCTGAACCGGATGGAGTGCCGTGGCGATCACCTGACGAACCGGTTCCAGCCGTTGCAGACGTACGTCCGACACCATGAGGGCCAGCGCCGCGATGAGCAGCACGATGCCCAGTCCGGTCTGCTGGCTGGTGGCTGGCGGGCGACGGTGTCTCATTCGGATGCAAAAATGCCCCCGAGCTCGTCCATGCGCTCGAGCGCCAGACCGCAGCCGCGGACAACACAGGTCAGGGGTTCGTCGGAAACCAGCGAGGGCAGGCCGGTTTCCTCGGCCAGCAACCGATCCAGGCCTGGCAGTAGCGCACCGCCACCGGTCAGCATGATGCCACGCTCACCGATGTCGGCAGCGATTTCCGGCGAGCAGTCCTCCAGCGCCATCCTGATGACCTGGATGATCTGGTTCATCGGGGGGGTGATGGCTTCGCGCACTTCGTTGGCATTGATGCGGAAGGTTCGCGGCACACCTTCGGACAGGCTCCTGCCCTTGACCTCCATCGACCGGATCTCGGGCTCGGGAAAGGCCGAGCCGATGTCCTTCTTGATCTGCTCGGCGATCCCCTCGCCGATCAGCATCCCGTAGTGCCGGCGGATGTAGGCCGAGATCGCCTCGTCGAAGCGGTCACCGCCGATGCGAAGCGAGGTGGCATGGACGATGCCACCCAGCGAGATGATGCCCACTTCCGTCGTGCCACCACCGATGTCGACCACCATGGAGCCGGTGGCTTCCGACACGGGCAGTCCCGCGCCGATGGCTGCTGCCACCGGCTCTTCGATCAGATGCACCTCGGCTGCGCCGGCGCCGATGGCCGAGTCGCGCAGTGCGCGACGCTCGACCTGGGTGGAGCCGCTCGGCACGCAGATCAGCACACGGGGATTCGGTGCCAGCACGCCGCCGGGGTGAGCCATGCGGATGAACTCCTTCAGCATCTTTTCCGTGATGGACAGGTCGGCGATCACGCCGTCCTTCAGCGGGCGTAGCGCCTGCATGTTGCCGGGCACCTTGCCGAGCATCTGGCGCGCCTCGCGACCCACGGCCGTGATCGTCCGCTTGCCGACAGCTGCGGCATCGGTACGAATGGCAACGACCGAGGGCTCATCCAGCACGATGCCTTTGCCCCTGGCGTAGATCAGGGTATTGGCTGTACCAAGGTCGATCGCCAGATCGTTCGAGAAGTATTTCTTGATGAAACCGAACATATCGAAGCGTCGCTTTTGTTTCCAATGGGCCAGGGGATCATACCGTTATACACTTCCGGATGTCTCAACATGGGCCGTGCCGGAGACTATTGGTCGGTCGTCGGTCGTGAACGCTTCCTTCGCCGTTGTACCGATACCACCGCTGCGCCGCCCGATGTTTTCATTTCATTCCATCGATGTGCAATCGATGAGCCAGGGAACTTTCTGATGTCATTGACACCCGAGGACATTCGGCGTCTGGGGGAGCTTGCCCGTATCCGGCTGGATGACGGCGAGCGGAACCAGCTGCTGGCCGATCTGGACAACATTTTCGGCATTATCGAAAAGCTGCGTGCCGTGGACACCACCGGTGTGGAACCGATGACGCATGCCGAGCGCATCGGCCTGCGGCTGCGGGACGACGTGGTCACGGAAGAGAATCAACGAGAAGAGAACCAGCGCTCGGCTCCGGCCGTGGCCGAGGGTCTGTATCTGGTGCCGAGGGTGGTCGAATGAGCGCAATACAGAATCTGCTGCAAAGAGGCAGCCTTGCGGACATCAGCCGTGCCTTGCAGGCTGGTGAGGTTTCGGCGGTCGAGCTGGCCAGCCAGTGTCTGGAGACGATGGCCGGGAGCGAGGTCAACGCCTTCGTCGATGTGCAGCCCGAGCTGACGCTAGCCGAGGCGAAGGCGGCCGATGAGCGGCTGGCCGCTGCCCGTCAGGGATCGGGTGAAGCCGTCTCGCCCCTGCTGGGCGTGCCGATGGCGCACAAGGACGTGTTCGTCACCCGTGGCTGGAAGTCCACGGCCGGCTCGAAGATGCTGGCCAACTACCAGAGCCCCTTCGATGCCACCGTGGTGCAGAAGGTGCGGGCCGCTGGCGCCGTGAGTCTCGGCAAGCTCAACTGCGACGAGTTCGCGATGGGCTCGGGTAATGAAAACTCTTTCTTCGGGCCGGTGCGCAACCCCTGGGACATGAGCCGGGTCGCGGGTGGTTCTTCCGGCGGTTCGGCGGCGGCGGTGGCTGCCGGTCTGGTGCCGCTGTCAACCGGTACCGATACCGGGGGCTCGGTGCGTCAGCCTGCGGCCATGTGTGGCGTCACGGGCATCAAGCCGACCTACGGCCGCGTGTCGCGCTACGGGATGATTGCTTTTGCCAGCAGCCTGGATCAGGCAGGCGTGTTCGCCCGCTCGGCGGCCGACTGTGCGCAGCTGCTGGCGGTCATGGCCGGTTTCGACGAACGCGATTCGACCAGCCTTCAGGTGCCGGCCGATGACCTGTTCCAGATTCCGGCAACCTGGGCGGGTGCCACCGAATCGGCCCCGCTGAAAGGCTTGCGGGTCGGCATGCCGGACGAGTTCTTTGGCGAGAGCCTGACGCCCGACGTGAGGGATGCCGTCAGGGCCGCACTGACACAGTTCGAGACGCTGGGTGCCACGATCGTGCCGGTGTCATTACCGCATACTGAATTATCCATTCCTGCCTACTACGTCATTGCACCGGCGGAAGCCTCCAGCAACCTCGCGCGCTATGACGGCGTGCGTTACGGCCATCGCAGCGAACACCAGGCCGACCTGCATGCGTTGTACACGAACAGCCGGGCCGAGGGCTTCGGGGCTGAGGTGAAGCGCCGGATCATGATCGGCACCTATGTGCTCTCCCATGGTTATTACGATGCCTACTATCGCAAGGCGCAGCAGTTGCGCCGGATGATCGCCGATGATTTCCAGCGTGTCTTCGAGGGGGTGGATGTGATTGCGGGGCCGGTCACGCCCGAGACTGCCTGGCCGATCGGTCAGCAGACGAATGACCCGGTGCGTAATTATCTGGCCGACATCTTCACGCTGCCGGCGTCGCTCGCCGGTCTGCCCGGCCTGTCGCTGCCGTGCGGTTTCGATCAGCAGCAGTTGCCGGTCGGTCTGCAGCTCGTGGGACCGGCGCTGAGCGAAGCCCGTCTGCTGTCGATCGGGCAGGCCTACCAGCAGCACACGGACTGGCATCTGCGCCAGGCGCCCGTGATCGTTCAGCGTGGCTGAGTTTTCATCGGATTGTCAGGATATTTTTGAATCATGAATTCATCATTACAGAAAAGTGCCCGCAAGGGTCTCGATCGCTGGGGGCGATGGGTCGGTGCCATGATGCTGGGCGTTCTGGTCAGTGCCTGTTCGTCGCTTCCCCAGTTGCCGTTGCCCAAGCGCAGCGCGCAGCCCCCCGTGGCCAGCGCGCCGGCGAAGCAGAAAAAGCCGGCCCCGGTTGCTACACCGGCCCTGAAGAATTTTTCCGGTCAGTGCCGCCAGGTCGAAGAGGATGGTTTTGCCGAGAATGCAAGACTCAACATCGTCAACGGGCAGGTGCGTGCGCTCGACTGGCACATCAAGGTCAAGCGCAAGGGCCAGTGCCAGTTCAATCTGCATGACTTCCAGCAGACCCGTCAGGCACCGCACATCGAGCTGAAGGCGCTGGGCCGTGGCAGGCGGGCTGCCTGCAAGCTGATGGTCTATCAGGAATCGCGTCGCGTCACGCTGGCCCACAATGGCTGCGAGGCATTCTGCTCGAAGGCGGATCTGGCCGAAGAGGCCTGGCCCGTCATGTTCAATCCCAGGACTGGCGGTTGCGCCAGCCTTGACCGCTGAAGCTGGGGGTTGCCAACATGCAGTGGGAAGTGGTCATCGGGCTGGAGACACACGTCCAGCTCCTGACGAAGTCCAAGATCTTTTCCGGGGCATCCACCCGCTTCGGGGCAGACCCCAACACGCAGGCCTGCGCCGTGGATCTGGCCCTGCCCGGCGTGCTGCCGGTGATGAACCGGCAGGCGGTCGAGCACGCGATCCGTTTCGGTCTGGCCATCGGGGCCGAGATCGCGCCGGTGTCGATCTTTGCCCGCAAGAACTATTTCTATCCCGATCTGCCCAAGGGCTACCAGATCAGCCAGTACGAGCAGCCGGTAGTCAGTGGCGGCAAGCTCGATATTGCGGTGCCGTCCACGAAGCAGGGTGAGCCGCCGGTCATCAAGACGATCAATCTGACCCGTGCGCACCTCGAAGAGGATGCGGGCAAGTCGCTGCATGAGGATTTCGCCGGCCAGTCGGGCATCGACCTGAACCGGGCGGGCACGCCGTTGCTGGAAATCGTGACCGAGCCGGAGCTGCGCAGCGCGGCCGAGGCCGTGGCCTATGCCCGGGCGCTGCACGGGCTGGTGATGTGGCTGGGCATCTGCGACGGTAACATGCAGGAAGGATCCTTCCGCGTCGATGCCAACATTTCGGTTCGGCCGATGGGGCAGACCGAGTTCGGCACGCGGGCCGAGATCAAGAACCTGAACTCCTTCCGCTTCCTCGAGCGGGCCATCCAGTACGAGGTGCGCCGCCAGATCGAACTGATCGAGGACGGGGGCCGTGTGGTGCAGGAGACGCGTCTCTATGATCCGGATACGGACGAGACCCGTTCGATGCGCACGAAGGAGGACGCGGATGATTACCGCTACTTCCCCGAGCCCGATCTGCCGCCGTTGATGATCGATGCGGCCCGGATCGAGGCGGTGCGGGCCACGATGCCCGAGCTGCCGGTCGCCAAGCGGGCGCGCTACCAGGCGCAGTATGGGCTGTCGGACACCGATGCCCTGACACTCACGGGCAGCCTGGCCTCGGCCACCTATTTCGAGGCCGTGCTGGTGGCGCTGGCCGATCCGGCCGCCCAGGCCAAGACGGCGGCCAACTGGGTGATGGGTGAGCTGGCAGCCCAGCTGAACCGGGATGGTCTCGACATTGCCGACAGCAAGGTGCCGGCATCGCAACTGGCTGGCCTGATCGCGCGGATGGCCGATGGCACCCTGTCCGGCAAGATGGCGCGTGATGTGTTCCAGTCGCTGTGGGCCGACGGCCCGACTGACGGTGGAGCCGAGGTCGTGGACGCGCTGATCGAGAAGCAGGGCCTGAAACAGCTCAGCGGCGACGATGTGCTCGGCCCGATCATCGATCAGGTGCTGGCTGCCAACCAGAAGTCGGTGGACGAGTTCCGCGCCGGCAAGGAAAAGGCCTTCAACGCGCTGGTCGGTCAGGTGATGAAGGCCAGCAGGGGCAAGGCCAACCCGCAGCAGGTCAACGAGCTGCTGCGCAGCCGTCTGATCGGCTGATGACCGTCGGGTGCGGGCAACACCGGTTGCCCGCGGGCCCGGCCTTCACAGGCCGGTGACCGTCAGGCAGATGTGACCGGACAGCCAGCGGCAGGAAGCCACCGGCGCCAGGCAGCCAGGGGCAGCCGTCGTCCTGCTTCGGCAGGCTGGGACTTTTCAGGGCTCGGCTGCTTCGGGCGTGTTGGCGATGTGGGCCAGCAGCTCTTTCAGCCGCTTGGCATTGGCGCTGAAGTCCCGGTTGATCCGTTCACGTTCGCTGCGCCGTTCCCGGATCAGTGAATCCTCGGCCAGGATGGCGTTCGCAATCGAGGAGATCCGCTGTTCTCGGGCGAAGGGCAACTTTGCCTTCGGGTTTTTCTGCTCGGCCTGCCAGGCCTGGGCGGCAGCCTTTTCTTCCTGAAGGCTCTTGTCCAGCACGAGGATGCGCTGGATCGCGGCCTCGATCTCGTCGTCGATCCGGGCCAGATGCTGCTTGTGTCGCCGGTCGAGGTCTTCCGGGCTCTGGTAGGTCAGCAGCAGGTGGCGGTCGCGCGCCTGCTGTGCCCTGAGGATGCGTTCCTCCTCCTGCTTCACCAGTGCCCGCTGTGCCGCTGCCCGTTCCTCGGCGCGCGTCATCGGGGGCGGCACCAGACGGCGCAGGGAGCCATCACGGTTCAGCTCCCGCATCTCCCGCTTCGAGCAGACGGCGATCGGCTGATCGGAGGAGATGACCCGACCCCGGTCATCGGTGCAGACATAGATCGAGCTCGTTGCCGGCTGAGCCCGGGCAACGGACAGGCTGCTGGCTGTAAGGGCCAGCAGCAGGGTCGGCAGAAGGGAGAGAACGCGGGAGGGGCTCATTCCTCCACTTTAGTCAGGGTTGGGCGCCGACTCCATAGCGACGGCGATAGTCGGAGATGGCGGTTCGATAAGCGGCATGAGGCTGGTCGGCGCCGTCGCCGGCGTCGATGAAGCCCAGCAGGTCGTCGAGCGTGGCCAGGGCGTATACAGCCAGCCCGTAGCGTTGCCGCACTTCCTCGACGGCCGAGTGGGCCTCGACGACCTCGGCCGTGCCGGCCCGCTCCATCCGGTCGATGGCGATGAACACGGCGGCCGGCGTTGCCCCGGCGGCCTGGATGATCTCCACCGATTCGCGAACCGAGGTGCCTGCCGAGATCACGTCGTCGATGATCGCCACCCGCCCCTTCAGGGGCGCACCCACCAGCACACCGCCCTCGCCATGATCCTTCGCCTCCTTGCGGTTGAAGGCGAAGGGCAGGTTGCGCCCCCGGGCTGCGCAGGCCACCGCCATCGCCGAGGCCAGCGTGATGCCCTTGTAGGCCGGGCCGAACAGCACGTCGAATTGGGGAGGAGCAAGGGGAGCAGTCGTCCTGTCCGCGCCGAGCTGGGCGGGCGTGGTGACCTGTGGCGCCTGGGAAGGGGTTGCAGCACCATCTGTGGTGTCGCCAGCCTGGCTGGCCGAGGCTTCGACGGCCAGCAGCTTGTCGGCATAGAAGCCGGCCAGGCGGCCAAGGGTGGCCCCATCGTGGAACAGGCCGGCATTGAAGAAGTACGGCGACAGTCGCCCGGCCTTGGTCTTGAACTCACCGAAGCGCAGCGCGCCCGTGTCGATGGCGAACTGGATGAACTCGTGGGAGAGGGTGCTCATGAATGCCTTCAGAAATGGATGAAGCGATCCCGTTGCCGGGTCATGGCATCAATCTTACCGGCTTCGTGCCGGAAACTGCCGTTCAGGTTCCGGGTCTTGGGGCTCAGGTTTCGGGTTTCGGTGGGCGGGTCTCGGATCTTGGATCTCGGGGTCTCAGGGGCCGGGCTTTCGGGTCTCGGGCGCCGGGCGGCTCCTGGCCGGCGGCGCGGGTGCAGAGGAGTGCTGATCCAAAGGCAGGTAAACTCGGTACGTGTTCGATGTACCAGCCATGAGGATGCAGATGCTCCGTGTCGTTTCCCAGAATCTCAACGGTATCCGGTCGGCAGCCCGCAAGGGCTGGTTCGAGTGGGCCGCCGGCATCGGGGCCGATGTCATCTGCGTGCAGGAGGTGCGCGCCCAGCTGGCCGACCTGAGCGACGGGATGCGGGCCATCGGCCCGGCGGCCGGGCACTTTCATCTGGCCGAGCGCAAGGGCTACAGTGGCGTCGGCATCTACACCCCCCACACCCCACAGACCGTGCGCGAGGGCTTCGGCCAGCCCGCCTTCGATGCCGAGGGACGCTATATCGAGATGGATTTCGGCACCCACACGATCATCTCGGTCTATGTGCCGTCGGGGTCTTCGTCGGAAGAGCGGTTGCAGCAGAAGTTCATCTTCATGAAAGCCTTTGCCGAGCACATGCAGGCGCTCAAGGACAGCGGCCGCGAGATCATCCTCTGCGGTGACTGGAATGTGGCCCACAAGGAGGTCGACCTGAAGAACCGGCGCTCTAACCAGAAGAACTCGGGCTTCCTGCCCGAAGAGCGCCAGTGGCTCACGCACCTCTTCGACGACATCGGTTTCGTCGACGTGTTCCGCACCCTCGACGACCGGCCCGAGCAGTACACCTGGTGGAGCAACCGGGGCCAGGCCTGGGCGAAGAACGTCGGCTGGCGTCTGGATTACCAGATCGCCACGCCCGGCATCGCCGCCACTGCCCGTCGTGTCGAGATCTACAAGGACGAACGATTTTCCGATCATGCGCCGCTGACCATCGACTATGACTGGCCGGTTTGGTTAGACGGCTTACAATAATGTAGTTGCTTGGAAATATATACATGTTACCGCGCAAGCTTTCTATATTTGTGGCCATGTTGTCATGCTGTCTTTGTGGTAGAGCCTTCTCCCTTGGGCCATATGAAGCTTGGGTCATGGCAACTGCCCATGATCCAGCTTACCTGAAGGCGCAGGCTGATTACGCAGCCATTCAGGAGAGCTTGAATATTAGCAGGGCCGCTCTTTTGCCTAACATTGCAGCAGAGTATCGTCATACTCCCCAACACTCTAGGACTGTCACCGCCCGCTCCCCGGATGACGGCAATCTGACTTTAAAGCGCCACTCCCGAACTCATAGTGCGTCGTTGACCTTCCAACAGCCGCTATTTGATCTGCAGCGTTGGAATCAACTGAAGCAGTCGGAAGCTCAAGCTTTGGCTGGTAAATATAGTCTGATGGAGGCAGCTCAGAATCTGATGGTTCGAGTGTTCGATGCCTACATTGAAACTCTGTACGCGAAGGATCAGCTTCATATCGCCCGCTCACAGTATGAAGCGTATGCCAAAGAACTCAAACGTAACCGCTCTGCCTTCAAAATTGGTGATGCCACTCGAACGGATGTGTCTGAAACAGAGGCGCAGCTGCGTGCCGCTGCGGTTTCAGTTGAAGATGCCAATGACGTGATGCTGGTGGCCCTACAAAAGCTCTCGCAGATCACTGGTGCCCAAATTGCGAGTGCCGATTCTATTGCTTCGATTAAAGCTGATTATCTTGGCTACAACCAGCAGCTCCAAGAGCTTGATCGTTGGAAAACTCTTGCGCTGAAGAACAATTGGCAGCTGCTTCAGGCACGTGAATCCATTCAGGAGGCCCGCTTAGCACGTAAAAAGGTTAAGGCCGAGTACATACCCACAATCAGTTTAGTGGCAGAGCATACTCGTAACGTCCCCCGATCTGACGAACTTCTTGAGCAACGCCAGCGCACTAGTAGTATTGGAGTTTTAGTTAGTGTACCGCTATACTCGGGTGGAGCCACTAATGCTGCAGTACGACAGGTCAGTTATCAGATCGAGAGTAAGATGCGAGAAGCCGAAGCAATCACTCATGACATCATGACTAATTTGACCCAGAATCATCGGCTATTATCCAGCGGTATGTCGAGAATTCAAGCTCGACGAAGGGCTGTTCAAGCGGCACAGACAGCGTTGAGCGGCAATCGTGCCGCTGTCATCGTGGGAGACCGAATCAACAGCGATGTTCTGGATGCTACCCAGCGGTTGTACGCAGCACGAAGTGCGTTGCAGCGAGCAGTCTATGACAACTTAAAAGCCATCATTGCGCTCAAGTATTATGCGGGTATTTTGGGGCCATCGGACATCCTGGATATCGACCAGTTTTTTGAAGGTTGATCCGTTTTATGAGTAACAGTTTGTTCAGAGAAGAGGTCTTAACCCAACGAGGTGTGCACAATATGGGGTCCGTGTACATCCATCAGCCCCTAAGCTATTACACCATCGCTATCACGATGTTGCTCGTGGTTATGGTCATCATGCTGTATGCTTATTTCGGCACGTATACGAAAAGGGCTACTGTGCACGGGTTGATCATGCCGAAAAATGGGCTATTTCGGGTTACGTCGCCAGCTTCGGGCCAAATCTTGACTGTTGAAGTTCGTGAAGGTGAGTATGTCCGTAGGGGGCAACCAATGTTTCGTATCACCAATGCTCAGTTGAGCAAGTCTGGTGAAACGAATGAGCAGGTTCGCGAGCAGATCAAGAAGCGCATCACGCTAATGACTGAACGTATCTTGAGTGCTGCTGATCATCATAACCGGGAGAGGGGGTTGATTGAGCAGCGATTGCAGGCCATGGAGGTCGAAATACTCCAGCTTCAGCACGAGCTGAAAATTCTCGAACGTCGGGAGGAAATTTCTTCCGAACAGAAGGATAGAATTGAAAAGCAAGCTAAACGGGGCTTCGCTTCGCTTGCCCGGCTGGGGCAGGCTGAGTCTGAGCTACTCGATCTGAAGCGGCAGAAGCTGATTGCCGAGAGAGAAATTTCCTCTCGTCACCGTGAGCTTTCGTCACTGCAATCATCAATGGTGGATCTCAAAAATCGGCACCAAATGCAGTTGACTGAGTCTGAAAATTCGTTGGCTTCGTTAAGGCAGGAGCTGGCTGAACTAGATATTCGGCAAGAGTCGATCACCTCTGCTCCTTTCAGTGGGACGGTTACTGGAGTTCACGCCCATGAGGGGGCGACGGTTAGCGCTACTTCCCTGCTGGCTAGCATGATTCCCGACAACGCTAAACTTATAGCCTATTTATATGTAGAGGAAAGCAAGGCTGCATTTTTGGAGAATGGTCAAGAGGTTCGTATCCGCCTTGATGCTTACCCATATCAGAAATATGGAATGATCACAGGCTTGGTCACCAGCGTCACCCAGAGTCCTTATGCGATCACCGAGCTACCGGCCCATGTAGCGGCTGCCATTAGAATCGACAGTGAACGCCAAAGTCTGTACTACCAAGCGGGGGTCGAGTTGGATGCGCAGAGCGTTCGTGCAAAAGGGCAGGACGCCAAGCTTAAGGCGGGTATGATTTTTCAAGCCGATGTCATGCAGGAAAAACGACGCCTTTATGAATGGGTATTGGAGCCGATTTATTCGGTTACTGGAAAGCTATGATCAGAAAGGATGTCAGGGGAGTATCCGAAATTCTGTGTGTGAGGGATTGAGGGCTAGTCCACGGGGGCGGGCGTCGCCTGCGACGAACGACCGCCACGGTGGTCAAGTCGGCGCTGGCTACCAGCAGGACTGAGCTGTTGAGCTGGGCTGAACAACACCGCTCTTCCAGGCCGGGGGAATGCCACCAATGCCCGTATGAGGACGCTCATGATTGTAAGCCCACATCCAGGCGGTGGCTGATTCCTGAACCTCTTCAAGACACGCCCATTGATGCTGCGAGATCCATTCCTCCCGCAGCGTCCGGTTGCACCGCTCCACATAGGCATTCTGCTGTGGCTTGCCGGGCTGGATGTGAAGGAGCCGGATACCCAGGCGATTTGCCCAATCCCGGATGGCTTCACTGATGTACTCCGGTCCGTTGTCGCATCGAATGGCTTTGGGCTTGCCCCGCCATTCGATGATCTGTGCCAGCGTCCGGATCACCCGCGCCGACGGCAGGGAAAAGTCCACTTCGATGCCGAGCACTTCCCGGCTGTGATCGTCCATCACGTTCAGCACCCGGATGCTTCGCCCGTCGGCGAGCTGATCGTGAAGGAAATCCATCGACCAGGTGTCATTGGGGCAGCCCGGCACCGTCAACGGCTCGGGCTCCTGCCTGACAAGCCGCTGACGCGGCTTGATCCGCAGATTCAATGTCAGTTCCCGGTAAATCCGGTAGACCCGCTTGTGGTTCCACTCAAACCCCATGACATTGCGAAGGTGCATGAAGCACAGCCCGAACCCCCAGCGCGGGTTGTCCTGCGTGAGCTGGATCAGCCATTGCGCGATCTCCTCATTCTCGGTTCGTAGCCGGGGCTGATACCGGTAGCAGCTCTCACTCACGCGAAAGGCTGCACAGGCCAGCCGTATCGACAGCCCCCGTTCATTCACCGTTTTTCTGGCCATCTCCGCCCGGCGGGATGGCCTCACCACTTTTTTGCCAGCGCCTCCGCCACGATCTCGGCCTTGATCTTCTCCTCAACGTACATCTTGCGAAGCCGCGCGTTCTCCGCTTCCAGCTCCTTCATCCGCGCCATCAGGGAAGCATCCATGCCCCCGTACTTCGCCCGCCACTTGTAGAACGTCGCCATGCTGATGCCCAGCTCCCGGCACAGATCGGGCACCTTCAGCCCGGCCTCGGCCCGCTTGAGGGCATCCATGATCTGCGCATCGCTGAACTTCGACTTCTTCATAGAACTTCTCCTTGGAAAAATTCTACTTCTGATCTCGCCGGGTTTTTGGGGGGATTACCGGAGCAGCTCTACCGCTTTCCCTTGGTCAATCTGGACAATTCGCTCTGATAGCGCAATGGTTTGCGGCCTGTGTGCAATTGAAACTCGAGTCGCTTGTACAGATCTTAGCGCTTGTACTACATGTAGCTCATTTTCAAGATCAAGGTGGCTGGTTGCTTCATCCAGTACGATAATCTTTGGCGCTCGATACAAAAGACGTGCTAACAAAATTCGTTGCCTCTGTCCCCCGGAAACGCTTCCCCCTAGCTCTGAGACCAACGTGTCATACCCCATCGCCATGGCGGCAATAGTGTCGTGGATACAAGCTCTGGTGGCCGCGTCCACTAGGCGATTCCAGTCGACCTCTGGTTCGAAGCAGGTGATATTCTGCGCCAACGTGCCTGCCAGAAGTTGGTCGTCCTGCATGATCACTGCTGTCATCTGGCGAATGTCTTCAATATGTAGTGTACGGATATTTACGCCTCCGATATAAACATCTCCGCTGACCGGCTTCAGCATTCCAGCTAGTAGTTTCAGTACCGTGGTTTTGCCGCAGCCAGAAGGCCCGACTATTGCCACGGACTCGCCATCATTGATGGTCAGCGAAAAGTCCTTCAGTATCCAAGGATCATTCTCAGAGTAACGGAAGCAGACGTTGCTAAATTCAATATCGCCGGCAAGTTTGTTTAGTTCTCTCCGTGTTTGACCGAAATCTCGATTCTCTGGTTCCTCAAGGGCAATTTCTGCGATGCGCTCAGCATGCATGCCTAGCATGCGAATATCAATCATCAGATCAATGAATGAGCTAGCTCGCTGTGTGAACTGGCTCTTGTAAGCGATGAACGCGAGCAGCATACCCAACGATAACTCTCGATTCAAAACTTGAACGCCTCCCATATACAGTAGTGCCATTGCCTCAATGCCAAAAATCAACATGTTCACACTGGAAAAAACCATTTTCAGGCGTTCTGTCCTTACATCTCTATTCTGGGTGTCGGCCATGAGGTTGCGCCAATTTGATACTCTCCATGCTGTCATCGCATAATTTTTGATTGGTACTACCGCACGGATTGACTCCAAAAAGTACGAGTTTTCTCGCGCAAACAGTACGATCCGCTCCTCCGAGGCGTCTCGTAGCGGCCGATAAAACGCAAGGCGAGTCACCAAGTATAACAACACCGCCATTACTACGATACCAGTGAGCATGGGGCTATATAGCAACATCATTCCCAGGGTAAGGAGAGTTACCGTCCCATCCATCAGACCAGAAATTGCGCCTTCAGACAAGGTTTTTCGAATCGCTTCTAATGACTGAAACCGGGTGGAAATGTCACCTAGTGAGCGCTTGTCAAAAAACAGCCAAGGTAGACGCATCAGATGATGAAACAGGTTGGCTGCCCATTGGATAGCGAGTTGCTGGTTCAGTCTCAACATCATCCAGCCACGTGCCATGCGGATCAGGAACTCTACTAGCACAAGTACCCCACCGCCGAGCACTGCGACTAATAGCAGATCCTTGTCGGAGGATACCAACGCACCGTCCACCACCCACTGTGTAACCTGTGGCATTAGCAGTCCAACGATCTCCAGTCCTATGGCCATCATCAAAATGCTGAACAATGCTGTTTTAAGGCCGACCATCTTACCGGTCAGTTCACGTAATTTGACGCGTGGGGCCTTTTTGACTTTCTTGAACGAGGAATTAGGTGATAGCTCTAGCGCAACGCCAGTAAAGTGCGGAGAGGCTTCTTGAACCGTCATTTTACGCTTGCCTCTGGCCGGATCGTGAATGATGATTTTTCTACCACTAACTTTCTCCAAAACTATGTAATGATTCAAGTCCCAGTGAATTATGCAGGGTACTTGTAGTTTTTCCAGCTCATCCAGCTCCAGTCGAATTGCTCGTGCAGAAAACCCGATATGCTGTGCGTGGCTGATCAATTGAGCCAAGTTGACGCCTCGAACGGAGGGGGGAAGTTTTCTACGTAGTTCGGCCAAGCCTATATTGTGTCCGTAGGACGTGGCGATCATCGCAAGGCAGGCAAGACCACATTCCTGATTTTCAGACTGGAGGATAGTTTGTACTTTCATTATTTGACCTGATTTAGTCGGCCCTGCAAAATCCCATCCCGCTCTCATGCCAGCGAGTTTAGCCCCCGACACCCGAGTTCGACACTTATAAGCGTAAATCATTGATATGACTGGGATCAGCCTATCGAAATTGGCACTACACGTGTTGGACAGCGGGTTCTAGCAGATCGAGGGCGGCAAAGAGTTGGCGTTGCTCCGGGGTCAGCGAGGTCAGCCCTGAGGCCGTGTGCTGGCGATGGAGCGTGACTTGATGAAACCGGATTCGGCGGGCGATCTCCAGTGCCCGTTCCGGTGAAAGCGTTGAATGATTGGCGCGCAGGCGCATGCGCAGCACCCGGTGAAGGAGCAGTGCCAGAAAGCAGATCAGGGCATGCGCGCGGATACGGGATGAGAGCCGATGAAACACCGGTCCCATCTCGATCTCGTTCTTGAGCACCCGAAAGCCACGCTCGATATCGGCCAGCGCCTTGTAGCGCGCCACCGCGGCCTCGGCCGACAGGTCGGCTGTGGGCAGATTCGTCACCGGCAGTCGCGTCAGCACGTCCTTCAGGTACGCATGCGGATCATGCC
>JAUMZD010000081.1 GCA_030528325.1 Lautropia sp. | reverse complement strand
CTCGGGGCGGTCACGATCATCGGAATCAGCGGTCACGTTCGCCGGAATACGCAATTACTATGATGAGCAGCGAAAACCCCTCGAAGGCAGCCCGACCCTGGCGGGGCTGGACAGTTTGGCGGCACGCCGGCAGAAGGCCAGAGATTCGCTGCCTGACAATGATCCGGTGCCTCCTGCTTCGGTCATCGTGTTGAAGCCCGGACAGCATTGAAGCCGGCCATGGGCGTCCGTTCGTGCCTGAACCAGATGCCTGCCACTCACCCATGCCACGCCGTCCCCAACGGATTCCCGCCCATGAACAGATAGGGGTTTCCGTTGGGCAGGGCCGAGACCTGCGGTTGCAGGTAGCGGCCGGTGCCGGGGCTGGCCCCGGCAGGTGGGGACGGGGCGGCCATGGTGCTTTCAGCCAGCAGCAGGGCCAGGGTGGTGTGGACGATCTTCATGGCCAGGTTGTGTCAGAGTGCTCGGTCATCTGGTGACCCACGGTGCCGCTAGCTGACGGACGGTAAGATGGATCGACAGTTGCCGCCGTGGCGGGGATATCGTGCATGAAGGCAGGGTTCTGCGCAGTGGCTGAGCTGCGGCAGGCCTGCCGGCATCGCAGGCACGCCGGTCAGCGCTTGCCGTGTCCTTCGCGATACCATGCCACGGTCCGCTCCAGCCCCTCGCGCAGTCCGATCCGGGGAAGCCAGCCACCCAGCGCGACGCTGGCCGCGCCCAGTTCGGCGCAGCGAGCCTGTTCGTTCTTGCGAGCCAGCTGGGCCGAGATGGTGGGCTGGATGTCGGTGCCGATGATGTCTCGGATGATTTCGACCACTTCTGCGATGCTACCCAGTTTGCCCCAGCCCACGTCGATGCTGGCAGGGCTGGCCTTGGGTAGCAGCGAGCCTCGGATCAGGGCTTCGGCCACGTCCTCGGCATGAATCCAGTCGCACAGCCGCCCACCGCTGCTGATGGCGGGCGACTGGCCGGCCAGATACGACAGGATCACGGACGGCACGATGCGCCGGTCGTTGGGGTCGTACTCGCCATAGGCCATGCCGATGCGCATGTTGATCACGTTCGCGTCATAGAGCAGGTTCAGGCTGCCGGACAGCACTTCGACCATGGCCTTGCTCATGCCGTAGGGCGAGCCCAGTTTCAGCGGCTCGCGCCAGGGCGAGGCATGCTCGAAGGAGCCGGGCAGGATCACGCGGCAGTCCGGCACCTTGTCCATGGCGCCGAGAATCAGGTTGATGCTGGCGCCCACATTGATCTGCAGCGCGTTGGCGATGGAGACAATCGAGCGGTCGGTGTTGGCGTAGCCAGCCAGGTGGATCAGCTGGGTGGGTTGAAGCTGGTGCAGGGTGTGGGCACAGGCTGCTTCACTGCTGAAGTCGATGGTGTGCTGCTGGATGCTGTCGTCGGCCAGCGGCTGGGTGCCGGGGCGACGCAGGGCGATGATCTGCGCACCCTGCTGTTTCAGCAGGTGGATGATGTGCCGGCCGAGAAAGCCGGAGGCACCCGAGATGGCAAAGCGGTGGGCCGAGAGGTCTGGCAGGGGGGCAACCGTCATGTTCGTTTCCTTGGCTGACAGGGGTGAAGCGGGGCCAGGGCGCCTGGCCGTGCAGGTCGGGTTGGGGACTGCTTCGGGTTGGCGCCGATCGGTGAGGCAGGCGGGGCGGAATCGCTCCGGTTGAGGTGCAGCGTGTCGTACCGACCGGTGGCTCAGGCCACGCGGTAGCGGATCAGGTCGGTGATGCCGTGGCCCAGGCGCTCGCCCCGTCGCTCGAAGCGGGTGGAGGGGCGCGGGCAGGGCAGCGAGGCCGATAGCATCGGGCCGGGCGCGCTGTCGCTCAGTGACTCGAAGCCGGCAAGCACCTCGGCCATCTGGTCGGCGTAGTCCTGCCAGTCGGTGGCCAGGTGCAGGTAGCCGCCGGGTTTCAGCCGGCTGATCAGCTGGGCCACGAACGGGGGCTGGATCAGGCGGCGCTTGTGATGGCGGGCCTTTGGCCATGGGTCGGGAAAGAACACGTGGATGCCGTCCAGCGAGTCGGGGGCGATCATGTTTGCCATGACCTCGGTGGCATCGTGCTCCATCACCCGGAGGTTCTGCAGCCCCTTCTGCTCGACGAGTTTCAGCAGCGCGCCCACGCCCGGCGTGTGCACGTCGATGGCGATGAAGTTGATGTCCGGGGCGTTGGCAGCGATCTCTGCGGTGGTGTCGCCCATGCCGAAGCCGATTTCCAGCACGACGGGGGCAGCCCGGCCGAAGGCGGCCGTGTAGTCGAGCGGCGAGTCCTGATAACGCAGGCCGAAGACGGGCATCAGGCGCTCGAAGGCGTCACGCTGGGCGTTGGAGAAGTGCGAGCGGCGCAGCACGTAGCTGCGGATGCCCCGGTGATGGGCGGGAGCGGCGTCAGGAGCAGGCTCCTTGGCCGTCAAGGGCGCTGCCGTCACGGGGGCTGGCGCCTCTGCGGCCAGGGGGCGGGCGCGCTCGGCGCCCGGGGTGTCCGTGGCAGGGGACGGGGAGGCGGCGTGGGTGCTGTCGGCAGGGTTCGACATCAGGCAGGCGGAAGTGACAGAAAACGGGATTCTACGATCGGAAGCGCCTGAACGGCCGCCACGGACTCAGCGGCTGACGCTCGGCAGCAAACCTTCCGTGGGTGAGGACGGTGTGGCCGCGTAGTACTTGCGCGGCATCCGGCCGGCCAGATAAGCCAGACGCCCGGCTTCGACGCCGGCCTTCATGGCCCGGGCCATCATGATCGGGTCTCTGGCCTTGGCGATGGCGGTGTTCATCAGCACGGCCGAGCAGCCCAGCTCCATCGCGATGGTGGCATCCGAGGCGGTGCCGACGCCGGCATCGACGATGACCGGCACTTTCGCCTGCTCAAGGATCAGTTTCAGGTTCCACGGGTTCAGGATGCCCATGCCCGAGCCGATCAGGGAGGCGAGCGGCATGATCGCCACGCAGCCCATGTCCTCCAGCATCTGCGCCTGGATCGGGTCGTCGCTGCAGTACACCATCACCTCGAAGCCTTCCTTCACCAGCGTGCGGGCGGCGGCCAGCGTCTCGGGCATGTTCGGGAACAGGTTGTTCTCGTTGCCCAGCACTTCCAGCTTGCAGAGGTTGTGCCCGTCGAGCAGCTCACGGGCCAGCCGCAGCGTGCGCACGGCATCGTCGGCGGTGTAGCAGCCGGCGGTGTTGGGCAGGATGCAGAAGCGTTCGGGGGGCACGAAGTCCAGCAGGCTGGGCTCGCCGGCGTGCTGGCCGATGTTGGTACGGCGGATGGCCACGGTCACGATCTCGGTGCCGCTGGTGTCGATGGCTCGGCGGGTCTCGTCGAAGTCGACGTACTTGCCGGTGCCCACCAGCAGCCGGGAAGAGAAGGTGCGGGAACCGATGGTCAGGGTGTCGTCCTGGGGGGCGCTCATGGTGTGATCCTGTCTGTGGGAAGGGTTTGAGAGGGGCGCGACATCGGGCAGTGATGGGTCGGACGCGGCATGGGATCGATGGTGCCGGATTTGCCGGAAGGAGGCGGTCATCGGGTCGGGGCGATGGCCGGATCCGTCAGCCGCCACCGACGGCCACGACGATTTCCAGGCGATCACCGGCCGCGAGAAGCGTGTCGGTGTACTGTGATTTGGGCACGATCTCCCCGTTGCGTTCGGTGGCGATGCGCTTGCCGGTGTAACCCAGCTGTTCGATGAGGCTGGCCAGGGTCTGGTCGGTGGCAACCTGGCGGGGCTCACCATTCAGAAAGATGTCGATCATGGGCTTGTCTCCTTGAAGTGGCTGGCCTGCCGGACGCCCTCCTGTCGATCGGGCGCGATGGCCACAAGGGCGGCGAGAAGGCGGTCAGCCTGATGGCAGGAAGGGCGGGGCTCCGCGCCGGCAGGAGGCCGGCCGGGTGCATCGGGACGTTTGCTGGCATCCGGACGAGGCTTGCCGCCCCGGTGTTCAGTGCTTGTCCTGCTTGTAGGCGCTGGCCATCAGCTTGTCGGTATACGCGATGGCGATGGCCGACAGCAGGAAGGCGATGTGGATCACGGTCTGGGCGATCAGTACCCGGTCGCTGTAATTGTCGGCGTTGATGAAGGTCTTGAGCAGGTGGATCGAGCTGATGCCGATGATCGACATCGCCAGCTTGACCTTCAGCACCGAGGCGTTGACATGGCTGAGCCATTCGGGCTGGTCGGGGTGGCCATCGAGGCCCAGCCGGCTGACGAAGGTTTCGAAGCCGCCCACGATCACCATGATCAGCAGGTTCGAGATCATCACCACGTCGATCAGGGCCAGTACCACCAGCATGATGACGGTCTCGTTCAGCGTGGTGACGGGTTCGGACGAGCGGTAGCCGATGCTCTCGACCAGCGACTTCAATGCGTCCTGGTTGCCGAAGGCTGCCTCGATCAGGTGCCACAGCTCGATCAGGAAGTGGCCGACGAAGACGCACTGGGCGG
The DNA here is from genome assembly GCA_030528325.1 of Lautropia sp. Taxonomy (GTDB): domain Bacteria; phylum Pseudomonadota; class Gammaproteobacteria; order Burkholderiales; family Burkholderiaceae_E; genus Lautropia. The sequence goes on along the minus strand of JAUMZD010000081.1, from coordinate 3,300 downwards.
CGATCAGGCCCAGATAGAGGGGAAGCTGCAGCCAGCGGCTGGCGAAGATCAGGCCGGGCAGGGCGCGCAGGCGCTGGTGTTCCTGTGCCACCACGGTGGCTACCGGGTGGGCCGGATGGGGGGAGTCGGTTCTGTCAGTCATAGGGGCGGATTTTAGCGGGTTGGCAGACGTGCGGTAGGGGGCTGCGCCCGATCAGGGGCAGACGCGGGGCTGAGCCAGGCACAGATTCAGACAGCCGGTTCTCGCGCGCTGTTCTCATCGTCCTCCTTGCCCAGAAAGCCGCCGCTCTGGTGGGCCCACAGGCGGGCGTAGAGCCCGCCCCGGGCCAGCAGCTCGGCATGTGAGCCTTCTTCCACGATCTGGCCACGGTCGAGCACCACCAGCCGGTCCATGGCGGCGATGGTCGACAGGCGGTGGGCGATCGCGATGACGGTCTTGCCCGTCATCAGCTCGTAGAGGCTGTCCTGGATGGCGGTTTCCACTTCCGAATCCAGTGCGCTGGTCGCTTCATCCAGCAGCAGGATCGGCGCATTCTTCAGCATCACCCGCGCGATCGCGATCCGCTGGCGCTGGCCGCCCGAGAGCTTCACGCCCCGCTCGCCCACATGGGCGTCGAGACCCTGACGATCCTTCGCGTCCTGCAGCTGCCCGATGAACAGGTCGGCCTGGGCGCGACGGGCCGCATCCATCACTTCGCCGTCATCGGCATCGGGGCGGCCGTAGCTGATGTTGTCGCGAACCGAGCGATGCAGCAGCGAGGTGTCCTGCGTGACCATGCCGATCTGGGCGCGCAGTGAATTCTGTGTCACGTCCGCGATGTTCTGGCCATCGATCAGGATGCGGCCACCGTTCAGGTCATAGAAACGCAGCAGCAGGTTCACGATCGTGGACTTGCCGGCCCCGGAGCGGCCGACCAGACCGATCTTCTCTCCCGGTTTCACATGCAGGTTGAACTTCTCCAGTAGTGGCCGGTTCTCGCCATAGGCGAAGCTGACGTGGTCGAAACGAATGTCTCCCGTCGTCACGACCAGCGGTTTCGCGTCGGGCTGATCCACGACCGTATGCGGTCGGGACAGCGTGTTCATGCCGTCCTGGATCGTGCCGAAGTTCTCGAAGAGCATGGCCGACTGCCACATGATCCAGTGTGACAGACCGTTCACGCGCAGGGCCAGTGCCGTCGAGGCCGCCACGGCGCCGGCGCTGACCACGCCGTCATGCCAGAGCCAGATGCCGAGAGCCGCCGTGCTGCCGATCAGCAGGATGTTGATGGTCTGGTTCGCCACCTCCAGCATCGTCACCCGTCGCATCTGGGCGTGCACCGTCTGCAGGAACTCTTCCATCGCACTCCTGGCATAGGCCGATTCCCGTTCGCTGTGGGAGAAGAGCTTGACCGTCGTGATGTTGCTGTAGGCATCGGTGATCCGGCCCGTCATCAGCGCCCGCGCATCGGCCTGCCGTTCGGCCAGCTTCGCGAGCTTCGGAATGGATCGCCACAGGATCATCGCGAAACCGGCCAGCCACATCAGGAAGGGTACGAGCAGCCAGGCGTCGAACTGCCACAGCACGACCGAGCTGGTCAGGAAGTAGACGACGATGTAGACCATCATGTCGGCGAAGGTCATCACCGCATCGCGGATGGCGAGCGCGGTCTGCATCACCTTGGCCGACACGCGGCCGGCGAACTCGTCCTGATAGAAGCTCAGGCTCTGGCCCAGCATCAGCCGGTGAAAGCGCCAGCGCAGCCGCATCGGCATCACGCCCTGCAGGGTCTGGAAGCGAAGGTTCGAGGCTACCAGCACCAGCAACGGGGTGACGAGCATCACGATCGCCATCAGCGTCAGCACGCCGCCCTTTTCCGACCAGAGGGTTTCCGGTGTGTACTGGTTCACCCAGTCCACGACGAAGCCCATCCACTGGAAGAACAGGGCTTCGAGCACGCCGATCAGGGCCACGGTCAGGATCAGCAGCACCAGCCAGCGGCGAACGCCTTTCAGCGACGAGCGGATGAAAGGCCACAGACCCTTGTCCGGCACGAGCGCGGCCTCGTCGGGGTAGGGGTTGATCCGGTTTTCAAACCATTCGAACAGGGATTTCATGCGGTCAGGGAGAACGGAAGGGGGCTTGTGGCGACATCGGGCCGCCACGGTTCAGGGCATCAGTGAGCAGCCGGCTCCCGTGCATCGGCGCCGGGGCTGGATGGTTGTGGTACCGGGGAGGCCGTCGGGTCAGGGGCGGGGGGCTTCGCTTCGGTGCTGGCGGGGGGGGCATCGGATGCGGACCGCGTCGTCAGCGCACTGCCCATCGCGGCCGTCACCGTACAGAGGATGGCCCCCCATTGCAGCCAGCTCAGCTGCTCGCCCAGGATGATCATGGCGACGATGGCGGCCACCGCCGGCTCCAGGCTGGTCATCACCCCATAGGAGCCGGCTGCCAGGCGCCGGAGGGCCCACATCTCCAGAAACATCGGGATCGCACTGGAGAGGAGCGCGACGCCAAGGCCGATCAGCAGGATCCGGGGCTCGAACAGGGTCGTGCCGGCGTGGGCCAGTCCGAAGGGCATGACGAGCAGGGCGGCCACACTGACGCCGATGGCCACGGTCTGACCCGTGTGCAGATGGGTCGTGCGTTTGCCGTAGACGATGTAGCCGCCCCAGCAGATGGCAGCGCCGATGGCGTAGAGCACCCCCAGCGGGTCGAGGTGCGTGTCGGTGCCTTGCTGCCACGGCAGCAGCAGCGCGAGGCCGGCCACCGCACACACGATCCACAGGTAGTCGATGGGACGGCGCGAGGCGTAGAGTGCCACGGCCAGCGGCCCGCAGAACTCGATCGCCACGGCGATGCCGAAGGGGATCGTCCTGAGTGCCATGTAGAAGCTCAGGTTCATCACGCCCAGCATCGTGCCGTAGCGGACGATGGCCCAGTAATCCTGCCGGCGCAGGCGCCAGCGCCAGGGCCGCCAGATCAGCACCAGCAGCAGAGCCGAGAACCCGGTACGCAGCGCCGTCGTGCCCTGTGCCCCGATCAGGGGGAAGAGTTGCTTGGCAAACGAGGTGCCGATGGCGAGGCCGAACATGGCGCCCAGGAGGGCCAGCATGGCCTGCCAGGGGAAGGAGGATCGGGGTGCGACAGACGACATCCCGACATGATAGCGGGCCGATACCGCTTTGGCACCCGGGTGTGCGGGGATGCCAACCGTCGTGGTCAGCGCTGAAGGGGGCTAGAGCGTGTTATGCACTTATTCGTTCCCGCGAAAGCCCCTCTGGGCGTGCAGAACAAGGCGCCAAGCCCGCAGAATCCTC
>JAUMZD010000080.1 GCA_030528325.1 Lautropia sp. | reverse complement strand
ATGGCTTCAAGGGGTTGGCAACGCGGTGCTGCGCGCCCAGAGGGGCTTTCCCTTCGGGCTGGCCCCAAAACCGCACGCTGACGGCGTTGCCACGCTTGCCAAGGCATCAAGCCTTGGCGGCGCGTGGCGCCTTGTCAGCCCGCAGTTTTGGGGCCAGCGCGGGGACGAATCAGTGCATAACACGCTCTAGCGTCGTGCAACCGGCGCAGTCGATTCTGACACAGCCCGGGCGCTTGGGTGGCCGGAAAGTACGGGCTGCAAACCGGCTGCCCAAGCTCCGGGGCTGGGTTATATTCGTTCCCAGAGGAGAGAGGCTTCATGTCTGACTTGTTTGAAGGATGGCTGCCGGACGGTGAAGGGCCGCGCCACACCGGACGGGGCGCTTCGGTGGGCGGGACGTCGGCGGCAGCCGAAGGACAGGATGACGGGCCGGTGAGGGGCGCTGGCGCGGGGCGGGGCGGGCAAGCGCCTGCCGGTGCACCGGCCGATGCGGCTGCGGTGCGTGCCAACCGGGGGGCGCAGACCGGCGTGCCCTTGGCCGAGCTGTTGCGTCCGCGTCATCTGGACGAGGTGATCGGTCAGACCCATCTGCTGGGGCCGGATCGCCCGCTACGGCTGGCTTTCGAGTCCGGCAAACCGCATTCGATGATCCTGTGGGGGCCGCCGGGCGTGGGCAAGACCACGCTGGCCCGGCTCACGGCCACGGCCTTCGGTCATGCCTTCATTGCGCTGTCGGCCGTCTTCTCCGGCGTCAAGGATATCCGTGCCGCGATGGAAGAGGCCGAGCAGAATCTGAAGGCTGGCCGTCACACGATCCTGTTCATCGACGAGATTCACCGCTTCAACAAGTCGCAGCAGGATGCGCTCTTGCCCTATGCCGAGTCCGGGCTGATCACGCTGATCGGGGCCACGACCGAGAATCCGTCCTTCGAGGTGAACTCTGCCCTGTTGTCGCGGGCGCAGGTCTATGTGCTGAAGTCGCTGTCCGAGGATGAGCTGAAGGCACTGGTGGCGCGGGCTCGCCGGCAGGCGCTGGGATCGCTTGATTTCGACGCGGCGGCGATCGACACGCTGGTGGGCTATGCCGATGGGGATGCCCGCCGGATGCTGAATCTGCTGGAGCAGACGGCCACGGCCGCGAAGGCGGCGGGCGTGACACGCATCGACAATGCCTTCATCGAGCAGGCGCTGACGCTCAATGCCCGCCGCTTCGACAAGGGCGGCGACAACTTCTATGACCAGATCTCGGCGCTGCACAAATCCGTGCGTGGCTCCAGCCCCGATGGCTCGCTGTACTGGCTGACACGGATGCTCGACGGCGGCGCCGATCCGAAGTATCTGGCCCGTCGCATCGTGCGGATGGCTTGGGAGGACATCGGGCTGGCCGACCCCAGAGCGATGCAGATCGCCAACGAGGCGGCCAGCACCTATGACCGCCTGGGTTCCCCGGAAGGCGAGCTGGCACTGGCGCAGGCCGTGTTGTACCTGGCGATGGCGCCGAAGAGCAATGCGGGCTACATGGCCTACAACCAGGCAAAAGCCTTCGTGAAGAAGGACAAGTCACGCGAGGTGCCGGTGCACCTGCGCAATGCACCGACGAAGCTGATGAAATCGCTGGGCCACGGCCATGCCTACCGCTATGCGCACGACGAACCCCATGCCTATGCCGCTGGTGAAAACTACCTGCCCGAAGGCATGAAAGCACCGAACTGGTATCAGCCCGTGCCGCGCGGTCTGGAGATCAAGATCGGCGAGAAGCTCGCGCAGCTTCGCCAGTGGGATGCCGAGGCGGGGAAGAAGGGCTGAGAGCGGCTCATTCGCTGTTCGTTTCAGAGGACGGCTTCCAGCCACTTCCTGTCGATCAGAATCAGGCGAACGTATAGGCCGTCTTCACGGTCGTGTAGAACTCCTGCGCATAGCGGCCCTGCTCACGCGGGCCATAGCTGGAACCCTTGCGGCCGCCGAAGGGGACGTGGTAATCCACACCGGCCGTGGGCAGGTTCACCATCACCATGCCGGCCTGGGCGTGGCGCTTGAAGTGGGTGGCGTACTTCAGGCTGGTGGTGGCGATACCGGCCGACAGGCCGAAGCTCGTGTCGTTGGCCACGGCCAGCGCCTCCTCGTAGTCCTTCACGCGGATGATGCTGGCCACCGGGCCGAACACTTCCTCGCGGTTGATCCGCATGCCGGGCGTGGTGTCGGCGATCAGGGCCGGGGCCATGAAGAAGCCCTCGTCACCGCTGCCGGTGTGGCAGGCGATGCGCTCGCCACCGGCCACCAGCACACCGCCTTCGCTGGTGCCGATCTGCACATAGGACAGATCCTGCTCCAGCTGGGACTGGCTGACGACCGGGCCGATGTCGGTGCCGGCCGCCAGTGCCGCGCCCACTTTCAGACGGGCCAGACGCTCCTGCATGGCCTTGACGAAGGCCGGATAGATCCTGTCGGTGACGATCAGGCGGCTGGCTGCCGTGCAGCGCTGACCCGTCGAATAGAAGGCGCTCTGCGCGCTCAGCTCGACCGCCTGCGCCAGGTCGGCATCATCGAGCACCACCTGCGGGTTCTTGCCGCCCATCTCCAGCTGGATCTTCTTGCCCGTCTGGATGGCCTGCTGGGCAATGTGCTGGCCGACCTCGACCGAGCCGGTGAAGCTGATGGCCGCCACGTCCGGATGCCCGACCAGCGCTTCACCGATCACGCGGCCACGGCCCATGACGAGGTTGAAGACACCGGCCGGGATGCCGCTGCGGTGGATGATCTCGGCCAGCGCCCAGGCGCTGCCGGGCACGAGGTCGGCGGGCTTCAGCACCACGCAGTTGCCGTAGGCCAGCGCCGGCGCGATCTTCCAGGCCGGGATCGCGATCGGGAAGTTCCAGGGGGTGATCAGGCCCACCACGCCCAACGGTTCACGGGTGATCTCGACACCGACGCCCGGGCGTACCGAGGGCAGGGCATCACCGGTGAGTCGCAGGCATTCGCCCGCGAAGAACTTGAAGATCTGGCCGGCGCGCGCCACCTCGCCCACGGCTTCGGGGCGGGTCTTGCCTTCCTCACGTGCCAGCAACTCACCCAGCTCGTCCTTGCGGGCCAGGATCTCGTTGCCGATTTTCTCCAGGGCATCGTGACGCGCCTGGATGCCGCTGACGGACCAGGCAGGAAAAGCCGCCTTCGCGGCCTCGACGGCTGCATTCAGGTCGGATGCGTCACCCTGGGCGTACTCGCCGATCACATCCTTCAGGTTGCTGGGGTTGATGTTGGGCGAGGTGCTTTTGCCTGCCACCCACTGGCCATTGATGAGGTTGTCGTGTTGCGTCATGGGATCGAACTTGAGCGGTTGGCCGGTGTCGAGGCAAAACCCTGTCTCCGGAGCGATCGTCGGATGCTCCGGCATTCGCGCACGAACCCGGCCAAACCGTTCGCGTACGAATGCATCGTCCCTATTATGGCTGAGGAGCTTGGGCGGTAGGAATCGCGAAGGCGAAAACCGGCCCCGCCGAGCACAGTTTGTGCCCGATTCGCCGCCCCATAGCGGGCGCTATGGGGCAAGAAGCGGGTGCAAAATGGGCCGGCGCGGCCGATTTGCAGCCCGCGATTTTCCTGCCGCCCAAGCTCCGAGAGCGATGCTGGCCTGCGGCGGGGCAACAGGCAAGCCGGACAGCGTGGCTGTTCGTGCCTTCAATGGGGCAGAAAATGCCTGTTTTGCAGGATTTGCGATAATGCCGGGCCATTCCGTTCATTTTCATCTCACGCCCCCCGTCATGGGCCCACGGCCAACGCATTCACAGAGTGGTGACCTGTTCCGCCAGCCTCTGCATGAACAGATCAATACACAGCATCCGCTGGTGCTGATGGCCGCTCGCGTCGACTGGGCGAGTGTCGATGCGCTGGGTCGCAGCTTCTTCAAGTCGCGTACCGGCCGTCCGGCCACGGCGCCCCGGCTGATGGCAGGGCTTCTGTATCTGCAGCGCCTCTTCGGCCTGTCGAACGAGGATGTGGTGCTGATGTGGGTCGAAAACCCGTACTGGCAGGTGTTCTGCGGCGAAACCCACCTGCAGGTGGATGCGCCCATCGACCCGTCCAGCCTGTCACGCTGGCGGCAGCGTCTGGGCCCGAAAGGGGCTGCCGAGCTGAACCGCCTCATGAAGGCGGCTTCCGGCGAGGTTGGCAACAGCCAGTTGAAGGCCGTCACGTTGAAGGCCGTACCCGTGTTGAGGGGTGGCTATGCGGCGCAGCCCGGCCCCACTGCCCGGAAAACGGCCCGGAAGGCCGGGCCGACCGAAGAGAGCCAGCAGGCACCCGTCTTCGAGGTGGCCGGTCATCCGCTGCAATGCGGCCTCTTCTGAAACAGGTGGTTCCGTGCCGGACGGGCAGGCGCTCAGCCGCCTGACTGCCGGCCCGACACCATGATCACTGCGTGATCTCCAGAATCACCACACGTTTCTCGGACAGCGGCCAGGTACGTCCGGCCACACGTTCGTTGTTGAAGCGGGCCACGACGGTTTCCTGTTCGTTCTTCTCCGACTTCATCCGGGAGACCGACACGCCAGCCACGCCTTTCAGCGGAATGCCGGGAGGTGGGACGACGTTGCCGAAGGACATCGAGTCACGACGCAGGTCGAAGTAGCCGCGCGGACGGCTCATCATCACGATGGCCTTCGCGTCGGGGTCGGCGTGGATGATGCGCTGCAGGCGGAAATTGATCAGCTGACTGCTGCGTGCAATGGCACTGCGATAGACATGATGGGTGGGGTAGCCCCGCGCACTGATGACGAATTCGTAGGTCTGATCCGGTTGGGCCCTGAAACCACCCCAACGGCCAGCTTCATCCACGGTCTGCAGATGGACGGCTTCACCCGTGCGAATGCCGGTCGAGCTGTCCACCGGATAGATCTCGATGCGAGCCCCCTGAACGGGCAGGTTGCTCGGAAAGCCGCCGTTCTGTCCCTCGACACCGCTGATCACGCCGCCCAGTTCGGTGGTGCTTTCCGCCTTGATGTCGGTGGTTTTGGGCGGCTCCTGCGTGATGAAGTGATACATCGCGGCGAAGGCGGCCGGTGAATAGGCCGTCTCGCGGTGATCGGCCTTTGGCAGCACGACCGTCTGCGCGCCCTTCAGTTCGGGGCTGCGGGGGGTGATGTTGGTGTTCATCAGCGGGCTGCCGATCCATTCACCGGTGGGGCGGGCGAACTTGTCATTGTTGTCCGAGCGGATCGTGAGCCACTGGATGCCGGTGGGCACTTCGTTGCCGGCGGCATCCTTGGGCCGGTTGAGGCCCTGCATGAAATTCGACAGGCCCGAGAACTCGCTCTGTTCACGATAGCCCTTGACGGCCCAGATGCCGTGGGCGGGTGTGCCGGCCAGCACGACATGGCTGACCTTGTCCTGGCCACCACCGTTCTGGATGTAATTGCGGATGGCATTGCCGCCACGACCAGCGCCTACCAGGACGAGTTTGTTCTGGCCGGAACGCAGCCGGATGGCATCGACTTCCGCTTTCAGGTAGGCCATGAAGTCGGCGCTGCTGCTGCGCCCGGCCTGCGGCTGGGTGTCGTCGTCACGGGCGTAGGGGTAGGGCAGATCCAGTGTATGCAGCTTGGCCGAGGGCCAGCCATTGGACTCGAAGCGCCAGATCGTGGTCTGCCAGTTGGCGGCGTTTTCGCCGTTGCCATGCACGAACAGGATCGATGGCCGCGTATCAACCGGTTCTGACGTGATCGTCGTGCAACCCGTCAGCAGCAGCGCGCATACGCCCGCCACCTTCATCACTCGAAACATCGGCATCGACACAGGTATTCCTCCGAGATCGTTACGGGCGCACTGGTCGGCCCAGCCTCCCATTATGATGGACATCCCCGGGATACGCTGAACGACGCCAGCTGCGGGACGTGTCGCCTCACGGGGCCCGTTCAGTGTATCCCTTGAGCGGCCCGGATTCAGATGGCTGCCATTCTCTCATCTGTCCGAACCGCCGGGAGCTTGGGCGGTAGGAATCGCGAAGGCGAAAACCGGCCCCACCGAGCACAGTTTGTGCCCGCTTCTTGTCCCATAGCCCGAGCTATGGGACAAGAAGCGGGTGCAGAATGGGCCGGCGCGGCCGGTTTGCAGCCCGCGACTTTCCTGCCGCTCAAGCTCCTGGGAGCGTGGGGACGAAACCCGTCCATGACGCCCCGGACAATGATGATAAGGCCCCCGCCTGCTGAGGCCGAGAAGCGACAAAAATGAACCGACAAGCGACTAGAATCTCGGGATGATCGATATCCAGCTATTGCGTCGGGACGCCGCACTTGTAGAAAGCCGTCTCAAATCACGGGGCTTTGTTTTTGACCGCGCTGCCTATGAAGCGCTGGAAGCACGCCGCAAGGCGTCGCAGACGCGTGCCGAGACGCTGCAGGCACAGCGTAACGCCACCTCGAAGCAGATCGGCCAGGCCAAGGCCAGGGGCGAGGATGCATCGGCCCTGATGGCGAGCGTCAACGAGATGGCGGCCGAGCTGGCACGGACGGCCACCGAGCTGTCGGCCGTCCAGGCCGAACTGGACGCGCTGCTGTTGACCCTGCCGAACCTGCCGCACGAATCGGTGCCCGAGGGCAGTAGCGAAGCCGACAATGTCGAGGTGCGTCGCTGGGGCCAGCCACCTGTTTTCGATTTCGAGGTGAAGGATCATCTGGACGTGGGCCAGCCGCTGGGGCTCGATGCCGCTGCGGGTGCGAAGCTGTCGGGTGCGCGCTTCACCGTCATGCGCAGCGGTATCGCCCGCCTGCACCGCGCGCTCGCGCAGTACATGCTCGATACCCATACCGCCCGTCATGGCTACACCGAGTGCTATACCCCGTACCTGGTCAACGCATCGGCGCTTCATGGCACGGGCCAGTTGCCCAAGTTCGAGGAAGACCTCTTCAAGGTTCTGAAGATGGGCGACGAGGGCGGCCCGAAGCCCGAGGCCGCAGCAGCCGGGTTCAGCCAGGCAGACGCCGAGGGCAAGGAGGGCGCGGCATCCGACGCATCGGCCATGTATCTGATCCCGACCAGCGAGGTCTCGCTCACGAATCTCGTGGCAGGCGAGATCCTGAACGCCGATGCCTTGCCGTTGAAGCTCACGGCCCATACGCCATGCTTCCGTTCCGAGGCCGGCTCCTACGGCCGGGATACCCGTGGCATGGTCCGCCAGCACCAGTTCGACAAGGTCGAGATGGTGCAGATCGCCCATCCCGAGCGATCCTATCAGGCGCTGGAGGAGATGGTCGGTCATGCGGAGGCCATCCTGCAGGGGCTGGGCCTGCCTTACCGGGTCGTGGTCCTGTGCACGGGCGACATGGGCTTCGGCGCGGCCAAGACCTATGACATCGAGGTCTGGCTGCCGGCCCAGAACACCTACCGCGAGATTTCGTCGATCTCGAACACCGAAGCCTTCCAGGCGCGCCGAATGCAGGCACGCTTCCGCCCCGCCGTGGGTGGCAAGGCCAAACCTGAACTCGTGCACACGCTGAACGGTTCGGGTCTGGCCGTGGGGCGCACGCTCGTGGCCGTACTGGAGAACTGCCAGCAGGCTGATGGCTCGGTACGGGTGCCGGAGGTTCTGCAGCCCTACATGGGCGGGCTGACCGTGCTGAAGCCCTGACGGAAATTTTTTGATGCTTCGGTGGCCCAGGGGCTGGCATTCCGGAAAAGTTGTGGCATAATCCTTGACTTGACCGAAGCGTCACGGAGAGGTGGCAGAGTGGTCGAATGTACCTGACTCGAAAGCAGGTTCAGCAATTTGTAAGTCGTTGAAAACGCTACGCTTTTT
>JAUMZD010000079.1 GCA_030528325.1 Lautropia sp. | reverse complement strand
AGCGTGTACAGTCCCGAGTGCCGGTCGGCGGCTGCCAGCTCGCAGGCCCGGCATGCGTGCGTCATGGCGCATTCGTCAGGCGGCCTCGATGGCTTTCCCAGTCAAAGATCACCACCCTGACGCTCTCCTTGGCCCGTGCCAGCGCGCGATCCCCGATGAAGGCCTGAACGCCCCGGATGTTCTCGATGGCCACCAGCAACGTCGGCGCGCGGCGCTCATAGCGGCGCTTCAGCATCTCCCCCAGGATGACCCGGATACCCTCGGTCGCCCACTCGCTGCTCACGTCATCGATGACCAGCAGATCGGACGCCTCGAGTGCGGCCACGATGTCCTGCGTGGAAAACCGGGCATCCGGCCGCCACGACTCGTGAATGAGGTGCACCAGCCTGGGCGCATCGACACGAACCACGACGCGCCCCTCATCGCACAGCGCCTGCACCACCGCGCAAGCCAGGTGCGTCTTGCCCGTTCCCGTGGCGCCCATGAGGATCAGGTCGTCACCCTCCTCGCCCGTCAGCACACGGTCGGCAAACGACCTCACCTGCCTGAGTGCCTTGCGCTGCGCCTCGTGTTCGCACACGTAGTCGTCAAACCCCTTGCCCCGGTACCGGGCAGGCACCAGATCGTCGCCGAACATTCGCCTGAACCTTGCCTGGCGGATGATCGCGCGATGGCGGTTCTCCGCCGCTCTCGCGTCCTCTCCGGCCTGTCGCAGGCACTCCTTGCACATCGTCCAGATCACCGGCTTGTGCGCAAAGGGGAACTGAATCCGGCGGCTCATGTAGGCGCCGTGCTTCTGGCACTCCGCCGCCCGAAAGTCGTCAAAAAACTCGTCCATCTTCCGTCACTCCTTCGTCGTAGTTGGCCACCAGATCCGGCTGAAGACGCGCACACCCGCCCCTTGCTGGCGGCCCGATTCCACGCCCCTGCTGCCGATGCCAGGCCTGGGCAATGAAGCCCTGATGCCCGCGTTCGACCATGAAGCTCAGCGCCTGCGCCATGTCCGCACCAGCCTTGCCCGCCTCCCGGCGAACGCCGTCCAGCGCCCGTGCTGTCACCGGCGCATTGCGTGCCTTTCGCAGGGCGCAGAAATCCCGCCAGAGGTCATCCGGCACATCCGGTGGCCGATCGGTCATCACCCCTGCCCAGCACGCAGGGTCAGCCACTCGCCGTCGTCGGCGGCGGGCAGCGGGCAGGCCCGTCATCGCGCCAGGACTGTCTGGCGGGCATTCCTCCGGCACACCTGCAGGCGGATCGCTCCCGAAGCCCTCCGGCGCCACGGTTTCGACAAGGGGGGTAAGGGGGGTTTTTATTTTGGTTATTGGTTTTTGGTTATTGGTTGGTTCAACGTTCGTTGAGCATCCGTTCAACGGTCGTTCAATGCCTGTTGAACATTCGTTCACCGAGGGCTGATCGGTCGTTGTCGCCGGGTTCATCGCCGGTTCAGCAACCGCTCTACGGCCCTCCTCCCGACGCTCAGCCAGCGCTCGACGCGCTTTCCCGGATTCAATGCCCGCACGCTGTGCCTTCTCCCGCTGGCTGATGAATTTCTCCAGGATTTCGTCGCAGCGCTTGTTTCGGTAGCCGTCCTCCTCCAGCACGAAGAACTCCTCCAGCACCGCCTGGACATCGTCGAGGTGAGCCGACAGATTCGCGATCCGGGCGCATCGCAACGGATCAGGCGGCAGGGGCTGCTCCCGCGTGTAATACAGATCCAGCAGCCTGCGATAAGCCAGATCCTGCATCGGTGTCAGGAATGTCGTGTGTGACCAATAGTCACCAACGTGAAAGGGGTAATAGTTCATTCAGCCTCCGGCCGCTCGTTGCTGTTCTCAACCGCCTCAGCTAGCGCATAGGACACTGTCAGCTTGGCCCTCGGGCTTTCGCCCCTGCTGAAGGCCGTCACCACATCGCCGCGCCGATGCAGGCAGCCCAGCGCCTGCGTCACGTCCTCCACAGGCAGGCCGCACGCATCGGCGATGTTCTGCGCGCCGAACCAGACCACCGTGTCATCGAGGGAGGTGGCCTGGATCGCCTTGACCTCGGCTAGCACGCGCCCCAGTAACGCCGGGCATGGAGTTGCCCTGGTCATGGCCGTGGCTCCGGTGGCTGCCCATCAAATGTGCTGGCCAGCGTGAACACGGCCCGCGACTCGCCGTCCCTGACAGCCAGACCACTCACCACGTCACTCCGCTCGGCGAGCGCGAGCAGCGCGGCGCGCGTGGCCAGCATCGCGACAGCTGGCGTATCGACCAGCTGATGCGGCTCCAGCCAGACGGGCCGTCCATCGCTCGATTGACTCTGACGCACCCTGACCTCGGCCAGCACGCGGGCCAGTATCTCGGCCACCAGCTGCTCGTGCAGCAATCGGCCGACCGCTCCGGGGCGAAGCACCGTCTCGCTCATGCTTCACCTCCCGTCACCAGCGCCGCATTGGCGGCCAGAAACACCCGCTCCTGCCCGCCGGCATCGAGCGCCCAGGTGCGTCTCACCCACCGGGTGCGCACCAGCCGCTCCATCGCCCTACTCACCGCCGCCTCGTCGAGGCCCTGGATGCGCACCAGCAGCGCGGCCTCGATGGCCGGCTTCTCGTGCAGCGGTCGCCCGGGCGCAGCGCAGACCTGCGTGCGCAGCAGCGCCGAGAACACCAGGGCATCCTCGTCGGTCATCGTTTCGTTCGCTCCGGCCCCATCGGCCGGGGTTGATTGGCGCCAGTTCCAGGGAAGCATCGGCATGTCCCGCACTGGCAGACCGTCGGTGTTGTTACGCATCTTCGTCCTCGTTTTTTCGTTGCACGCGCCGGCGCCTCCGTTCCGTCGGCCGGCCGTGCTGTCAGCTGTTGCGCCAGGCAAGGGCCTCCTGTCTAAGCGCATCCGCAAGCTGTAAAATTCGATCTGCTCGTTCTTTCTGAGCAAGGCGAACGGCGCGCACAGGATCGTCCTCAGCTTCTCTGAACCAGTCAGGTCGCATATTGCGTAACTGCCATAGACGCTTGTCAGGAATCCTCTCGCCCCATGCATATGTCGCTTGCACGGAGACGCCGAGGAGCATCGACAAGTCTCGCCGACTGCCCGACAGCCGAATAGCATCCTGCGTTTTCATAGGCAAAGTGGATCAATTTTTGTTGATCTGATGTGATCCACTTAAGTTTATATCAAGACCTCACGGACTGCCACAGACCTATCTCACAGACATCGATGGAATTTCGCGACAGGTTAAAAGAGGCGTTACGCATCTCAGGCAAAACCAGAACGCAACTTGCTGAAGAGCTTGATATCAGCCCCACGGCTGTCTCCAACTGGTTTACAGGCAAAACCGAAGGCATGCGCGCCCAAACGGCCACCCGATTTGAGGCTGCCACCGGTGTTCGTGCAGCATGGATCGTCACGGGCGAAGGCCCCAAGATGGTCACTGATGACCCCGGTTTGGCCACCGCTCCACAAGGCCTTCGTTACCTGCCTCGCCTGGATTCTGATGGAGTAATTGAGTGGTGGAACAACCGAGAAACTGACACCCCCAGCGGCCACGCGAAAGGCCATTGGCTGCCTAGTAGCCGCCGTTACTCCCCGTCTGCGTTTGCTATCGAGTCAACGGACTCTGCTGTTCACCAGGAATTCCCTTCGGGGGATCACCTGATCGTTGATCCTGATGTCCCTCCCCGCCCAGGAGTGTTCGTTCTCGCAATCGTCGATGGATTCGGGGCTGTCATCCGTCGCTATCGCCTTCGTTCAATAGCAGCGAATGGGCCATCCGCTTCCTTTGACCTAGCGCCATCGGACGAGAACTATCCGATTGTCTCCAGCGCTGACACTCCCATCTCAATAGTTGGCCCAGTGGTGGAACATCGGCGGTACCTTGCCGAGCAGTAAGGAATGGTGTTAAAAAATTCGACGACTCAGGCACTGGCCGTTATCATTTGTTTCTTCTGAAACATTTGTTGCCAACCAGATGACCAGCCCTTCGAGCCGAGAAATGCTCCGTTCTGCAGCGGAAGCGTTGGAGTTCACCAACACACTGGTGGAAAGCGTGTGCAGTGACGTGGAGGCAATTTGCTCGCTCTCCATTCAGTGCCTGAAATCCCCTCACGGCATGAACCATGTGACAGATGTTTGCAGGGCTCTTTCAGTCATACAAGAACGGCTGTCCGATTTGAAAGAACACATCAAAAGCACGTCCAAGGATGTCAACCTCGAAGGCCCCCGCGCGGGGGGGGGGCAGCATTTTAACCCTTCTCAAAACCGCTTGCAAAACAACGATTAAGAGAAAAAACCAGGGGCTGATCAGCCCCTTTTTTTCGGCTTTCTCTTGAGCATCAGGCGGGCGGCTAATCTTCTGCGCGCTCTGCCGCTCTCGCGGCCGGTGCGACCAGCAACATGTCGAGCGGGATCTTCAGGCCTTCATGTAGCCGTCTGATCATTGGCAGGGACAGGGGGCGCTTCCGGGACAGAACCTCTGACACCTTTGATGCAGGCCCCAAATACTGCGTCATGTCCTGGCGACTCAGTCCCATCTGTTCCATCGCGAACAGGATCACCTCAACAGGGTCGTCCACCACAACAGGCGGAACCGTGCGCCGCTCGTAGTCCTTGATGACCAAGGCCAGCAGCTGAAACTCGTCATCCTCTGGCGTGCCAGGCGCAGGATCTACATCGAACAGCTGCCGCAGACGCGCCAGTGCTGCCTCGTGCTCTCGTTCGCTCCTGATGATCTTCATGCTTCTCATCGAACAAAAAAACTCACACGAATTCAACTTAAGTTAAAGTAGAATAAACAACTAACCTGAAAGAAACAATGTCGGCGGATGCCTAAGCCAGCATGATCAGACCTATCCTGCACACCCTCATCACCGTCCACGGCCCCGCCCTGCACACCTCAGGCCACTCCGTTACCCGGTGCCAAACGCACCAGCACGCCGTCCAGGCCGCGCTCACCATTGCCGACGCGATGGCGGGCGAGCGCCTGGGCATCACCGTCAACGACCGGCAGCAGGCTTCGGTTCGGGTGCTGAACCCCGAGAACGAGCCGCTCATCGATGACGATGTGCTGATCGTTCTGTCGGTGCCCGAGCACCAGCGGCTGCGGGTCTGCTCGACCAGCCTGCAGCACCTGGCCTCCCTCGGTGAGAACCGGGCCGCCACGGTCGCCCATCTGCTCGTCGGCGGCCTGGCCCAGCTCAGGCGCGACATCACCCCCAGCGAGATCCACCATGCTCAATAACGCCCAACTGATCGGCCGCCTCGGCCAGGATCCCGAAGTGCATCACCTCGCCAGCGGCGACGTGGTTGCCCGCCTCTCGGTGGCCACCACCGAGCGCTGGCGCGACAGCCACACCGGAGACCGGCGCGAGGCCACCGAATGGCACCGCGTGAACCTCTTCGGCCGCCTCGCCGAGGTTGCCCAACAGTACCTGAAGAAAGGTGCGCTGGTCTACGTCTCCGGCAAGATCAGATACCGGAAGTACACCGACCGCGACGGCATCGAGCGCTACGCCACCGACATCCAGGGCAACATCATGCAGATGCTGGGCGACGGATTGAGGCGCGAGCGTGAGCCCGGAGAGGACGACCAGGACGCCCCCTCTGCCCGCCAAGGCGGCGGCAGGCAGGGGCGGCACCAGCCCTCGAGCGCCCCTGACGATATGGACGACGACATCCCCTTCTGAGCCGGCCGGCTGAACAGGAGTCAACATGCTGAACACCGAGTTTCTGACCCAAGAGGAACTGATCGAGGTCACGGGATACAAACACCCGGCCGGCCAGCGCGAATGGCTGGATGTCAATGGCTGGAAGTACGTGCTGACGGGCGCCAAACGCCCCGTTGTAGGCCGATGGTTCGCCCGGATGCAGATGGCTGGCATACAGCCCACCGCCAACGGAGGCGTCGAGCCAGCGGCCTGGAAGCCCGATTTCTCCGCGCTCTTCAAGTGAGCTGATCGACCATGCGCCCCAAAACAGTCAGCCGCGGCCTGCCGCCGCGCATGATCCGCCGAACCCGCCAGCTGAAGTCGGGCAAGACCTGGGAGGCGTTCTACTACGTCGGCCGGGGGCCGGACGGCAAGCGGGTCGAGATCCCGCTCGGCAAAGACCTCAACGAGGCCCGGCGCCACTGGGCTGAGCTGGAGTGCCAGCAGATCCCCGCGGACACGACGCTGATGCGGTTCATTCTGGATCGGTACGAAAAGGAAATCCTCCCGACGAAGGCCCAGAAGACCCAGGCAGAAAACCTCCGGCAGATCGCCACCCTGCGCAAGGTGTTCGACACGGCACCGATCGAAAGCATCACCCCGCAGATCGTCGCCCAGTACCGCGATCAGCGAGGCCGCCAAGCCCCCACCGCCGCCAACCGTGAGCTGGCGCTGCTCTCCCACGTCTGGAACATGGCCCGGGAATGGGGGTTCACTGCCAAGGAGAACCCGGTCAAGGGCGTTCGCAAGAACAAGGAGAGGCCCCGGGATTACTACGCCGACAGCGCTGTATGGGACGCCGTCTACGGCCAAGCCTGCCCTGAGCTGCGCGACGCCATGGATCTGGCCTATCTGACAGGCCAGCGCCCCGCTGACGTGATGAAGATGCGGTTCTCGGATATCCGGGACGACGCGCTCGAAGTCCGGCAAAACAAGACCTCGAAGTTTCTGCGCATCCTGCTCACCGACCCCGACGGCGGGCGAACCAGGCTCGGCGCCCTCGTTGACCGGATCAAGCAGCGGAACCCGAAAATCCGAAGCATGTACCTGGTGGCAACGGCCGGCGGCGCGCCGCTCAACAAGGGCACTCTGACCCTGCGGTTTCACATGGCGAGAAACGAGGCAGCCGCCCTGGCCGACGATGCCGGCGAGTCAGCGTTGGCGACACGCATCCGGCGGTTCCAGTTCCGGGACATCCGATCGAAGGCTGCAAGCGAAACCGACCTGGCGCACGCCTCAAAACTGCTGGGCCACAGCGACCGGCAGATCACCCAGACGGTTTACCGCCGCGTGGGTGAGACCGTGATGCCGACGAAGTAACCTGGTCAGGCTTGATTCAGATCCTGCTCGATGAGCATCCGGACGTAGCGGGTGTGAGGGATACCCTGCGCCGTAGCCTTGGCCTTGAGAGCGGCCAGTAAAGACTCTGGTACTCTCAGGTGCAGCCCGGCCGACTTGGGCGCGAACTCGAAGCTCATCGGCTTGAACGCTGAGAAATCGTACTCCGACAGATCGGCCGTGGCAACAAACTCCTCGGCCTCCTCGTCACTCCGAAGGGGGGGCATCGGTTTGAGCTGTTTGAGCATAGACATTGACCTCTCTCTGGTGCATGAATCGCACGCTGATCGGACGGATCCTGGTGCCTTCTGAAGTCTGGCGAAACGTGAAGACCAGGAACACATGCCGGCCTTCGTCCGTGACGCCGACGGCCCTATGGCGCTTCTCGCCAGGGAACGGGTCTCGCATGACCAAGGGGCGGTTCCTCAAGACCTGCTCGATCTCTGCGACCGACACGCCATGACTGGCGCACTTCTCCCGGTTGCCAGAATCCCAATCCAGAGCCAGAACTTTCATGGGCCCATCATATCAGGCAATGGACACAGATGTATACACATTTGGCCGCATGCCGAGGGACAAGATCGGCATTGGATCACGCTGCGCCGCATGTAAGGTAGATGCGAAAACGGCCCCGCGAAGGGGCCGTTTCCTCAGATGGCGGAGACGAAGAGATTCGAACTCTTGATACCATCGCTGGTATGGCTGATTTCGAGTCAGCTGGGTTAAACCACTCCCCCACGTCTCCAAAACTGTTACAAGATTTGTAAGCGCCGCCCCAGCTGGGGGCCCGGACTTTTGGAAACGATTTCCAATTGAATTGGAACGATCTCCAAAAAGCGTAGCGTTTTCAACGACTTACAAATTGCTGAACCTGCTTTCGAGTCAG
>JAUMZD010000022.1 GCA_030528325.1 Lautropia sp. | reverse complement strand
AGCTGATCGCCACGATGATGCGCATGGGTCTCACCAAGCGCGACCTCGATCAGACCATGCCTCTGCACCCGAGCAGCGCCGAAGAACTGATGACGATGCGTGCACCCAGTTCCACCTACTCGAAGGCAGTCAAAAACGGCTCAGCCTGATCCAGGGCCGATCCCCCAGGCAAGCAGCTACGCCCGTCGGTCATGCTTGTTTGTGCCTGCCTCGCCTGAACAAGCACACCCCTCCGGTCATTCCGGGGGCTACGCCTCCTGATGAGCAGGCATGACAGCGCGCAACAGCCGTAGAGAGGTCGTTCGCGCTGCCGACGGCTAAGAGGGGCTTTCGCGGGGACGAATAAATTCATAACACGCTCTAGTCTGGCTCACCCCGAGGCGCCCACGCCGCTGCACACTTTTCCACATCTGCCGACCGATGGTCGGCCCAGGCAAAACGAATAGACGGCTCCCGAACAAGCACCTGACCAAAGGCTGGCATGCTTGCCTGAAAACCAGCTCAGCCAGCCTGTCCGGGAGTCCTCTTCGTGCAAAGCACCGGTAGTTTGATCGAACGCAGTCACATCGACATCCTGCGCGAACTTCGCCAGCCGATTCTGTATGCGCTCAGCCGAGGTTTCCGCAGTGCCTTCGTCAACGTGGTCGACCAACTGGTCGAGCAGATCGTGACTGAAACCTCCTGGGAACGCCAGGATCTGCTCAACGCCTCGCTCGACCTGCTGCGCAACCACAAGGCCGGTATCGAAAAACACTTCGAACAAGCCATCGCCCGCTGCTGGCAAGAGCGCACCGGCGTAGGCGCCGACGGGCATCTCAGTACGCCGATCACGACGATCATGAACGACGAGCCACCCACGCTGCGGCTCGTCGACGATGACACGATGCAGGATCAGCTGATGGTCTCCCGCATTTCGGCCCGTTCGCGACGCCGGATGGACGAGGAGCTGGTCGACGGGCTGCGCGCACGCTTCGGTGCGTTGCTGGAGCAGGATTGGTTTGCCGAAAACGAATACCCGATCGCCCCGGACATCATCCTGGAAGTGCTGCGTGAAACCCTGATGGAATTTCAGGCCAAGAACAACAAGCGCACCACGGCCTTCCTGCTCGACATGTTCGAGCCAAAGCTCAGCATCGAGCTGATCGAACTCTATCAGGAAGTGAACCGCCAGCTCATCGCCTACCGGATATTGCCCGAGCTTCGCTACAGCATCGCCAAATCGCGCAGCAGCCAGCAGGCAGCCGGGCAGGGCGCTGCCATTGAGGACGACCAGGCCGATGCGCGCCATGCCGCTTCGGTGGGCGGCGCATCGCCCCCTGGCCATGGCTTTGCAGCCGTCTCCGACGATGAGCTGAACAGCTGGGCTGATCAGGTGAGCGCCAACGCCAACCCCAGAGCGCTGGCCTCGGCCACCCGCTATCTGTCCGACCCGCAGAATTTTGGCGCCCAGGCAAAAACTCAACCGCAGCCAACCTCCGAGCGGCTGCTGGACGAATTGGGCGCGCTGCAAAGTCTGGCTGATGACGAAAATGCCAATGTCACGCAGGTCGATACGCTGATCGCCCGCACGCGACAGCAATCCTCGGCTGCCGCGCAGAGCCACGGCTCCCCCCTGGATCGGCTGATCATCGAAACCGTGGCGCAGGTCTTCCAGCATGTCTACGAAGACGATGCCATCGCCAATGCCATCAAGCAGCAGTTGCTGCGCTTGCAGGTGGCGGCTTTTCGCGCCGCACTGATCGACCCGAGCTTCTTCGCCCGTCCCGACCACCCGATGCGGCGCTTCGTCGATCGTCTGGCCGAGATCGGCTCCGACCCGGATTTTGAGACCGAACCCGGCTCACCGCTGGTCGACGACCTGGAAACGCTCGTCACGTGGGTGCTGAACAATTTCGAGCGTGAGCTGGTGATCATCGCCGAAGCACTCGACAGAACCGAAACCATCATCGCCGAAGAAACGGCTCGTCGTGATGAGCGTCTGGCCAAGATTGCCGAAGCTGCTGGTCGCGCCGAACGGATCGACACGATCCGGCAGGAAGTGCGTCAGGCATTCTGCGCCCGGATGAAAGGCAAACAGGTGCCTGAAGTCATCAGCCAGTTCATCCTGAACGCCTGGGCCGAAGTCATCGTGCGGCTGAGGGACGATACCGACGAGCAGCCCTTCGACGAAAGCCGTGCCGATCGCGTGATGAACACCTTGCTCTGGAGCGTGGAGCCCAAAAAAGCCACCGAGATCAAGGAACTGGCCAAACAACTGCCACAGCTGATCGCCGACCTTTCCCGTGGCTTGGCCTTCATCGCCATGCCCACAACCGAACGGGAGGCCTTCCTGAAAACGCTGATGCAGTGTCATGGCAACGTGATCGAGCAAAGCAAGCAGCGGATCCAGGCAGCAACGCCCGAAGCCCAGCCACAGTCAGCCGAGAAAGTCCGGCCATGCCCATCAAGTCCATCGGAGAGCCGGCAACACACGACCCAACCCACACCATCGCACCAAACATCGGTTCCCCAAGCGCCGATCCAGGAAACTGGCGACACCGCTGCAGCCGGCATCAAAGGCGAACAGCATTGGGATGCGGTAACCCGTTCGGGGTTGAAGCATGGCGATGAAATCGAGCGCCACGATGACAGCCGCGAATGCAAACGCTATAAGCTCGGCTGGGTCAGCCCGGCCGGCTCGATCTACATTTTCTCGCGTTATCCACGTGAACACTGGACGATCACCCGTCCACAGCTTAACCAACTGATGGACACAGGACAAGTACGCTTGATCCAACGCCACTCACACATCAGCAGCGTGATCGTTGCGCTCAATTCGCCCGAAGATTCGGCTGAAAAAAGCGCTGTCGAAGCATTTTGAGCAGTCAAGATGCCAGCCCTCACGAAATGGGCCTGTGCGATGTGATGGGATCGCCCAGCGGCGACACGTCCACATCGCGGGCAAGACCAGATCACCTGAAACCCATGATTCACCTCTGAAATCCGGTCTTTGATTTGACATAATACATATTATGCGAAGTCAAACGAAAACCTCTTGTTTTCCATTACTTCGCGGTATCATCGCCAGACGCACGCAACGCTATGCCTGTTGCACTGACGCATCAATCATTTAATCGACGAATGGTTGTTCACGGCAAATGGCCGGCGATTCGCCCAAACCATCGAGGTGCACCGATGTCATCCGTCACTCTGACTCCTGCCGCACTGGAACTGCTCAATGAGCTGTCGGCTCGGATCAATCGCGATCCGTCCGACTTTCTGTGCGAAACGATATCTTTTGCGGCGGCCGGTTACTTCAACCTCGAAACAATCCTGCCGCAGAAGACGTGCATGGACCCTGAAAAGGTCTTGTCGATCGTCCGGCAACTACCGCGCAACGATCATGCGATGCCGGTCACTGTAGAGCTGCCGGCCGAATTGACGGGCGGTGAAGCCGTTCGCGCCCACCGTGTGCCGTTGACCTGGTAACTGGCGGCTTTCCGACCGGCGATGAAGAATACTGATAACGAGGTAAACCAATGTCGTCCGCTACCCTGACTGCTGAAACGCTCGAACTCGCTCAAGAACTCGCGTTCCGATGGAACAAGACGCCGGCCGATGTACTGGAGTTTGCAGTTACGCTGGCAGCATCCGGCTATTTCAACCTGGACACGATTCTTCCAGAAAAGAGCTGTCAAGACGCTCGAAAGGTGCTTTCTATCGTTCGCCAACTTCCACGCAACGATCATGCGATGCCGGTCACTGTAGAACTGCCGGCCGAATTGACTGGCAGTGAAGCGGTTCGTGCCCACCGTGTGCCGTTGACCTGGTAACTGGCGGTTTTCCGCCCGCCCACAGGTCGATCAGTCGCACCGTTCTGCCTGACCGCCAGACCAAGCCATATCGCGACGGCATGACTTCACCGGTTTCCCGGTTGACCCACCCGCCGCCTTCGGCTCTAAACGGGTTTGCCGACTCGCCGAACTCTTCACGCACATAGGATGGTGACATCCACAATCGGCTTTCACGTTTTGCCTCTGATGGTAGCCCTCCAGACCCCGTTAATCTGGCGTACTTCGGATAATGCTCGAAGCTATCTACCTTCGACAGATATTTGGCCAGGTACGCCACGATGTACTTCACATACTCGATGCGCGTCATGCCGTGCTGCCACCAGCCTGCCTGATCCGGCTTCGGCAGCTTCAGTCCGTGCGGCAGCTTGATCGCCAAGTGATAATGCGGTCGACCGCGCTTGGTCATCTCCAGTACCCAGATATAGCGGAAGACGAAGCCGTGTTTCTCGACGTAATGGCGAGCCGCTTTCACCAGGCGTGTGATCTGCTTCGGCTCCCATTCCTCGTCAGGCCGGTAGGTCGTGGTGATCATCGCCCAGCGATCTTTCCGACCAGAAACCTGATCAAGTTGCTGATCCATCAACCTTGATTCGGTCATGATCTTCCGTTTGGTGCGCATCATGCGCATCTCATCGGTATCGACCTCAAGAAAGCCCTCTGGCAACTTGCTCAAGTCTGGCACTTTTTGCCCCTTCCGGACGCTTGTCCGTAGACACTTGTTATAAAGAGACAAGCCCAGGGCCGCCGGCCCCCGCCGTCGCTTCGCTCCGTCGCGTTCCGCCTGCCCTTCTGCATAGATTTTAAGCAGGCTTTCGCCTGGGCAAGCCCCGTTTTGATGGACGATCGAGGGTTGTCTTCAAGCGCGGATGAGAGGGCACGAGCAGGCACGGGCCTGGTCACGCGGAGTTGCGCTTGTGCGTTGCCGCCACCACACCGACCTGATGTCACCATTGATTTCCTCGCCTCTTCATCAGCCCTTCACGTCCCCGGTTCGGCATGGGGGCAAGCCCCCATACCCCCTGCCCGTCACAAGCCAGCATCCCCTCTCGCGTCGTAAACCGCCCTGACCTCTATATGAGTTGGCAAGACCTGGTAGTAAACGACGTAATGGTGATGCGCTACAACCCTTCTGTAGCCCGGAAACCGCTCACTGGCCGGGTACATGTACGGAAACCGCCCCGTATGTTTGACCGCCGCCCTGATCCTCTTTTCCAGGTTGGCGGCGGCCCGCTGGTTGTCGTCGGCGATGTAACCGACGATCCTCAACAGATCATCCAACGCAGACTCGCGCCATTTAACGGGGCGAGCCTTGCGCACGTTTCCCTGCCTCGATACTGTCAATCAACTGAGCTACCCGGTTCATCGCTTCTTCATGGTCGATCAGCGGGCTATCGTCACGGATCATGCGAGATTCAATGGACTTTGCCCAAGCCTCAAACCTTGCACCGCTCTCGATGCTTTCCACTTCGACAGGCATCACTTTATCGGTCAGTTCCATAGCCGAACCCTCCTATCAGGCCAATCGTATCATCCCACAACCCGTTTGCTGTCAGCCCGTTTTGCCCGACCAGGAGTGCCGATGCGCTGCATCAACTGCTTGAGCTGCTCGTTCATGGCCAGAACCTGCCCTTCGAGCGTTGCTGCCTGCTCCCTTGCCATGGCCGCCGCGTTGCGATCAGCCGCAGCTTGTTCCTGGACTGACTCCAGCTGCCTGCCTTTCTCTGCTGCCAAGGCAAGCTCCGTCTTGAGCATCACCGCTTCCGACCTGGCTTCCTTTTCTGCCGCCTCAACCTGAGCTGTCCGCTTCTTCATCGCCTCCAGCTCGTCCGCGTATCTGTCTGCCCGTTCCCTGGCCACAGCCGCTACCTTCCGATCAGCTGCGGCTTGTTCCTGGACTGAATCCAGCTGCCTACCTTTCTCTACCGCCAACGCAAGTTCTGTCTTGACGGCCACAACCTCTGCCCTGGCCCCCTTTTCGGCGGCCTCGATCTGGGTCAGTCGCGCCTTGAGCGCATCCAGTTCTTCTGCGTACCGGTCTGCCAGTTGCGTGGCCTCCTGGCGCTCTTCCTCCAGCTCTGCACGGGCTTTCTCCAGCGCGTCGCGCTCGACCTGCAATCTGGCCGTGGCCATGCTCATGGCCGTTGTCCATACCTCATTCATCAGTGCTGAGACCTTGCCGGCCAGTTCAGCGGGCATGGCCTCGATGGCCGGGCTTACCGCTGTCTGCTTCTCCTTCCATGCCTTCAAGGCCGGGCCGATGGTGGTATAGCTGCCGCCAACACGCTGCCTGACGGCCTCCATGGTTGGTTTCAGCCCCTCTGCCACCAGTTCATCGGCGGCTTGAAACACCTGCTCTTTCGTGATTGCCATCCTCGTATCCTGTATGATTGTATGTAGTAGTAAGTAGTATATTACTACTACATACTACTATCCGTGATCATTTTCACGATTGCCCGGTTCTTCGCTGCCCCGCCCTTTTCCAACACGAAACATCGGCTTTTCTGGCTCTTTGCCCTCCTCCGGCTGCATGACAGGCGGCGGGGGCACTGATGGCCAATACTCCGCTGTGTACGGATCGAACGGCGGGTTCTCGATCCAGCGGCGGCAATCATCAGCCGACAGACCGGCGTCCGTCGCCTGCTGGGTGTAGCAACGGCAACCACGCTTGGCACAGTACCCACCCACCACGACGGGCATGGCCTGGACACGCCTCAGCTCGTCGTAAGCCGGCGCCGATTCGGGGCGGGTTGAAACACGGGGTATCCAGTCGATTCGGTCGTCGATGAGGCGTTTTTCATGGGCCGCAGAGGTCGTTTGATAGGTCGGCGCCTGTGTGAGTGTTGTGGTATGACCGACCTGGCCAGCCGATGCCGTTGGCGCTGGTTTTTCAGGCTCGGTCGACCTGGCCACTATGTTTCTGTATGCGCTGATGCCGATGGCCAGAGCCGCCACCGTGGCCACCACGCCCACGACAGCCATCATGGGCAGCGACCTCGACGGCTTGACGTGCATCGAGGCCGAACGATACAGGCCGAAAACGCGACGGGGCAGCCTGTACCTTCGCTTGATCGGGGCGTTTTTCCATCCCGTCAGGCAGTTTTCTGCCACCTCCGGCCACTCGTACCACCAACGGCCGAGCATGCCGACATCGCGCAAGTGGACGTGTCGGCCAACCAACTGCCTGACGTTCTTGTGAACCAGCCCCGGAGCCTGGGTGATGATCACGAAGTCGATGCCCCGATGCCGGTGGGTCTCCAGCTCCGAGATTTCGCGGGGTATCGGTTGGCCCGACGGCTTCGGGCGCCATACGCGCTGCACCTCGTCGATAACGACCAGCGCGCCATCAGGCACGGTGTCTGGCCACGTCGCCACGTCATCGAGCGGATGGACGGTTCGACCTGGCAGGTTGAGGTCGGGCACACCCGACACGTACAACAGCCGGGCCGGGTCTGTCGTGCTGAGCATCTCGACCAAGGCCGCCGTCTTGCCGGCTCCCGGCGCGCCCGTGATGAGGGTGATCATCGGCCGCCCCCGGTGGTGTGCAGGGCAAAGCGCTTGAGCGTCACCAGCGTAACAGCTGTAGTCATGCCGCCAGCGATGATCGCCATCGCATCAAACATGCCTGCCAAAGCCAGCACGCCCATGACATCCGGGGTCAGCCCTGACAGTGCGTTCCTGGCTACATCGAGGCCGGCCGTCAGGGCCGCATCGAGGCCGACGTAAGTGACGGTACCGACACCGAGTGCTGTCAGTACCTTCGTTGCGATGGGGCCGGCGAGTGAGGCCAGCCATTCCCCGATCTTCATCCGTCCCTCCTGGCGATGCCGATGACGATGGCAACGGCCGACAGGGCCGCGAAGGCGATCACAACGGGCCGGACACCCGAGGCCAGATCGCAGATCGGCCGCCAGGACAGCGATACCGCCTTGCCCATGACTGTCAGTGTCTTGTCGGCCGGGCACTGGCCGGCGCGCGCGAATCCAGGTGCCATCTCCAGACTGATCGGCATCTCCATGTCTGGTACCTCATCGGCGTCCACCTCATCGAGCTCCTTGCAGGCCAGGATGTCCGGATACTCTTCACAAAGACCGGGCCTGTCATCAGGTTTGGCGTCGGTCGGTGGCTTATCCGAACCCGTGCCTGGCCCGTTGGGATTGCCGCCAGGCGCAGGTTCCGGCTTCCCGTCCGTCTCGGGCTTAAGCCGTGAGTTCGGCCCTGCAACCGGCACGTCAATCGGACGAACCTCCAGCCTGAGCGGCTGATCTTCGGTGGGGCTGTGGACTATCTC
Organism: Lautropia sp.; assembly: GCA_030528325.1. Classification (GTDB taxonomy): domain Bacteria; phylum Pseudomonadota; class Gammaproteobacteria; order Burkholderiales; family Burkholderiaceae_E; genus Lautropia. The sequence goes on along the minus strand of JAUMZD010000022.1, from coordinate 44,805 downwards.
GACGGCCGGTTGTGTCCAGGTGATACGCTGGGTCTGAGTCTGCGGGTCAGCGCCGGGCTGAGGGGTCAAAGGTGACGGGGCCGGCTCGGTTGAAACCGACGGGACAGGATCACCGATTGGCGTCACGACCGGGCGCGGCTTCGGGTTCGGGCCTGGTGACGGGTTCCACACCGGGTTATCGACCGGGATGGTGATGCCTGGCGGAATGGTCGGGGGCATCTTGCCCGACAGCAAATCGACAGCTTGATCTTCCGTCAGCGGCTCACCATCCTTGTTCTTACCCTCCAACGAGCATTTTCCTGGCTCAAACAGCGTCGCCCCCTCGGGACACTGATAGTGCTCCGTAACGATAACCTCGCCTTGCTTTCCAAGATCAGCGTGCATCACCACGCATTTGTAAATTCTCAGTCCACCACCGACAACGCCGCTAGCCTCCGCCGTGATCGTTGTCTTTGGCCATGATCCGATCGAGTTGCACGCATCCGCAGCGCTTCCAAATCCCCCCTTTGTATTCCCCCAACCAGACGGCCCTCTGACAAAAACCCGTTTCGCCGGCAAATACGGCCTTTCATCATCTCCGCCCCCACACTTGAGATACAGACCACCGTTCTTGACGTGAACGCACTGCTCTGCTGCCCAACCTGCCAGCCCCCACCCTACTCCGATCATCCCGCCCTTGAGCACGCCCCGCGCAATGGCTCGACCAGCGCCTGCCCCGAGTCCCCATGACACCGGCCTGCTGATGGTCTTTCCTCCAACGTTGACCGAAGCCGAACCGCCATTGATACGACCGCCGGTACTTGGCGTCGGTGTGCTTGGGGTATATGTCCACCCACCATTTCCCCGTCCTGTGCCGGGAGGTATGGACGGTTCCGCGTAAAACGCGCTGGCATGGCCAGCCGCCACCATCAGCGCGGCAGCCGCTGTCAGCTTGAAAAGATAATCCATGCCGCCCCCAGAATGGCTGCTGCCATGTATACAGCTTCTACTGTCATCCCAGTTACCCCTTCAATGCGTTCGCAGCCAGCCTGACACCGTAGGCCGCTGCCCAGGCCCCCACGACCAACCAGGCCATTTCAGCTGCGTCATCCATGTCGACCAGCTGACATGGCACCGCCTGATACGGCACCTGCAACGTGACGGCCGATGACGGGGCGTGCAGCGCATACCTGAGCTGCGATCCGTTGAACCCTTCGTAACTGATCGCCCACGGCCCGCCGTTTCCGGTACTGACGACCTGCCCTGTCATCTGTGCACCGGCGTAATCGGCAGCCTGCTCGACAGTGGCGAAACACTGCGTTCCCTGTTGATATCCCATCCCTTCCCCCTGAAACGAAAACGGCCGAGAGTCACCCCCCGGCCGCCTGCCTTACCTACTGCGCGCTATCACAGGGCGCGGCGAGCGAGCTTCAGTGCCCAAACGGCCACGATGGCCGCCAGGACAGCGCCGGCGATGGTCAGCGCGTCAGCCTGACCCGTGGTCAGGGACTGGGTGACAGCTTCCGGTACGGCTGCAAACGCACTGGCACCGACGAATGCCAGCGGGCTGGCAATAGCGATTTTGCGAAACATGATGTTTCTCCGAGAACCCGCCGAGGAGGAGACGACCGCACGCGTGCGGGTGATCCACATGCAGCCGGTGTGAATCACTGTTTACGGGCCTGATCGGGGCCGATTGGTACAAAGTTGATCCGGCTGGCCAACTCCGCGTCGAAGTTGACATACCACCCCGCCTGCACCTCATACAGGCCCGGCCGGATGTCTGGATGCTCCCGGTGCAGCACACCCTTGAAAACGTCTCCGTCAGCAGTGCTTCCCTGCACTACTCGCAGCGTCATCTGCTGCCCTGCTTTCGTCGTGATTTCCTTGCTTTTGACCGACAGTACCTGGACTTGCATGCTTTTGCCCCGTTATAACGTCCGTGAATACTGGCGAAATACATATTATGCGAATATAGACTGGGATCAAGGGCGATGAAGCATCATCTGCGCGGCCTTCGGGCTGTCCTCCCAGATCGCTGCAACGATCTCTCTCAGCTCAGCTTCTGCTGCCGGATGCCAGACTCGATCGCTTCATCGTGTTTACGCTTTAATGCGTCGATCATGCCCTGAAGTTCTTTCATGACCAATTCATGATCCCGACCGACCACGGGCGCAGCCATACGTTCTTCTATCCCTGCTTCAACGTACCAGTTGGCAAACTCCGGATCGTCGCTGATCAGATGCGACTGCTTCTTATCCGTTTGCATCGTCGATCCCTCCAAAGGGCCATCTGCTTTCAACTTCGACAGGCGTCACTTTATCGGTCAGTTCCATAGTCGAACTCTCCTATCAGTCCAATCGTATCTGAAATGTACCGCCAACCGCCAGGCCTCCCGAAAGCCTCGGCGAGGCCCGGGAGCCTCTCGAAGATCCTCGCCAAACCCGGGCGCGTCCGCTCTCCGAAGTTGGTAACATCATGACAATCCGAACACATGGTTTTCACATCCATCAACCCAGCCCTTGTCCGTCATGAACGTACCATTTCGTCGCCGCCTGCTCCTGACCGTCGCTGCCACCGCCTTGCTGGCAGCCTGTAACAAGTCGCCCGAGGCGCCCAAAGCCACGGATGCCGCTGCGCCCGCCAATGCGCTGCCTGCCAGGATCGTGATCGGTCTGGACGACAACTTCCCGCCGATGGGTTTCCGCGATGAGCAGAACCAGCTCGTCGGTTTCGACATCGACCTGGCGAAGGAAGCTGCCAAGCGCCTGGGCATCGAGGTCGAGTTCAAGCCGATCGACTGGAATGCCAAGGAAGCCGAGCTCAGCGGCAAGCGTGTGGATGCGCTGTGGAACGGCCTGACCATCACCGAGCAGCGCAAGAAGAACATCGCGTTCACGCCGGCCTACATGGAGAATCACCAGATCGTCATCGTCAAGTCCGGTTCGCCCGTAAAGACCAAGAAGGATCTTGCTGGCAAGGTGGTCGGTGCCCAGGATGGCAGCAGCGCCGTGGATGCGATCGAAAAGGAAGCCGACATCGCCAGGTCGATGAAGAGCCTGAAGAAGTACGGTGACAACGTGACGGTACTGCTCGATCTTGAAGCCGGCCGTCTGGATGCTGCCGTGCTCGACGAAGTGGTCGGCCGTTACTATGTGGCCAAAAAGCCCGGCGACTACCACGTGCTGGAAGAAAACTTCGGCACCGAAGAGTATGGTGTCGGCCTGCGCAAGGAAGATACGGCCCTGCTCGAGAAGCTCTCCAGCACGATCGATGACATGAAAAAGGATGGTAGCGCAGAAGCCATCGCCCAGAAGTGGTTCGGCAAGAACATCATCAAGTAAATCGACGTGCTGGATTACATATTCAGTATCCTCGGACCGCTGGCCGAAGGCTCACTGGTCTCGCTTCAGCTGTTCTTCATCACGCTGCTGCTGTCGATACCACTGGGCGTTGCACTGGCGCTGATGCGCCTGTCCCGATACCCGCTGATGCGGGTATCGGTCAGCGGTTATCTTTGGCTGATGCGGGGCACCCCGCTGATGCTGCAGATGCTGTTCATCTACTACGCCCTGCCGCTTCTGCCGGGCGGCGGCATCCGGTTGCCGGACTTTCCGGCGGCCATCGTGGCCTTCGTGCTGAACTATGCCGCCTATTTCGCCGAAATCTTCCGGGCTGGCATCCAGTCCATCGATCGGGGCCAGTACGAGGGGGCCAAGGCGCTGGGCATGAGCTACCCGCAGACGATGCGGCGGATCATCATGCCGCAGGTCATCCGGCGCATCCTGCCGCCGTTGTCCAATGAAACCATCACGCTGGTCAAGGACACCTCCCTGATCTACGTACTGGCGTTGAACGATCTGCTCCGGGCTGCGCGTGGTATCGTTCAGCGTGATTTCACCATCACCCCCTTCATCGTGGCTGCCGTCTTCTACCTGCTGATGACGCTGCTTCTGACCTGGTTGTTCCAGTACCTTGAAAAACGCTATGCCAGCCATGACGAATGACCCGTCACTGACGGCCTCGCCCGCGCTGATGGTCGAGGCCGTCGACCTGTACAAGTCCTTTGGCAACCTCCAGGTGCTCGATGGCGTGTCGATGAACATCCATCGCGGCGAGGTCGTGGCGCTGATAGGCCCGTCCGGCTCGGGCAAGAGCACCCTGCTCCGCTGCCTGAATCATCTGGAGATCGTGGATCGCGGGCAGATCACGATCGGCAACGAGGTCATGGTCAGAAACGATGCCACAGGCCGTGCGCGCTACGTACCCGAGCAGGAAATCCGCCGCATCGGGCGCCGGATGGGCATGGTCTTCCAGCATTTCAACCTGTTTCCCCACTTCACGGTGCTGGAAAACCTGATCGAGGCACCGATCACGGTCAAGAAGATGAAACGTGAGCAGATCGTGCCGAAGGCCGAGGCCCTGCTCGACAAGGTGGGACTGCTCAGCAAGCGTGACGCTTATCCGAACCGCCTGTCAGGCGGTCAGAAGCAGCGGGTCGCCATCGCGCGCGCGCTCGCGATGGAGCCGGATATCCTGCTCTTCGACGAGCCCACCTCGGCGCTGGACCCGGAGCTGACCGGCGAGGTGCTTCGCACGATGCGCCAGCTGGCCCATGAGCACATGACGATGCTGGTCGTCACGCATGAAATGGCCTTTGCCCGTGAAGTGGCCCATCGCGTGTGCTTCATGGATCAGGGAAAACTCGTCGAGAACCGCCCTGCTGCCGAGTTTTTCGACGCTCCCAGACACGATCGGGCCAGGGCCTTTCTCGAACACGTCCTTTGATCGGCCGGGAGATCCGGCAGATCAAAGGACGGACGGGAATATGCCGCCCGATCGATCATCGGCGAGTGACGCCCGGCACCGCCCGACGCTGTCCGACCTTCCCCCGCTCAGCGATCCAGATCCGGGCAGGCGATGGGCACTTCATCACCGTCGGCAGCCACTTCCGCAATGGTGTTGGCATTCGGACGGCGGCTGACCAGCAACGGCTGCCAGCTGCATTCCTCCCCCCGGAAGACGGCGATGGCATGAATGGTCTGCCGTGCATCACGGCGGCTGCGGGCGCCCGGCTCGGTCTTCCACTGCCGGTCGGTGAAATAGGTTTCGCTGGGCTGGCGTCCCAGCAGCGTGGCCGTCAGGCTGCGCAACTGGACAGCCATCCGGGTGCCGCCCACATGCCGGGGCCTGGCCGGCAACAGCGGTGTCACCGGTGCCAGTCGGGCGCCGGCCGGCAGGGCTGCCATCATGCGACGGGAGGCCAGTGCTTCGGCCTGCGCCTGCCGGGCTGCTGCGCGGGCACTCTCACCCGGCGATGAGGCCGGTTTGCTGCCCGAGGCAGCCGGTTTCCCATCGGCCTCGGCCTTGCCCGAACGCCCGGCGACCGTCCCCACGCCGGCTGCCCCTGCCGTCACGACGCCAGTCGCTGCCGCGCCCGTGGTGCTGCCGACGGCCGCAGCAGCGCCAGTGGCTGCACTACCTGCAGCCGCCAGTCGACGGGCTCTTTCGGCTTTCTCGGCCTCTTCGCGCGCCTCGGCCCGGCGGGCAGCCAGAGCAGCCTGTTCACGAAGCCGCGTCTGCTCGGCCTGACGGGCTGCTTCAGCCTGCTGCTCACGCTGACGCCTTTCTTCTGCCAGACGTACCGCTTCAGCCTGTTCACGGGCTTTCTGCTCCCGGGCCTGACGTGCCATCGCCTCGGCCTGCTCCCGTTCCTGCCGCTTTCTGGCCTCTTCGGCAACCTTCATCGCTTCACGACGCGAGGCTTCGAGCGCTCTGGCGCGCTCAGCTTCGACCGACTGGGCAGCACCGCCTGCCGGTGCTGCCATCAGGGCCGGTGCAGCCTTCGGATCGGCACGCAGCATGCCGGCATAGGTACCCGCCCCTCGCCTCAGATCCACATCGACCGCTTCGACGCCGAGCAGATCCGGGACAGGCAGCCAGCTTTCGAAACGGCCCGGGAAACCGGCCAGACGCACTTCCAGGGTCTGCCGGACCGGATCGGCCTGTGTCACCGTTTCCAGCCAGCAGTCACTGGGCACATCACCCACACGCTTGCTCAGCGGCGCCAGCGGAACGATGAGGCCATGTCCCTTCGCCTCAGCCGGTGTCAGCGTGACATAGCAGGTGTTGAGGATCCGCATGCTGTGGTTGTCACCGATCTGGACGAACAGGTGCGGATGGGACGAGAACGAATGCCTCGCGTAAGGGTCTGCAGGGTGAGCGAGCTCTCCCAGCGGACGCTTCGACTGGATGTACAGATACAGTGGCTGGCCATCCTTCAGGGTGCCGACCGGGTGCTTTCTGGCTTCGTCGATGGTCGAGACCAGACGCGGACTCAGCACCATGTCGACGATGCCGCCCACCACCCGCTCGGCGGCCGGACTGCGCAGCGGACCCTGGGCCGACGACACGGCGGTATCGGCACCGGAATAATCGGCGCTGGGTCGCTCGCCCGTACTGCTGCACGCGGCCAGCACGGCTGCACTGCCCAGCGCCAGTGCCAGACGAACCGCCCCGGAACCCGACATGTGCCCGCTTGCAGCCAGACTGTCCGGCGAACGGGGATCATTCACCATGTCGTTTCGGAGCAGGTCGGTGGGGGCGCGCTGTGAGCTGGGGCTGTTCATGTCGGAAAATCAGACCGTTTAAAGCAGGGACACAGAAAAGGCTTGTGCCTCAAGTATCTTCGGATGGCGAGCGCTGAACGTCAACTCTCGTACGGGCGGTTCGCCATGAGTGCCTGAGCGGCATGCTGATGTTGCGCCGGTTCAGGAGGTACCAAGGCAGCCACCGCCGCACCCGACAGGCGCTCAGGCCGTCGCCTCACGTCCGAAGAGACGGTTGTAGTTGGCGGTGGTGATCTCACCGATTTCTTCGACACGGGTCTGTCGCAGGCTGGCAACAGCTTCGGCCACATGACGGACCCAGGCCGGCTCGTTGGTCTTGCCCCGATACGGCACCGGTGCCAGATACGGTGCATCCGTCTCGATCAGCAGGCGATCGGGTGGCACTTTCCGGGCCACCTCGTGCACCGTCTTCGCGTTCTTGAAACTGACGATGCCCGACATCGAGATATGAAAACCGAGATCGAGTGCCTGACGGGCAACCGACCAGTCTTCGGTGAAACAGTGCATCACCCCGCCCGGAACATCAGCCCCCTCTTCCCGCATCAGGCGCAGCGTGTCTTCGGCAGCCGCCCGGGTATGGATCACCAGCGGCTTGCCAATCTGCCGGGCAGCCCGGATGTGCACACGAAAGCGCTCCCGCTGCCATGCCAGATCACCGGTGGCGCGGAAATAATCGAGGCCGGTTTCCCCGATGGCCACCACCTTCGGATGGCTCGCCATCGACACCAGCCGGGTCACATCGGGCTCTTCGGCATCCGGGTAGTCGGGATGCACGCCGGCCGTGGCACTGAGCTGCGGATGAGCCTCGGCCAGCGCCAGCACGTCCGGCCAGCTTTCCAGCGACACCGAAACACAGAGCGCATGTTCGACCCCGGCCTCTGCCATGTTGGCCAGCACCACGGGCAGGCGGTCTCGGATCTCCGGAAAATCCAGATGGCAGTGGGAATCGACGAACATGCGGGAAGAACGGAATCAGATCGTGTGGGAAGGATTCTGGGATTTTAATGCAGCACCCACCAGCGTCTCGATCTTTTCCCGGGCAAGCACGCTCGCGTCCGTCTTGCTGAACTGGATGCCGACCCCCTGCGGACGGCCACTGCAGCCGGCCGGCGTGATCCAGGCGACCTTGCCCGGAATGGCCGTCTTCGTCGGGTCATCCATCAGTGTCAGGATGATGTAGAGCTCATCGCCGAGCTGTGCGGGCCGGTTGGTCGGCACGAACAACCCCCCGTTCTCGACGAAAGGCATGTAGGCCGCATACAGCGCTGCCTTCTCCTTGATGGACAGGGAGATCACCCCGGGACGGGTGGCCGTCGGGGAATGGTTGGCAGCATTGCCTGCCAGGGTGCCATGCAAGTTGCTCATCGATGCGTGTGGCGCGCGCCATTCAAGAGGAATGATCGGCGGAGAACGCATCCAGGTAGGTTGCCAGGGCCGATTCGACGAACAGCCTCGGATTCAGCGGATGCCGGACCAGCTCGGCCTGCTGCTGGAGCGTGGCGGACACGTCGGCCAGTGCCGACAGACGGGTTCGTGACGCCAGGCGGGCCATCCGGGATGCAAACTCCGAATAAAAACGGGGCCGTGTGCCAGCATGAACACGAAGCAGATCACTGACCCAGCGCTGCAGCAGCGGATACCAGACCTCGGCACCAACCGTTGCAGCCTTGTCGGCCACCGTATCGATGCCAGTGTCGGGCAACGCGCTGAGTGACTCCAGCAAGGCCCGATGGACGGTCAGGTGCGAAGGGTCGGCGAGCTCGCGCGCATGCAACGGTTCCATGCCCGACCAGGCGAGCAGACGGTGCGCTTCGGCTTCGTCCACCGATGCCTCCGCCTGCAGCCACTGTACCGCCTCCGCCTCGGACGGCATCGGTACCCTCACCTGCCGGCAACGGGATCGCACGGTCGCCGGCAAGGCCGCCGGCGCATGGGTGACGAGCAGGAAGAACGTGCCTTGCCCGGGCTCCTCCAGCATTTTCAGCAACGCGTTGGCCGCCGGCGTGCTGAGCGTGTCGGCCGGATCGACCATCACCACGCGTGCATGCCCGCGGGCACTGGTACTGGTCAGGAAACCATCCAGATCCCTGACCTGGTCGATCGAGATTTCCCAGGCCCGGGCCGGCTGTCCGCCTTCCCTGCCCCGCGCACTGCGGGATTCGGTGACGGCCCGCTCCAGCAGCCGGAAATCCGGATGGTGGCCGGCCACGAACCAGCGGCAGGCCGGGCAGCCGCCACAGGGCTCGGGGCCGTCAGGGGCCGCCCTCAGGGCTTCGCACAGCATGCCTTGCGCCAGCGCCCGGGCAAAGGCGGCCTTGCCGATTCCTGGCAGGCCATGCAGCAGCAGTGCATGATGCAACCGGTTCCCTTCGGCCAGCAGCTCACCTGCCCGCTGCTGCTGAGAGCGGAAGAACGCACGCATCCGGCCCGGCTCAGGCACGTGCGGCAGCGTCGGCGGGCAGTCTGCCGGCAGCCTGTCCACCCCGTTGCCAGCGCTCGAACACGCGGGCCAGATCGGTGATCAGGCGTTCGGCAATGGCCTCCCGGCTCTGACTGGCATCGAGAACCAGAAACCTGTCCCCGTCAGCCTTGACACGCTGCCGATAGGCCCGGCTCACCTGGTCGAAGTAGGCCACATCCCGGGCCTCGAAACGGTCTGCCTCGCGCACGGCGGCCCGACGGGCTGCCGCGACCTCGGGGGCCAGCTCGAAATAGTAGGTACGGGCAGGCTGCAGATCACCGTGCAGCCACTGTTCGAGCATGTCCAGGTGTCGCGCCTCGCCACCGAGCCCCGGGCCCTGATAGGCAAAGGTGGAGTCGGTGAAACGGTCACAGACGACCCAGTGGCCTTCAGCCAGCGCCGGACGGATCACCCGGTTCAGGTGATCGCTGCGAGCGGAAAAGGCCAGCAGCGCTTCGGTCTCGGGCGCCATCTCGTGATTGAGCAGCCACTGGCGAATGGCCTCGGCCAGCTCGCTGCCCCCCGGCTCACGGGTGACGACCACGGTCTGTCCGCGCGCCCGCAGCCACTCGGCACAGGCGTCGATGTGGGTACTCTTGCCGGCACCGTCGATGCCTTCAAAGCTGATGAAACATCCTGTCATGGTTTGTCCTCGAGGGCAGCAGCGCCCGGACCGTGCAGCACGCCCTGTCCCTGCCGCCGTTGAAATCGGTTGACGGCACGATTATGACTGGCCAGATCTTTCGAGAATTCGGAGCTTCCGTCACCACGTGCAACAAAATAGAAAAATGGTGACGATGCAGGATTGGCGGTCGCCGCCAGCGCACGGACGCCAGGCATCGCAATCGGCCCGGGCGGCAACCCCCGGTGGACATAGGTATTGTAGGGAGAAGGGTCTTTCAGGTCCTTGCGCCGCAGATTGCCGTCGAAGCGCTCACCCAGACCATAGATCGTGGTCGGGTCGCTCTGCAGCGGCATCCTGACGCGCAAGCGGTTGTGAAACACCGAGGCCACCAGCGCCCGGTCTTCCTCCCGGCCTGTTTCCTTCTCGACGATCGAGGCGAGCGTCAGCAGCTCATCGGCGCTGTTGAGCTTCAGATCGGGCTGCCGGCTCTCCCACGCAGCCTTCAGGCGCCGCTGCTGAAGCTCAAAAGCACGTTTGAGCAGCTCGACATCACTGCTGCCGGGACGGTATTCATAGGTATCGGGTGCAAAACGCCCTTCAGGCGACATGCCCGCCGGCGCACCCAGCTTCGCCATCAGCTCGTCATCCGGCAGGCCGGACAGCGTGTCCCTCAGCTCGGGGGCACGCTTCAATGCGGCGCGCACCTCCCGGAAGCGCCAGCCGTCGATCAGTGTCAGCAGCTTGCCCTTTTCGACCTGGCCCGTCACCAGCGCCCCGAGTACCTCCGGCAGCGTGGCCGGCCCGCTGATCGTGTAGCGACCTGCCTTGATCCGGCCGCCATCGCCCCGCAGCCGGAAGGCTGCCGACAGCTTCCAGGCAGGCACCTGGATACCGGCCTGCTGAAGGATCGGCGCAAGCCCGACGCCAGCCTCCCCCCGAGGCACCTCGAAGGACACCTGCTGGCCTGCCGGCACGACGGCCCGGTGCCGGTAGTCCCACCACTGCCAGCCGCCGTACAGCAGGGCAGCGATCAACACGAGGGCCAGGGCCCGACAAATAACGCGCATTTTCAGGAATCCATCAACCGTGAGCAGCCAGAGAACACCATGAAACCAGTTGCCACCGCGAAAGCAACCAGGCTCATGCACGCTCTATGATATACATTTGCCTCATACGCACTTCATCCTGCGCGCCACACGGCGGCCTGGCCTCCTGTCCCCGCCTCGGGGCGGCAGCCTTTCGCCACACAGGCGCGGCCTTGCGGCTGCCGTTTCGCGGACATCGGGTCGATGTCCGATACTGGCGCAAACCGATTCCGTCTTTCGCTCATGAACGCTTCATCGTTTCACGCTGCACACCTGTTGCCTGCCCAGGCCGCACTCGACCCCAAGGCCCTGCCCTACGCCGTACTCGACCATCTGGGCGTGCTTCGGGTCCAGGGCAAGGATGCCGGCAGCTTCCTGCAGGCCCAGCTGACGCAGGACATCCTGTCGCTGCCGAACGGACAGGCCAGGCTGGCCGGCTATTGCACCCCCAAGGGCCGGCTGCTCGCGACCTTCTGGGTCATCCGTCACGACCTGCCGCCTTCCGCCCCGTCGGCAACCGCCGCCCCCGCCGGCGAGGCCGATCCGGCCGGGACGCTGCCGACCTTCTGGCTCGTCTGTGCACGGGACATTGCCGCCTCGATCACCAAACGGCTGTCGATGTACGTGCTGCGTGCCAAGGTGCGCATCGAGGACGCCAGCGCCCAGTACCTGCTGCTGGGCTTCTTCGGCGGTCTCGACGAAGCGCGGCGCCCGCTGGGCGATGCCCCGGCCCTGCCGGCCGCCCAGCTGCCGGCTGTGACACTGACCGAAACCACCACCGACCTGCTGACGACGTCGGCCCGTCAATGCCTCGGGGCCGACCGCACGCTGTCGCGATGCCTGCTGATCGTTCCGCCCGAACAGCTGGCCGACCGGACCGGTGAGGATGGGGTCATCCACTACCATTTCAGCGCCAACGACTGGTTGCAGCTGGCCGTTGCCAGTGGCGTTCCATGGATCAGTGCCCCCTCGCAGGAGCTCTTCGTTCCGCAGATGGTGAACCTGGACCTGACCGATGGCGTCAGCTTCACGAAAGGCTGCTATCCGGGCCAGGAAATCGTGGCCCGCAGCAAGTACCTGGGCAAGCAGAAGCGCCGGATGTTCGCCGGCCTGTGCAGCGGACAGCTGCCGCTGCCCGGCACCGACATCCTGGCCTACGATGGCACGCCCGTCGGCATCGTGGTGCTGGCTGCCAGCCTGTCCGTCCACGGCGAACACCCACCGGCACAACCGGCCGAGCAGACCACGGAGAGCAGCGGCAATGAACTGCTGGCCGTGGCCTGCAAGCGCTATCTGCTGCTGTTCGAAGCCCGTCTCGACGCAGTGGGATCCCAACCGCAATCGCCCGGCATGATCGCCACCAGCCTGCTGATCGGTGAGGCTGCCATCGGCCTGCTGCAGCAGCCCTACACGATCCCGGAGGTATAGCGCGTCCCAACCGGCACCCGGAGAACTGCTGCCTCAGAACCACTCCGGGCGCATGTCGGCCGCCGTCATGTCCATCTGCTCGAGCACGAGCAGCTGCGGATCGATGCGTGGCAGCTCGCTCCGAAAATAGAACAGGGCCGTCTGGCATTTGCCGGCATAGAAATGGCGCTCGGTACCGTAGGCAGACAGGTTCGCCACCTCGGCCACCAGCCATTGCTCCAGCCAGACCCAGGCCACGACGTAATGGCCGAACACCTCCATGAACACGGAAGCATTGGCCAGCCGTCGGGTCAGTTCCGGCTCCTCGTAGAGTTTGTTCAGAACCATCTCGATCCGCTCGGTATAGCGCTTCAGCAGGATCGCCATGTAACGGCCATCGCCGCCACGCGCCGAGGCCCGCTCGGCCGTCCGGCAGACCAGCTGCCCGAAACGCCTGAACAGATGGTGATCATCCCGGGCCAGCTGAAAGCGCAGCAGCTCGAGGCTCTGAATGCCGTGCGTACCCTCCTGGATCGCGTTCAGGCGGTTGTCCCGGTAGAACTGCTCTAGCGGGTAGTCACGCGTGTAGCCATAGCTGCCGAGCACCTCGATGGCCAGTGAATTGGCCTGAAGACACCACTGCGCCGTCCAGCTCTTCAGCACAGGCGCCATCATCGCCAGCGTCTCGGCCGCACGCGCCCGGGCCTCGTCCGTCTCCGCCGTCTGCTGCTCGTCGATCAGCCTCGCGCACCAGAGCCCCAGGGCCAGCCCCCCCTCGGCATAGGCTTTCTGGCTCAGCAGCATCCGCCGTATGTCGGCATGGCCGATGATCGGAATCTGGGTCGAGCCCGTGCTGAGGGTGCCGGGCACACGTCCCTGCAGGCGCTCCCGGGCGTAGTCGAGCGAATGCAGGTAGCCGGCATAGCCAAGCGAGGCGGCCGACAGACCGATGTCGACCCGCAGCTCCTGCGTGATCGTGCTGATCATCTCCAGCCCCTGATCGGCCTTGCCCAGCAGAAAGCCCACCGCGCCGGCCTCGCCATTCGGTCGGGCATGCCCCTCTCCGAAGCTCAGCAGGCAGCTGGGCGCTCCTTTCTGCCCCATCTTCGGGGTCAGGCTGTCGGCCGTCACATCGTTGCGCTCGCCACGGCAGTCATCGGCCTGCAGCAGGTGCTTGGGTACCACGAAGAGCGACAGCGCCCGCGCACCCGGCTGGATCTCGCCGTCCGGACCTTCGATCTTCGCGGCCACCAGATGCAGGATGTTGTCGCTGAGCTCATGATCGCCACAGCTGATCCACATCTTGTGACCATAAAGACGGTAACTGCCATCGGGCTGGGGAACCGCCCGCATCCGGATGTCGGCCAGCGACGAGCCGGCCTGAGGCTCCGACAGACACAGCGTGCCCAGCGCACGCGAGGCCATGATCTGTGGCAGATACTCGTTCAGCACCCGGCCATCCCCGTGTTGCCGGATCAGTCTGGCCACGGCCTGGGTGACAAAGACATAGGCGTTGACCGTGGCACTGCCCGCGTTCATCAACACCGAAACCGCTTTCTCGACCACCACGGGCAGCTGATCGCCACCCAGATCCCTGTCATGAGAGGCCGACAGCACCCCCAGCCCGAGGAGCGCCTTCAGCGCCTCGGCAAGCGCTTCCGGCGTCCGGACACCCTCGGCGTCCAGAACGGCCTCCTGCTCATCCAGCAGCCGGTTGATCGTGGCCAGATGCTCATCGGCCACCCGGGCCGCCCGGAACAGACGGTCATCCAGCGACGCCCGACCATGGCCGGCAAAGCGTGGACGACGACACAGTGCTTCGATGTTCAACCATTCATGCAGCAGAAAACCGAGGCTGCGACTGGCCATGCTCGTCTTTTTCATGTGCCGAGTCTAAGCCGAAGGCGGGGTGATTTGGCGCCTGCCCGGATGGAATGGCGCACGATTGCAACAATCGACGCGGTTTTCAAGGGTTTTCCATCGGGTCGACGGGCGGCAGGCACGCCGCCTTCGGCCTGGCGGCCCCTGCGGGGCAGCACGAAGCGCCGGCAGACAGCGACGCTTCGAGGCCCCGCCCTGCGCTCAGGCGAAGACCAGCCCCAGCGAGATGACGACCCCGCTCAACAGCAGCTGCAACAGGCAGAAGCCCATGATGTCCTTGGCTTTCAGCCCGGCGATGGCCAGCACCGGCAGTGCCCAGAAAGGTTGCAGCATGTTCGTCCAGGCATCTCCCCAGGCCACGGCCATTGCCGTGCGGGCGATGTCCGCGCCCAGCGCCTGCGTGGCCTCGATCACCAGCGGCGCCTGAACGGCCCACTGACCGCCTCCGGATGGCACGAACATGTTGACCAGACCGGCACTGATGAAGGACCAGAACGGCAGCGACTCGGCTGAGGCGAAGGAGATCATCCACGCCGACAGCGAAGCCGCCAGACCGGTCTGCGTCATCACCGCCATGATGCCCGCATAGAAGGGAAACTGCAGCACGATGCCACCGGTGCCCTTGATGCCTTCCTCCAGCGCATTCAGCATCCGGCGCGGCGTGCCATGCAGGATGATGGCGAGAAACAGGAAGCTGAAGTTGATGATGTTCAGGTTGATGCCGCCCTGCCTGACCACGTAATAGTCGAAGGCATAGGCAAGCCCTGCCGCGCCGATCAGCGCCGTCAGCAGCCAGCTCCGCTCGATCCACGAGGCGAAGGTCGGTTGCGGCGCCTCTTCCTCGCGCTGCACTTCCTTCAGCTTCTCAGGATCGACGATCACGCTCTCATCCGGAGACGGCATCATCAGCCGGTTCAGCAGCGGCACGACCACGAACAGCACGGCCAGGATGGTCAGGTTGAAGGACGAGAAGATCGTCTCGCTGGTGGGAACGACACCGATACGATCGGCCGCAAAATGGCCGGGCGTGGCGATGGTGACCGGTACCGAACCGGCAAGGCCGGCATGCCAGACGATGAAACCCGAATAGGCACTGGCCACCAGCAGACGGTAATCGGCCCTCACCTGCCGCGCCATTTCCTTGGCGAAGATGGCACCGACGACCAGACCGAAGCCCCAGTTGATCCAGTTGGCCACCAGCGACACCAAGGTCACCAGCACGATGGCCTGCCCCGGCGTCCGGGCCAGGCGGGCGATACGGCTCAGGATCCATCGCACCACCGAGGTGCTGGCCAGCATGAACCCCGTCAGCAGCACCAGCACCATCTGCATCGTGAACGGCAGCAGTCCCCAGAAGCCGTCACCCCAGATGCGAACCACCTCGCCCGGCGCCTTGTTCTCGAACCAGACGGCGCTGCCCCCTGCGATGAGGGTCAGGATCACCACGAAGATGTAGGGATCGGGCAGATAGCGCTCGACCAGACGAACGGAAAAACGTGTCAGGGCCTGAAACATGAAGGAGAACCTTTTTATCGAGAGAAAAGAGAGTTGGAAAAATCACGCGCATTATCACGCTGTGATCTGGAATCTTGTCTCCGGACAATCCCTATGCCCCCTTTCGACCGGCCTCGACTGCCCTGAAAGCGCCCCCATGCTTGGGATACCCTGAACAAAAAATCCACGCGGCCGCCCCATGCCGGGTGGTCTGCGCGCAACACCTGCCTGGCTCCGGGCGAATTCACCGATGATCGGCGCCGGGCGGTGCGAACCGCGCCGGGCCCTCGAGCAGGATGCCCGCTATCATGTGGCTCTCTTGTGCCCCTCTTTCGACCCATGAGCCGTTCTTCATGAATAAACTGCTTTTCGATCTGCTGCCGGTCATCCTGTTCTTCGTGGCCTTCAAGGTGGCAGACATCTACGTGGCCACGGCCGTGGCGATCGGTGCCAGCATCTGCCAGATCGGCTGGCTGATCCTGCGGAAAAAACCGGTCGAAGCGATGCAATGGCTGAGTCTGGCCATCATCGTGGTTTTCGGTGGCCTGACGCTGGTATTGCAGGACGAGGCCTTCATCAAATGGAAGCCCTCGATCCTGTACTGGTCATTTGCCGCCGGCATTCTCGTGGCAACACTGCTCGGCAAGAACCCGATCCGCCAGCTGATGGGTGGTCAACTCCAGCTCCCCGATCCGGTCTGGAAGAGACTGAACCACCTGTGGCTCGGTTTCTTCCTGCTGATGGGCGCTGTCAACTTGAAGGTGGCCTACACGTTCCCGACGGAGACATGGGTCAGCTTCAAGCTGTTCGGCACCACCGGACTGACCCTGCTCTTCATCATCGGCCAGGGCTTCTACCTGAGCCGCCACATCCAGGAAGACAACGACAGGCCATCATGAAACCCAGCATCGAAGAAATCCATGCGCGTCTGAAACAACATTTGCCAGACGCACAAATTCAGGTCACGGATGACAGCCACCATCATGTCGGGCACGCCGGCGCGGCCGGTGGCGCCGGTCATTTTTCGGTGTCGCTGATCTCGCCCGCCTTCGATGGACTCTCGACCATGGCCCGACATCGGCTGGTGTATGATGCCCTGTCGGACTGGATGCCCGAGCGCATTCATGCCCTCAGCATCAAGGCGTCCACACCGGGCCGGTGAGGTGCCGGATCCGACCGTTCGGACGGCTGATCGACGGCACCTGCCATCCGCTGCCCGAACGGGGCTGATACCACTGATACCATCAACCATCCGTCCCGGTACACGGGCCGCCCGTTTTCCCGCATTCCCCTTCAGAGGATTCCCATGACCGTTTCCCGCGCCAGTATCCTTTCCCGCACGTCTCGTTCGCTGGGCTGTGCCGCCCTGCTGTCGGCCGGCCTGCTGATGGCAGCCCCCGCCGCCGCCCAGAATGCCGCCGTCGTCAACGGCAAGGCCATTCCCTCTGCACGCGTCGACGAGTTCGTCAAGATGCTGGAAGCCCAGGGTCGTCCCGACACGCCCGAGCTGCGCAAGCACGTCCGTGACGAGCTGATCGTGCGTGAGCTGTTCGTGCAGGAAGCCGACAAGCGCGGCCTGTCCAAGGACAAGGAAGTCAAGCAGCAGCTCGAGCAGCTGCGGCAGGACGTACTGATCCGTGCGCTGATCGCCAACGAGCTGAAGAAGTCCCCGGTCTCCGAAAAGGAAGTCAAGGCCGAGTATGACCGCCTGGTGAAGGACACGGCCAATGGCAACCGCGAGTACAAGGCTCGCCACATCCTGGTCGAGAACGAGGATGAGGCCAAAAAGATCATCGACAGCCTGAAGAAGGGCGAAAAATTCGAGGAGCTGGCCAAGCAGTCGAAGGACCCGGGGTCAGGCGCCAACGGCGGCGACCTGGGCTGGAACACGCCCGAGACCTTCGTGAAGGAGTTCTCCGATGGCATGGTCGCACTGAAGAAGGGCGAGTACACCGACAAGCCGATCAAGTCTCAGTTCGGCTACCACGTCATCATGCTCGATGACGTGCGTGACGCCGAACCGCCCGCCTTCGAGCAGATCCGCCCGCAGCTGCAGCAACAGCTCGAGCGCCAAAAGATTCAGGCCATGCAGGATCAGCTGCGCAAGTCGGCCAAGATCAACTGAAACGGCTGATCATTCGTGGCGCAGCGCCCACTGCGCCTGACAGCCCCAGGCGTTCGGCACGGCGCTGCGCCCGCCTCTCGGCAAAGAAGGTCTGCAGCAGCTTGCCGCACTCATCGGCCAGCAGGCCGCCCTCGACCTGCGTCTGGTGGTTGAGCTGCCCGTGCGAGGGCAAGTCCAGCACACTGCCACAGACGCCGGTCTTGGGATCGGAAGCGCCGAAGACCACCCGCGTCAGCCGGGCGTGCAGCATGGCCCCCAGGCACATCAGACACGGCTCCAGCGTCACGTACATCGTTGCATCGCCGACCCGATAGTTGCCCAGCTGTTCGGCAGCCATCCTCAACGCACGAATCTCGGCATGCGCCGTGGGATCGTGGCTGCCGATCGGATGGTTGTAGCCCGTGGCGATCACCTGCCCATCCTTCACCAGCACGGCCCCGACCGGCACCTCGCCATGCAGCATCGCGTTGTGCGCCTGGTCGATGGCCTGACGCATCATGGCCACATCGAAGGGGCTGAAAACGGCCTCTGCCGTCATGACCGCGAAACACCCGAAGGCCGTTCCGGCACCCGGCTCCCGGCCGGCGCCACAGGCACGCTGCGGCAGCGGCGCTCGCCACCGCTCACCAGCCATTGGCGGCTGCTGTCGACGATCTGCTGGGCCAGCCAGCCGATCTGCTGCTGCATGCCGGTCACGAGCGAAGGCACATGATCGGGCAGGGCCTGAAGCGCGTGACTGAAGCGGCAGCCCAGACCGGCATACTCCCGATCCGAGGCATCGCCCAGCCGGCGAACGCGCCAATCAACCAGCGCATCCAGGCGGCCGTCCTTCGTTCCATCGAAACGGTAGACCGTCACATCGAGCCGCAGCAGCGCCGACGGGCCGGGTGCCGCCATGCCGGTCGGTGCAGCGCCGAGCACTGCCAGCTGGGTTGCGAGCGCATCCCGGAAGGCATCACCAAAAACGGCATCCAGACGGTGATTCTCCAGAATCTGCAGCGACACCGCTGCTTCGGGGGCCTGCCCTCTCCCGTCCTGCCGGGCCTCCGACGCCCGGACAGAAGAAGCTGCCCGCGCAGCGGCCTGGGCGGAAGCGGAAGACACGCCCCCGGACGGCAACATCGCCGCACGGGCAGGATGCAGGACGATGTTAGACCGGTTCAGCCGTTCCGGCACCGACACCTGACCCAGCTCGAAGCGCAGATCAGGCAGCGCCGCCGCCGACGTTGCCGTCACCGCTGGCCCCTCGACCGCCTTCCGTGATGTCTGCGCCGGCTGTTCGGCCTGAACCATGGTCTCCGGCGCCTGCATCACGGCATCCGGGTCATACAGGCTGTAGAAATGCATCGGGGCCTGGCCGGCACAACCGGCCAGCCACAGTCCCGCCCCCAATACCCATATCTTTCTCATGGTTTTTCTCCTGCCTTGCCACGCAGCAAGGCTTCCGGATGCCGCTCCAGATAATCCGTCAACCGGCGCAGCGAATCGGCCGCCTTCGAGACGGAGGCCAGCGTCTGTCTCAGATCTTCCTGGGTGGGCGAATCATTGGCCAGCATCCGGTCGGCCGAGTCCAGCGTCCTGCGCAGCCCCTGGATGGTGCGCAGCATTTCGGGACGAAGCTCGGTGTTGACGGACGTCATCAGGCGCTCGAACTGGGCCAGGTTTCGCCGCACATCCACCAGCGTCTTCCTTGCCTCCTCGCCGATCTGCTCGAACGGGATGTTGTTGATCTTCGTGAGCAGCGTGGAGACCTGCGTCTGGAATTCATCCAGTGAATTGGGCACGGTTGGCAGCTCGAGCCACTCGCCATACTGCCTGATCTGCTTTTTTTCTGCCTTGGGAAAGAAGTCCAGCGCCACGTAGAGCTGCCCGGTCAGCAGGTTGCCGGTTCGCAGCTGTGCCCTCAGACCACGATCCACCAGCCGCTGCATCTGGGCCGCATCCTCCTCGAGGGTGCCCAGCGGAGAGACCGGCTGCCGCTGACGGACCGGCAGCCCATCCAGCGACAGCTTCGAATTGAGACGCCCCGGGAACAGCTCGACCAGCACCGGCATCGAGAAATTGCCCGTCTCCTCGTCGTAATCGATGTCGATGGCCATCACCTGACCCAGCTCGACCCCCCGGAAGTTGACGGACGCGCCCGGCTGCAGGCCACGCAGCGACTGATCGAACTGCAACACGACGATGTGCGACTGACCGTCCGGCGCCGCCATGGCCGTTTCCTGATCCCGCGCCAGCCGGAAAACCGTGTCCTCGCCGGCCGTCATCCCCCTGCCTTCCTCGGGCGTGCCGAAGGCGATGCCGCCGGCCATGATGGTCAGCAGCGAATCGACGTGTACGCTCACGCCCGAGGCATCCAGCCGCGCATTCACGCCGCTGGCCACCCAGAAGCGGGTGTTGGTGCCGACGAAGCGGTCATAGGGGCTGCTGACGAAGATGCGGATGCTGACACCCTTGCCATCCTCGTCGAGCGAATAACCGGTCACACGCCCCACTGGCACCTGCCGGTAGAGCACCGGCGAACCGATGTCCATCGAACCCACCTCACGCGCCTTCAGCGTGAACTGGCTGCCCACCTCGTCGTAGCGCAGCGGTGGTGGCGCCTCCAGCCCCTCGAACTGGCTGATGTACTCGTCGGACTTGCCCGCATCGGCACCGATGTAGGCACCCGAGAGCAGCGTGGACAGACCGGACACCCCGGAAATGTCCGCGCGCGGACGGACGACCCAATAGCGGGTGTCCCTGGCCTGGAAGCTGCCCGCGTCCTTGTCCAGCTGGATCGAGACGATCACGTGGGAGCGGTCTTCGGCCAGACGGATACCCTTGACCAGGCCGATTTCCACGTCCTTGTAACGAAGCCGGGTCTTGCCCGCCTCCAGGCCTTCCGCCGTCTTGAAGGTGATCTGGATCATCGGGCCATACTGCGTCAGCTCACGATAGGTGAGTACCGCACCGATGATGCCGGCCAGCAGCGGCAGCAACCACACCATCGACGGAATCCAGCGATAGCGCCGCTCCGTCACGTCAGCCTGCACCAGCGGCGTCATCGCCGGCGCCTGGCCATCCCGACGGCGCTGGCCGCCCTGCCTCTCGTCGTCCTTTTCCCTGTCCTCAGAATCCATCTGTTCCTCAGTCATCTGTCTTGCCATCTGGCTCAGCGCCGAAACGGGCATCCCAGGCCAGCCGGGGGTCGAAGCTCATCGCCGCCAGCATGGTCAGCACCACGACGGCCCCGAAGGCCACGATGCCCGGTCCGGCGATGACCACCGCCACACCGGGCCGCTGGACCAGCGCACTGGTGATCGCCACCACGAACACATCCAGCATCGACCACCGGCCAACCCATTCCACCGCGTGATAGAGACGCGTGCGCTCCAGCAGCCGCCAGGCGCTGCCGCGCTGCACCTGGATCGCCAGCATGACGAGCGCGACCAGCTTGAACAGCGGAATCAGGAAGCTCGCGATGAAGATGATGCTGGCAATGAACCACTCACCGTTGCGCCAGAAGAACACCACTCCCGACAGGATCGTGTCCTCGCTGGTGCCGAACAGCGACTGCGTGATCATCATCGGCAGCACATTGGCCGGTATGTACAGGATCACCGCCGTGATCAGCAGGGCCCAGGTCACGTTGAGGTCATGGAAACGCCGGCGGGCGAGCCTCCCGCCACAGCGCAGACAGGTCTGCCCGTCCCGCGCCGCCACCCACAGTGTCTGGCAATGCTGACAGGCGATCATGCCACGGCTGCGCGCCGTCGGCAGCACCTCGTCCTGATGCGTCAGCGCATACCTCCCTTCCCCCGGTTCGGCCCGATGGACCGGCACCTGCGTCCGGCGGATCAGCCGTCGCAGATCCACGGTCAGAACGACGGTGAGCGTGATGGTCGTGCCCATCCAGGCCCACAGCGCAGGCCCGAGCACGACCGTGGCCGTGCCGGCCAGCTTGATCGTGGCCACCAGGATGCCCAGCAGGAACACCTCCACCATGCTCCACGGATAGATCTGCTGCATCATCCGCACCATCCGGTTCACCCATCCGTCGGGCACGACCTGCAGGCTGATGACCAGCAGAGCCCCCAGCAGGATGAGCAGATACATGCCGGGCAACAGCATCGTCGGCAACAGCACCAGCATCGCGACCGGAATCATGCCTTCGTTGAGCAGCGTGATCACCGCACCGATCAGCGTCAGCGGCTGATCCTGCCCGCCCATTTCCAGCACCACGATCGGAAAGGCATTGGCGATGATGAACAGCAGCAGGCAGGTCAGTACCAGCGACAGGATTCGCGCACGATCGAGCCGGCTGTAGCGCCGCAACTCGCTGCCGCAGGTGACACAATGTGCGATCTGCCTGGCCCCCAACTCAGGTACCTGCTGCAAGGTATCGCACACCGGACAGGCGATGACGCCCTTCACTTCACGCATCGGCGTGAACACTCCTCAATCAAAGCCAATCTCCCGCAACGGACAACGCGGACAGGTGCACAGCCCCGACCGCCCACTGGGCACATTCTATGAAACAACCGACCACCTCCCCAGTCTTCACCCCGGAACCCGTCGACTGGCAGCAGCAGGTGCCATTCAGCCAGCGCTATGGGGATCGCTACCACACCGCCAGCGGCGCCCGGGCCCAGGCCATGCACGTCTTTCTGGGTGGATGCGGGTTGCCGGCAGCCTGGCAGCCGGCCCGCTCCGATGAAGGATCGAGCGGGCGACCAGCCACGGCCCCCTGGGCCACCCGGACGCGACGTCGGGACTGCCCGGACGAATGGGTCATCCTCGAAACCGGTTTCGGACTGGGGCTGAATTTTCTATCAACCTGGGCAGCCTGGCGAGCCACAGCCGACAGACGCCCTGCCCGGTTGCGCTTTGTCTCGACAGAGGCACACCCGGTTCTGGCCGATGACCTGAGACGCGCCTGCCGGCAGAGCGATGCAGAACTGCAGGTTCTGGGGGAGCAGTTGGCGGCCCAATGGCCGATGGTCTTCCGTTCCGACGGCGGCCCGACCAGTGGCCCGACCGGCGGACTGGTCGCCCCCCTGCCCGACAGCACCTCCCGTACCTTGACGACAAGGCCCGAAGCAGCCCAGCGCCGGACGACCGTCGCCGATGAGAACCTGCCCACAGGCATCGACCTGCCCAAGCGGATCTCACTGGAATTCGACGATGAAACCATCCAGCTCGATATCCTGCTGGGCGACGCCCGGGAGCAGCTGGATGCCCTCTACCAGCAGGAAAGCTCGATAGGTGCCCACAGTGTCTTCCTGGACGGTTTCGACCCCCACAAGAACCCGGTCATCTGGAGCCCCGAAACGCTGCGCGCCGTCGCCCGGCACTGCCGCCCGGATGTCCGGCTCGCCACCTGGAGCGTGGCACGTGCCGTGCGGGATGCGCTGAAGGTAGCGGGTTTTCAGGTCTGCAAGCGCCCGGGACTGCCGCCGAAGCGGGCGTTTCTGAGTGCCACGCTCACCGGCTTCGATCCATCCGCTCCGCGCCAGGGCCCCGCTGAAACCAACACCCGATAGACGGGCTGGCCCCCCGACACAGGCCGGCGGCCCTCAACCGTCAGCCAGCACCGGCAGACGGCGGCTGCACCATCTCCGCCATCAGCCCGCTGGCCCGCATCACGCGCCGATGGATGGTTTCCTCGAATCGCCAGTCCACCCCTTCGGGCCCGCACAGCGTGAAGAAGGCGCGGGCCCGGGTGATGGCCGTGTAGACCAGCTCCCGCGTCAGCACCGGCGACAGCGTGTCGGGCATCGCCAGTGCGGCATGATCGAATTCGGAGCCCTGAGCCTTGTGGACCGTCATGGCAAAAACCGTATCGACGCTCTGCAGGCGGCTCGGCAGAACCCAGCGGATCAGCTCCCCTTCCCCTGCACCGGCAAAGGCCACGCGCAGGCCTTTCGGTGTCTGCAGGCAGATGCCGATATCGCCATTCATCAGCCCGAGCTCATAGTCGTTGCGGGTGACCATGACCGGCCGTCCCTCATACCAGCCCTCGCTGGCCGGCAGCAGCCCGTCCTGCTGCAACCACTGGGCAATCTGCTGATTCAGGGCTTCGACACCCCAGGTTCCCTGCCGGAGCGCGCACAGCAGCTGAAAGCGGGTGTGTGCGCCCAGTACCTGGTTCGCCCAGGCGTCCCATTCCTGTCCGATCGGCCCCTGCCCTGCCGTGTCGCCCGTCTGCGGCCGATGCCGGTGCATGACCCTCAGGTAATGCGCATAACCTTGTGCCTCGGGCGAATCCCCCGGAGAAACGTTCGGAAGCCGCGCCGTACCCTGCGCAGGAGCGCCGCCCGGATCTGAAGTCCTGTCGTCGTGTCCGGAAGCACGCCCGGACACGACGAGCGAGCGCAGCGCATGACGTTCCCGATCCATGACGACGATCCTGCAGATGTCCGACTCGGCCCCGCTCGCCTCGGCCTCACGCCACAACCGGCGCACGCGCCCGCCATCTCCCTGATTGACGGCCTCGGCCAGTGCCCCGATCCCGCTCTGGGACGAGAATCGGTGGCTGTGACGCAACATCGCGATGCTCTGATCCAGCGGCCAGCCGCCTTCGTCCTGAAAGCTGTCCGGCAGCGACTGGCCCGTTTCCCGGCGCACCCAGTCCGCCGTCTGCGGCCAGTAATGCCCATCCTGCGCGCGGGCGCACAACTCGCCCAGAATGGCCCCGGCCTCGACCGAGGCCAGCTGATCCTTGTCCCCCAGAAGGATCAGCCGCGCCTGCGGCGGCAGCGCCTTCACGACGAAAGCCATCATTTCCAGATCGACCATCGAGGCCTCGTCCACCACGAGCACATCGAGCGGCAGCGGATTATTCTCGCCATGCCGGAAATGCCGGCTGTCGGGACGGCTGCCGAGCAGGCGATGCAGGGTCGAGACCGAGGTTGGAATGGCAGCCCGAATGGCCTCGGCATCGGCCAGACCATCCAGTGTCAGGCGGTCGATGGCTCCCTGGATCGAACTGCCCAGACGGGCTGCCGCCTTGCCGGTCGGCGCCGCCAGCCCTATCCGCAGGAAACGCGCCTCACCACGCTGGCGTGACAGGGACTGAAGCAGCGCAAGCAGGCGGATCACGGTCGTGGTCTTGCCGGTGCCGGGACCGCCGGTGATCAGTCCGAAGCGTTGCCGTGCCACCAGCGCGCAAGCCACCTTCTGCCAATCGACCGCCGTCGCCCCGGTCGTGGCCGCCGCCTGCCCGCCGGCAGGCGGCATGAACAGCGCATCGAGCACCGGCTTCAGCGATGCCTCGGGGTTCGCCCCCGCGGCCTGCACGGCTCCGATGTCCAGCCCATCCAGCCGGCTCAGAATGGCGGCCAGCACATCCTGCTCGTACTGCCAGTAACGCCGCAGATAGAGGCGTGTGCCAGACAGCACGAGTGGGGTGACGACCGGCGCCGGCGCATCGGGCTGCACCGCTTCGATCCCGCGCTGCCGGAGCTCGACCACTGCCGGCAGGCACCGGGCGGCCCGAACCCAATCGTCAGGCGAACACTGCGCCAGCAACCGGGCAGGCGCTGGCATACTGGTTTCCGCCCCTGTGCCCCCATCCGGTTCCGCCCCCGCCGTCCCGACGCCGGACAGCGGCACGGAAGACGGCCTGATCCGACCCGCATCATCAGCGGCAGGCACAGGCATGCCGAGCACCGGTTCCGGGCTGGCCTGCAATGCCATCAGATCCAGGCAGGCATGCCCGCGTCCCAGCTGCCAGCTGCACAGCGCGGCTCCCAGCATCAGGCATGACAACGATCTTGCCTGATCCCGGGCATCCGTAGCCGGGGGTTGCCGGCGTCTGTCCGCCTGCATCACGTCCGAGGCCTGGGCCGCATGAGCGGCCAGCAAGCGCGCCAGCGCCACATCCACGCCGCGCAACAGCCCGGCCGACTGCCAGCCCGCCAGCAAGGCCAGCATGGCCTCGGGCGTGTCGGGGAAAGGCACGGGATCGCCCGACGAATCGTCCCCCTCATCGAACAGGTCGAACTGGGTCATTTCCGCGCCCCCGGCCTTCCCGCCCGTGGCTTGCCCATGCCGGCAGCAGCCATCACAGATCCTCCAGCGTCGCACGACCGGCAAAGGCATCGTCCAGCCGCTCGATCAATGCGCGGGATGGGCGCTCGAAGAACACGCCTCCCGACTCACCCTGCATGCCCCTCAGGAACAGATACACCGCTCCACCCATGTGCCGGTCGTAGTCATAATCCGGCAGCCGGTTCTTCAGCAGGCGGTGCAGTGCCAGACAATAGAACAGGTATTGCAGATCGTAGCGGTGCGCCAGCACGGCAGCCTGCATCGTGGCGTGCGAATAATGCGAGGCATCCGGCCCCAGCCAGTTCGACTTGTAATCCAGCACGAAATAACGCCCTTCATGCTCGAACACGAGGTCGATGAAACCTTTGAGCATCCCGTTCAGTTGTCCCTTCGACAGCAGCGGCCGCCCGGCACCAGCCAGCGTATGGCGACTGACCCAGCTGTCCAGCTCACGCAACGGGATCTGGTTCACCGGCAGCATGAAAGCCATTTCCATCTGGTAATGCACGAGCGCCGACAGACGGAATGGCGCCTGGGCCGGACGATGCGACGACGCGAGCGGCCATGAGCGGCCGATCACCGCCTGCAACCACGATCGCAGGACCGGTTGCCAGGCAGCCCACTCGGGTACGCGGCGCAACCGGGCTCCGATCGCCTCGTCCAGACGCTGGGGCTGCGCCTGCAGGCAGGCGAAACCTTCCCGCCCCGCCCACTCCAGCAACCCATGCAGGAAGGTACCGGCCTGCGGTCCGCGCGGAAAATCCTGCAGGGGCAACCAGGGCTCTGCCAGTCGCCCGGCCCACCTCCCGCAGGTATCATCCGCTTCACCTGGGCCGACGCCCTGCCCTTCCGCCCCGCCCTGAGCCTCCCGGGCTTCAAGAACCTCGATCGAATGGTTCAGGCCCGCCTGCTCGGCCCAGCGATCCTCGAGCGCCGAGGCCGCATGGAAACGCTCATCCAGCAGCGCCCATGCCGGTTGCTCACCGGCCTCTTCCGCCCCTTCCGATGCCCCGGCCGCCAAGGCCTGATCCGGCGACGTTCTGCTGCCAGCAGCCTCCCTCAGGGATGAATAGCTGGCAATCCACCAGAAAGGCCACCGATTCGATCTGAGCGGTAGCGGGGCCGCCATCTCCCGATCCGGCTCATGCCATTCGGACAGGCGAAGCTCGCTCTCCGGTGGCAAGGGGCGAAGCGCCATGCAGCCCGGCGCCAGGCTGTCAGCGGCATTCTGTTCATTCCGTTCAGTCTGCCTGGCCTGATGAGCCTGATTGGCCTCATCGACCAGCGCCTGCAGGCGCTCTCGAAGGACGGATCGAGCTGCCGGGCCGGCGGCAAGCGCCTCCATGCCCAGCAGATGCCCGATCGCACTCTGAGGCAGTTCCTTCAGCGCGGCCATGCCGATCCAGGTCGCATGACGCGCGCGGGTCAGCGCCACATACAGCTTTCGCAGGTCTTCGCCCAGTCGTTCCTCGTCGGCCTTTGCCACGGCTTCGGCACTGCCGGCCTCACCACCCAGACAGCTCTGCAGGCGGCCATCCTGATCATGCCAGCGAAGCACCTGATCATCGGGCTTCACGGGGCGTACATGACAGGCAAAGGGAAAGAACACCAGCGGATATTCCAGCCCCTTCGACTTGTGGACGGTGACCAGCCTGACCCGCTCGTCATCGCTCTCCAGCCGCTGACGGCGGGCATCCGGCGCCACATCGGACTGCTGCCGCTGCTCGCTCAGGTAACGGATCAGCGCTTGCTCGCCCTGCAGCAACACCGATGCCTGCTGCAGCAGCTCACTCAGATGCAGCAGGTCGGTCAGCTCCCGCTCCCGCCCCGCAGCCAGCAGACGCTCCGTCACCTCGAAGGCCTGCATCAGCTGCCGGATCATCGGCAGCACGCCCTGTCGGCGCCAGACTTCCCGGTAGCCCTGAAACGCCCTGACCCGTTCCTCCCAGCGCTGCTCGTCCTGCACCACCTGTGCCAGCACATCGGCCGGCTGGAAGGACAGGCCTGTCCCCAGCGCAGCGCGCAGCAGACGGCCGTCACCGGGGCTGGCACAGGCACGCAGCCAGCGCAGCAGGTCATCGACGACCGGGCTGTCGAACACCGATTCATCATCCGACAGGTAAACGCTGCGGACCCCGTTCCATGCCAATGCCTCCCGAACCGCATCGGCCTGCCGGCGCGTATGAACGATGACGGCGATATCGGCCGGCTTCACGACATCCCGGTCGCCAAAACCGGCCTTGCCCTGCTGGCCGGCCGCCAGCAGGCGGGTGATCTCGTCGGCCGTGGCGCGCGCATAACGATCAAGATAGGCCGTCTTGCCGTCATGCGCCGGATCACCGTCATCCGGATACCAGATCGTCAACGCAACCGCCGGGTGTCCCTCGTCCCGCCAGTGCTCGCTTCGCCCCTCGGCCGCGACTGGCAGGAAGGGTACCGGATTGCCGGCCTCCCCGGCGAAACGGAAGGCCCCCCGGCTTCCCGGCCGGGATTCCGCCTGTTCGAACAGCCGATTGGCGGCTTCGACCATCGCCGTCGAAGACCGGTAATTCCGGTGCAGCGTGAAATGCCGTCCTTCGGTGGCTCGCCGCGCCCGAAGATAGGTGAAGATGTCGGCCCCACGGAAGGCATAGATCGCCTGCTTCGGATCACCGATCAGGATCAGCGCAGTGGGCTGCGTCTCTCCCGACTCGGGCAGCGCGCCTCGTTCCGCCGCCGAGAGGCGATAGACCGCATCGAAGATGTCGTACTGGACCGGGTCCGTATCCTGGAACTCGTCGATCAGGGCGATCGGAAACTGCTGCCGGATCCGTGCGGCCAGTGTCCGTCCCCCGGGATCTGTCAGCGCATCGCGCAACTGGACGAGCAGGTCATCGAAATTGAGCACCCCCTGCTGCTGTCGGGCCAGCCGGTAGCGCCGATCCACCCAGCGGGCTGCGTGCAGCAGGGCCTCATCCCGGCCATCCGGCAGCGCATCGATCTGCGATGGCAGTGCCTGCATGGCCTCGAAGGCCGGATGATGCGGCGGCTCATCGTCTTTCCACGCCTCCTTCATGCCCCCGGGCGTCAGGCGCGTGTACAGGCTGCTGGACGTGTTCTCGATGGGCAGACGCCGGGATTCGTCATCCACCCACGCACGCAACGCCTCCAGCCACGGTTCATAGAAGCGGCGCTGGATCTTGCGGCCATCGACCCGTTTCTTCGTGACGGCCTCCTCCAGCAGCTTCGCCACCTCATCGATCCAGCCCTCGCGCCAGGGTGCCTTCAAGGCAGCCAGCTCGGCACTGGCCTGTGCCCGGGCACGGCCAATGCTCACCGCCGGCGGGTGAAGATCATCGGTTCCGAACGCATCGAGCGAATCCAGGATCTGCTGGATACCCTGCTGTAACCTGGCCGGATCAGCCCACCAGCCCTGCCACTGCCCAGCATCGGCCGGGCCCAGCGGATAACAGAAGATCCGCCAGTAATCACGGCAGGCCTCGGCCAGCAACTCGCTGGTGTCCGTGGACAGCGTCTGCGTGAACAGGCCACCACTGTCGAAGGCATGCTCGCTCAGCATCCGGTTGCACCAGCCATGGATCGTGAAGATCGCCGCTTCGTCCATCCATTCGGCGGCCAACTGAAGGCGGATCGCACAGTCGGCCCATCTCGCCGGCTCGAAACTGTCCCGCAACTTTCGCAGGAACGCATCGGCCTTGACATCTGCTTCCGTGTCCAGCCCCGCCTGTGCCTCGACGCCGGTCCGGAAAAAAGCCGCAGCTTCCGACAGGCGAGCCCGAATCCGGTCGCGCAGCTCCAGCGTGGCCGCTTCGGTGAAGGTCACGACCAGGATCTCGGGGGGCAGCAGCGCCCTGCGGGCAGGCTCGTGCCGCGCCGCACCCTCGCCGCTGCTGCCCAGCACCAGCCGGAGATAGAGTGCCGCGATCGTGTAGGTCTTGCCGGTGCCGGCACTGGCCTCGATGAGGCTGTTGCCGTACAGCGGAAAATCGATCGGCTCGACCTGCTGAACCGGATCCTTCGCCAAAGGCTGTCCCTCCCTCATGCGGATGCCCCCTGGGTCTTGCGGGTGGAGGTATCCGTCGAGCGGGCAGCCCCTCCATCATCGAGGCCTTCGCCGATCGCCTCCCGGAGCGGCAGCAGCAGGGCCATCGTCCACGCAGCGAAGGCACCGTCGCCCCAGAGCGCTGCCATGTCGGGATAGGCACGTGACAGGTAGGGGCTTCGATCTCGTTCACCGCTGCTTCCGCGCTGATCAGCGTCACCCTCGTACCGTTTGCGGAGCTTGTCAGCCAGTGTCTGCTGATCCTGGGCAAAGGCCTGCCAGTCCGGCCCCGAGGGCAGATCTGCCCCGGACGACTGACACCAGCGCGCGCGCTCCTCAGGCGATAGCCGGATGCCGGCCTCCATCAGCCAGTCGAAAGCAGTTCTGATCGCCAGCGGCAACGGGTAGCGCATGCCTTCGCGCCAGGCCACGAGCAAATCTCGCCAGGCATCCTGTGCCGCCTCGGGCGAGAGCGCCCGCAACGTCACCTGCCCGTTCGTGCCGATCAGCCGGGTCGGTACCGAAAGGCCCGCCACCTGCATCGCCAGATGCACGACCCAGTCGGCCACCAGCTGATCGTGCCGGTATCGCCCCGGTTTGCCGGCGGCTTTTCCGGAAGCTGGCTCACCATCCTTACGATTGTCGATCAGTTGTCTTGGTGTCAGCACGAGCCGCACGCGCCGTCCGTCCGGCGCCTCCCGCAACTGATCGATACGTCCGCTGACGGCCGGTAGCTGCGCAGCCTCATCGGTCGGCCAGTCGAATGCCTGGTCGGGCAGCCGGCGTGGGTATTCGTCGACCAGCGCCGCATACTCGTCGAAAAGCTTGTGCATCGGTTCTGTCAGCTGCTGCCGGCTCATCTCGCCGAAACCGCCGACCGGCAACAAGCCTGCGCCGGCAAAATGGGCGAGCCCCGCGGCCAGCGCCTGCTCCCGGGGCTGGCCCGTATCGAGCGCATGGCGCTGCGCCTCGATCAGCTCGGCCTGCAGCTTCCAGTGCGTGAGCCCATCGAGCGAAAAATTCTCCTGATCCTGAAGCGCCTCGTCCTCCTGCTCCAGCATGATGTCGAGCCGGCTCAGGAAGAACTGCCGGATCGGGTTTCTCAGGAATCGCCCCAGCTCGACAAGGCCCAACGCATCCGGCAAGGGCATCGGGTCGAGCCTGGGCCACGCCAGGCCCATGGGCAGGCCTTGAGCATCCCCGGCGGCTTCACCGCCCAGCAGCGCACGCCGCCATTCCTCGGCGTAACTGAAGAGCCCCTGTGCCCGGCCGGCAGCCTCGAAATAACTGTGACTGAAAGGCTGCAGCCGGTGCTGTGTCGTCAGCGCACCGAGCAGACCGGTCTGCCCGGCAGCGTTGCCGCCGGCCACCGAATCCGAGGTCGGATCCTGCCCCGATGCCCTCTCATCCGGATCCGCCAGACGCCATCCAGCCGCCAGGTGATCGCGCAACTGGGCCACCAGCACCGACGGCGGGCGGCGCGCATCATCATGAATGCTGCGACCAACCCAACTGATCGACAGCCGCTCCCGGGCCGACAGCAGCGCTTCCAGAAACAGGTAGCGGTCATCCTCCCGACGGGAACGGTCGCCCGGCCGGTAGTCACGCGCCATCAGGTCGAAATCGGCGGGCTGGCGGCTTCGCGGATAATCCCGGTCATTCATGCCCAGCAGATGGACCCGCCGGAACGGAATGGCCCGCATCGGCATCAGCGTGGCAAAGGTGACGGCGCCGGCAAAGAAGCGTTTGGACAGGCCGCTGTCCTCGATACGAGCCAGCCAGTGCTCGCGGACCACCGACAGCGGCAATGGCAGGTTCATGCCCGTCTGCTCGCAATCCTCCCGCCATTGCTGAAGGCTCTCGTTGAGCCGGAGCAGCAACATGGCCTCATGCTCGTCGCCCGGGTCGAAGAAACGGATCAGCATCCTGCTCAGGCGTTCGGCCCAGCCATCCGGATCGACCGTGTCGCACAGCATCGTCCAGCTCCCGGTCAGCTCATCGACCAGGGTGACCAGATTGCCCAGCAGTACCGCGTCGAGGCCACTGATCTCGTCCAGCGGCTCGATCCCCGCCCAGGCGCCCTGACTACCCACCGCGTACCCGAGCAGCATCCGCTTCAGGCCGAAGATCCAGCTGTTCTGCTCGACGGATCCCGTGATGTCGAGAGACTCGCGCTGCGTGGGGTTCAATCCCCAGCGGATGCCGCTGCTGGCGATCCAGTGACGCAGCTGACGCAGCTGGTCGGGCGCCACACCAAAACGCCGCTGAACGGCCTGGACGTCGAGCAGGTCGAGCACTTCGCTCACCGCAATGCGCGCCTGCGGCAGACCAAGCAGAAATTCGACAGCCGCCAGCAGCGGCTCATGACGTCGCGCCACCTGGTCCGCCACGGTGAACGGAATGAAACGGGGACTGTCAGGATTGTGCAGACCGAAGACGGCCTGAACGTGAGGCGCGTAGGTATCGATGTCCGGCACCATCACCATCACGTCACGCGGCTGAAGGCCGGGATCTTCCTCGAAGGCGGCCAGCAACTGGTCGTGCAGCACCTCCACCTCCCGCTGTGGACTGTGGCAGACGTGAAAGCGGATCGAGCGGTCCTGCTGCGGATCGACCGCAAGCCACCGCATTCTCGTCTCGATCAGCGGCGCCAGATCCAGGATGTCCTGCTGGAGCTGAAGCAGCATCGTGCCCTGCCCCGTCTCAGGCACCGGGTCGATGAACACGTCGGCCCGCCGGCTGATCTGCAACAGCCGCGATTCGGCCTGCGCGTGCTCGTCGTGTTCGGCCAGCAGACCGATGAAATCACGCCCCTGGCGTCCCCAGGCAGCCAGCAGAGCATGCCCGTGATCGAGCCCCGGTACACGCAGGTGCAGCGCCTCATGCCCCGGCCGGTGCGCGTGGCGAAAGCGGGCGGCCGCCAGCAGATCCCGCTCCGGG
Organism: Lautropia sp.; assembly: GCA_030528325.1. Lineage (GTDB taxonomy): Bacteria > Pseudomonadota > Gammaproteobacteria > Burkholderiales > Burkholderiaceae_E > Lautropia. The sequence continues at coordinate 12,103 of JAUMZD010000022.1, read as the reverse complement.
ATCAGGTCGGCCCAGTAGTACCGGGATGGATTCTGGACGCACATCAGGATCTGGCACCAACGCCCCAGGGCCGACAGCACATCGAGAGCCTGACGCGGCAGCGCCGAGATGCCGAACACCAGCACGCGCCGTGGCAGGCCCGGCGGCCTCTGCCGGCCCTGATCGGCGCAGACATCCATGAAACGCTGGTGGATGACGGCGCGGTTGCTCATGGCCAGAGCCCGGCCCGCGTCGGCCAGCAGCTCCCGCCAGAGCCGGGCCTGCCAGCACGTATCGGGGGTCAGCGGTTCGATGCCACGGCGCTGCGTCCGGATCACGTCACGCCCCTCGGCCCAATCCTCCAGCCAGTCGGCCCGATAGACCTGATACTGGTCGAACAGATCCGCCAGCTGTTCGGCCAGCTGATGTCGCCGCCGCAGCAGCGGATCATCCGTCAGGAAGCGCCGCAACGGCTCGAAATCCGGCTCATCCAGCCACTGCGGCAGAAGCCGCATCAGCCGCCAGATCAGCAGCTCCCTGCCGAATGGCGCCTGATCAGGCACCTGATCATCCCCCAGCACATCCCGATACGCCTGCCAGATGAACCGCGACGGCAACTGGATGTCGAGCGCAGCGGCAATACCCAGCCCGCCCCCACCGTCCGGCTCGGGATCAGCCGCCAGTGACAGCGACAGCCACTGGGCGATGCCGTTGCTCTGCACGAGGATGACCTCGTTTTCCAGGGGCCCGAGCGGATAGGCACGCATCCAGTCACGCAGCAGGTCGCGCAGCGTCTCCGACTGGTTGCCGTGGATGACGATGAAACCCGGTTGCAGGTCGTTCGTATCGGTCCCGCTCATGCCGGCACGTCGGCACCGAAGGGGCCGGTGTGGTTCACCCAGTGGCCCAGCAGCTCGTTGACCCGGGCCGGCTGCTCCAGCGGCGACAGATGACCGCAGGCGTCGAGCATCACCATGTCGGCATTGGGCATGTTGTCTGCCATCTCGGCTGCCATCTCGGGCGGTGTCAGCACATCACCGGCGCCGACCACCACCAGCGTCCGGCAGCGGATGCCGGCCAGATCAGGCCGCGAATCAGGGCGGCTCATGATCACCTTCTGCTGCCGGATGAAAGCCTCCGGGCCCACCGCAAAGGCCATCCCCTGCACCACCGCCTCCAGCGTGCGATCCTCGGCGCGACTGGCATCCACCAGATTCGGATACAGCAGCGGCGGCAGACGGTCGAAGCCCCCCTGCTCGGCCAGACGGATCATGGTCAGGCGACGCTCCCGGCCCTCGGGCGTATCGGGACGAGCCGAAGTGTCCATCAACACCAGCTCTTTCACCCGTTCGGGTGCCTGACGCAGGATCTCGAAGGCCAGATAGCCCCCCATCGACAGGCCCACGAGCCTGAACGAGGGTGGCGCCTCGGCCAGAATCAGTCGGGCCTGCGCCTCGATGTCCTCGGCCTGGGTGGCATTGGCCACCATCACCGGGCCGTTCTGCCAGAACACCGGCAACTGCGCCTCGAAGAGGCGGGGGCTGCACAGCAGGCCCGGGATCATCAGGGTTGGCATGCGCGGGATCATCATCTCTTCCTGTCCTCTTCGTGTTCTGTCGACAGGACACCTGTCGATGAAAGCGCGTCCAGCCTCGTGAAGCCGCTCGGGACGGCCGCGCCCTTCTGCTTGCGTGCCGATCCAGTACCGCATTTTCCCGGCAACGGACAGGCCCATGACAAGCCCCAAGCATAGCTGATCCGAAAACGACAAAGCCCGCGTTGTGGCATCTCTGCACAACACGCTCTAGGAGCCTCCTGGTCGGAGGCCGGCATCAGCCGCGACGATCGGCCGAACGGCCCCGTACCGCCTCGGCGCGGGCCCGACGCTCGGCAAAGCCGGGCGCGGCCGAACGGCGATCCTTGCCGAAACCGCCGCCAAAGCCGGCACCACCATGACGTTGACCCGCAGCGGGCTTGGCAGCACGACCTTCACCGTGGCCATGGCGGGTGCCTGCCCAGGAACGATGGGCCCCGTCCGGCTTGCCGCGACGCCCGTCGAAACCATGGCCGCCCCGGCCGAAACGCGGTTTGCCCGCACCGACACGGTGATCCTTCTTCGGCTTCTTCTTCGGCATCGGCCTGAACTGCGCCTCCAGCCCCGCGAATTCGCTCACCTGGATATGGCGACCGATGAAATGCTCGATCTTGCGCAGCGCGATCACATCCTCGCGACCGACGAAGGATACGGCCTGGCCGCTGGCGCCGGCACGACCGGTACGGCCGATGCGGTGAACATAATCCTCGGCCACACGCGGCAGCTCGAAGTTGATGACATGCGTGATGGTCGAGACATCGATGCCACGGGCCGCCACATCGGTGGCCACGAGCACCTTGCATTCGCCGCGGCGCAGGCGGTTCAGCGCACGGGTGCGGTCACGCTGCGTCATGTCGCCATGCAGGGCCTGAACGGCAACGCCCTCATCCAAGAGCTGCTGAGCCAGTTCCTCGACATGACGCTTCGTGGACGAGAACACGATGGCCTGGCCCAGGCCATCGTCGTTCAGGCAGGCTTTCAGCAGCTGGCCCCGATGCCCCGGGTTGTCCACATAGACGACATGATCGTCGATCGGTACCCGATGCTCGCGGCTGCGCTCGACCGTCAGCCATTCCGGCTCTTTCAGCAGACGTCCGGCCAGCGACTTCACGGCGTGGGACAGCGTGGCCGTGAAGCAGACCGTCTGACGGTCTTCCGGCAGCGCTTCGGCAATGCTGATCACATCATCGGAAAAACCCATGTCCAGCATCCGGTCGGCTTCGTCCAGCACGAACATCTTCACGCGGGACAGGTCGATACGCCCCCCTTCCAGCTGGTCGATCAGACGACCGGGCGTGGCCACCAGCACCTCGTAGGGCGCCGACAGTGCCTTGTTCTGAAGGAAATACGAGGCCCCACCCGTGATGCAGACCGTGCTCGTGCGCGGCAGCCGTCGCGACAGCGACTGGCTGGTTTTGGTGACCTGCTGGGCCAGCTCGCGGGTCGGCGTCAGCACGAGCACCTGCGGGCCATTCGGCGTGCGGCCACGACGACCCTGCCTGCCGGCCTGCGGCTGCCTGGCCGCTTCCGCCTCGGACGCGGATGGATGGCTGGCCTGGGCCGCCATCGCGATACCCTGCAGGGCCGGCAGCAGGAAGGCAGCCGTCTTGCCGGTGCCGGTAGGTGCAGAGGCGATCATGTCGCGCCCATCGAGCAGCATCGGGATGGTCTTCGCCTGCACTGGCGTGGGTCTGTCGATCTCCATGCGCTTCAGCGCCTCGACCAGCGGCGGGATCAGCCCCAGTTCCTGGAAGGACACGTCTGCATCGGCGTCGGCATCGAGCGAGGTGATTTGAGCTTCGGTATTCATGCTTTTCTCCAGCAAACCAGTACCTCCTCGCACCGGATACGCCGTCCCATCAGCAACCCGACGACGGACATGCTGATGGCTTCACCGGCGCGACGTGCCCACGCGGTGAAACGACAGGAAAACAGGGAGGAGGTAATGGCAGGGCCTTGTGTTCAGGCGGCCCTGATGAGTTGACGGATCGCAAAAAAGCATCGACGCCAACCGGGCTGAAGGCACACCTCGTTCATGGGCGCGCACGGGGCTAGAAATCGATGTTGCCCGACATGGAAAACACGTCGGGACATGCCGTGCGGATGAAATTCCGTAACGCTTCATCCACAGGCCAAAAGAAGGCTGCGGCAACGACTGGATGCAACCTTTTTCGGAAAGGTGGCGATGATAGCCTGTTCACTATCGAAGTCAAGCTTTTTTTTCAGAAAAACAATCGACATCCGCGTTCCGTCACCAACCCCTGCCCCACCAGCTCCCTCGAAAGCGGCGCGTCATCCCATCACCCCCGCCGGCATGGGGTCTAGGAGCTTGGGCTGCCGACACTGGCGAACATCCCCATCCACACAGGGAATAAAAATGAGTCTTCATCGATTTTCCTGTTTCAATACGTGGCCATTCCCAACAGGCCATCCGGCCTTCTGTCATTCATCATGTCCACCATTTTGCGCACCGCCACACGCCCCGGTTTCCGTGCCGGCGCACATCCATTCTCACCCTCAGCTGCTCCCGCTTTCAGACCGCCCAAGCTCCGAGGTGCCGCACTGGCCGTCGCCATGGCCTTCGGTTCGCCCGTTGTGCTGGCGCAGGACGACGCCAGTACTGACACGACGCTGGGCACCGTGACGGTCAGCGCCAGCGCGGACGCCTCGGCAGCCGGCCTCTCCAGGCCCGTGGCCGGCGGGATGACGGCGCGTGGCGGACGGCTCGGCATCCTGGGCACCCGGGATCCGATGGACGTGCCCTTTGCCGTCACCAGCTACACCAACCAGCTGATCCAGAATCAGCAGAGCCAGAGCGTGGGCAGCGTGCTGCAGAACGATCCGTCGGTGAGAACGGCCCGTGGTTTCGGCAACTTCCAGGAGAGCTTCTTCATTCGCGGCTTCATCCTGTACTCGGATGACATCGCCTACAACGGCCTCTACGGCGTGCTGCCCCGTCAGTACATCGCCTCGGAGCTGTTCGAGCGGGTCGAGGTACTACGCGGCGCGAGCACCTTCCTGACGGGCGCCACCCCCGGCGGCAGCGGTGCCGGCGGCACGGTGAACCTGCTGCCCAAGCGTGCTCCGAACGACCCGCTGAACCGGGTGGACATCGGCCTGCACACGAACCGGCAGTTCCACCTGGGCGCCGATCTGGCCCGCCGGATCGGCCCCGACGGGGATGTCGGCCTGCGGCTGAACGCCAGCTATCGAAAGGGTGGAAGCGGCATCGACCATGAAGACATGATGCTGGGTGTGGCCTCGGCTGCCCTTGACTGGCGCAATGACCGGGCCCGCCTGTCGGCCGACCTCGCCTTCCAGGATCATCAGCTGAAAGAAACCCGCACCAACGTCTCGCTGGGCAATGATCTGCAGGCCGTGCCATCGGCGCCCCAAAGCAAGACGAACTGGGCGCAGCCCTGGAGTTTCTCCGAAGAAAATGGTGTGTTCGGCACCCTGCGTGGCGAATATGACCTGAACGAGCGGCTCACCGGCTGGTTCGCCATCGGCGGCCGGAGCAGCGACGAGGAAAATTCGTTGGCGAACCTGACGGTGAACGCTGCCAACGGCGACGGAACGACCTACCGCTTCGACAACGGCCGCAAGGAACAGGTCTTCTCGACCGAATTCGGTGCCCGGGCCCACTTCGAGACCGGATCACTCAGGCATGAAGCCGTGGTCTCGGCCTCGACCTACAACCGGAAGAACGAAGTTGGCTACACCTTCGACGCCGGAAACACGCTGAACACGAACCTGTACCGTCCGGTTCGTCATGACAACGTGGCTTTCACCCCCGGTGCCCGCTCGGGCAATTTGGTGAGTGAGCCGGCCCTGCGGGAAAAAGTCGCACTGACCAGCCTCGCCGTCGGGGACACGATGCGTTTTCTCGATGACCGGGCCCTGCTGACGCTGGGCGCCCGCTACCAGACGCTGAAGACCGATACCTACGCCTACGACACCGGCATTCTGGAAGACAGCTACGACAAGAGCCGCACAAGCCCGATGCTCGGCTTCGTCTACAAGCTGCCGCAGAATGTGTCGGTCTACGCGAACTACATCGAAGGACTGGCCAAGGGAGAAACGGCACCGCCTACCCGGCAGGGAACGCCCGTCGTCAACGCAGGTGCACAGCTCGAGCCTTACGTCTCGAAACAGAAGGAAATCGGCATCAAGTACGATGCGGGACGTACCCTGCTCGGACTGGCCCTGTTCTCGACCGAGCAGCCGCGTGCCTTCGTGAACGACGCCAACGTGTTCACGTCCGCCGGCAGGAATCGCCATCAGGGCGCGGAGCTGACGATCCAGGGTCAGCCGCTTCGGGGTCTGACCGTACTGGGTGGCCTGACCCTGCTCGATGCCAGGCAGGTGACGACCGGCGATGCGACGACCGACGGCAAGCGCGTCATCGGTGTTCCGAGGCAGCAGGCTTCACTGACCCTGGACTGGCAGCTGCCCTGGGTCTCGGGCCTGTCGGCCGATGCCCGCATCCTCAGCACCGGCAGCAGCCATGCCAACGCCACGAACACGCTGAGCGCACCGGGCTGGTCAAGGCTCGACATCGGCGCTCGCTACCTGGTGGACGTGGGCGGCAATCTCGTGACCGTGCGTGCCCGAATCGACAACCTGACGGATCGCAAATACTGGTCGTCGGTGGGCGGACACCCCGGTTCCGGCTATCTGGTACAGGGCGCGCCACGCACCTTCAGCCTGAGCGCCTCGGTCGAGTTCTGATCATCCTTAGGAGCCGGTATCCCTCAGGGTGGATGCCGGCGCTGCCGACAGGCACAACCGGCCAGACGATTCACGACCAGATGATCAGGCAGACCGTGGTCAGGCGGCTCATTTTTTCAGCGGAATGGGCGTAGCCGGATCGATCGGTACGGCGGCCACGCTGTTCTTCGGCGAGCCGTCGATCACCTTGTCGGAATACGTCAGGTAAACCAGCGCATTCCGGTCAGGATCGACCATCCGCACCACATGAAGCCGCTTGAACAGGATCGACAGGCGCTCGCTGAACACCGGCTCCTGCTTCTTCAGCGGGCGGGCGAAGCTGACCTTCGCCACCTGATGGCACGAGATGGAGGCCTCGGCCTTGTCTTCGGCCAACCCCAGCGAGCCCCGGACGCCACCGGTTCGGGCACGCGACACATAGCAGGTGACCCCTTCGGCCACCGGATCATCGAAAGCTTCGACGATGATGTCGTCATCACGCGTCAACAGCTTGAACACGGTATCGACCGTGCCGATGACCCGTTCCTTGGCCACAGCCGGCGCCGGCGACAGCAACAGGGCCGCGACACTGGCGGCAACAGCCAGCAGGCCTGACACGGGACGTACCAGGAACTTGGGCGGCAGGAACGTTCGGATGGCAATCATGCGTTCTCGTTCTCCAGTCGTGAGCCCGATGGCGTCGGATCAGTACAGGATTCGTGCACGGATCGTGCCCTCGATCGAAGACAGCTCGCTGAGCGCCACCATGCTGGCTTCGGTATCGACATCCACGACCACATAACCGACGTGCTGGCTCGTCTGCAGGTACTGGGCCGTGATGTTGATGCCAGCCATCGAGAGGCGCTCGTTGATCTGCGCAAGAATGCCCGGTGTGTTGTGGTGGATGTGCAGCAGGCGGCACTGCCCGGGGTGCGCCGGCAGGGAAACCTCGGGGAAGTTCACCGCCGACAGCGTCGAGCCGTTGTTGCTGTACCGGATCAGCTTCGATGCGACCTCACGGCCGATGCTCTCCTGGGCCTCGCCGGTGGAGCCACCGATGTGCGGGGTCAGCAGCACGTTCTCGAACGGGATCAGCGGCGACTCGAACTTGCCTTCATTGCCTTCCGGTTCGACCGGGAACACGTCGATGGCAGCCCCCAGGATGTGCTTCGAGGCCAGTGCATCGGCCAGTGCATCGATGTCCACGACCGTGCCACGGGAGGCATTGATCAGGAAGCTGCCCTGCTTCATGCGGGCCAGCTGCGCCTTGCCGATCATCTGCTTCGTGACGGGGGTCTCCGGCACGTGCAGGCTGACGACATCGGCCTCGGCCAGCAGATCATCGAGACTGCCCAGCTGGCGTGCGTTGCCCAGCGGCAGCTTCGTCTCGATGTCGTAGAAGACGACGCGCATGCCCAGATGCTCGGCCAGCACCCCGATCTGCGTGCCGATGTGCCCATAACCGACGATGCCCAGCGTCTTGCCGCGAACCTCGAAGGAGTTGGCGGCGCTCTTCTGCCAGCCACCCCGGTGCAGCACGGCGTTCTTCTCGGGAATGCCGCGCATCAGCATGACGATCTCGGCCAGCACCAGCTCGGCCACGCTTCGGGTGTTCGAGAACGGGGCATTGAAGACCGGAATCCCGCGACGGGCTGCCGCATCCAGCGCGATCTGGTTCGTGCCGATGCAGAAGGCGCCGATCGCCACGAGCTTCGGTGCCTGTGCCAGCACGGCCTCGGTCAGCTGCGTGCGAGAGCGGATGCCGATGAAATGTGCGTCCCTGATCGCATCGATCAGCTGCTCACCGTCCAGCGCCTTCGGGAACGACTGGATCCGGGTATAGCCATCCTCGATGAAGCTGTCGACAGCCGACTGATGAATACCTTCCAACAAGACAACTTTCAGTTTGTTTCGATCAAGCGAGAGGCGCACGTCTGTATCCTTGAATGCGACAAAACGAAGAGATGAGGACATGGGGCCAAAGCTCAAGGCCAGTGCCCCACCCTTCCCAGACCCACTTCCGAGCAGCACGACCTGGCATTCGGAAGGGGCATTCGACGTCCGGCAGGCCGATCGACAAAACCCGACGCGACGGGCATGGACTGGCCAGCAGAACAACGTAATGGTAGCGTTTACACGCGCACTTCCCTACTCTGGCCGCGCTTCTGTAGCACAATCCGGGCAATGACCCCTTTTTCCGTTCTCTGAGCATCCCGTTGTGAGCATCGAAGAAACGCCCCCTTCCCAATCGCCTGCCGTACAAGCTGACCAGGCTGACACGCCACCGTCCGAAGCACAGCATGACGCGCCCGCCACGACGCCATCCGGAGCCCCCGAGCGTCCCGTGACAGCCTCGTCCGACATCGCCATGACTCGGCCAGCCCAGCCCGACGAGGCCCCGGACCACAGGACGAAACCCGGGCCGACTCAGGCTGCACCCGCCCCGTCCGTCCAGGTCGGCGCCGGTTCAGAGCCCCCCGCCGACGTTCAGGCCGGCGGGCAAGGGCCCGCAACCGGTGCCGGCCAGCAGGACGATGTGCCGAAGCCATCGCCGGAGAGCCTGCCGCTGCCGGAGGCCCTGCAGGCCATCGACGACCAGATCCGGGCCGCCCTGATCATGGTCGCTCACGGTAATGCGCGTCTCTCGAAGCTGGCTGGCAACATCCGTTTTTCGTACCTGCAGCGGGACGAGTCGCGGCTCATCGGTGAGCGCCGCCAGCTGAAAACCGCCTTCCAGCAGGGCGAGAGCACCGAGGCCGAACTGAAACTTGCCCTGCAGGCGCTGCTGCAGAAGGCAGAACGGCAGGCCGGCACACTGCTGCCCCCCCCCACGAAGGCCCCGGCTGCCGTGGGCGAGAGCCCCGAGCCTCCCTTGCCGCCCGAACGCGGCAACCAGATCCGCCGTGCGCTGCGCGAAGCCATGATGTCGCTGGCCGCCGCGGCTCCGCTGCACCTGCAGATCGAGCTGGCGCCCACCTTCGCGGACACCGAGCCGGACATCATGGCGATGGCAGCCCGGATCCATGCCCTGCACCGTCAGGTGCTGGGTTCGCTGAAGGCCATTCGCTGGCGTTCCCAGACGAGCTGCGTCCTGACATTCGACGACGGCAAGGAAAGCCGCGAGGTGGAAGCCAGCTTCGGCGAGCAGGGCATCACCAGCCTGCCCGCGGCTTACCGGCAGAACCAGCAAAAGCCCGCTCAGGCCGCACGGCCCGGCGGCGGACAGGGCAAGGCCGGGCAGAACCGTCGTGGCCCCGGTGCCGGCGCCAGACCTGCGAACCGAACCGGTGGTGCCGCAGGTGCAGGGCAGGCGGCTGGTCCGCGTGCCAGAACGGGTGAGGCCAGCAGCAACCCGCCGAAAGGCCGCCCAGATCATTCCAGGCCTCAGGCCGATGCCCACCGCCCCAGCGCCAATGCCGACGGCACGTCCGACAACGGACAGCAGCCCTCGAAGATCCCGCCACGAGGTCAGAGTGGCCATCATGGCGATCCTCGTACCGGCGGCGACCGGAGCCCAGAAAACCGGGGCCGCTCTCATGAGCGCCGGCCACGCCCCGGGCGGCAGCCCTCCGGGAACCGCCGCGCCGACGGGCAGGATCAGCGCGGCAATCGGGGCACGAAGAGCTTCCCCAGCAATTCGGCCATGGCCGACAAGCTCCGCGCCGCGCTGGGCGGGCAACTCAATCTGCCCAAATCCAAAAAAGGCTGATCCGCAACGCCCTGATTTTCCCGTACAGAGCGGTTGGCAACGCGGTGCTGCACGCCCAGAGGGGCTTTCGCGGGGACGAATAAGTGCATGACACGCTCTAAGAACGACAGCACAGCCGGGAAATCCCTTCCAACAGGGGTTTTCCGCGTGCACCATCGTAAAAAATCATGGGAAATGCAGACAAGAACCAACGAATTGATACAGCGTCTGGCCTTTGGAATCAGACCATTGTTAAGATTCTCAACATCCTCCCAATATCGGGCAGGCATTTTCGATCGTTCAAAAACAGCTCTACGACACCATGGCAACTGCTAAAAAGCCTCAACGCGCTGCTGCGTCCGCCACCAAGAAAGCCGCAGCCAAACCGGCTGCAGCCAAGACCAAAGCCGCCCCTGCCAAGACTGCTGCCGCCAAACCCGCTGGCACCACGCTCAAACCGATCAAGGAAACCTTCACCAAGGTTGGCCTCGCCCAGCACCTGGCAGAACAGACCGGCGTCGAAACCAAGGCCGTCAAGGCCGTCATGGCAGCCCTGGAGCTGACGATCCTCGCCTCCGTGCACAAGCGCGGCGTGCGTGAATTCACCCTGCCCGGCCTGCTGAAGATCGGCGTCCAGGACGTGCCTGCCAAGAAGAAGCGTCGTGGCATCGACCCCTTCACCGGGGAAGAGCGCGAATTCGCCGCCAAACCGGCGACCGTCCGTATCAAGGTTCGCGCCCTGAAGAAGATCAAGGACGCCGCCCTCTGATCATCTCCCAGGCGCTTGGGCGGCAGAAATCGCGAAGGCGAAAATCGGCCCCGCCGAGCACAGTTCGTGCCCGATCCGCCGCCCCATAGCCCAAGCTATGGGGCAAGAAGCGGGTGCAAAATGGGCCGGCGCGGCCGGTTTGCAGCCCGTGACTTTCCCACCACCCAGGCTCCCAGCCATCAGCGGCCTGCCGACGGTCTGATCTCGCCCGACTCTCAGGCGATCAGACGAGCAGCCGGTTCACTCCCCCACGATCTCCGAGGCTTCGGACTTCAGCTGATCCGACAGCTCGACCCCCTGAAGCGCGGCTGCCTTCGGGTTCAGCGTCAATTTCAGCACATCGCTGGTTTCGCTGGCGATGTCCCCGGGTTTTTCCCCCTTCAGGATTCGCAGGACCATCCGGCCAGCCTGTCGCCCCATCTCGTAATAGTCGATGGCCAGTGCCGCCACGGCGCCCCGGTGAACACTGGAACGATCCGCTGCGATCAGCGGAATCTTCGCATCATTGCCCACCTTGATCATCGCCTCGTAGGCCGAGATCACATTGTTGTCGTTGCCGCTGTAGAAGATGTCGACCTTGCCGACCAGCCGGCGGGCCGCCAGCCCGACATCCACCGAACGCGGCGCGGCCACGTCGATCAGGCCGATGCCCTGCTTCGCAAGCGCCGCCTTCATCTCACGCACGGCCGTGACCGAATTGGCCTCGGCCGGACTGTAGACGATGCCCACGTTCCTCACGCCCGGCACGATCTTGCGGATCAGCTCGACCTGCCGATCGGGGTCCAGACGATCCGAAACGCCGGTGACGTTGGTGCCGGACGGTGCCAGAGACTTGACGAGCTGGGCAGCCACCGGATCGGTGATGGCGTTGTAGACCACCGGAATCTCTTTCGTCGCAGCCACCACTGCCTGAGCCGATGGCGTGGCGATAGGCACGATCACATCCGGGCGGTCACCGACGAACTTGCGGGCAATCTGTGCGGCCGTGCCGGGATTACCCTGGGCGCTCTGATAGGCCCAGATCAGGTTCCTGCCCTTTTCGTAGCCTGCCGCCTTCAACTCGTCGAAAAGTCCGTCGCGCAAGGCATCCAGTGACGGATGCTCGACGATGGACAACACCGACACGGCCTTCTGTGCCGGCTGCTGTGCCCAGGCCCCCGAGTGCCAGCCCAGCCCCGCCACCACCAGGGCAGTGGCTGCCATGCCGGCCATCACGGAACGGCGTGAAACACGAGGACTTGCTGTCATCATCGGACTCCTGAAGTAAACGGTCATGAAGAAGAGCAGGCGGCGAGGAGCTTGGGCGGTAGGCATCGCGAAGGCGAAAATCGGCCCCGCCGAGCACAGTTTGTGCCCGATTCGC